>JAQWLT010000035.1 GCA_029247205.1 Phycisphaerales bacterium | reverse complement strand
AACGACGCAAGCCAGTGCATGCACTGGCTTGCGTCGTTTCATTGTAAGAGTAGAGATCAGGCCTCCGGTGTCGCCACAACCTCAGTTGGAGCTTGCTCGGTGCTTGCCGCCTCGGCGGCGGGCTCGGGCTGATGAGGCTTTTTCGCTGGCTTCTCGATCAGCTCGCCCTCATCATCGAATTCCATTTCCTCACGCTCTTCAAGCGGTTGGTCGGGCTCGACGGTCACAGTGATGTCAACACGAAGGTCAGTCTCGAACTGAATCGGAACCTCGTAGGTGCCGATCCGGCGGATAGAACTTGGTAGGCGTACAGAGCGAATGTCGACGCCATCGTAGCCAACCTGAGCGAGTCCATCTGAGATGTCACGCTGCGTGACCGAGCCGTACAGCCCGCCTCGATCGTTGCAAGATCGGACGAGGGTGAGCTCGACTTCTTCCATGCGTGCGACGAGTTCTTCGCGGGCGGTCCGCTTAGCGGCGACCGTTGCAAGTGCTATATCGCGTTCAGCGCCGAGTGCGTCGATGCGCTCTTGGCTTGGCGGTTCGGCCATGCCCATTGGCAGAAGGTAGTTTCGGGCGTAGCCCGTGCGAACCTTGACCACGTCGCCGATGATGCCAAGGCTTTCGACGTTCTCAAGAAGCAGGAGTTCAATTGTTCTACGACTCATGTGCGTTGTCCTCCGATGGGGGAGTTGAGGAGCGCCGCGGCGCCCCAGCGTCTGGAAAGTGATGCGGGGCCACACTGGCCTCGATCGTCATTGGTTGTGCGAGCAGATCAGAACGGTATGTCGTCAGGGTTGGTCGTACCGCCACCACCGCTACCGGTTTGGGCAGATTGGTATCGTGACTTGCCGCCACTATTAGCATCGTTTGCGCCGCCGCCGCGGCTGTCAACGAAGGTGAACGTATCAATGACTACGACCAATTTGGATCGCTTGTTGCCTTCGCGATCTTCCCACTGGTCAAGTCGAAGCCGACCTTCAATAAAGACTGGTCGGCCCTTGGAGAGGTACTTGCCCATGGTCTCGGCGGTACGGCCCCAAGCTTCGCAGTCAACGAAGGTCGTCTCTTCCTGCATCTCGCCGGCGTTATTGCGGTATCGCCGATTGACTGCAAGGCTGAGATTGGCAATGGCCGTGTTGTTGGCCGTATGCTTGATTTGGACATCTCGGGTGAGATTGCCCATGAGGAAAACCTTGTTAACGCTACCTGGCATGGCTTCTTTCTCCTATCGCGACCGGTCATCGTACTGGTTCGAGGTCACCTTTGTCATCTACTCAAGATGCCGCTGGCTCTTCTGGAGCGGCCTCTTCTGGAGCGGCCTCTTCTGGAGCAGCCTCTTCGGTAGGTGCTTCGCTGCTCGTCTCTGGAGTTTCGCTCGCCTCAGGGGCTTCGGTCTCTGCCATGGCTTCTTCTTCGGCAGTTTCGCGGTCGGCACGGGTCGTGACACGAACCGAGGACTCGACATCTTCAGCCTTTTGCTGGCTGCGGGCCTTAATCTCGTCAGCGATGGCTTCGCGACCTTCGGCGGCTTCCATTTGCTCGAGCGTCAGGTGATCGGCGCGAGTGATAAGGAATCGAAGCAACTCTTCCGACAGCAGGAGGTTTCGCTCGAGTGTGCGCATCTGATCGCCGGCAAGCTTGAAGAAACCGAGGAAGTACACGCCTCGCTTATTGCCCTTGATCGGGTAGGCAAGCCGGCGGTCATCCCATTTCTTGAAGGAAACGACTTCCGCGCCGACCTTCTCGAGATGGTCCAGCACGTGCTGGCTTGCGCCACCAAGATCGCTGGTCGCGGACTGGGAAAAGAGGAACATGCCCTCGTAAATATTGACTGTGATTTCAGACATTCTTATTGGTCTCCTCCGGCGAGCTTGATTGCTCCCGGTCGGCGTTGAACGCATTCATGGCGGCGGTGATGCCGCGGTTGATCCAGCAGTTGGCCGCTTCGACGGCCTGTTCGATGCCCTGATCGACCGCATCTTGCTGGTCGGGGCGAAATCTGCCGAGCACATAGGACGACAGTGGGATTTCTCCAGGTCCGTCAATGCCGATTCGCACGCGTGCCCACTGGTCGGTACCGAGCTTGGCGGAGATATCCCGCAGCCCGTTGTGTCCACCAGTGCCACCCGTCTCGCGAACCCGCACTCTTCCGCATGTAAGTGCAGTGTCGTCCACAAGGACGAGTAGGTCAGATTCTGGGTCGAGCTTGTAGAACCGTACGGCTTCACTCACCGTTTGCCCGCTGCGATTGACAAAAGTGAGCGGCTTGAGCAGCAGCACCTTTTCGTCTCCGAGCCGCGTTTCGATCACGCCAGCCTGAAATCGACTCCGAGCGATTTCGCCAGGTGCGATTCTGCGACTCAGGCGGTCGATCGCTTCGAACCCGACGTTGTGACGGGTGCGATCGTATTCGGTGCCTGGGTTGCCAATGCCGACGATAAGACGCATGGTTCAGTGAGCGATGGGGCTTCAGCCCTTTTCGCCATCCTCCTCTTCCTTTTTCTCAGTGATGACTTCAGGCTCGCTGCCGTCCGCAGTCACGTCGGTGGCTTCGGCATCGGCGTCTTCGGCGGCCTGGAACTCGATATGACAAATATGCTTCTCGAGGTCGAGGCTCGGCGTCACACCTTCGGGCAGATCGAGCTCACCAATTGTCAGTGACTCCATCATTTCGCTGATGTCGGCCTTGATTTCAGACGGAATCTCGCTGACCTTGCAACTGACTTCGATCTGAGGGCGAACCACCACCAGCATGGCGCCGGTTTCTTTGGTGCCCTTTGGAGTACCAGTCAGGTTAATCGGCACGTTCACAGTGACAATCTGATGGAGATCGACTCGTGTGAAGTCAACATGCACGAGGTCATCGCCAAGATGACCAAACTGCAATTCCTTGATGAGGCAGGTTTCGACGGTGCCACCATCCACCCGAACGTCGATGACATGGACGCCATCACGCAGGTGATTGATGGTCTCGCTGGTGTCGAGACTGACATGAACCGGATCGTTGCCGTGGCCGTAGATCACAGCTGGCAATCGACCGGCGTCGCGGAGCCGCTTTGCGTACCGTGTGCCGGTTCGCTCGCGGGTGGCGACTTCGATGGTCGGGGTGTCGTGGCCCATGGTTGGGTCCTCCAATAAAATGCGGCGAATTTTGGCCGCCGCCGATGTGTTATCGCTTCACGCCTGTCCCACGTTGGAACAGGGCGGAAATGGACATATCGTGATGAATTCGGTAAACCGCCTCGGCCAACATGGGCGAGATCGAGAGTTGTACAAGTTTGTGGCGAATCGGATCGAGTCGGCCACGGTCGGGGATGGAATCTGTGGTGACGATTTTGGAGATCGGTGCATCACGGAGTCGCTCAAGGGCGAGACCGCAGAGCACGGGGTGCGATGCGGCAGCAATGACGCGATCGGCACCGCGGTCCATCACGAGGTTCGCGGCAGCGCAGATGGTGCCCGCCGTCGAAATCATGTCGTCAACCATGAGCACGGTTCGTCCCTTGACGTTGCCGATGAGTGTTTCTGAAGCAACGGTGTCTCCGGACTCGCGTCGCTTGTCGATGATGGCGAGGTCCGCATCGAGCGTGGCGGCATAGGCATTCGCAACCTTTACATTGCCCACATCCGGCGACACAATCGTGAGGTCGCCCAGTTCGCTTCGCATGCCGCGGAAGTAGTCCGCAATGGTCGACGATGCAGTGAGGTGATCGACCGGGATATCAAAGAATCCTTGAATCTGTGCAGCATGTAGATCCATGCACAGCACGCGATCGGCGCCTGCCGCAGTAAACAGATTGGCTACGAGCTTGGCCGTAATTGGTGTGCGGCCCATTTCCTTGCGATCTTGTCTGGCATAGCCAAAGTATGGAACAACCGCCGTAATACGTTTGGCCGAGGCCCGCCGGAGGCAGTCGATGTAGATCAAGAGTTCCATCAGGTTGGCATTGACCGGATCGCAAGTCGATTGCACGATGTAGCAATCGCGTCCACGCACATCCTCTTCAATGCGGACGATCAACTCGCCATCCGGGAAGAGTTCGGTATGTGCTGCGCCCACTGGAAGATCAAGGTTGTCACAGACTTCAGTGGCGAGTTCGGCGCCGGCGCGAGCGCCAAAGACCTTCAGATGATCGCGGTCGACGTTCATGTCGTGGCCTCCATCTGTAATCGCCCCCGGAGTATGGTGTCAACCTCCGCGAGTTGGGTGGGGGTATTGATTGAAAGTACATCTTCTGCTGGTACAGCGGTCAAGGCTTCAACCTTCAGCCCATCGCCGTGCATCATGGCTGGCACGTCGGTGAGGTAGTACTCGCCCGAGAGCGGATCCCGGTCAAGCTTTGCGAGACTTTCAAGAAGACGTTGCACATCGAAGCAGGCATACGAGGGGTAGACCTCTTGAATGGCTCGCTCTTCCTCAGTGGCGTTTTTGTGCTCGGTGATCGATACAAACCGTCCCTGGATATCTCGCACAATGCGTCCGTAGCCCGTTGGGTCGTCAATGATCGAAGTTGCGAGTGTTGCGGCTGCACTGGTACTTCGGTGTTGCTCAAGTAAATCGGCAAGCGTGGCACAGCGAATAAGTGGGCCATCTCCAGCAAGTACAAAGGCATCGCCATTCAGTGCGGCAAGCACGTTTCGACACACTTCAACAGCATGGCCAGTGCCAAGTTGTTCCGGGGCTTGATCGACAAAGACAATGTCGCCTTCGTCCGAGAAGGCTTCACGGACGAGTTCGCTCTTGTGCCCGACGACCAGCACAATGGGCGAGGCGCCGGTGGCGCGGCATGCCTCAACAACCCAGTGCACCATCGGCTTGCCTGCGACGGTGTGCAGGACCTTGGGAAGATCACTGCCCATTCGCGTGCCCTTGCCGGCGGCGAGGATGACTGCGGCGCAGCCTCTGTTGTGTTGTGAGTCGTGCTGTGTCATGAGAAGTTGAGAACTGGCCCGCCAAGACTTGAACTTGGAATGCCTGGATCAAAACCAGGTGTGTTACCGATTACACCACGGGCCATTGGTTGAGAGACGGATCTTCTTACGCAGTTCAAGCGTTTGCTTGCAGGGTCTGGTCGTCTCATTGATCGAGACGGTGTTGGACGAACGGAACGCCGGTCAGAACGGGTCGCGGTTCCGCGTCAAGACGCGCTGCCGCGGCTGTACTTCCCGGAGCTGGAGCATCTGTCAGCCGCGACCGAAATGCCCCGTGCGGCGCAGATTCACAAACGTGAACCCTCACCGACGGCTCCTCACAAGGGAAGATGGGGCAGGATAGCAGTTACGGTGTTATTTGCCACTGGATTGGTTGGTCGATTGCTAAATCGAGCCGTTCGATGTACTGGTTATCCGTGATTTCGGTGGCCCCAAGGCGTTCAAGATGTGGCGTGGTGAATTGGATGTCCAGCAGACTCGCCCCAATGGCCCGCAGATGCTCAACCAGCCAGGCCAGGCAGACCTTCGAGGCATCGCGACCGCCCTGCCCAGGGCGGCTGAACATCGACTCGCCAAAGAAGGCCCCGCCGACCAGAACGCCGTACAGCCCACCCACCAATCGTCCGCCATGCCAAGCCTCCACGCTATGGGCCATGCCATGTTCGTGCAGCGACAGGCAGGCTTCAGCGATGCGGTGGTCAATCCAGGTCTGCTCACGGCCTGGGCCCTGTGCTGCGCACGCGAGGAGCACATGGTCAAAGGCCCAGTCGCTGCGAATCATGAAGTGGCCGCTTCGAATGGTCCGACAGAGCGATTTTGAAATGTGAAACCCATCGAGTTCGATGATCGCACGTGGGTCCGGTCGATACCACTCAAGGACGCCCGTTTCGGGGTCGGCCATTGGAAAGTACCCGCTTCGGTAGGCGTCAAGTAGGAGTGCTGTGGGGAGTTCTTCCATCATGAGCCCCTCCGTAAAGGTGGCACTCTACCTCTGGCCGATCACGCAGCGTAGACTTGCACACTCACAGAAGATTCACGAGCAGTAGACACCGCCCGATGTCCACCACCACTCGCCGAAAGGCACCGACTCAGTACCACCGTCGCCTGCGGCTGCTTGCTGCCGTGGTAGCGGTGATTCTGCTTGGACTGGTGGTGCAGGCCATCCGATTGACGGTGGTTCAGGGAGAACACCATCGCAGAACCGCTGAGGCTCGGCTGCAATCGCGTGCGTGGCTTCCGACATGGCGGGGATCTCTGCTCGATCGAGACGGTCGCATATTGGCCCGTGATGTGCCCAGGTGGGAAGTTGTGGTTTCATGGGATGCGATCACCGGGCAGTGGGCAGAAGATCGTGCCGTGCGACGGGCGCGATCAGACCTTGGGCGGGACTTCTGGCAGATGGCCTCGCCTGAAAGACGCGCTGCCGAGATTGCTGTTCGTAGGCCTGTAGAGGATGTCGTACTCAATCAATTGTGGGATGCGATTGCTGAGGCTGCAGGCCAGAGCCGAGATGAACTCGCTTCTCGACTGAATACCATTCGAGGGAACGTGCAGCAGATGGCGGCGGTTGTGTGGGACCAGCAGCGGCGTCGGCACGAAGCAAGATTTGGTGATGGACCAGAGTTTGTTCCGCGGCCGATTCGCGAGCAAGTGAGTGCGCATGTCATCGTGCCCAATCTGCATGACGCGCCCGCGGCGAAGCTAGAGGCCTTCGCCTCTGGTCACGCCGATCTTGTCGAACTTCGGTATGCCAGATATCGCGAACACCCGATGACCGACGTGGCCGTATCGGTGGATCTCTCAACACTGCCCAGCCCGCTCCGTGAAAGTGGCGAGCGTTCAGTGCTATTGCCAGAGGTTGCTGGTGGTCTTCTTGGTTCGCTTCGTGACGAAGTTTGGGCTGAAGATGTTGCTCGCCGGCCCTTCGTGCATCCCGAAACAGGCATTATTGATCGCGGGGGATACCGAACTGAAGATCTCGTCGGTGCGGGCGGCATGGAACAGGCATGGGAGGACACGCTTCGAGGTGAAGTCGGTGAACTTGTCATCGACCGGGACCATGGAAAACAGCAACGAACCGATGCAGTGCCAGGTCGAGATGTGCAGTTGACGATCAATGGGCCATTGCAAGCTCGGCTGGAGGCAGTTCTCAGCCCCTCACTTGGTTTGACCAAGGTGCAGCCGTGGCATGCAAATAGCGGATTGCCGATTGGGACTGTCCTGCCTGCAAGTGCGGTCGTGTTGGATATTGAACGGGGCGAAGTGTTGGCGATGGCATCGAGTCTCGACACGCTGAACATGGACGAAATGAGTCAGTCTGAGCGGGATTCCTTGCAGCCATGGCTGCTGCGAAGCGTGCAGGTTGCTGCGCCGCCCGGATCTATTATCAAACCACTCGTGCTTGCCGCGGCGTTGAGTGAAGGTGTGTTGCTTGAAACAGATCAACTGGAGTGTCGTGGGCACCACTTTGAAAAACAGCTCGGTATTGCACGCTGCTGGATTTACAGGCCCAAGTACAACATGGCCACGCATGGAATGCTCGGGGCTGAAGAGGCGCTCGCCCGTTCATGCAACTGTTGGTTCTATGAACTCGGTGACAGACTCGGACTTGAGAGGCTCAGTGAGTGGCTTGGGAGCATGGGGCTTGGCGAACAACTCGACACCGGTCTGACGCCTTCATGGGCAGAGGCCCCGATCGAAGTGGCAGGAAATCGACCGGAGGGCGAGGTGATCTCAGCGTTGCGTTCCCGCGGAGAGGCCACGTTTGAGTCGGTCATGTTGGCAATTGGACAGGGCAGGGCCGCTTGGACGCCATTGCATGCAGCAGATGCCTATGCCACGCTTGCTCGGGGCGGTCGTCGTATTCCCCCGACGCTCGTGCGTGGCTACCGCAGCAAGTTGAGTTCACCCGGCTGGCCGCTCGTGCCTTCGGCCGTTGAACTGACCCTGCAAGGGTTGGAAGATGTTGTGTCGCAGTCCTATGGAACAGCAAATCATCTGCGGTTGCCAACTGGCCGCGAGCCAATCTTTCGCGTCCAGGGGCAGCGGATTGCTGCCAAGACCGGCACCGCGCAGGCGCCTCCGTGGCGGCGGGATGTTGATGGAGATGGCGTCGTGGCTGCTGGGGAACGCACCAGTAATCTCGAGCACGCGTGGGTTGCGGCGCTTGTCGGCGATCAGGGCGAAGCGTTTCAGTATGCCATTGCCGTGCTGGTTGAGTACGGTGGTTCAGGCGGCCGAGCGGCAGGACCAATTGCTGACCAAGTGGTTCGAGCAATGCAGGACACTGGATTACTTACAGGTGGTGGGCAGTGAGCGGTGAACGTCTGTCATTGATGAGGCCTGGCGGTGCTTTGCGGCGCGGATCAAGGCGCACTTGGATGCATCGTGTGCACTGGGCCACGCCCGCGTGGCTCTGTGTCGCCGCCGCCCTTGCTTTGACGGCGATTGGTCTACTGGCCATTGGTACGACACGTCCCGAACTGGTTCCTAAGCAAAGTGCTTTACTTGTGGTTGGCTTGATCGCAGCAGGCATGGTGACATGGCCTTCACATCGATTCTTGCAATGGGTGAGTTGGCCACTTCTGGCATTGGTGATGTTGCTGCTTGTATTCCTCTTATTGCCTGGCATTCCCGACGCAATTGTTCGGCCACGTAACGGGGCGCGGCGGTGGATCAACATGGTTGTGACCGACTTTCAGCCGTCGGAACTCGCCAAGGTGGCAGTGGTGCTGTCGATCGCATCATGGCTTCGATTTCGACGCAATCACAGGCGACTGCGGGGGCTCATCCCGCCGCTCTTGATTGCATTGATGCCGATGGGATTGGTGCTGCTTGAGCCAGATCTTGGCACGGCCTTGCTCTTTCTTCCGACAGCCGCTGCGATGCTGATCGCGGCCGGCGCTCGCATGCGTGATCTCGGCATCATTGTGCTACTTGGGCTCGTGGCAGCTCTAGCGATGACTCCGTTACTGCGTCCACACCAGCGTGATCGCATTATGGCGATGTGGGCGCAGATGCAGGGTGACACCACGTATGTCGATGACATCGGCTACCAGGGTCAGCGTGCGATGACGCTCGTTGGTGCGGGCGGACTGACGGGCCATGGTGGCGAAACAGCCTCGCGGCTGGTCCGCTGGAATCACCTGCCTGAAGAGCACAACGACATGGTCTTTGCGGTCATCGTCACTCGATGGGGTCTCGCCGGTGCGCTTGGCATATGGGGGCTTTTTGTTGTGCTTGCTGGCAGTGGCTTGTGGGTGGCGGGCCAGTGCCGCGAAGCATTTCCGAGGTTGGTTGCTGTTGGGGCAACCACGCTTCTTGTGTCGCAGATGGTTGTCAATACCGGCATGACAATTGGTGTCATGCCAATCACTGGAATGACGTTGCCCTTTGTCAGCGCGGGCGGCTCAAGCCTCGTGGCTGTATGGTTGCTCGTCGGGCTACTACTTAATGTTGGGTTGCGGCCACCAAGCCGACTGTGGCGAGAGAGTTTTGAGTTCGGAAGCGAGGATGGCGATCATGGATGATCTCACGGTGGTGCAGGCGTTGGCCAAGACCTTTGATCTTGAGCTCTCGGATACCGAGTGGACGATGCTTGGCCAGTTCCTTGACCTGCTTGCTGAAGCCAATAAGCGGATGAACCTCACGCGAATCGTTGATCGTGAGCAGGCGTGGTCACGGCATGTGCTCGATAGTTTGACGCTGCTTCCCTACATCGAAGCGGTGGAGGCGCGGCACTTGTTGGACCTGGGCACTGGCGGTGGCTTCCCCGGCATTCCATTGGCAATTGTCCGGCCAGATCTGCCAGTGACGTTGCTGGAGGCGACCGGCAAGAAGGCACGATATCTCGCCGAGACGGTGACGACCATGGGCCTTGAGAATGTGACGGTCTTGAGTGAGCGAGCTGAGACGCTGGGTAGCCCAGATGGTGGGGGGCGCGGTGCATGGGATGTCGTGACCGCTCGCGCAGTAGGTGGCATGCCGGTGCTGCTTGAACTCGCGTTGCCGATGGTCACCGATGGTGGGCTACTCCTTGCAATCAAAGGTGAGCGCGCGGCCGACGAGATTGAGGCGTCGGCCAAGGCGCTGCACATCCTTCACGCTACGGTTGAAACCACTGCGCGAACACCGACCGGCACCATTGTCGCGGTGCGGCGTGCTGGCCCGATTCCAAAAATATACCCACGCCGTCCTGGTGAGCCTGCCCGCGCACCGATCGGAGGAGTGCCGCGTGATCGCCGGTGAACTCGTTGAACAACTGGCTGTTGAAGACGGTCTTGCTACCGTGCTGCCTGGCTTTGAAGTGCGTCACGAACAAGTGCGTTTGGCCCGAGCGGTGTCCAAGACGCTTGATGCGCGAGGGACGCTCATGGCCGAGGCTGGAACAGGCGTCGGCAAGTCATTTGCCTATCTGCTTGCGGCCATGGATCGCATTGTCAATCACGGCGAGACCGTAGTCATTTCTACGCACACCATTGCATTGCAGGAACAACTGCTTCGCAAGGACATCCCACTGCTCATGCCGTTGGCGGGTTCAGCTGTGCGACCAGTTCTTGTCAAGGGACGTGGCAACTATCTCAGTTTGCGGAGGCTCGAAGTAGCGCAGCGTCGCCGCTCACGGCTGGCAGGTGTTGATGCAAGATCGCTTGATCTTGTAGATGCATGGTCCAAGACAACCACCGATGGCACGCGAGCCACACTGCCGCAGCTTCCTCGGGCAAGTGTGTGGGAGCATGCTCAGAGCGACTCGAACAATTGCTTTGGCGTGAAGTGTCCGCGGTACGACGAGTGTTTCTACCAAAGGGCCCGGGCGGCCATGCAGCAAGGAAATCTGCTTGTTTGCAATCACGCGCTCTTTTTCTCTGACCTTGCCTTGCGAATCGGCGGCGCCACGATGTTGCCGCACTATGACCACGTCATCTTCGATGAGGCCCACGCCATTGAGGACGTTGCGGCGGAGCACTTTGGCATGTCGGTGTCCGAGGCCGGTGTCGAGCGTCTGCTGAGTTTGCTGCTGACTGCTGATGAGCGGCGTGGCTCGCTGAGTGAGCGAGACGGGGACGGTGCGATCGCTCGGTGTGTGGTGCATATCCGCGACGCGCGGCAGGCAAGCGTGGCGCTCTTTGAATCACTCATGCAGTGGCACACCCGGGCGAGATCGACTGGCGGACGCATTCGTGAGGCTGCCGTCGTTGAAGATGTGCTCTCCGGTCCACTCGAGGCCTTGGCCGAAGCGATTGGTGCTGTGCGTGTTGAAACAGACAGTGAGGAAGAGCGGGCCGAACTGTCGAGTTGGGCCATTCGCGCAGGTGGTATGGCAACCGGCGTGCGGCGGTTGCTCGCGCAGGACATTCCCGGCGGTGTTTACTACCTCGACGGTGTTGAGCCAACAGGTGATCGTGGCCCGCGGCCTGCGTTGAAGTGCACGGTCGTAGATGTGGCGCCGATTCTGAAGGAAAATCTCTTTGATCGTGGCGCCAGTTTGGTGTTGACCAGTGCAACGCTTGCCAGT
>JAQWLT010000009.1 GCA_029247205.1 Phycisphaerales bacterium | reverse complement strand
GATGACATGTCGCAGCAGTTGCGGGAGAACGGAAGTTTCATTCCAGGTTTGCGGCCAGGGCCGCGTACTGCTGAGTACCTCGAAACCGTTGTGGAACGAATTACCTATGTGGGCGCCGGATTCTTGGCGATCATTGCGGTCATTCCATCGATGGTTGCGAGATATATGGACATCCCATTCTTTGTGTCGAGCTTCCTCGGCGGTACGGGATTACTCATTGTCGTCAGTGTTGGGCTTGACCTCATTCAACGGATCGAAGCCAACCTGCTCATGCGGAATTACAGCGGATTTATTACAGGCCCAGACAGCGGCCGAAAGCGGGGCGGTTCATCGTCCTCAAGTTCATAGGAGGTCCTTCGGGACGTGTTCATGGCCAAAGAGGAAAAGATCGTCCTCGACGCGGTCGTTACCGAGGCTCTACCAGATACCAAGTTCACGGTTGAACTGGAGAATGGTGAGAAGATTCTCGCGTACATCAGCGGTCGAATGCGGAAGTTCTACATTCGCATTCTTCCTGGAGACGCCGTCAAGGTCGAAATTAGCCCCTATGACATGAGCAAAGGACGAATCGTCTACAGACAGTAGGACCTGGAGTAAGCACACCATGAAAGTTAAGAGCAGCATTAAAAGACGAACCAAGGATTGCCAGATTGTGATCCGCAAGGGCCGCAGGTACGTCATCAACAAGAAGAACCCTCGGCTGAAGCAGCGGCAGGGCTGAGCGCACAGGCGCTAGCACGGAGCGATATTTATGCCACGTATTGCAGGCATCGACATTCCAGACAAGAAGAAGATTCGGTACGCTCTTCGGTACATTCACGGTATCGGGCCGCAGTTTGCCGATGACATCATTGAGCAGGCGGGCATCAACCCTGATACCCGCGCCAGTGAGTTGACTGAGGCAGAGGTCGTGCAGATTGCAGGCCTCATCGACGACAACTACATCGTTGAAGGTGCCCTGCGTCGACAGACCGCTCAGAATATCCAGCGGCTCCGCGACATTCGAAGTTATCGGGGTGATCGTCACCGCCGTGGATTGCCTGTTCGTGGTCAACGGACCAAATGTAATGCTCGCACCCGTAAGGGTAGAAAGCGAACCGTCGCTGGCAAGAAGGGCGTGAAGGCCTGATCCTGATTCAAAGGGAATAGGAATCTCACCGGATCACGTCCGGAGAAAGCAATTATGGCAAAGAAGAAAGTCAGAAAGAACATCGGTAAGGCCATCGTCCACGTGACGGCCTCATTTAACAACACGATCATCACGATCACGGATCTCAGCGGCGAAACGCTTTGTTGGGATTCCGCCGGGACGGTTGGCTTCAAGGGTGCCCGCAAGGCGACCCCATTTGCAGCGACCCGAGCTGCCGAGCGATCGGCGTCGAAGGCGAAGCGAATGGGTGTTCGTGAAGTGGAAGTCCGGGTCAAGGGTCCAGGTGGCGGTCGCGAGTCGGCAATCACCGGTCTCGACATGTCCGGACTCATCGTGACTGCCGTCGAAGATCACACACCAATCCCGCATAACGGGTGTCGACCACGAAAGCAGCGTCGCTGCTGATCTCAGGGCCCACGTGGGCCCGCCCCAACTGGGCGCAGAAGGCTTTCGTCGCCGTGCAGCAGTGTGACGATCGACCGAGTACCTCAGTTGGTTTCCATCAGGAATCCCTGCTGCATGAATGGAGTGCACAATGCACGTACGCTGGAGAGGTTTAGAACTGCCCGCCAAGGTTGATGTTGATGCGAAATCTCGCACCGACCAGTTTGCCCGTTTTACTGTTGAGCCACTTGAGCGTGGCTTTGGTACGACGATTGGCAACAGCCTTCGCCGAATCCTGTTGAGTAGCATCGAAGGTGCTGCGATCACAACTGTGACCGTCGGTGGCGTTGAGCACGAGTTTACGACGATTCCGGGTATGAAAGAAGATGTCACCGACCTTCTCTTGAATCTCAAGGGTTTGGTTGTGGCCTGTGAAAGTGATGACAACACTCCACGAACGATGTCGCTTCGCGCGGGCGGCCCTGGTGCTGTGACCGCCGACCTCATTGAAGCAGACCCAGCCATCCGAATTTTGAATCCAGAGCACTTGATTGCGACGCTCAACGAAGACGTCAATCTCGACATTTCGATGACTGTTTCTCGGGGCCGCGGCTACTCGCCAGCGAGTGATCGGTACCTTCGAAGCGCCGAGGAACAGATTATCGGCGAGATTCAGGTGGATGCGATTTATAGCCCAGTGCTTCGTGTCCGATTCCGTGTCGAAGACACGCGAGTGGGGCAGAAGACGAACTATGACCGCTTGATACTCGATTGCTGGACTGACGGCACAGTGACACCAGAGATGGCACTCACTGAGGCTTCGAAGATTCTGCGAAAGCATCTCAATCCGTTTGTTCAGGTTGAAGAGCCAGGCGAGTTGCGTGTGTCTGATGAGGCAGCTGCAGCAGCTGCGGTCGATGACGATCTCATTCACAAGCTTGACACTTTGCTGTCAGATCTCGAATTCACTGTCCGGTCGAACAACTGTCTTGAGTCCGCACAGATTGCAACAGTGGCCGAATTGGTCACTCGCAGCGAAGCCGAATTGCTCGCGATGCGTTCGTTTGGCAAGACTTCGTTGCGTGAGATCGTAAAGAAACTTGAAGAGATGGGCTTGGCGCTCGGTATGCGTCTGCCTGAGGGCTATACGGCGCCCGAGTCGGCATACGTCGGCTGATATTGGGTGTTTCCGCCGCCTCTTGAGGTGGTGGTCAGGAGAAGTGTTATGCGTAAGCGAATTCAAGGCAGGCAACTCAGTCGCGACAGCGAGCATCGCCGAGCGATGATGCGCAATATCGCGGCAGGCTTGTTCGAGCATGGGCAGATCGAAACGACGATGCCCAAGGCAAAAGCAGTCCAGCCGTTCATCGAGAAGATCATCACGATCGCCAAGAAGGGCGGTTTGAATGCTCGTCGACGGATTGAAGCCCGAGTGAACGATCGCAAGATCCACTCATGGGTTGCTGACCCAAATGTGCCAGACTCCGCCAAGGAGAACGCTTGGTTCGACCTCCCCCCGGCTTCGGAGATCGAGTTCAATCGCTTTGGTGAGTTGCGAAAGGCTCCTCGTTTGGTGCAACACATCATGACGGCGGTGGCAGATCGCTATCGCGATCGAGATGGCGGGTATACGCGAATCGTCCGTACCGGACGGCATCGGCTCGGAGATGGCGGCGACATTGTTGTCCTCCAACTCGTTGGCGAAGAAGAGGGCGCCCAGATTGGTGGTGGCACTTCTTCGCGGCGTCGGCAGGCAGATCGTCGAACGGCCTTTGCTGCATCGCTTCGTAAAAACGATCCAGCAGCCATCGAAGAAGAAGTTGTGGAGGCTGGGGTTGCGGTCGAGGAGAGTCCAGCAACGGATGCCCCTGAGACCAAGGCAGCCGCTGAGGGTGGCGAGACCGCCCCAGAAGCGACCGAGGACGAGAAGAAGTCTGACGCAGACTGACTTCCCCCTCACTTTGTTTGAATCCAACACGGATCGCCCACTCGGCGGTCCGTGTTGTCATTCTAGAAAGCAGTAGGCAGTGATCCTCCCAGCCTACTCCAGCACCAACTATCCTCCCAGCATGCTCGCGGAACTTGACACCATCCAAGAAGAGGCATTGGTCTCGCTCGCCAGTTGTGATCAGGCAGCCACCCTTGAGCAGTGGCGTATCGCCTGGCTCGGGTCTAAGGGTCGGCTCAAGTCACTCATGGGCCGCATGAAGGATGTTGAGGCCGCAGAGCGTCCGGCATTTGGGCAGCGTATGAACACGCTCAAGCAGGCACTGAATCAAGCATTCGATCATCAATGCTCGCGTGCGGAGTCTGAGCAATCCGGGCCAGCTGTTGATGTGACCGAGCCGGGCCTTCCAACTGGGCTCGGCCGTCAGCATGTCATCAGTCGAACCATCGCAGAAATTCTTGAAGTCTTTGCTCGCATGGGATTCACGCCAACGACCGGACCAGAAGTTGAAGACGAATGGCACAATTTTACGGCGCTCAATGTCCCTGAGTCTCATCCTGCACGCGAGCCGATCGACAACTTCTATCTTGAAGGTGGCGGAATGCTTCGTTCACAGACCTCGACCGTACAGATCCGCGTGCTCGAACACACGCCCCCGCCCGTACGAATTGTTGCAGCCGGTCGGGTCTACAGGCCAGACACGCATGACGCGACGCACTACAGCATGTTTCATCAGGTCGAAGGTCTCTGGGTTGATCGTGGTGTGACCATGGTGGACTTGCGTAGCACGCTGCTTGGATTTGCCCACGCTTTCTTTGGCCAGGATGCCGAAGTTCGTATGCGACCGAGTTACTTCCCGTTTACCGAGCCCTCAGCTGAAGTCGACATGAAGATGCGGATCAAGGGGAAGTGGCAGTGGGTGGAACTGGGAGGCTGCGGCATGGTCGATCCGAATGTACTTGAATCGCTTAAAATTGATCCAGAGATCTGGACTGGGTTTGCATTTGGCCTCGGCGTCGAGCGAATCGCGATGCGTAAGCATGGCATTTCCGACATCCGCTGGTTGTATGAGAATGACGCCCGTTTCCTTCGACAGTTCTAAATACGCTTGAACAGGAATTTACGAATGCCAGACGACGTGCAACTTTCAATGGAACCGATGGGTGAGGCTCAGCTTGGCTCGTCTCCCCGCGGAGACGTGCCGCCATGGGTGGCTGTTGTGTCAATTGTCATTGGTGTGTTAGGACTTCTCTGCTGGGGCGGCATCGGCGTGATGTCAATAGCGGCAAACTCCCTGGTTGCGTTGCCTGAGGGCACGCTTGAACCTTCGGCCGGGGCACAGATGTTTGAAGCGGCTGGCTATATAGCTGGCGTGGTACTTGGCCTCTGGCTCATCTTGGCCGGTGCTGGAGCGGCGGGCGGTCGGGCATGGGGGCTCATGATGTTGCGTGGGTGGGCCGTGATACGAATAATCATGGCCATCATTATGCTGAGTGGAGCCTTCTATTGGCTCGACGAATCAGTCCGCAGCATAGGTATCGCAATGCAGGCGCAAGTGGACCAAGCAAATGCTGCAGGAAGTGAAACAGCTGACATGCCTTCCCTCACCCCGTCTGCGTTGCGGGTGATTGCGATTGGCTGGGTCTGCCTGCAGGCAGTAGCCGTCAGCATCTGGCCACTCATTGTGTTAATCACAACACGTCGCCGGGGCGAGGCCTGACTCTGTGAGCGACTATCTCGACGAACTTCGGTGGCGAGGCCTCTTGCACCAGACGACTGCCGATGAGGCGATGCCTGGGTTCCTTGCTGGTGGCATGCGAACGGCATATTGCGGCTGGGACCCAACCTCGGACAGCCTGACCATTGGCAATCTGATTCCCATTATGTTGCTTGCGCACTGGCAACGATGCGGGCATCGGCCGCTCATTCTGTGCGGTGGGGGAACAGGCTTGATCGGTGACCCTTCCGGCAAGGACGCCGAGCGATCTTTGCAGACACGCGAACAAGTTGAAGCCAATGTTGCGGCGCTGCAGGGAATCTTTTCAAAGGTCATCGACTTCGACAGCGGCGCTCCCAATGCTGCGTCAATGGTGAACAATGCAGACTGGCTGTGTGAACTTGGATACCTCGACGTACTGCGTGATGTAGGCAAGCATTTCTCAGTCAATGCGATGATTCAAAAGGATTCTGTGCGAGAGCGGCTGCACAACCGCGAACAGGGCATTTCCTACACCGAGTTCTCATACATGCTCTTGCAGGCGTATGACTTTCTACATCTTCGCAAGACGCATGACTGTACCGTGCAGATTGCAGGGTCAGATCAGTATGGCAATATTGTTTCGGGCATCGATCTTATTCGCCGCGATATGCAGGGTGAACCCGAAGAGCAGTCGCGTGGTTACGGCATCACGGCGCCGCTCGTTACCAAGGCTGACGGGACCAAGTTTGGCAAGACCGAGTCTGGGGCCGTGTGGCTGACTGCCGCTCGAACGAGCCCTTGGGCTTTCTACCAATTCTGGCTCAATGCCTCTGATGCAGATGTCATACGCTTCTTGCGTTTCTATACCTTCCTCGACCAGCAAAAAATAGAACATCTTGAGCAGGCACATGAGGCGGCACCGCATGAACGGCTTGCCCATCGAACTCTTGCTGCCGAAGTCACTCGAATGATGCACGGAGATGCTGAGGTACAGCGGGTGGAGGCGGCAGCAAAGAGTCTCTTTAGTGGCAATATTCGTGACCTCGATGAAGGCATGCTTGATGCCGTTTTTGCTGACGTGCCGGCGAGCGAGCATGGACGAGATTCACTGGAAGGCGAAGGCGTGCATCTGCTCGAACTGCTTCCGCAGACTGGTTTAGCGGCCTCCAAGCGCGAGGCCAGAGAGTTTCTCACTGGCGGAAGTGTGTCGGTCAATGGCGAAAAAGTGACCGGCTCCGACGCTCTTGATCGATCACTCAGCACCGATGACTTACTGCACGGCCACGCGATTCTATTGCGTCGCGGCAAGAAGTCGTGGCACTGCACGCGCTGGTCCTGATAGGACCTGCTTGGTCTACTGAACCCGCCGAATAGAGAGTGCGACGTTCGGGTGGGGATTGTCTTTGAGTGAGCCAGAAACTGGCGTTGCTGTTCCGTCAGGCCTCACAATGGCAAAGAATGAAACAGGCTTACTTTCGACCGACCGTTCCTTGTCATTGGTGGTCAGATGTATAACTGCGATGACTTGAGCGCGACCAGCTTCAACTTCGGCAATGTCGTCAGGAGTTGCTTCAATTGCTACATCGGTCAGTAGTGGGTCTGGAAGTTCAACGTGATAGACGCCAAAGTCCTGCGGTGATGACACGACTTGGATACGCACTCGCGCAACCGAGGCACGTCGCTGCCGGGCGATGAGTTGGAAGGACACTCTGGCAGTTGCGGGTTCGATCGTGATGGCGCCCGCAAGATGCACCGAATCTGGAAGTTGCAATGTGCCATTGACAGTGTGTAGTACGCCAGGCTCTAGTCTGGAGATATCACGTGGATCGACCACGGCCTCGACGACAAGCGACTCTGGCAACTGGTGGACCAGACCTCGAGGGACTGTGATCGAGACCTCCTTGGGCGCTACCGATACATCTTGCACGGTTGAAGCCGATCGGATGTCCGCACGGATGACCGCGGTGCGGGTAACAAACTCAGTCACATCGACCGTGAATCGAGGTGGGTCAACGGATGTAATGGTCACACCGGTACTTCGCAGCGAATCGATCTGTTGCACGCGGGTAGCGAGGTCAGTAACGTCCTGCCGTCCATGCTCAGGCGGCAGGGCAATCGCCAGCGGGGATTGATTGAGTAGCTGCCGAGCTTCTCGCACTGCCAGCGCTGGCCCTTCCAAGGTAACGGTCATCGGAATTCGGCCTGGAGACACCTGAAAGCGATCGCCTGCGGAGTCACTTGCGACAGTGAATTCAAGGCGACCGGCGACGGTATCGATCTGCCGCGTCTTGGCAGCGGCGAGAAGCCAAATGAGCACGGTGACAATGGTCACCAAAGTGATCGTCCCGAATTCGCGTGGCCACTTCATGCAGTTGTTCCGTCGGGAGTGGGAGTATGAGTTTCAGGATCGCGGTCATGCAGATACCAGCGAAGTTTGTCGGCTACGTGCTCAACTGCGATTGGTGACTCGAGTCTTCCCCCTTCGGCGATGCTCACGATGCCTGTCTCTTCGCTGACGACGACGACCAAACAGTCGGATTCTGATGAGAGACCAACCGCTGCGCGATGTCTTGAACCATACTTGCTTGGCAACGTCCCATCATCTGCGAGTGGAAACTGCACACCGGCAGCAAGGACGCGTTCGCCTCGGACCACAACGCCGAGGTCATGGAGCGGGCTATTCGGCCAGAAAATCGACTCAAGCAATTGCGGGTTGAGTTTTGCGTCAAGTGGTTGCCCACCCTCAATCAGGCTGCCAAGCCTGATGTTCCGCTCGAGCGCGATGATTGCTCCAAACTGGCTTCGGCTGAGGAAAGCGACCGCCTCTGCAATCGCGTCGACCCGTGAATCTTCGCCATCGCGGCGTGAAGGCCTCAGTAGCCGAGCCTGCCCGAGTCGCATGGTGGCTTGTCGCAGTTCTGGCTGGAAGATCACGATCAGGAGCACCGCGACGATGCCGACGAGATAGTTCACGATAAAGTTGAGTCGCGCAAATCGCTCGGTTCCGAGTCCGAGCAGTTGCAGGACGACGAATGCGGCGAGCAATACCGCAAATCCTTTGACAATGCCGGCGCCTCGCGTTCCTCGTAGGAACCGGACCATGCCG
This sequence comes from Phycisphaerales bacterium, assembly GCA_029247205.1. Classification (GTDB taxonomy): domain Bacteria; phylum Planctomycetota; class Phycisphaerae; order Phycisphaerales; family SM1A02; genus UBA12567. The sequence continues at coordinate 180,451 of JAQWLT010000009.1, read as the reverse complement.
TACACGACAAACCAAATCAAGGCTAACTCGATCAGCAGTTCCAGAAGATCGATGCTGAGCAGGCTAGATGGCACGGATGTGTGGGTCCTTTGTCGAAGGGGCTAAAGGAAGATGGCCGAGTATACTTCCCCGCACACATGCACTAACCGGGAGGACCCATGGCAGGCGTAGATGGTCGATATCAAGTTGCTCGCTCTACTGGTCGCTGTGAATCGTCAGGGGCTGAATTGCCGCCCGGAACGCCCTGCATAGCCGCTTTGTGCGATGACTCGGAGAGCGATGGATTTCGTCGCATCGACTATTCCCTCGAGGCATGGGAGGGCGGTGCACGCCCTGAGGCTCTCTTTAGCCATTGGCGAACCAGCGTGCCAGAGGCACGAACCCAGCAACGCATTTTGGTTGGAGATGACGTCCTGATCGACCTATTGGAGCGGCTTGAAGGCGAGGAACAGCCCAAACGCCAAGCATTCCGCTTTGTGATTGCCCTGGTGCTCCTTCGGAAGCGTCTGGTTCGCTTCGATCGTCGTGAGGAGACATCTGAGGGGGTCATTTGGCATCTCTCTGGCCGTGGAGAAGTACCGGACACATGGACGGTGCTCGATCCCGGCCTCGGCGACGATGACATCGTCGACCTTCATGAGCAACTCGGTGAAGTGCTTCAAGGTGATTTGTAAGCGATTCGGGGGTGTGGCCCCTGTAATCGCCTTGCTGATCTTCATCGGCGGGTGCCGTTCGGCCGCACCGGTGACTCCACAATCAGACATCAGCACTGTGCAGTCCCGATGGAACACCAGCGTCGAGGACTACCAACGTCTTCGGCTCCGTGGCCAGATTCAAATGCATTGGCAGGATGAGGACGGCTCGCATACTGAGCAAGGTGATCTTGACGTCTTGTTCGATGGTGAGACGCGTTCTTCGATGCGGATTACTAAATTTGGCGACGTCATGCTTTGGTTCACCCTCACGCCGAGTAGGGCGTGGATCTTCGATATGTTGTCCGAGCCGAGTAGGCTCACGGTGCGAACCCTCGAAGAGTTGCAGACCCAACTGGCTGTCCGCCCCGAAGTACTTCGACTATTGCTCGGCATCAACCCATGGCCAGCCGATGCAAAGGTGCAACTCTCCGGTGGCGACGTGGTTCTGACCGCGGCTACGCTCGGAGGTCAACTGACGGCCACACTTGAACCCTCCACTTTGCGACCTAAGATCATTACGCTCGCGTTCCCAGAGGAAGGTTCATTTGTAGGGCGGCATCGATGGACGACCGGAGAAGTGCGTGTAGGTGGGACACAGGGAGGCAGGCGGATTGCCACGGTCATCGACATTGTGACACCCGAGGCCCTGTTAAAGCTTCGCACATCCACCGCTGTGGCGTTAACGGCGGTAGAAATGAAGTCACTCGCTGCCGTGTGGTTTGATCTTGATCGCGTTCGAGCCCATCTCAAGCCCGAGGTGTTGGAATGATGTACGCCGTGCTGATCTGTATGGCTATTGCGTCAACTCCGTCACCAACTTTCTGGTTTGTGTCGCCGCCGCTCGAACCCTCTTCTACGCCATCGCTTGCAATCGTCGGGACGCCCGCGTTGGACGCTATCTATTCACCGCTTCGTGCGCTCGCCAACCGACCTGATGCGATGGCATCTGCCGGTACTGCGGTATGGGTGCTGCCCGCAGGATTAGGCGGGCAATCGAAGATCCTTCGTTCGCTCCGGGCGACGTGGGACACAGGACTCGAAGCATGGATTGCTGAGCCAGCAGAAGGCTTGGCTCGTTTGCCTGCGTGGCCGGGCGAGGGTGTGTTGACACATCTGATTGGTTCGCACCTCGGTCCAAGCGTCATTGTGCAGCAGGGCGATTCGGCTGCATATCGAATTTGGTCATTGCGGCGTGGCGAGTGGCTCGAGCGGACGACCGTGCCTATGCAGCCACGTGAGCGTGTGCTACTGGCAGCAGAAGAGGCCGATGATCTTGTGTTGCTCGTTGGCGATGATGCTTCCATTGCCATGCTTCGGGCGGCTGGTATCGAGTCGCCCTGGCAACGAACGCAGCTCGGGGCAATTGACGGACAGCCTCAGGATTTGATCTTCCATGATGGCAATCCACTGTTCGGCTTTCAACAGGCCAACGACATCCGCGAGCTTGGGCATGTGCAAAGCGGTCAGATTCTGCCGTGGGCCACATTGGTGGATGTGCCTGCTGACGCACGACTTGTGCGAGGACAAGAGGGGTTGCTCCTCTTCCATCTCAGGCAGGACGGTCCGTATGTACGTCTGGCCGAAGCGGGCAGCAAGTGGTACACGCTTGAGCGATCTATCGGCCTCAGCGCCGCCCTTTGGTCGGTACTGGTGCTGCTGGGCATTGCGGTGGTGGTCGTAGCCATGCTGCTCGCCGGCCGCGGCGCGGGCAGTGATGTGGTACCAAAAGGTTGTCGCGTGGCGCCGCTGTCTCGACGCGTCCTCGCCGCACTGCTCGACCTTGTGCCGGGGTTATTGGTGTGCGTTGCGGTGCTTGGGACGGGCTCAATTGAGGTGCTCTCGGCATTGCTCGCAGGCCCAATGCCCTCGACGCTCCCTACGCTCCTGATCATGGCCGCTGTCGCAGCCATCTGGGGATTCGCGTGGGAGGTCACAGTTGGCTATTCGCCCAGTAAATGGTTGCTTGCCCTTCGGATTGTGCCGAGCCGAGGCGAACAACTTCAGTGGTGGCAGACGTTGGTGCGGAATGTGCTCAAAGGCGTTGTGATCATGGCGCCGCCGCTGGCGATCTTGATCATCCTCACGCCATTGGCACAGGCACCTGGAGACATTGTTGCTCGCACACTGGTCATCGACGCGGGTCCGTCTCGGCCCGATGGCCCGCCAATTGATGATTCGTCCACTTGATCCTCTGGACCTCATTTGCCAGAGGCCAATCCTCAACACCTGATCCCTCGACGTCCGATATATAGTGAGGAGTTGGCGAAAGGATTCGCTGCTCGTTGGAGATTCTGATGGTCGATGGATCGACGCTCAGTGTTGCAGGCCACTTTGTCAACAATAGTGGCAGTGAAGGACACGCACCTACCAACGGATCGCCTCAGCGAGGGTGCATCCTCCATGTCGGTGCCGATCAGCCACAGGAATCCACCAACGCGTTGTACGTGCCCGCCGATGCTGCAGCCGAACGTCTTGCGATGGGCGGCATTGAAGTGGTCGTTTTGCATCGAAACCCAACCTGCGAGATACATCATCTCGGCAGGCAGTTGCATGACATCGATCCTCTTGCCACGGTGCTCGCGATGGGTGAGCAGGGTAGTCAGGGTGGGGTGATCGGCGTCGGCGATCTGGCCTGCGATCAGGCTGTGGCGTGGGGGCAATCTCGTTATGCCGCCAAACTAGATGCCTTAGTTCGTCAGCAGGGCGGATCACCGGCGGGGGAGTTTGCATGTCGCGGCTGTGATGAGTTAATTGGTGGGGGCGAGGCTATGTCAGGCTTTCGTAGCCGGCTCAGGCAGGTGGCTGAGCATGATGTGCCAACGCTGATCCATGGGTCGTGCGGCACACCTCTCGAACCGGCAGCTCGCTGGCTGCATGTTTCGAGCGGCCGCCGCGATCAACCCTTTGTGCCGGTTGACTGTCGGGCCGACCCTGATCCACAATTGCTTGTACGGATTTTTGGTCATGTCGGAAATGCTTTTCCAGGCGCCAACGAACCTGGCCCGGCCGCGGTCGCTCTTGCAGCAGGGGGCACGTTGCTTCTAGACGGCATCGAGCATGCGAGTCGGCGGGTCCAGATGCGGGTTGTTGAACTGTTGCGGGATTCCTCATGGCGGCCGATTGGGACCGAGACCACGATTGCCTCGCATGCGAGGATCATCATCATGCTTCGCCAGCCGCCACTGCAGGCCCTGGTTGCAGGCGACCTGCAGCGAGAATTGATGGAGCATGTATCAGGCCATGTGGTTCGCATGCCAACGCTGGCGGACCGCGCTGAAGACATTCCTGATCTCATTCGGCATCATGTGACACAATCGGCATTGCGACTCGGGCGGCCTCGTCCTCAGATCGACGACTCCATTTTCGATATGCTTGCAGCGGAACGCTGGACTGGGCATGACCGCGAATTGGAACTTGTGTGCGAGCGGATGGTGCTTCACGCTACTGCTGGTCGGGTCACTGCCGAGGTTGTTGCGACCTGGATCGTTTCCGGTCAACAGGGATCACCCTCTGATAGTTTGGTATGTGATGGTGGCCGAACGCTCGAGGATCTCGAACGCACGGCCATTTTGGCAACACTCGCTTACCACAAAGGACATCGTCGGCGAAGCGCGGAAGCACTTGGAATTGGTGTGCGAACGCTCGGCTTGAAGTTGCGTCGCTGGAAAGATGCAGCGATCGTCCCCGAGACAATCTGACTGCTGAGCGAATCAGGATGCTCTGCGAAATGTGGTGCGTTGAACCATCAGTTGCAACGTTTGGCAAATCAAATCGATGTCGCGACCGGTGAGGTCGGCATGGATCGGCAACGCAATGGTGCGGGTCGCCATGGATGCGGAGATGGGGCATTCGCCTTCAATTGCGGTACCCCAAATGCTCGGTAGGTGAATAAGGCCAACACCAGCAGCAATGTCGTGGCGCCGCATGCCACGAATGATTTCATCCCGATCGCTTGCTGAGAATGTCTCATCGAGCCTGACGACATAGCGCGACCAGTTCGATTGAGTATCTGGTGTGGTCGCGGGCAGCAGCAACTCAGGCATGCTCGATAGGCCAACCATGTACTGCTCAGCTGCGGCTGTGCAGTGGGCAATGATTGAAGGCAGACGTTCTGCCTGGGAGAGGGCAAAGGCGGCATTGAGTTCGGCCATTGGGTCTGCGCGGTGCGGGTTATTGCACTTTGTGTAGTCGCCTCCGCGGCACCGCTCGGCAAGATATTCATCGTCTGTGACGATGACAGCGCCTTCGCCGCCAGAGATAATACTTCGAGCAGACAAGTCGATAATCGCAGCGCGTCCAAGTGAACCGGCCGGTGCGCCTGTGCAGACGCTTCCGATTTTAGTGCCGACGAGTTCGATGAACGGGATCTCTCGTCGAGCGCAGGCATCAGCAATCTTTGGCAATCCTGAGCCCCATCCATCGCCGTGGGCAGCGATGACCGCAGCGGTTTCATTCGTCATTACAGCCTCAATCATCGCGGCTTGTGGGACAAGTGTTCCCGGGTCGCAGTCTGCAAAGCGGGGCGTAGCGCCAATACGACGGATGGCCCGAAGACAGGCGGTTTCCCCCAATGCTGGCAGAATGACTTCGCGACCGTGTGTGATGCCCATGGCGGCGAGTAAGGTTGGCAGCGCTTGTTCGGCCGATGCAATAGCAACTGCGAGCGAGCGAGCGGTACTCAGTGCGATGGACTCTTCGAAGGCCTCACGGTGTGTTGATCCGTGGGGGGAGGACGCTTGTAATGCATTGGCAACAGCTTGCATGTCGGATCGAGTAGCGGCCGGGTTGCTCATGTGAATGTCGGAAGTCATGGGCTCATCTCCGTCGGTCGATGGTAAACGGGAATTCAGCGAGACGGGCGAAGGAGTGATGCCATGACATCATCAACGACGCCGGTGTGCCGGACGGCAAGCCACGCCGCTTGGGTGCGAAGTGCCTCGGATGCAGTACTGCCGGTTGCGATGAGTTGCAAAGTTGCAACATCGGCCGGTGTGATGGCATCTTGATCTCGTGCGAGCACAAGGAGGGCCAACACATCAGGTGGGGCGATGCCGATTCGCCGAATAGATGCGACGGTATCGACCAGATCCGGTACAGGCTCTTGCAGCATGGCGAGTAAGAGCAGTTGTTGCTCGACGCCATCATCATCCGTCGTCGAGAGCCGAGTGCGGAAGCGTTCAGGCGCTCGTTGCAAGAGAGATGAAGCGGCGAGCACACCATTGCCCGCCATAGCGCTCTTGAGTCCTCCGGCGATCGCCAAGTCCAGAATCCGCTCGAGCAGTGGGGTTGCGAGCGAATCGGGCCATTCAGCGGATGTGTCGAGTACCCACGAAATGGTTCGCCGGTGGCCGATGTCAATGAGTCGTTCCAACGCTCCGCTTGCACTGGTCGGATCATCGCCAAGGGCGATCGATGCATCGGTCATTCGTGATAACAACTCATCACCGCGAAGTATTTGCAGAGCGGCATCTGGCGGTGTCGAGCCAGTCATCATGAGGAGCAAGGCGAGATCAACTTGGTGGCGACGGCGTGTTGACCGATTCAGTTCGTTGGCGAAGGCATCCATGATGCCTTCGGCTTGCGTTTCAAGCAACATCAGCATGGCGTATCGGCGAAGCCCGAGTCCGGTATCAGACTTGAGGCAGGCCCACGCCAGTCGTGCAGCGCCTGCGCTTGGCAGTTGGCGTGACTGCTCCAAGGCAGCGAAGCACGCATTCTGAATTGCGGGATCTTTAGGATGGGTGCGTAACTGGAGCGCCATGGCCTCGATTGACTCTTCACGCCCGAGTCTCGCGAGCAATGCGGCGCGTGTGGCGGCAGCAGTCGTCGTTGGCTCGACCTCAACTGCGGCAATCTGATCGGGCGTGATTGGCTCATTGATCTCCAGCAAACTTGCAAACAGCATCAGTTGGGTGGTGGCTGCAAGCGACTCTGTGCCAAGAAGTGTTCGCATGTCGGCTGGGGTTAACCGGCCATCTTTGACACCGAGCACGATGATCGATTCTCGAGCGGCGGCGCTTGTGTTCAGCACTCTTTCAAGGTCCAGTCTGCGGTCAGACTGTAAGTCTGCCAGTCCGAGCAAGGCGTGAATTTGAATCGCTGGGTCACTGGCATCCAATAGGGAAGCGAGTAGTGGTTCCAGTCGTGGGTCTTGTAAGGCCCGAAGGGCCGAGAGCCTGGTCAAGTGTTCGTTGCGAGGTTGGGGCGTGATGGCTCGGTCGAGTTCCTGGTGAACGGCTGCATCCCGCGCGTCACCCCAATAGGCAGCCGCTCCGGAAACGAGGGAGAGCATGCAAATACCAATGATCAGCGAAAGTGGAGCCATCTCACGTCAGTGTAAGGCAGGAAGGGCAAAAGGGGAGCCTTGGAATGCTCAGTTCCGGGGCTTGCTTAATCTTGCCTCGCTGCTCGGCGAATCTGGTCGCAGAGATGCTCAAGCAGGATCTGCTCGCCACCAACTTCAATCGTGTGTCCCGTCTCAAGTTCTCCTCGTACTCGACGCACGCTGGCATGTACCGAGGAGTGCGTCTTTCGGGAGAGTGCTCGAGCAATCTCTGGATAACTGGCATTGGTCAATTCGCGTGCAAGGAAGGCAACAAGGCCTCGGCCTGCAACAAGGCGGCTGGCTCGTCGGGGCCCTGTGAGTTCACTCGCCTCAATCTGCAGCACCTGGCAGGCTGCAGTGGCCAGTCGCTTGACCGTGACGGTGCGGTGTACCTCTCGTCGTTGATATCCGATTGCCTCGCGTACGTCTTGGTCGGTCACGGTTCCACGTGCCTCGCGGACGGATCGTACGGCAGCAACTCGGGCGAGCAGCCCTTGGATGTCCCGTGGTCCGGTTGGGCAGTGTTCAACTACGAGATCGGCCGCATCGCTCGAGAGGGTCATCCCGCGTTGTGTTGCGAGCCGACTGGTGACTTCTCGTCGCATTGTTGGAGCTGGCACATCGACTTGCACCAGCATGCCACTGGTGCACCGGCTGGCCAGTGCCTTGTTGAATCGCTTGATAACGCCCGGGGCCGCATCGGAGGCGAGGACAAGCCGTGCTCCACTCAGCCGCATAGCGTCGAGTGTAAAAAGCACTTCATCTTGAGTACGCGTCTTGCCAGCAACAAAGTGGATGTCGTCGATGGCGAGCAGTTGCAGGCGTCGCATGGTGTTTCGGAATCGGTCAAGTTGGTTGTGGCGAACGGCTTGAATGTACTGGTTGGTGAAGTCCTCGCCGGTGATATACCGCATGGGTTCACCGGGGTGGAGAGTGGCAAATCGGTGGCAGATTCCTTGCAGCAAGTGGGTCTTTCCCACGCCACAGTCGCCATGAATGAAGAGTGGTGAGAGATGGTGTGCGTCAGGATCGTCGACGATGCTCTTGGCGGCCGCAATGGCAAGGCGATTGCATGGACCGGTTGCCATGTCCTCCAGCACGAGCAGCCGCCGGCGTGGCCGAGGGGCTCGACGGGGGCTTGGCTCATCCTCACCCGAAAGATTTCTAGGATTGGTCCTGGTGTCCATGGCGGCCTCTGGCCGCACAAAAACATCGGTCGCATGCCCGCCACTAGCCTCCGCAACGATTCGAAGGTCATTCTCATACCGCCGTGAAATCCAGTCGGCTTGGAATTGGGAGGCTGCGCCAATTCGCAGTACGCCGTCTTTCAAGCCCAGAGAGGCCTCGGCAAACCACATTTGGAATGGCGTCTTTCCAACCCGCTCTTGCAGGTGGTGGCTCAAGGTATTGGGGGAGAGATCGGGCACGAGGGGATGGGAGTCCGTGGGGGTGGTGGCAAGGGGTTGCCTTGCCATACTGCGGTCGGGAACGGGTGCGTGTTCCACAAGGAACACGCCGGCAACGTAAGTGGGCCCATCCGTAGGACTTCAGCGTTCGATTTCCGGCACTGATCAAGCGTGTGCAGATGCAAGCGGCTTGACTGTTCGACTCGACTCAGGTCCAGTGCCTTCGCCGGGAGAACCAATTGACTGACGGGTGCCTGTGCGTGCTGAATTGTCCAGCGGCACGATGTCACAGGAGACCGGCATGGTGCGGATATCGGACGATCCGTCTTCCCATCGCCACGATCACGTGTGCTCGTGGCGGGTCCATCCTTGGACGCGGGCACTGTATCGTCGTTTGCATCGCGCGGCATGGCAGTATGGGGCGTGCAGATCGCCGAAGTCGCCAAAAATGACTATGTACAAGGCAAACCCCAGTACAAGAATCTTTTCATCCACACGAAGTGAAGTTCATTGCGGATTATCGGTGGACAGTAATGGGTAGTCGCCTCAGACTTGCACTTCTGTCGCCGATCGGATAACTGCGAACTGCTTGCTGCGGAGGACAAATCCGAGCGATCGGTACAAGCGGCATGCTGGTGCATTGTCTGCATCAACTGCCAGTCGCATTGTTCGTACGCCGTGGGCAGCGGCGCGGGCGTGTACGTGTTCCATCACGATGCGACCTAACCCATGTCCACGAACCTCTGGGATGAGACCAAAATACGCAAGATCGGCTGCGTGTTCGTTCGTGCACGTCGTAAGCGCGCAGCCAATATCGCGTTGATCCTTTGCAATGACAATCCATAAATCTTCATGCACTCGTCCGCCAGAGCGATGACCTTCGACGATGTCCGGTGTCCTCCGGAGTCCTCGCAGTGAGGGGCAGTCCAAGGTTTCGGCATAGGTTGCATCGAGAACGGCAATCAAGTTTGCGTCGTGGGTATGTCGTAGGGTGATCCCGCTTGGTAAGGGCGTGGGTAGGGTCCGTTGAGGGACTGGCGCCACCATGGTGTGTAGTTCGGCGAGTTGCTGAAACCCCGCTTGCATATAGGCAGCATGGGTGTACTCATCAGTGAGGTTGAGTAACGCCTGCAACAAGTCAACCGGCCACTTTGTGGTTTGGGCGACTCCTGCTGTCAGCAGGGCTGCCGCTTGTGGAATGTCGCGGGCACACGCAGGGGGGGTCAGGATAAAGCTCGCGGTCCGGCCAGCGGCTGGAATAGTGAGCAGGGCCGCCGTGTAGTGGCCGCTCTCATGTTGCACTGCATGCATGCAGCCATCGGGAAGCCTGCCCTCGTGATCAAGTGTTGTAATGGTGGCTGTGGCCATCGCCCGGCGGTTGGCGGGGATGATCTGCGCGATGGCCTCTTCGTAGCGGCTTGCGGGAACAGAGACGATTGAGTCCATAGGCATGCAACTGGTCTAGGGCAATCTCAAGAGATTGATGGGGGGGGTGGGAGGATGCAGTGTGGCTGCTACACTACCCGTCCTTGACGCTATGAGGCGGGGAGACATACTGGGCAAGGGGCTCCAGGAATGAGGTTGGCCATGCGTAGATCGATGTTGATGTTGTTCGTAGCCGGGGTAGCAGCTGTACTGCTTGCTCCTGCTGTCTGGGCCTACCCGCGTCCATCACCCGTGTCATCGAGGCCCGAAGTCAATTTTCAGCCAGGCCCGCTGCGAATGTACACCGCCGCCGATGGTTCGCACTACTGGTATATGGTCTACGACGTCGTCAACATGAGCGGGCAAGATCGCACATGGGCTCCGTCGGTTGTGCTCTTTACCGATCGAGGCGAGGTTCTTCGCGACGGAATGAAGGTGCCGCGTCGAATTAATCGAGCCATTTTGGAACACGTGGGCGATCCGCTCCTTGAGCCGAAGGTTGCCATCATTGGAGTGTTGCGTCAGGGTGGCGGACATGCTCGTCGCGGCATGATCGTGTGGCCTGCTGATCGGACCGACGTCAATGAGTTGCGAGTGTTTGTTGAGGGCATCAGTCCCGAGACAGCCGTTGTACCCAATCCGGTGACAGGCGAGCCAGTCACTCTGCGAAAGAATCTGTATCTACATTATCTCGTTGGTGGTGACTCCATCAGCCGGGGTGATACGGCGATTCGCTTGCACCCGGACTACACGGCTGAAGAGCACTGGGTTTTTCGGTAGAGCCTGCTGATTCCCGTCCATATTTGGGGGAAAAGGGCTGAATCGCTCAACAGAATGGTCTTTCTTGAGGGCTCGCCAAGACCTGCGATTCTGCTACAATCTCCCGTCTAGCGTTTTCTAGGAGGTGTTGTGTGGCACATAAGAAGGGCCAAGGGTCCAGTAAGAACGGTCGCGATTCCAATCCGCAATTTCGCGGTGTCAAGCTCTATGGCGGCCAGTACGCCAAAGCGGGATCGATCATTGTTCGTCAGTGCGGAACGCACTTTCATCCAGGCTATCTCGTGTCCCGCGGCCGTGACGACACTCTGTACGCCCGTCAGGCTGGCACCGTCCAGTTTCGTGGACGCCATATCGATATCGTCCCCGCCGACCCTAGCACGCCGCGATTTACAGCAGTCGAAAAGGCAAGCTGATCGCTGCGACCAGAATCTGAGATCATTCACGCGGACGCGAGAGCGTCCGCGTGTTCGTTTCTAGAACTTTGCATTCCGAACTGAGAGACCCCTGGCATGCTCGTTGACCGCTGCACTATCTTCGTTCGCTCCGGCAAGGGAGGAAACGGTTGTGTCAGTTTGCGCCGAGAGAAGTATCGCCCCAAGGGTGGTCCCGATGGTGGCAATGGCGGCTGTGGGGGCGACATCGTGCTCGTTGGCGAACTTGGGCTTTCAACCTTGGTGTCGCTGACACCGCGGCCGCATTTTCGTGCGAAGAATGGTCAGCCAGGCCTGGGTTCATCTAAGCACGGCCCCAATGCAGACCATCGTCTGATTCCAGTGCCGCTTGGCACGATTGTGGTCGATCGCGAAACTGGGGAGTCCGTTGCCGAAATCACGACTGATGGCGAGCAAGTCATTGTCGCGAAGGGCGGTCGGGGCGGATACGGAAACGAGCACTTTAAGTCGGCCATCAATCAGACACCTCGGGAGGCTGAACCGGGTGGCGACTGGATTGAACGCACGCTTGATCTTGAACTCAAGTTACTTGCCGATGTCGGTCTTGTTGGACTGCCGAATGCAGGCAAGTCAACCCTTCTCGCAGCCATCACGGCTGCGCGGCCGAAGATTGCTGCGTATCCATTTACGACCAAGTCGCCACATCTAGGCATTGCAGAGTTGGGAGCCGAGCGTCGATTGGTCGTTGCCGACTTGCCTGGGCTCATCGAGGGCGCCGCTGACGGTGCTGGCATGGGTCATGACTTCTTGCGTCATGTTGAACGCACGGCCGTGTTATTGCACGTGATTGACGCAGCCCCAATCGACGGTTCAGACCCACTAGAGAATTGGCGGTTGATTCGGGGAGAACTCGAGGCCTTTGGCGATATTTTGACTCAAAAGATCGAGTTGGTTCTGCTCAATAAGTGCGATCTCATCGACGAGGACACCCGTGATGCGATGGTTGCATCGCTTAGCTCGGTACTTGGTCGCGATGTCTACACGGCCTCAGGCGAATACGGGGTTGGGGTGCGAGAGGTCATGGAGGCCGTGTGGCAGGCCGCACGGCCCTCGCGAGCCGCTGGCTGGAGCACGGACGAAAAGTAAATTGCTGTCTATGCAATGAGGCTGCCTGAGCCTCGTTGAAACCACCGTATTCAACCATGCAAGGGTGAACACAACGAGCCGGGGCCGCTACGAAGGCCCCGCCCGCGCGATCCCCGCGCGGTCAACTCTCAGGAGATCAACAATGTTTGGAATGACTTTAGCTGCTTGCATGCTCGCTACTGGTGTGGGCACCATGGATCTTGATTTTCCAGGTGGTACTGCCGCCGAGTGGACAACCGCCATTCGTGTCGCTTCGCCTGATGCCAATATTGTCATCAGCGATGGCGTACGTGATGTGCTTGTCTCAGCAATGAAATTTGAGGGTGTGTCGCTGTCATCGGTGATGCAGTCGTGCGAGCCGGCCTCGGGCAGTAAGCTCTTTGGTTACGAGATTCACGGGGATGGCGATTCAGTGTGGGCCGTTATTGCGGCAAGTCCAAGGGCCAAGAGATCACGAAATAGCCACACCACCACAGATTCTCCGGTTGTGACAAAGAACACAGTCAACGTGCACATTCTGCCGCATGGCTATCGAACGGATGTGGGGGCGGCCCGCGTAGCCGAGATTCTCAAGGCCATCAACAATATGCAGCACGACCAGCCCCTGGGCGTTCTCTTGATCGAAGGTGGGCAAATCATCGCTCTTCACGGCTCGTACGATCAACTTGGGGTGGCTGCTGCGGTTATCGACTCACTCAATGAGGCTCCAGCTCGAAGTGGAGTCGGGGCGATCCCTGCAGCGACTGTAGGAGCTTGCCGGATGTCCTCTAGGCAAGCTTTGATCGTCGCCGCCAATGCCAGGGAAGGGTGTGAGCCTTCCGATCGAGCGTGCAGAGAAAACTCAAACCGCGCGTTCTTTGCGGCAATGAAGGACCTTCGTGCCTGCTCCACCTCATCGGATCACGGAGGTGTTCAGTCTCCGTGACGCTCCCGCAGCCGCGGGCTGAGTCGCAATAAGAGTTGCACCCGTTCGCATTCGTTCATCCAGTCTTGCACCAGCGAGGCGAGTACATCATCTGGGATCGGCGCGCCTGGTATCGGGCACGCCGATCCCAGTCGTTGTGCGGCGAGCCACCTGTAATAGGAAAGCGTCCGATCGCCAAGCGTAGATACGGCTGCCCCGTCCTCAGCCATGAAGACGGCCACGGGTACGCGGTGTCCGCCATTTATTTCGAGCGAAGCGATGGGCGATGCTTCGGCGTCTTTGTCAATGAACCGCAATGCGATCTGTGGGCAGTGTTCGGCGATTGCAGCCATCACCGGTCCTTGCCGCACACAGTCGCCGCACCAAGCACCCGACACAATGAGTACACGCATGTCGCGCGTGAAACCTTGGAGTAATTCTTGCTGTGTGTCAGTGATGACCACGTTCTTGCGGGCTGCGATCCATGGTTCGGCGTGATGGCCAGCCGCCGCGAGGTATGCATCCCAAGAGAGTCCTGATTCATAGGCAGCATTGAAAGGAGTACTTGTCATGATGGAGGTTCTTCTGTCAGAGTATTTCGGAGATCGCGTATCGCCTCAAATGCCTCCATCGGACTCATGCGGTCGAGGTCCAATGAGCGCAACCGGTCGATGGCAGGATGTTCGAGATACTGCGTGAACAAGCTCATCTGGCCGGCGGAAGCGGCGGATGGCACATCATCTGTGGCGTGATGCACTTCCAGCGAGTCAAGCACTTGCTTGGCACGCTCGATCACTGATGCAGGCAGCCCAGCGAGTCGTCCGACATGCACGCCATACGAACGGTTCGTCGCGCCCGGGCGAATGCGGTGTAGGAATACAATTCGGTCATCCCACTCTTGAACTGCCACATGCCGATTTCCGACGCCTTCAATACGATCTCCGAGATCGGTGATCTCGTGGTAGTGCGTTGCGAAGAAGGTGCGGCACCCACGCTCGGCAAGTGCTTCGGTAATGGCCCAGGCCAACGAAAGCCCATCAAGCGTACTGGTCCCGCGGCCGATTTCGTCTAGTACGACTAGGCTGCGATCGGTGGCGTTGTGCAGGATATTGGCGGTCTCAGTCATTTCGACCATGAAGGTTGACATGCCAGCATGTAATTCATCCGCTGCCCCGACGCGCGCGAAGATGCGATCGACCACGCCGATGGTGGCGGCAGAGGCAGGGACGAAGCATCCAGCCTGCGCCATCAGCGTGATGAGTGCGATCTGCCTGATGTAGGTGCTCTTGCCGGCCATATTCGGTCCCGTGACGAGTAGCACCGACGTTCGCGTTCCTTCCTCAGACATGGTGACGCAGTCATTGGGCACAAAGTCTGAGCCGAGGCGAGTGTCGAGTACTGGGTGTCGTCCATCGCGAATATCGAGGTCGATGCCGTCAGTCATTGTTGGACGTACAAGATTGTGCGCGACGGCCAAGCTAGCGAATCCGCAGAGCACATCGATCGTTGCAACCGTTGTGGCAAGTTCGCGCAGCGATCCAGCGAGCGATTCGATTGATGTGACGAGTTCGGCGAACATCGCTTGCTCGCGATCGATCCCGCGAGCCTTAGCGCCCAGCACCTCGTCTTCATAGGTCTTCAGACGATCGGTGATGTATCGTTCTGCGTTTTTGAGTGTTTGCTTGCGGACAAAATTGGCTGGCACGCGAGAGGTGTGCACATGCGTCACTTCGATGTAGTAGCCAAAGACGCGGTTGTACCCAACCTTGAGTGATGGAATGCCCGTCGTCTCGGTAAGTTGGGCTTGGTATTGGGCAAGCCAGGTTGAGCCATCTTGCTGCAGGGCCATCGCGGCATCGAGTTCGTCGTCGACCCCACTTCGGAACAAGCCGCCATCTCGCATATGTGCTGGTGGGTCATCGCAGCACAATCGATGGATCTCATCGCCGATGCCACCGAGTTCAATCGATATATCGGTGATGGCAGCCGAGAGTGTTGCGGTTGCGGGGATGAGTGCAAGTTGTTCTTGCAGCAAAGGAAGTTGTTGGATGGATAGGCCAAGTGCAACGACGTCTCGAGGCGTGATGCGACGTGTCGCTGCTCTCCCGCCGATGCGAGCGACGTCTTGGATGCGACCAATCGTTTCAACGAGGTCGCGTCTTGCAGTGTCGTCTGCGACCAGCGAAGCAACAATTTCATGCCGGGCTTCGATGCCTGCTCGATTCGCAAGTGGCCAGCACAGCCAGTCACGCAGCAGTCGCCTGCCCATCGGCGTGACGCAGCCCTTGAGGGCGTCAAGGAGCGATCCATCCACGCTCCCAGTTCGCATGGTTCGCTCGACTTCGAGGTGTCGCAGCGTGCTTGCGTCTATTCGCAGCAGTGCTGATAAATCTCGAAGCACAGGCGGCTGCACATGCGAGAGTCGGGTGTCATCTCCGGGCATGGTGTCGAGCAAGAACCGGAGGAGTCCACCAGCGGCGGCAACCGCATCGTCATGCTCGCTGAGCCCCCATCCGTCGAGCGTGCCAACGCCCCAATGTGATTGCAGTAATCGCCCGCTTTCCGCAGCTTCAATAGTCCACGGTGGCCGCGTGGTGATGGCGCACTCTGTCACGGCAATAGCTCGAACAATGGTGGGGTGCTCAGCAATGGTGTCAGGGACGAGCAACTCTGATGGCGAGAGCCGCGCGAGTTCATCTACAAGATCACCGACATTCGTGCGAAGGAGTTCAAATTTCCCGGTTGAGAGTTCGGCTGATGCGAGTACTGCGGTGTTGGTCTGTTCATCGATCGTGACCAAGGCGGTGGTGTTGGAGATGCCTTCTTCTAGCAAGCTCTCATCAACAAGAGTGCCAGGTGTGAGTACGCGTGTGACGGCGCGGTCAACGACACCCTTGGCTTCGGACGGATCTTGCACTTGATCACAGACTGCAACGCGAAAACCCTGGGCAATCATTCGGTGTAGATAGCCTTCCGCAGCGTGAAACGGAATACCCGCCATTGGAATGCCGGTCGACCGCTGTGTGAGGGTGAGTCCAAGTGCTTTGTGGACTGTGTGCGCATCCTCATCGAACATTTCATAGAAGTCGCCCATCCTGAAGAACAGGACGCAGTCAGGGTAGGTCTCTTTGAAACTACGATACTGCCGCATTGCTGGTGTGTCGCGCGGGTCCTTGGGCTTCTTGGACTGCTTGCGAGGCGAGGTTTGCGAGCGGGGCATGTCTGCAATTGTAGAGACTGGCTCTGGGCTCTCGGGATCTAAACCAAGATGCTTTTGTACACTGTTTGCAAACGTACTTGAGGTCACCGCCTGTGCTAGAAATCATTGCCCTCTGTTTGCCGATGCTTGGCGTTCCTGTAGATGGCGAGCGTCTGCAGGAGGACATTACAGACGCGCTGGCCGGATCTCCAGAGGGTGCTGCTATCCCTGAGGACGCCCAGGGCGTGGGCGACCCATTCCCGTCGGGTCTCGACTTGGAGTGGCTGGGGCCCTTAGCGGAGAATCTCCGGTTCACAGTCGATCTCAGCGGACGCTTTGAATATGACACAGGCCGCGAGGAGTGGTCGATCTCGCAGTTCTACGGCTTCGATCTTTTTAAGGTGCTCTCGGGGCCCAAGGGCGACTATGCAACGATCGTACTGCAAGGCTTTGCCAGTCGCATCAACAACAATCCTGCACCGCCGTGGTTCTACGATGGCCCAACCGATTGGCAGTGGATCTACCGCATGTTCTACATCAATTGGAAGTTGCTTCCGCGTGATGCGCTCAACCTGAAGGTGGGTCACTTTGAAATGCCATTTGGTCTAGAGATGCTGATCAACACCAACGGCACGCTTCGCCAAGTTGGCACTGCTCCGAATTTGGGCATAAAGGCTGACTGGGGTGTGACGCTCAATGGTGTATCGAATGGACTGGAGTACGAAATTGGACTTGGTCGTGGAAGCGGCAACGATTGGGAGGCAGCAGGTTCGCCATTTACATTGGCCGGGCGGATCGGTACCGATCGAGCATCTGGCTGGTGGATTGGTGCCTCTGGTTATTCAGCCGATCTCTATCGGCCAGGGGCGATCATTGAGCGACGGCGACTCGGTCTTGATGCAGGCATGGAACTTGGTGCATGGACACTCATGGGCGAATTTTCTGGTGGACGCAATGGGCAAGATGATGCATTGCATGCATTGGGTGAACTCAGCTGGCGAGACTCGACCGAGCACTGGTTCGGTTACGGACAGTTGCGAACACTCAAGCAACGCACGGCTGGAAATGGCTGGGAGGGCGCCTTTCAGTCGGTGCTCGGTGTTGAGTGGGCCCCGGATAGGCATTGGACGCTCTCGGCTGAGTGGGTGCAGAATTTACAGGGTGGCATGAATGGATCCCGAGACGCGTCGATTCGTCTGCAAGCGAGGTACCGATTTTAATGAAAGTCAGCTCAATATGGCAGATGAGTTTGCTCATGGCGTGTGTGCTCACCGGTGGAGTTCACGCGCAGGCGTATTGTGCTTTGCGGGATCCAGTACGAGTCTTGTACGACTCTTATCCCGAGGCGGATGCGTATCGATCCATCATTCGTACAGTGGGAGTGGCTGATCGTGACGCGATTGCCAAACAACTCCCGTTTACTATTTTGTATGACGAGCTTGGCCGGCACACACTCTATATCGCTCTCCGTGATGGTCGCCCACTGGGACTGTTCCATGTGCGAAGTGAGCGAAGTCGATATGGATTGACTGAAATTGCATGGTCGCTTGACCTTGAAGGGCGAATCACAGGCGGTAGTTTTCAGCGGTGTCGAGACCAAAAACTTCGCGACGCGTTCGACAGTGATTTGCAGGATCAAATTATCGGCGCCGATATTCCAACAATTCTGACTCTTCTTCAAAAGGAAGGTATGACGCCGGAGCAGTTTGTGCTGCTAAGCAGCGCGGCTAAGACCGCTGCTGTGACATTGATTGTCTGGAATGACGACCTACTTCCTATGCGGGCCGCGATACGGTCGAACGCCATCTGGCCTGAGTCCGAGGTCATACTCCGCAGCGAGTCGATCGCCCCGTCTGCGTTCAGTGCCGATTCCGGAATCGAACCATCAACAGTGCGGGCTTGGAGTGCACGTGGCGGTGATGGACAATATCTCGGCCAACTCGTGCGATCATGGATTCGCTTTGATAACCACCGCATCGAACTTTGGTGGCAGATCGACTTGAATGGTCGAATTGTTGCCGTGAGTGGAGTGGGGGTCCTGCCCTCGGGCATCCAAACTGCATTTGCCGAAGTCGTTGGCAAGAGTGAGGCCACCATTTCTGGATGCTCCACGGCAGCCGGCGTAGTGGCAGGCGAATTGTTACAAGCAATCGATCAATCTGCAGCAGGCGAGAAAGGGCAGTGAGCGAGGAAAGAAGATCGGGCAAAGCAGGCTCATTACGAAATCGCGGACTTCGAATCGAGACCGCGATTGGGATAGTCGTCATTGGGTGCGGCATCGGAGGGCTTGCTCTTGTAACAACGCTTGGGCTTGCATGGACCAGTGTTGATCAACGCTCGACCAAACTTTCGTATGACACCGTCGCAATTGAAGACTTGCGCAGGATCGACGACGAATTGGCGGCGTGGGCGACCAAGGTCGACTTGGTGCTTGGTAGCGGCCAGACATGGTTCATGCCCGATCTTGAACGCGCGGGCGAGCGTCTACATGCGTTGCTTGGGAGAATGGACTGGCCAGTCACTGTGGAGATTAGCCGCGACTTGGATTCGTACGTTAACCGTGAGATTGCTCGGCTGCATGAGGCGGTGGTTGATTTCGGTGTCGGTCGAACGGATCGTCTCAGCCAGGCGCTCGCTGCGTCGGACATGGAGTTCACTGAATTGTTGGAGCGATTCCACGTGGCGGACGTGCAGATTCAGGGGACTCTGAAGCAGGAGCGAATGGCGCTCGATGTAGCTCGCAATGTACTCCGCACGACAACATGGGTTGCGATGGGTATGTATCTGTTGTTCATAGTGATCTTGTGGCGGTGGGCATCGGCAACGATCATACGACCACTCGGTGGTCTCGCCCGGGCCACGCGTAGAGCGCTTGATAGCGGGCACTCGCTTGCTGTAGATCCAGTCGGACCGCGTGAGGTTCGCATGTTGACCCAGTCGGTGATTTCACTCACTGACACGCTTGAGAGCACCGTCTCCGAACGCACCGCATCGCTCGAGGAGATGGCTGAACTTCGCAGGGTGATTCTGGACACGGTCCCGCTTCCACTTGCGCATATTGGCGTCGATGGCACGCTGCTTTCCTGCAATGCCGCGTGCGAGACTTTCCTCAGATCCACGCCCGCCGATGTCATCGGCCAGCCTGTTGATGAGTTGCCGCTCGGCCCACTTCTTCGGGCAGCTGATGGTGAGCATGAGGTGGTCGATGTCGAAGGTCGCTCTCGAAATGTGCATGTTGTTACCGCCACGGTTTCAGGCAACGTTGGTTGGGTTCTGTGTTTGATTGACGTGACCGAAAGAGTCGAACATGCCATGCGATTACGGTCGATGCTTTGGGAACTCGATCATCGTGTTCGGAACTCACTCGCTGCAATTCAAACACTGGTCAATATGGAACGTGGGCGATTAGATCCTCTCGGTGCCGACCTCAGTGATCTGTCGGGCCGCATTCAATCCATGGCACGCGCTCACGAGTTGTTGGGCGTCGCGCAGTGGTCGGGAGTTGAACTTCGTGAAGCGGTAGAGATCATCCTGAATCCATGGGTTGCTGCTGACGATGTCACGATTGAGGGTGTTGCTGTTCGGCTATCCGCAGACCGCGCGATGCCGATTTGCATGTTGCTCAATGAGTTAGCGACCAATGCAGTCAAGCATGGATCACTTTCAGTTTCAACGGGCACGCTGCGTGTGGCTTGGATGCTCAAGTCAGACTACTTGTCGTTGACATGGGAGGAGACTGGCGGGCCACCCGTTGATGGCGAGCCAACGTCCACGGGTGCAGGCCTTGAGTTGATCCGTGGCTTTGTCGAGCACCAACTCGCAGGCTCATTGACAATAAACTGGCGGCCCACAGGGCTGCAAGCGATCATGCGATTCAAAGCAGTCTGAGTGAGGTACAATTCTCTGCTTCTGAAGGGGGCAGTAGCTCAATTGGGAGAGCGCCTCGGTCGCATCGAGGAGGTTGTGGGTTCGAGTCCCATCTGCTCCATTATTGCGAGCCTGCCTGAACGGTCTCACCTATCACCTGATCCTATGCTGGATACCTCATTATGCCTCCTCAAGCCATCTTCCTCGCCTGCGCACTCACCGCTGCCGCATCAATCATCGGTGGGCTCATCCCGCTGTGTATGCGCCTCTCGCACCGATGGATGCAAGTGCTTCTCAGTTTGGTCGCTGGCGTCATGGCAGGCGTCGCAGTTCTTGAACTCATTCCGCATGCAGTAGAAGGCCTAGCTCATGCTGGGCATGAAGGCCTTGCTCATGCTGGGCATGAAGGCCATGCTGACGCTGGTGTGTCTGATGCGATGTTGTGGGTTGTGGGCGGATTTCTGGCGATGTACTTGCTCGAGCGCTTCGTTTGCTTTCATCATCACGAGACAGACGAGGGTGGATGCAGCCACGCTGGGCATGGTCATCAGGTCTCTTGGATTGGAGCCACCGCAGGCTTGTCGGTACATGCTGTGTTGGCCGGTTTGGGGCTTGGCGCCACGATTCTGATTGAATCTGCAGCCGTCTGGCCAGCGGCGGGCCTGCTCCTGGCGATTGTTCTACATAAACCATTTGATGGCCTTGCGATTGTTACGCTGATGACACGGGACAATCGTGGCAGCCGAGCTCGGTGGGTCGCGACCATTCTGTACGCATTGGTAACGCCTGTAGGCATTTTGCTCGCCTGGGCGATTGGAAGTGGGGCGGATGTAGAGGCTTGGGCTGCCCCAGTCGTGGCGATCACTGCTGGCATTCTGTTGTGCATTGCGTTGAGCGACATTCTGCCCGAATTGCAGTTTCACTCGCATGATCGACTGCTCCTGAGTGCAGCCTTGGCTGTGGGCTTGTGGATTGCGTGGCTTGCAGCCTCATTGCACTGACTTTCCTCACAGGCCGTATCCTGCCCGGTTCCATGACCGAAAAAGCAAAGACAAATTGGCGTAAGAGCCTGAATCTGCCGGCAACATCCTTTCCGATGCGGGCGAATCTGGCTCAGAACGAACCGGCGACGCTCAAGCGTTGGCAGCAGCGGGGCATCTATGATGAACTCATGCAGGCCCGCGAGGGCAGCGACGCGTTCGTGTTTCACGACGGACCGCCTTTTGCCAACGGCAATATTCATGTGGGGCATCTGCTCAACAAAGTCCTGAAGGATTTTGTCGTTCGTACACAGAACATGCTTGGTAATGCGTGCGCCTACGTGCCAGGCTGGGACTGTCACGGCCTGCCGATCGAGCACAAGGTAATGACTTCGCTTGTTGAATCTGGCAAGATCGAGAAGATCCGTACTTTGGACGAGGACGCGCGGCGCATGGCGATCCGGCGAGAGTGCCAACGCTATGCAATCAAGTTTCAGAAGATTCAGTCCGAGCAATTGGAACGGCTACTCACGCTGGCCGACTATCCACATCCATATATGACCATGCAACCCGAGTATGAGCGGGCAGTGATTGATGTCTTTGCAGATCTTGTCGAAACTGGATTGGTATATCGTGGGTTGAAGCCTGTGCACTGGTCGATCGCCAACGAAACCGCGCTTGCTGAAGCTGAGTTGGAATACCAAGATCGCGTTGACCCATCGGTTTGGGTCGAATTCACGGCAACCAATGCTGACGATGTTGGCAAGGCATTCGGTGTAGAAGTTGATGAGCGTCCATCCTTCATGATCTGGACCACGACGCCATGGACGCTGTGCGCAAATCTTGCCATTGCAGTGGGGCCGCGGCTGAATTATGCGTTGGTACGGCTGGCTGGATCTCTGACCATTGTTGCGGAGGAGCGTCTCGCAGCAGTGTGCGAAGTGACAGGCGAAGAGTCGCCGGAAGTACTCGGCCGCTGCATCGGCGAAAGTTTGGTTGGGCTGACCTATGACCATCCATTCTGTGATCGCGAGGCGCCTGTACTGGCTGGTAACCATGTGACACTCGATGACGGCACCGGTCTGGTGCACACCGCGCCAGGGCATGGCACTGATGACTACCTGCTCGGTCTTGAAGCGGGTCTGGAAATCTATTGTCCAGTCCGCGGCGATGGCACGTATGACGACACCGTCCCGGAGTGGCTCCAAGGCCTCTTGGTATGGGATGCCAACTCAAAGGTCGTGGAACACCTTCAAGCAAGTGGCCATCTCGCACACGTTTGTGACTACAAACACTCCTATCCGCACGATGATCGGAGTAAGACGCCAGTCATCTTCCGCAGCACTGAACAGTGGTTTATTGCTGTGGACGAGGAATTTGGTGGTGGCCACTCGTTGAGGGATCGATCGGCTTCAGCAATCGATGCTGATGTCAACTTCGTGCCGGCGTGGGGTCGCAAGCGTATGCGTGGCATGATTGAGTCTCGCCCCGATTGGTGCCTTTCGCGCCAGCGTTCATGGGGCCTCCCGATTCCTGCCTTCCAATTGCCAGATGGGTCAATGGTATTGACCGCTGCGACGACTCGCGCGGTGGCTGAAGTCTTTGGTCGAGCAGGGGCCGACGCTTGGTTTACGGAGCCGGTTGAGGTTCTGCTTGCAGCATGGGATCCATTGACGGATCCTGATGCACCGGATGATCTCGACATCGCATCGCTGCGAAAGACATACGACATTTTCGATGTGTGGATGGAGTCTGGTTCCTCATGGAATGCAGTCATGCGGGCCCGTGGGCTGGGCTATCCCGCCGACCTATACCTCGAAGGCTCAGATCAACACCGAGGATGGTTCCAACTGTCAATGCTCCCCGCACTCGGGGTGACAGGTACACCGCCTTATAAGACCATCGTGACACACGGATTCATTGTCGATCGCGACGGCAAGAAGATGAGCAAGTCCGGCGACAATGCGCTGGATGTAAAGGAACTACTCAAGGACGTCGGCACCGATGTATGCAGGTGGTGGGTGAGTTCGCTCGCCTTTGAAAATGATATTCGTGTTGATATGGAACTCTTTCAACTCGCCGGAGAGTCGTATCGGAAAGTACGAAATACGCTGCGATTCTTGATGAGTAATCTTGATGAGGGTACACCGCGCAGCATCAGTGATATCGAGATTCCTTCTACGAGTCTCGACGCTTGGGTGCTCGCCAAAGCGGCTGATTTGCAGTGCACCGTTATAGATGCCATGCAGGCCTACGAGTTTCGCACAGCGCATCTGGCTATTTTTAACTTCTGCAACGAAACGTTGTCTGCGATGTACTGCGTATCTGTCAAGGACCGGCTCTATTGTGACTGCGCGGACTCAGTCCGCCGCCGTCGCGCACAAGCGGTCATGCGGCATATCTCCGAGTTGCTGTGTCGTTTACTCGCCCCAATTCTTCCGCACACCGCGGACGAAGCTTGGCGAACGCTTCATGGCCAGGACGCGTGCGTGCATCTAGAAGTCTTACCTGAGGCTACGTCAATCGAGGTTGCTCCAAGTTGGGTCGCTGCGATGGACATTCGGGAAGAGGCTCTTCGAGCCCTGGAGGCAGCCAAGGAGAAAGGCATTGAGAAGTCATTGGATGCCGGCTTGGCCCTTCCGGATCCAGATGGTGTGTTGGAACCGTTGGCTGAAGACCTCTGTGATCTGCTTGAGGTCAGCCGACTCACATTCGGTGGCGACACGATCCGTGTGGTTGACTTGCGAGATCAGCACGCATGCGAGCGGTCGTGGCGTCGAGACTCGACAGTCGCAGAACGCGCCAACGGTTCGCTCCTTTCTGACCGGTGCTGGGACGCGGTCAAGGACTGGTCACCGCCAGCATAGGTGGGTGGAGGGCCAACTATCGTGCAGTCTTATCCACTTACAGACTCCATGAAAGTATTGATGTCGGGACGAGCGTCATGCAGTAGTGAGCGCGTTTTGCGACGCATAGCGCACTTCTCGCTTTCTCGGAGTAATGCAGCGTGCTGAGAATTCTAATTGTGTGACTGCTTTAGAACTTGGTTGATGTCCACACAATTGAATAGATGGAGTTGGCGGATCGCCAGAGTGGCAACCGGCAGCCCCATCTTTAGTTCGCGCTTCGGTGATGTGATCGCGGGGGGTCAGTTGGATGAGGTCCAGCCGACAGAGCCGCTGACTAACTCACCTTCGCTCCAGCAGGCATCGGTTGGTCAACCCGCAACACGCGGACTTCGCCTTTGGTGCCGTCTTCGCCAGTGCAACTTGCGGCCATGATCATGCCTTGACTGATTTCGCCGCGAATGGTGCGGGGCTCTAGATTGGCAACAATGACGACCTGCGTGCCGACAAGATCGTCTGGGTCGTACCAAGTCTTAATACCCGCGCAGACTTGTCGTCCGCCCTCAGTGCCATCATCGAGTTGAATCTTCAGTAAGCGGTCCGCATTGGGATGCGGCTCGGCACTGGTAATGGTGGCGATGCGAAGGTCGAGATGAGTGAACTGCTCGAACGAGACGCTCTGCAATGGTTCCGGGGTCGAGGCCATTGTTTGGGACTCCAAGGAAGAGAGGGGGGCTTATTCAGTCGGAGCGGTGGCTGACTCGCTAGCGGGTTCGTCGCTCGTGTCATCACTCGTTGTTCCGGCCCGCACGAAGTTGTGGCGAGCACGAAGGGCATCGGCACTGAAGACCTCTGCTAAGTCGTTCATGTTTTGGCCACCAAACTCATTTGCAAGAATACGACTACCCAAAACACCTTGCTCGAGGAAGCGATCGTAGTTGTCCTGTTGCAGCGGCGTACGACTTTCGAGTTGTGCGACTATGACAGCCATGTTGGCATCGGATGGCAGAACCAGAATCCGCTCTGAGGCTGGTGTGTCTTTGAGTGGTGCCGTACCGAGTTCAATGGATCGATCAATGAGTGCATCAATCACTGCTTGGTCGGTTCCAAGCCCAGCGATATTGGCGGGGCGAGGAATGCTCGGGTGAAGATATCGTTGGAAGGCACGTGGCCCTTGCACGGTTTGAGCGTTTGCGGCGGCAAACGCATCAAGGCCGTCCCCTTTGGCAGCGGCGAGCATGGAGTCGAGCTCGCTTTGCAGTATCTCCCAGCGAGCAAGTCGCTGAAGGTCTTCAGTCATGCCATCACGAACTTCGTCGAGGTTGTGTGGGGGTCGAGCGGGGTCTGCCTCGATCATGCGGAAGACCCAGAGATTCTGTTGTCGATCTTCTAGGATCGGCCCAGCGATGCCGAGTTGCACCGGTACTTCGCCAAGTCCGCCAAACTCGCGGGCACTTCCGACCATATGAGCCAGCGATCGGCTGCTGTTCCCATCCGCGGCGCGGCCGTATCGATCGGTGCCAGCTGCGCTGATTCTTGGCAACTGACTCATCGCAGCAATGTCAATGAGCGTGTCGCTTGTTTGTGGCTGGGGCAATGAAGCACTGCCCTCAAGCGGCAGATTAAAGCGGTCGGCCAGCATTTCTCGCAGTGATGCAAGTGAGATCCGTTTCGAGGACCAATCTTCTGGCAGCACAACGAAGTTGCTGGAGGTCTCGAAGCCACGTCGCGGTGTGCGAAGTGCATCACCAGCAGCGCGACCGATAGTTGGTCGTACGTTGTTGACTTGGTCCTGCACATAGGCTTCAATGACTGCTTCGGGCACATCTGCGCCAGGCTCGATGGGATCAAAGCGGGCCTGATTGCGACGCCAATACTTACGGACGTCAACATCATCGGAAGCAATATCGGTACGAACAGCTGTTTCGATCGAGGTGGTTGGAATCTCCAGCCACTCGATCGTTGCCCGGTCTGGCAATCTGTACCCAAATCCGTGCTCGCCCTCGCCTGGTTCGACGTTGGCATAGGTCTCAAAGTGTGTAGCTAAGTCCGCAGTATCAGGCTGCGAATCAACAGGCTCAGCTGGCACGACGACGTACTTGGTGTCAACGCCATCAAGCATTCGGCGAGCTTCATGACGAATGCGGCGGTCCGAGAGGCGGCCTGAGGAAGCAACCATGGCGAGGTAACGACGAATGCCCGAGTAGTTGATCAGTGTCTGGCGAATCGCTGCTGGCGGGAACCCGATTTGCGAACTCAGTGCCAAGATCGAATCTGGATCGATACCGGCCGAAGCCATGCCACCAATGAGCCCAGCTTGATTGGCCTCGTGTACGAGTAAGTAGTAGCGGTCGAGGTCATTCCCAACGGTGCCAATAATTGGCAGTGGCGAGAGTGTTGTGTCCATCTGCTGCAGGATCTGCACCTGTTGCTGCACTATTTGCCAGTCCTCGCGGGTGACGGGTTTGCCGTCTTTGCCCATGATGGCGATCTGCGAACCTTGTCCGCCGAATTGCTGAAGCAGTTCGGGGAGTTGGGGCATGAGGAAGACGATCATCAGGCCAACGCCAAAGACGGAGAGCAAGATGCGGTTGTACTTTCGAAGCAGTCGATTCATTCGGGGGACTCTTGCCGTAGGGTTTGCAGACAGGCTTCTGTAGCAGGCGCAGGACACGATCCGGCCGATCCGGTAAACCGGTCAGCGATACGCCATACGACCGGGGAGTCCGGAGGGTCCGGGGGATCTGGGTGGCTCAGCGATAGAACTCGACGATGAGATTCGTATTGACATCGAACGGGATTCGGTCCGGCGTTGCAATGCCGTTGACAGTCGCCGACAGGTCGGCAGGATTGACCGAGATCCACTCTGGCACCAAGTGGCCAGCGAGTGATTCCATGTTCTCGCGAACCAATTTGTGAATGCCATCCTTGAACGTCAATACGTCGCCAGGCTTGATCACCATGCTTGGGCGATCGGCCTTCTTGCCGTTGAGTAAGACATGACCGTGAACGACGATCTGCCTTGCCGCCCAAATCGTGCGGACAAAGCCACATCGACGAACGATGTTGTCTAAGCGTGACTCAAGCAACTGGAGCAATACGTCTCCGGTATTGCCTTTGCGGCGGGTGGCTTCTACCACGTAGCGACGGAATTGCTTCTCCATCAAGCTGTAGTGAAAGCGTAGTTTCTGCTTTTCGGTCAGGCGAATACCGTAGTCCTTTGGACGCCGATTGCGATACCCGTGCATGCCGGGCGCATTGAGCTGACGGCGAGCGGTATGCTTTGGAATGTCCGCAATCGGAACTCCAACACGACGGGACAATCTAACCTTCGGACCGATGTAGCGAGCCATATGCAGGGGGTCTCCAAGACCTTCAGGGGGACTCCCCGCAGGTCGTTTGAATCAAGTCACGTAGTGGACCACGAACTGGGGCCTACGTCAAGCCTGCGAGTCGCTCAGTAGGCCCGTTCTGACGAGCCTTCTCGCCAGTTCAGATAGGCCTGATTGAGCACTCGAAGGCCTCCTGGAGTCGGATAATCGCCCGTGAAGTACCAGTCTCCGGTGTGCTCGGGCATAGAGGATCTGAGGTCCTCGACCGATTGGTATACCACCTTGAGTTCACCCTGCCACGGCAGATTGGCTGGGCGGACCAATTCAGCGATTTTGGTAGCCAGATCATCAGGCGAGCACTGTTCGTAGAGGCGGCTCACGTGGTTGTGCATCCGCTGCGGAGGTTGGTCGATCTCGGCTCGGCAGGCGTCCTCGATTTCTTGAAGCAGATCCTGCTGTCCCCGCTCCAGAATGATGGCGACCGCTGCTTGGAACGCCACGAACCGATCCAGTTGGCTCATGTCAATGCCATAGCAGTCGGGGTACATGATGGGCGGAGCCGAACTGGCAATCACGATGCGTTTAGGGTTGAGGCGGGAGAGAATCGTCACGATTGACTCGCGAAGCGTTGTGCCGCGGACGATGGAGTCATCGAGCACGACCAGTGTGTCGTTCGGTCCGACAATGTCGTGAGTGATGTCGTACACGTGCGCTACGAGATCGAGCCGAGCACGATCCTGGGCAATAAATGTGCGAAGTCTCTGATCTTTATGTGCTACTTTTTCAGCGCGGACCTGCGGGCGGCTCAGTTGTTCAAGTTCAGTTCGGCTCAATTCACCCGACTGAACCTTGTTCCACACAGCATCGACTTGTCGCTCGCGAACCAGTCGATGTGTTTCTTCTACCAGCCCGTAATACGCGGTCTCTGCAGTGTTGGGAATGAAACTGTAGACCGTGTTGTGTACATCCCAGTCGACAAGGTCAAGTAGTGGGGTGGCCAGTGTTCGGCCAAGTTGTTTTCGCTCTTCATAGATATCCGGGTCATTGCCACGGCTGAAGTAAATACGCTCGAATGTGCACTGGTGAATTGGTCGTTCGGGAGCGCATCGTTCGGTCCAAGTTGAGCCGTCTCGCCGGACGATGAGGGCATGCCCAGGCTCGATGGCCGGCACGTCCGCGGGCGCTGCGTTGAAGATGCTCGCAAGCGGTGCTCGCTCTGAGGCTGCTGCTACGACGTCATCGTCCTCATACCAGTATCCAGGTCGAATACCGCTTGGATCACGAAACACAAAGGCATCGCCGCTGCCGAGCAATCCGGCAAACAGCCAGCCGCCATCCCAGTCTTCTGCCGCTCTCTGCAGCACACGTGGTGTATCGAGTTCACGCACGATGGCGTTGGCAAGTTCGCGTCCGTCGAGACCGAGAAACGAACCGGGCCCCATCGTAGCGCGAAGAAGGCGATGCTCAAGGTCAAGGCAATAGCCAATTCGCTCGAGCACGACTTGGGTATCCGAGTCGCCCACTGGACTGAGCCCGTAGTCGACTAATCGGCGAAAGAGCTCAGCCGAGTTGGTCATATTGAAGTTGCCGGCGATGGCAAGGTTCTTGCTTGCGGTGTTGTCCTTGCGGATGAGCGGGTGGCAGTGCGTCACGGCATTTCCCGAGTGCGTACCGTATCGGAGGTGTCCGATATACACGTCACCTACAAAGTCGGCTGCTGTTCGAATCTCGACATCGGACATGCCAGAATCGATTGCGTGTAGATCTTCAGAGGCCGCTTCAAAGATGCGGTCGATGGCGTTGTCGCGGTGCGATCGGAGCCTCCGCAGAAATGCAGCGCCTGGAGGCATATCAAACTTCACGACACCGATACCAGCGCCGTCTTGGCCACGATTGCGTTGTTTCTGCATCAGCAGGTGCAATCGACGAAGGCCCCAAGCGGCATCGCCCTTGTGCTGCGCATACCAAGTGAGCGGCTTCTTGAGACGTACGAAGGCGAGGCCGCACTCGTGGCCGATCGGGTCGCTCATGGGTGGGGATGGTACGTCCGAGCGGTCATGCTGCGGCACCTTTGGAGGTGAGAAAACGAAAGTCGGGGGCGAGTTTATGTCTCGCCCCCGACGTCTTATATCTCAGTATGCGTATCGGTAGTCAATATCTGTATTGATCAGCCTTATATGGGCCCTCAACCGGTACGTTGATGTAGTCAGCCTGCTGTTGGGTGAGTTCGGTCAGTTTCACACCGAGTTGGTCGAGATGCAGCCGGGCGACCATTTCATCGAGCTTCTTTGGAAGCACGGTTACTGACTGACAGTTATAGGCGTCCGCATTCGCGTGTAATTCCATCTGGGCGAGCACTTGATTGGTGAATGAACTGCTCATTACGAAGGATGGGTGTCCAGTGGCACAACCAAGATTGAGCAGCCGGCCCTCAGCGAGTACCAGGATCGAGTGCCCGTCGGTGAACTTCCATTCGTGCAACGAGTCCTTGATGCGAATCTGTTCAATGCCCGGGATCGCCGCGAGGCCGGCCATGTCGATTTCGTTGTCGAAGTGGCCGATATTGCCGACGATCGCGTTGTGCTTCATCTTTGCCATGTGGTCGGCGCGGATGATGTTGTAGTTGCCGGTTGTGGTGACGAAGACGTCTGCATCGCTGACGACATCGTCGAGCCTGACAACTTCATACCCCTCCATACAGGCCTGCAAGGCACAAATTGGGTCGATTTCGGTCACAAGCACACGGCAGCCTTGCGAGCGAAGGCTCTGGCAGCAGCCCTTGCCCACATCGCCGTAGCCGCATACGACTGCGGTTTTGCCAGCGAGCATGACATCAGTAGCTCGCATGATGCCGTCTACGCACGAGTGGCGGCATCCATAAAGGTTGTCGAACTTGCTCTTGGTGACGGCATCGTTGACGTTAATCGCAGGAAAGAGCAGCGTTCCGGCTTCGGCCATTTGGTACAGGCGATGGACACCTGTCGTTGTTTCTTCGGTGACTCCTCGAATAGAGTCGGCAAATGGTTGCCAGAATCCAGGGCAGGAGTCGGCAAGTTCGTTGAGCAGTGAAAGGAAGACTTCAAACTCCTCCGATTCGCCGGTCGATGGATCTGGGACATTGCCCGCCTTTGCGTACTCGGCACCCTTATGTACAAGCATCGTGGCATCTCCACCATCGTCGAGAATAAGATTGGGGTAGACGCCATTGCCCCAGTTAAGGGCTTGCAGGGTGCACCACCAATATTCGGCCAGAGTCTCACCTTTCCAAGCAAAGACTGGAATGCCTTGGGGGTTCTCAGAAGTGCCGGTGGGTCCCACTGCAACCGCTGCCGCGGCATGATCCTGTGTCGAAAAGATATTGCAACTTGCCCATCGCACATCGGCACCAAGTGCGGTCAGTGTTTCAATCAACACCGCCGTTTGCACCGTCATGTGGAGTGACCCCATGATGCGGGCGCCGGAGAGTGGCTTACTGTCTCCATACTTGGCTCGAAGACTCATCAGTCCGGGCATCTCATGCTCGGCGAGGTCCATTTCCTTGCGGCCAAATGCCACCGTCTCAGGCGAGAGATCCCGGACCTTGAATGGGAGGTCGGAAATGACAGGTAGGTTGGTGTTGAGGAATGTGGGGGATGTCGTCGCAGTCATCTGGCGAGCTCCTTGTTAGTTGATCCGCTTATCCGGATGAAAGGATAATACCGTGCTAGAGATACTCTGGTCAAGGATCAAGGGGGGGCTGTTGGCGGCGAAAATTGCTACACTGCGCCGCTCACCCGAATGGAGCCATTGCCCATGCCAGCTACCTTTCAATGTTCCGTGATCACTCCCTCTGGCCCGGCCTTTGAGGGTGAGGCGACGTACGTCTCCTTTCCTGCTTGGGACGGCCAATACGGTGTGATGACCGGCATGGCGCCCCTGCTTGGTCGCCTCGGCAACGGGCAACTTCGCATCGACACCGAAGACGGTCGGACGACCATGACGCTCGAGGGTGGATTCGCGCATGTGCGAGGCGGGGCTTTGACGCTGCTTACCGAGACCGCAACCACCGACTGACGCCCATTGCCGCCTACACTGTGCCTGTGACAGATTCGCCCATAACCGCTTCAACGACTGAAACCCTCAATGCTGCGATCGAGGCTTTGACACCGGCTGCCCGGGTTGAAGCCGTTCTCGTGACCAGTGATCGGCCAGTGCGGGCTTCACGGTTGTCCGATGTCACTGGTCTCAGTGGCGCCGAAGTGCGTGACGCTGTTGAGTTGCTGAATGCTTCGTATGAATCAGATGGCCGCGTATTCCGCATTGTGACACTCGCTGACGGCTGGCAGATTCTCACGCAGCCAAACGTTGCCCCGGTACTGGCGAAGTTGCTTGCTGCGAAACAACAGTCGCGACTTACGCAAGCTGCAATGGAAACGTTGGCAATCATTGCGTATCGCCAACCAGTGCTTCGTGCTGAAATAGAGGCGATTCGCGGTGTTGCGTGTGGTGAAGTACTCCGCGGCTTGTTGGAGCGTCGGCTCGTTCGCATTTCCGGTCGAGCCGAGGAACTTGGTCGCCCGATGTTGTACGGCACGACTCGTGAATTCCTTCGTATCTTTGGTCTCGGTGGTATCGACGATCTTCCAGAGGTCGATGGTCTTGCTCGCACACCTGCGTACACGCCGCCTGAAGCAGAGATAGCCCCTGTGAGTGTGGACGATGGCGAATCCGAAACGACCGAGGCCGCTGCAAGTGCGGAAGATGGTGAATCCAAAGAGACCGAGCCTGTTGAGGCTACGAGCACTGAGCCGGTGACTCCAAGCGACGCATGACTGTCGCGCCAGAAGTTCTTTTTAGCCCGTCGACCGAAGCTGACGATGTGCCAGCCCAAGCTCCTATTCGGGTCAAACCGGCGTTGGCGTACTTGCTTGCTGTTGGGCTGATTGGTCCAACAGCAATCTTCAAAGGCAACAATCTACTGGTCATCATGTTGGCTGCAGTGCTCGCAATGGGCGTCTTGAGTGTCATTGTGTCGTGGCTCAGCATTAGACGTTTGTCGATTCGGCGCATCGTTCCGGAATGGGGCGAAGTAGGGGAGCAGCTTCGCATTCGCTATCAGGTCAAGCGACGGACTCGGTGGCTACCAGTCTTTGGGCTTTATGTTGTGGACGACATGCCAGCAGACCATGTGCGGGTCGATCGGCCTGCTTGGATTATGCACGTTGGGGCTGGAGAGCAGGTGCATGGGGATGCTCGCGTGACAGCTTTGCGGCGAGGGCGATTGCAGTTGGACACGATCGAAGCGAGCACTTCCTTTCCGTTCGGACTGCTGAGGAGACGTCGTCGCACACATGATCCGCGCGACATCATCATCTACCCAAGAAGGCATCAGCTTCGCTCCGGCGTGCTGCGAGCAAGTGGAGCAGATCGCTTGGATGGTCCACGGAGTGGACGTCGTCGTGGCAATGGTCGCGAGTGGTACGGGACGCGGCCCGCAGATGGGCGAGATTCGCTTCGCGATATTGCATGGAAGATTACCGCGCACCGTGATGAGCTTGTTTGCCTTGATCGCGCAGCGCCCAGCCCGACTCGCATCCGCGTCGTACTCGA
Source organism: Phycisphaerales bacterium (assembly GCA_029247205.1). Classification (GTDB taxonomy): domain Bacteria; phylum Planctomycetota; class Phycisphaerae; order Phycisphaerales; family SM1A02; genus UBA12567. Next base: position 147,565 of record JAQWLT010000009.1, on the reverse strand, counting down.
TCTTCGCTGCGCCACGAGCGAACTACTTGTTCGTGGTGACGTTGATCCGCGAGCCGAAGAGGAACGAGCGATTGAGTTGGCGGCATCGGTGTTACAGCAACTTCACCAGAGTGACTGTGAAGTGGGGTTGCTTGTTCCAGGATTGCAGTTGGAAGCAACGCCAATTCGAGGTAGCGCTTGGCATGTTCATCGCCTCTTGACCCGGCTGGCAGACCTTAATCTTGATGAAACTCGAAGCAACTGGAGTGAGTGGGATCGCGCTGATCGATCAGGTGCGATTGTTATCCAGCCTGACCGTGTACGGCCGTTGCAGGGGTTTCCAGAAGCGTTGTATCTGACGGCAGGTCAGCTCGAACACTTATGTGTGAGCTCCGATATGGGCGCAACGTCATGACGCTGCTTCGGCACTTCTCTTCGCTCAGTTATGCCTTTGCGTTGGTGTCCATTCTGGCTACATGTCTCGCGCAGGATGCCATCATCATGCTCTTGTTTGCAGGTGGTGCGGCGGTGGCGAGCAGAGTGTTCGCTGAAGGGCCTCGGGCAAAGCACATTACGCGGGGTCACTCACTGTTCTTAACGATGATCATCGTCATTGGCATCGGCACGTGGATTTTCTTTAACCCAACGCCCGAAGACGCCATGCGAGGCATCGCCATTTTTGCGGTGTGGATGCTGGTCATCAAACTCTACGAACGCCGAACGCTTGAGATTGAGGCCGAGCGGCTTATTTTGTCTGTGCTGCTGATGGTCTTAGCGACAATGGATGCCTTTGATCTGCTCTTCGGCGTGCTCTTCGTGGTGTGGGCATTGTTGGGAACTATTGTCATCATGCTGTTCCATTTGCATCATGGGGCGGAATTCAGCGGCTTGGAGGTTGCGGATGCGGGTGCTCGGGACGACCCGACCATTGGCGCCCACGTGCGGCGGCATCTTCGGAATGCGGTGCTCATTCTGGTGGTAACTGTTGTACTCGCAACAAGTGCTATTTTCTTACTGTTTCCACGAGGCGTGAGTCCGCAACTCGCTACCGCTGCTGCAGCGAGAATTGCGAAAACTGGCGGCGGTCTCAATAGTGATGTGACGCTCCTTTCTGGCACACGCTTGGTCGAGACATCAGGCACGGTCGGCACCGTACATATTGAGATGCTCGAGATCGATGCCGTTCCTCCGCCGCGCCTCTATCTTCGGACAGCAACCTCGTCGGTGTACATGGGTGATGGTCGGTGGCAACCGACGCCATACGATCTTTCTATTCAAGAGACGGTGGTGCGAGGAACTTGGACGCCCATTGGTTTCAGCGATGCCAAGCCGACAAGACGACTTCGCATCGACCTGAGTGAAGAGTTGAAATACCTTCCAGTGCCTGGCGGCAGTGTTTCAATGCGGTCGTCAGAGTTGATGAATATCACGGTCTTTCCTGATCGTGGGATCGTTGAGCTCGCTGGGGGTCCGATCGGTGTTGTGCAGATTCTCGATACAGCAGGTCCTCCAACTGCCGGTGGAGCGGCGAGGTCACCGGGCATTGTGCCGGCGGCCGCCATTGAAGTGGCTCGGCAGGTCATGCGTGACCGTGGCCTTCCGATTCAATCACCATCTGATCTTCAAGAGGCTGTTGAGTGGCGCGTGTCTGCGGCGCAGGCACTGGAGGCCTACCTGCAATCGTCGCGATTTCTCTACACACTTGACCTCAGCCGAATCGGTCGTAGTGCCGACGTACGGGATATGGATCCGGTTGAGCGATTCTTGTTGGCTGAGCCGGTTGGGCACTGTGAGTATTACGCAGCGGCCTTTGTTTCCATGTCTCAGTCACTTGGATTAGAAGCACGCATTGTTGCGGGATTCCTTGTGCAGCAACAAGAGCCGGGCGGGAACCAGTACATCATCATGGACCGTGATGCACATGCTTGGGCAGAAGTACGGGTCGACGAGTTTAGGTGGGCGAGGTTTGATCCAACAGTTGCCCGCCGAGCAGAGGCTGGAGGGGCTGAAGAAGGATTGCTCGCGTCGCTGACCGGTCTGTACTACCGAGTCGAGGCGTGGTGGCGTTTGAATATTCTTGGTTTCGATGTGGAACGTCAGAATGAGTTGGCCGAGGATGTTCTGCCCCCAGCTATGGGTGTAGTCTCCAAGGTTCAGGCTTGGGGCGAAGCTCGCATTCGTCAACTCGATGTCGCATTCGGCTTTGGTCGGATGGGCACGATCTACACCATGGCCGCCATTGTGCTACTTGGCTCGACTGGCATCGTGTTGTGGCGGTCTTTAGTGCGTCGTCGCCGCTTTCGTCGTCGCTTGGGTTTGAGTAATCGTGCTGACGTGGCACGATCTGCGCCAGCTGTTGCGGCTTACCGCGACCTCTTGGTCTTGCTCAAGAAAGCGGGCTTCGTCAAACCCGACCACATGGCACCATTCACCTGGTGCCAGAGTATTGAACAGTCACGGCCTGATCTCGTTGCCCCTGCACTGCGTGTCGTGAAGACTTTCTACGCCATCCGATACGGAGGGCAAGGAGTCGATGCAAAGTGTGAGCAAGAGACTCGGGCAGATCTTGCCAAGATTCGGTCTGTGCTGGAGAAGCGGTGATGAGCGATCTTGATCGTGGTGATGCGGCAATGCCCCATGATGCAGAGCGTAGCGCATTGCAGTGTGAGTGGTTAATTTCAGCGTGTTGTGGTCATGATGTGCTGGATCTGGGTTGCGGTGACGGCAGAGTAGCGTCTGTACTCGCGCCGATTGCAGAGTCCTATGTTGCACTTGACAACGATGGCGAAGCCATTCGCCGGTGTCGCGAGCGTGCGCCGAATGCAACCATGATTGAGGGCGACTTGCGAGATCCGCAGTTGGATGGTTACTACGACTATGTCTTGTGTCTCGGAAATACCTTCTCGCTTCTCTGGGATGTTGAGGAAGCCGTTGCGTCGCTTGTGCGGTGGCGGCAGCTCTTAACTGAAAACGGTGTCGTTGTCATTGACGATCTTGCAGATGACCTGTGGCCAGAACTCGCCGAGGGCCGTTGGTGTGCTGGGCTTGATGAAGAAACGAATCGTCAGCTCGTTTGGGCGGCTGACGACGCTGTTTTTGCCATCCGTGATGGGGAAGCCATTGACATTGAGTCGTGGCACCCAAATGAGCGAGATCGTCGTATGCGGTTGTGGACGGCGGGTTCGCTCCGACTGGCTGTGATTGCTGCTGGTTTTCAGCCCCCGTGCCGCCAGGCCGATGGGGGCGTGCTGGTCCTGCGGGCTGCACCGCCTGTGCGACCAACGGGCAGCTAACGAGCGAGAAATTGGCTTCACTTGCCCTCCAATGACGCCGATTCGCTCCATTCAGGAACTATTTGCCTGACTCTATATTGGAGGGAATGAGCAACCTATGCCTGCACAACGCTCTCGTACCGCCGGATGGCGGCATTGTCTGCAACAGATTCGTGACCGCCGTGGTTCGATCGAACTCGCCGTTCGTCCGCCTGGTGGCGGTGATGGGCTTCGGGGCGATCTTCTCTTTCGCGCTCGGGTGCTTGGTATCGACGGCGACACGATTGAAGTCGAGACTCCGGTGTCACTCGGAAGACCTGTCGAGTTTTCCGAGGGGCTTGAACTCGTCGCCATCATGGCGATTGGTCAGAACCGCTGGATGTTTCACACGGCCTGCCTTGCGTACTGTGGTCGCAACCAGCCAACATTAAAATTATCCGCGCCACGAAGTGTCGAACGATGCCAGCGGCGACGGGACTACCGGATCGACACCGCTGATCTGCATCTTCCAGATGTTCGTATGTGGCCGTTGATTGAACCGGGTTCCGTCGTGGCGGCCGAGCGTTTGGCGGCGGTGGACTTTCAGCATGAACTTGATGGAACGCTTCCATCCAGTGGGCCAGTACCACTTGATGAGGATTTGCATCCTGTGCTCGGCCCCGAACATTGTGGGCGTATTGTCAACCTCGGTGGTGGTGGACTTGGTTTGGCCGTGGGTGTTGATGACGCAGCCACCATTGGCAGGCACGCTACATGGTGGCTTCGCTTTGAACTGCCGCCCTCGGTACAGACACCCATTCGCGCTGTCGCAAGAGTGGCGCACCGGCATCTTCGTGCCGACAAGTCCTTGTACTGCGGAATGTGCTTTGACTTCAGTGCAAATCCTTCGCATCATGATGTCGTGGCTTGTCAGATCATGCGTGCAATTGCGGGCTTGCAGCGGCGGCAGATGGGACTCCGCCAGGCGGGCTAGCATTTTCTATCGCAGTCCAAAGCACTGCTGCCTTTGCTTCTGATTCTGCCAGTTCGGCCAGCGGGTCCGAGTCGGCGACAACGCCGCACCCGACGGCATATTCCAGCACACCATCAGCAATGATGGCGGTGCGGATGGCAACGGATAGGCTTACCTGGCCGCGTGGACCAAGCATGCCAATCGCTCCGCAGTAGGGCCCGCGTGGCATCGATTCCAGTTCATTTGCAATCTGCATCGCTCGAATCTTGGGTGCGCCTGTGATCGAGCCGGCGGGAAATGTCGCCTTGAGTACATCGGCCAAACTTGTTCCATCGCAGAGTTGTCCCTGTACTTCAGCAACGCCGTGATGCACGGTCTGGTGTGACTCGATTCGCCTTGGACATGTCACATGCACAGAGCCCGGCTTGCATACGCGGCCGAGGTCATTTCGCATGAGATCGACAATCATGTGGAGCTCTGCGGCGTCCTTATCGCTATTCCGCAATGACTCGGCAGGCTGATCAGCGGGAAGCGTTCCTTTGATGGGACGCGTTGTGATCAGCCCGGATGCGTCTGCATGCAAGAAGAGTTCAGGGCTCAGGCTGACAATCGTGCAGTCGCGTCCAGGAAGTTCAAGGCAGGCTCCAAAGCTCGATTGTGGTTCGTTGAGCGCTGCACGGGCGAATCCGCGCGGATTGCCTGACACGGGCAGCTGAAGTTGCCGGCTCATATTGACTTGAAAGATGTCGCCAGCGTGGATGTACTCAATGGCGCGGGCCACCTTTTGCGGCCAATCGATCGCAGTTGGGCTGCTGATAGTGGGCCCGGTTCTTTGAAGGAACGCATCGCGAGGATCGCCCAGTGCAGGTGGATCGCCCATAGCCCACCATTGGTTGGTCTGCCCGTCGTGGACCCAGCCATCGGTGCACCAAAGGAAGTGGGCGACCGTATCTGCGCGAGGTTCACGCAGCCCTGATGCTGGCTCAAGTGCGTGCCCGAGTTCGTAGTGCAGGCACATGATCCAGCCTGCGAAAGGTGGGTGGCTTGGGTCGGTTTTGACTGCAGCAGCTTGATGTTCAATCGCGGCCAGCGCGTGCAGCACGCCGCGTGATGCAGCATCTTCGAGCGTGGGGTTGGGGGGGCCGAACCAAGTTCCAGCTTGTTCACTTGCGTCAATGCATCCTGTTGGCGATGCCATGACGGTCCATCGTCCAGCCGATTCGGCGTGTGAGTGCAGCATGGCGAGTGGCTGTTTGCCAGGCCACCGCGTTAGCACATCAAGCGGTGTGTACGCATCAAGTTCTGGGCACGGACGAAATCGCATCTGATCATGATAGAAGCCGCATGCAGTCAAACTGAGCTGGGTACACTGCCTATCTCTCGGACTACCACTCGTTTTTAGCTAAAAGGGACCTTTATATGCCCGCCACCAAGCCCCGCCGCTCCACGCGATCGAAGCCCTCGACCAAGAAGAAGGCTCCTCGGCGTAGCGCAAAGCAGATGATTTACGCATTCGGCCGCACCAAGACCGATGGCAACGCGACGATGAAGACGCTGCTCGGAGGCAAGGGGGCCAATCTGGCTGAAATGACCTCGATCGGTTTGCCAGTGCCTCCAGGATTCACAATTACCACTACGACGTGCGCCGCCTATAACAGCCGGGGAAACCGCCTGCCTGATGCATTGATGGGTCAGGTCAAGGTGGCTGTTGGCAGGCTCGAGCGAGAGACAGGCAAGAAGTTCGGCTCAACAAGTGATCCACTGCTTGTCAGCGTACGTAGTGGCGCAGCCGTGTCCATGCCTGGCATGATGGAGACTGTTCTCAATCTTGGTCTCAATGATAAGTCGGTCGAGGGGCTCGCAACGCTCACGGGTAACAGACGATTTGCATTCGACGCATATCGACGCCTTATCAATATGTTTGGGAGTGTGGTGTTTGAGATTGATCATCACCATTTCGAGGCCGAGTTCAGTGCGGTCAAGAAGAAGTGCCGCGTCAAGGAAGACACCGATGTTCCGGCGAGTGGTCTTGAAGATCTGTGTGTTCGGTACAAGAAAGTCTTCAAGAAGTTCGCCAAGATGGACTTTCCGCAGGACCCCTACAAGCAACTCCAGCATTCGATCGAAGCAGTATTCGGTTCGTGGTCTTCGGGCAAGGCTATTTCCTATCGGCAGATCAATGACATCACTGGTCTCGATGGAACCGCCGTCAACGTGCAGACGATGGTGTTTGGAAATATGGGTGAAGACTCTGGTACTGGCGTTGCGTTTACGCGCGATCCTTCGACGGGCAAGAATGAGTTCTATGGTGAATTCCTCATTAATGCCCAGGGCGAAGATGTTGTGGCTGGTATTCGTACGGCACCTCCAATTCGCGAAATGCGTCGCTGGAACAAGCCTGTCTTTGAGCAGTTAATGAAGGTCCGCAAGAAGCTTGAAAGCCATTACCGCGATGTGCAAGATATTGAGTTCACGATCGAGCGCGGGCATCTTTGGATGCTGCAAACACGAAGTGGCAAGCGAACAGCTGCTGCGGCGGTACGCATTGCTGTAGAGATGGTTGAAGAGCGGCTGATCAGTCGTGATGACGCACTCTTGCGAGTGAATGCGGCGGATCTGGTCAACCTACTTCTGCCGAGTTACTCCTCCAAGGACAAGGCGGGTGCCAATGTCATCGTTTGCGGTTTGCCTGCATCGCCCGGAGCGTCTACTGGCAAACTTGCCTTTAGTGCCGAAGAGGCGACGCAGCGCACGCAGGCTGGCGAAGACGTTTTGCTTGTTCGACGAGAGACGTCGCCCGAAGATGTCGAGGGCATGCACCATGCCGTGGGCATTCTCACCAGCACCGGTGGCATGACATCACATGCGGCTGTTGTGGCTCGAGGCTGGGGTAAGTGTTGCGTGGCCGGCGCCCACCAACTTGAGATTGATGAGAAGGGCCGAAAGATTCGCATCGGCAAGAAGAGTTGGGGGCCTAATGATAAGTTGTCGCTCGACGGCTCCACTGGCGAAGTGATGGATGGTGAGATTCAGGGGTCGACTCCCAAGATGTCCAAGCACTTCAACATCTTGATGAAGTGGGCCGACGCGAAGCGTCGTATGGGTGTGCGAACCAATGCTGACAGTCCAGAGGATTCTCGGCGTGCCCGCAGTTTCGGCGCCGAGGGCATCGGCCTCACCCGGACTGAGCACATGTTCTTTGACACCGACCGTATTACCAATATGCGTCGAATGATTCTTGCGACGAGCAGGAAGGATCGCGAGAAGGCACTGCTGAAAATGCTTCCGTATCAACGGAAAGATTTCGTCGGCATCTTTACGGCGATGAAGGGTTTGCCTGTCACCGTGCGACTACTTGATCCGCCGCTGCATGAGTTCCTGCCTAGCGAGGAGAAGTCTGTCAAGGAAGTTGCTGTGGCAATTGGCGTGAAGCCCAATGAAGTACGGCGATTGGTGTCAGCACTGCATGAATCAAATCCAATGCTCGGTCATCGTGGATGTCGGCTCGCAGTGACATACCCCGAGATTCTCAAAATGCAGGTAAGAGCGATTGTCGAAGCAATGATTGCGTGCAAGAAAAAGAAGATCGACGCGAGACCAGAGATCATGATTCCGCTTGTTGGCACGAAGGCCGAACTGGCGTTGCTGCGAGAAGAAACGCTTGCGACCATTGCCGAGGTGAAGAAGGCCAAGAAGTACACCGGCAAACTTGATATTCCGGTCGGCACCATGATCGAGATTCCTCGTGCTGCTGTGACGGCGGATGAGGTTGCCGAGGTGGCCGACTTCTTCAGTTTCGGCACGAATGATCTCACTCAACTCACCTTTGGCTATAGCCGTGATGACATCAATGGCTTCCTGCCCGACTATCTGCACCGTGGCATTCTTGCAAAGGATCCCTTCCAGTCGATCGACGTCGATGGCGTCGGAGCACTGGTTGATACAGGCTGCAGAAAGGGCCGCATCACCAAGCCCAAACTCAAGCTTGGCGTGTGCGGTGAGCACGGCGGCGACCCAGCGAGCATCGACTTCTTCGAAAGTTGTGGACTGGACTACGTGAGCTGCTCACCATTCCGAGTGCCCACCGCACGACTCGCCGCAGCGCAGGCGGTGATCAGGCGTAAGAAGTAGGGCCGTCAAGTCGCAGTTCAATTGTCGGTGTCGACCGCGTCGGCAATGGCACCAGCAAGCGACTCGCCCTGTATCAAGTTGCCAGCCTTCCACTCGATGTTCAGACCACTGCCGTCAGCGTATTTTGGAATGATGTGGAAGTGCACATGGAAGACGGCCTGATTTGCTGCCGCGCCATTGTTCTGAAGCACGTTGTAATCGGCGCATCCGGTTACATCCATCACCGCGCGGGTAATGCGAGGCAGTACACGTCCAATCGCCGCGCCGGCCTCATCAGAGAGCTCGTGCAGAAAGGCGACCCGTTCCTTCGGGATCACCAGTACGTGCCCGAGGCTGAGCGGCCCCACATCGAGAAATGCCAGTACATGTTCGTCCTCGTAGACACGGTGGCATGGGATCTCGCCGTCGAGGATGCGTCCGAAGATGGTCGGTTCGGCAGTCATCAAGGCAGCGTACTCGCTGCTCCGTCAGCCCGGTGCCGGCGGCTTCTATACTCCGATGATGCAGAGGTCCACGTTGTTGCCAACTGAACTGATCGTCGAAGACCTTCATCGCTGGATGGCCGAGGATGGCCTCAATAAAGGCGACATCACAAGCCAGGTGGTGTGCCGTGCTGATGAAGAGAGAACCTTACGTCTTGTTGCCCGAGAGTCGTTGGTCCTGTGCGGGCTTGAACCACTCGCTCGTGGCTTGCTCGCAGGCGTATATGGGTTGTCCCTTGATGCTGTGTTGGAAGACGGGGCATGTGCAGTCGAGGGCGATGTGCTTGCCACACTCTCGGGCAACCTCGCCCGGATACTTGGCTGCGAGCGGACGATCCTGAATATGCTTGGCCGATTGGCTGGCGTTGCGAGTTGCACCCGCGAGTTTGTCGATGCCATCGCAGGGACCAACGCGGTAATCACAGATACACGGAAGACTATGCCCGGTTTGCGGGTGTGGGATAAATATGCCGTCGTATGTGGCGGGGGGACTTCACATCGAATGGGTCTGCATGATGCAGCACTCTTCAAGGACAACCACTTTGCTGGGCTTTCATTGGCAGCGATGCAAGGACGTCTCGAAGAGGCCATTGCTCATGCGCGTGCGGATCGCGATCTATGTTTCGTTGAGGTTGAAGTGGACACACTTGAGCAGTTAGATGTGGTGTTCAACACTTCCGGGGTCGACATTATTCTGCTCGACAACATGTCGCTTGAGGTGATGCGCGAGGCAGTGCAGAGACGGGACAGCGGTGCGCCACAGATCAAACTGGAGGCATCTGGCGGGATCACACTTGATGCTGTGCGTGGTGTTGCAGAGACGGGCGTGGACCGTATTGCTGTGGGCGCATTGACACGAGCCGCAGCGATGCTGGACATTGGACTGGACACGTGAGTGATCTAGACTCCATCAGGCATTGGCCGGATCGGCTGGAGACGCTGATTGAACGCATCGGTACGCCGCTGGTACACGGCAGGGTCATGGCTACTTGTGGATCCACCCAAGATGCGGCCAATGCAATGGGTCTTGGCAGCGTCGTTGTGGCTGGTCGTCAAACGGCAGGGCGTGGCCAGCGCGGCAATCAGTGGATTGATACTGGCGAGGCCGGCCTCGCATTCAGTGTGGTGTTGCCTGCGACGACGCAGCCTGAACGGTCTCGCGCGGTTGCCTCGGGGATTGCCGTAGCGCTGGGCGATGTATTGCCGCGTCGGTTGCGTGTCAAAGCGCCCAATGATGTGCTTCTGGATGGGCGGAAACTCGCGGGCGTGCTGATTGAGCAATCTGATGGCATCGCGGTCATTGGCGTTGGCATCAATGTCGGGCCTATCGACTGGCCGGCGGAACTCCAAGGGCAAGCCATCAGTCTGCATGAGGCGGGGGTGGAGATTGATCGCATCGAAGTGTTGGAGATGGTCGTGCCCATGGTGGTCGACGCGTGGCAACCATAAAAGACAACGCCGCGTGGAGATTTGGAAGTCTCCACGCGGCGGTTGTACAACTAGCAGGTTGATTCACAGTGACCAGTTACTGATGACGATCAGCAGATCCGCCATATCAACCTCGCCGTTTTCATTTACATCTGCACCATCACAGTTGGCATTGGCGTCGTCGCAGACGTCAGCCCAGCGGTTGATGACTCCTATCAGATCGTCAATGTCCACGAGTCCATTGGCATCCAGATCGCCGGGGAGCACGATGATGCAGTTGGGAAGATCGATGCAGATTGTTTCAGTGCAGATGTCGCCATTGCTGAACGCAACATCTAAGTCGATACACACGGTGGAGCCCTGTGCGGCACCTTCGAGCACTGTGTCAAATGACCATGAGTGCAGTGGCGGCAATGACATCGTGACATGATCAGGGGTCAGCGTGGTGCCAGTCGGCGAGGTCATCGTGACGCTGGTGATGGACGTGGTTGGGTCCATATTGCTCACACCGATCGTCAGGTCGAAGTCCCATGGTGATAGGACACCGATGCAGTCCACATCGAGCACCTGTACGGTGGGGCAGGTGACATCAGGTGTGTGGCTACTCGCTACAACGACGTCGCCAAGCATGGTCTTATCGCCGTTGGTGAGATTGTCCTGATAGTCAATCAGGAGGCTATTGGCGACTGTGCCACCGGTGGTGGGTGCGTTATGAGTACATTTGAATACTGCTTCGCAGCAGAAGGGTCTTACGCCGGCGACGGAATCTCTTGTGCTGATGCCGGTTGCTCCGCAGACTGTCCTGCGGATGTCTTTGAAGATGGCGTGATTGATATCAACGACCTGCTGATTGTCCTGAGTGAATTTGGTTCGGTCTGCCCCTGAGCATCCGAACATCAATTGCACTACATCACGCGCCCCCGTCCATTATTGGGCGGGGGTGCGTTGCGTCCAGCCTTCCGCAAGTCGCCAGCAACGGTGGATCGTGCGGTTGCGAAAGTCTTCGGGCACAGTTCGATTGGAGATGTCGCGGCAGCCGAAGCCACCTGGCACGGCAGTGGGGTCAAGAGTGAATCGCCGGGCATTGGTCGAGAAGAACAACTCGCCACCCGGAGCGACAAAGCGTGCAGCGGCTTTGAGCAGGCCTGCGTAGTCGCGTTCGATACTGAACGAGTCTGCAGCCATTCGCTTTGAGTTCGAAAATGTCGGTGGGTCGAGGATGACGATGTCGTAGCGATCCTGCTCGGCCGGATGTTGATCGATCCACTGTAAGCAGTCGGCTTGCAGCGAGCGATGGTGTTCATCGAGCGCATATCCATTATTCGCAAGATTCCGTGCATACCAATCGAGGTAAGTGGCCGACAGATCGACCGTCGTTGTTGCGCTAGCGCCGCCAGCCCTCGCCGCAACACTGAAGGCGCCCGTGTAGGCAAAGAGATTCAGCACACGTTTGCCCTGACTTCGTTCTCGCAACATCTGCCGCAGTGAGCGGTGGTCAAGAAAGAGCCCGACATCGAGGTAGTCCGAGAGATTGATCTCGAATTGCAGATCGAACTCTTTGATGACCTTGGTTATCGCCGCGGTGCCGACTCGTTCGTACTGCTCGCGGCCGCCGGATGCTGCGCGTTGCCGTCCACGACGTTTGATATGCAGTCGTGACGGCTGAATACCAAGGCCCGACAAGATTTCCGACTCGGCGAGGCGTTGGTAGGCCTGTGCTTCTTCGTCGGTGTCGTCCTTGGTGCGGTGGAAGAGCCACGCCACGGCGTCGCCGTCTTTGGTCGGATCATCCCCATCGGCATCCGCATACCAATCAATAATGGCCGGGTAGTCAGGAATGTCCCGCTCGTACAATCGAAAGCACGAAATGTCACGGCGGCGACCCCATTTGGCAAGATGACGCATGCGGTTTGCAAGACGGTTGGCGAGCATGGTGCGTAGCCTACGATCTCCTTGGCTTGGAGATGTCATCCACTGACATCTCTGCAGTATGGTGCGGGACCGATTGGAGCATTGCCATGATGATCGCCACCGTCGCCGCCCTTTGCTGCAGCATCCAGCCCCACCCTGAGATGCAGAAGATTCTGCAGGATTCCAAGTGGGAAGCATTTGATGCGATCTTTGAGATGGATCCATTGGAAGCTCAGAAAGCCATCGACTCGTTCGTATCCCTGCCAGGTGAGGTGGTTCTTTCCGAAGTGCGAGATCTGATGATCAAGGGATCACAGGCTGATATTCCCTGCCGCTTGTATCACCCGGATCCTGAAATGCATCTGCCGCTGGTGGTGTGGTTTCATGGAGGAGGCTGGACCTGGGGATCGCTCGAGAGCACAGACATGCTCTGCCGGTTCATTTCTGCGGAGGCTGGCGTTGCGGTTCTCAGTGTGGAGTACCGCAGGGCGCCCCAGCACCGCTTTCCTGCTGCGGTGATCGACTGCATCGACAGCGTGCGATGGGCTGCGTCAAACTCCGAAGAACTGAACACTGAAACTGATCGACTTGCAGTCGCAGGCGCCAGTGCGGGGGGGAATCTAGCGGCGGTGGTATCTGCTGCCGCAACTGAGGGGGGCCCCTCCATTGCAGCTCAGTTCCTGCTCTATCCGGCGCTTGATGCACTGGCCGACACCGAGTCTATGCGCACCTATGCGACTGGCTATTTCCTTGAAACGAAATCTATGGAGTGGTTCTACGATGTCTACGCGCCGGATCGATCGCAATGGGGCGATCCGCGTCTCTCGCCACTGCGCGGCGAATCGTTTGTGGGGCTGCCTGCCTCCATCATCATGCCCGCTCAGTGCGATCCGCTGCGAGACGAGGCTGTGCAGTATGCAGTCCGTCTGATCGATGCGGGCGTACCTGTCGACTTACTGGTTGCGGGCGGCATGATTCATGGGTTCGGAAGTTTCTTAGCCAATTCAACGGCTGCCGAAGACGCTTTGCGATCGGGTGTGCGTCGTCTTGCTGAACTTTTGCACGGCTCCCATATGCCTTCCTTGCAGTTGTTGGATATGAATCTAGATGGTGTACTGGAACCCTTTGAAGCCGCGGATGCAATTCTGCGCACGCAGGAAGCGTTCGAAAGCGACGTGGTGTTAGTGGATGACTTGGTGCGGTCGGCGTTGATGGCACCAGCCTCTCAGCGGCAAGAATTGAACGACATCTGGCATGATCTCAATACTGACGGCAACGCATACCTCGTTGCCACAGAGATCGACGAATCGATGTGGCCCCTGTTGAGTGAACGCGATCTCAATGAAGATGACCAGATCAGCCGTAACGAATTCGACGGCATCATGCAGTTGGAAGGTGAACTCTTCACAGAAATGGAGGCGGCGGCGATTCGAAGTGAAAGCGACACTGACCGCGACGGACGTATATCGCGAGCGGAGGCTTTCGATGACCCAGAACTGCATGCTGAGGCAGATGAAGATAGGGACGGATTTGTTGAGCACGACGAGTTGATAGCCATACTGAGCGAGTGGGATGCTTCACTTCGCTTCGACGTCGCGGGCGACACTGCATTTGTCGAGGGCACGATTGACGGGACGACCCCCGGAAGAGTGATGCAATTAGTCATAGAACATCCAGAGGTTCGCACCCTTGTGTTGCAGAACCTTCCAGGTTCGACGGACGATGACTCGAGTCTTCTGGCATGCCGCATGATTCGACAACATGGCTTTGCGACACATGTGCCAGCAGATGGCGAAATTGCTTCGGGTGGGGTGGATATGTTCATGTCGGGCGAGCGGCGTTCGGTCTCGCCTGGCGGGAAGCTTGGCGTCCACAGTTGGGGTGGTGTCGGTGAGGCGGGTGATCAATTGCCGCGTGATCACGAGGCGCACGAGATGTACCTCGAATTCTTCCGTGAAATGGATGTGCCAGAAGCTTTCTACTGGTTCACCATTGATGCTGCTGGCCCTGAGGACATTCACTGGATGACCGAAGTGGAGTTAATGCATTACGGATGCATCACTGACGATCCTCCGCAAGCAAACATGCCAGTTGAGTTGGGCTCATATGCATTTGGACTAATAGATATTCCAGCTTCGTGTCATCGTCTTCGTCGCGAAGGATTCACCAAGCAGACTAAAATAGTTGCTCCGAACGGAAAACCCATCCGCATCATTGCGCAGGCTGGGGTTCCTGACATTGCGGTTGCGCGGGCGCGCAACTTGCTGCGTTTCTTCCTGACCGATGTGCCGGGCACACGCTACGGCGCAGACAAGTCCGCGGTTGCCAATGCAATGGCAGATAACGAAGCCATGCTCATGATGCCAACAGGATCACACCAGCCCGGCCATGAACCACATATTGATGCCCAGCCACTCTTTCGTGATGAGACACCGGTCGATGGATCAACGTGGTATCTCACCAATGATTGGGAACACCGTGACGCTGGCTTCGAGGAGATCTTTCATTTGGTACACGATGCTGGCATCGGCACATATATTCCAGGCGCCTTGCCTGCGTATCAGCGGGCACTCGATCGTGAGGCCCGCGCTGCAATTGCCGATGGGCGATGGGGTATTCCCATTGATCCGGGTGTCGGTGATTGGATTGCGGAACTTGAGGAGGAAGACTCGCTCGCGCAGGAGTACATCGCATCAGTTCTTGATACGTACTATGGACTGTGGGGCGCCTTCGACGATGCTCCGGGAGGCATGTGGGGCATCTACACGGCCAAGACTCGTTGCGAACTGCTCGAGAAGGACCCCCGTGGCCAGCAATTGCTTGAGGACTTTCTTCCACCCATGATGCATGGGTATGAAGCGTTGATCGATCCTTCATTCCAAGGCGAGTTCCTGATGTACTTTGACCCGGATCATCTCTATACGCACAAGTCCCAGTACTACGTTGATGCAACTCTTACGGGCACGCGTGAGAGTAAACTCCGGGGCAACGCCGCAGATAACGTCCTGCGTGGAAATGACGGCAACAATGTGCTCTGTGGCGGCGCAGGAACTGACACAGCTGTCTTCCGAGGCCCGCGCGAGGAGTACCGCGTAGAGCGTGACGGCGAGACGATCATCGTCAGCGATCAAGTTCCTGATCGCGATGGCACAGATCGGTTGATCGAGATTGAAGCAATGCGGTTTGCTGATGGGTCGATTTCCACCGCGTCGCGCTCGCATCGATGACGCTGGTTACGAGGCGAACGCCGTGATAAACATCTTGACTGCGGCAATGATGAGCACCAGAGAGAGCAGCAGTCGGATTTTATTGCCAGGAAGTTTGTTGGCACCCAGACTTGATCCAATCAGGCCCCCAGCAAGGGCGCCGATGATGTAGATGGGCAGCGAAGCCGGAAGCGAGGGTGAGTCGGCAATAACGCCGCCGAGCCCGGCGATAGAATTCACGAGTACGAATACAATCGAGATCGCTGCAGTTCGCTGTGGGCTTGCCCAGTTGCGCATCAGCAAGAGCGGTGAGAGGAAGATTCCCCCGCCGGTTCCAGTGAGTCCTGCAAGTAGGCCTAGCCCGCCCCCTGCGGTCAACGCTGTGGCAAGGTGAGGTCGTACGTGGGTGGACTCGCTCGATGTGCCATTGTTGGCCTTGAGCACACGAAGACCCAGTACACATGCGGCATACAACAACACGACACCGATGAGCGGATTGAACACGATGGCGGGAAGTTTCCACATCCCACCAATAAATGCAAATGGCACAGCGCACACTGCAAAGGGCCAGAACAACTTCCAATCAAAATGTCCGGCCCGAATAAACCGCCAACTGCCAGCGCCAGCGACAAAGATGTTCAGCGTGAGCGCAACTGCCTTCATATCTTCTTGCGGCATCGTGGTGACGATCGCCATCGCAGCGATGTAGCCCGACGCGCCAGCGTGGCCGACCGACGAGTACAAAATGGCCATGGCAAAGATGGCCACCGTGAGCAGGATCACGGTTGTCATGGATGAATCGACTCTCTCAGCATGTAGTGATCTCGATCACTCAAAGACAACCGCGCGGCCTTTGTGCACGATGACGCGGTCTTGGAGATACCAGCGGACGGCACGGGCGAGCACTGTGCGTTCGATGTCACGACCCTTTCGCACCATGTCGTGTACCGAGTCTCGGTGCGATACCCGTGTGACACCTTGTTCAATGATGGGCCCATCATCAAGTGCAGCGGTGGCAAAGTGTGCGGTAGCGCCGATGAGTTTCACGCCCTTTTCGTGTGCTTGGCGGTAGGGCGACCCTCCTGCAAAGGCGGGAAGAAATGAGTGGTGGATATTGATGATGCGTGACTCATACGCGGCGATGAACCTGGCGCTGAGTACTTGCATGTAGCGGGCGAGCACCACAAGATCAATATTGTGTTCTTTGAGAAGCGTCAATTGTTCTGCTTCGCCGTCCGGATCGCCAGGGAACTCCATTGGCACATGGTGATAGGGCACACCGAAGCGTTTAGCGACATCTTCAAGATCAGCGTGGTTGGAGATGATCAGCGAGATCTTGCAGTGCAGATCGCCGTCACGGCGTAGCAGTAGCAAGTCATGCAGGCAGTGGTCCTCACGTGAGACAAAGATCGCGACCCGTCGCGGCGTGTGTGACCACTGCAGACGCCAATTGAGATTGAGATCTCGTTTGAGAGCGGTGAACGCATCGCGTACGACCTGTTCGTCAGAATCATGCTGTGGCCAGGACACATGCAACCGTTGTAAGAACGTTCCGCTCTCGAAGTCAGTGTGCTGCACAGCATCGAGAATATTGCCGCCAATTTTGTCGAGGCAGTTCGCGACCCGCGCTACGATTCCCGGTTGATCTGGGCAGTGAAGAAGAATGACGGCTTCGTTGGGTGATGATGCGTCCATAACGTCAGCATTGTATGGGACCAGGTTGCAGACAGATACAACAGTCTCATGCGGCGATCAGCAGAAGTGCGTCTCAGATATCGACTATGTCTGAGCTATCGAGATCTGAAGATGGATCGGATATACCGGCCATGCCATCTTTGGTGGTGATGGCGTATTGCGACTGCACAGAGTGTCAAGGAACCTTTCTTTAGACGTCGTTGCCCTTCACTGTCAATCGTGCGGAATGACCAAACCAACTATTCACCTTTGCGTCGCCATACTTCTCTTGGAGAACGTCTGTGACGTCCTCCATGCTGGCGTCTGCGGGTACCCAGCCCTTGAACACATCAGGAAAATCGTGGTGACAGTTGTCGCATTTGTTCTCGCTGTCGAAGCGAATGGGGCACCAGAACGACTCGACATTGCGAAGCATCTCGGAACCAAGCGACCACACGCCGGTCATCCAGTCGCAGTAGAGACACCAGATGAGGTCGTGCCCAACAAGATTCTTGAACTTGTGACGTGACACGCGTACCCAATCACGTTGGCGATAGCGGGGGAAGCGAATCAGCCATATTAAAAGCGGGTACACAAGTAACTCTGCAACGCGAACAATCCAGAACACGGGAACAACCAGTGCAGTGACCCAGACGGCTGTAAAGTTGCGCCATGTTCCGACAAGTCGGTTGAGCAGCGTGACGATGCGTGGTCCGCGGCGTGCTGCGGGGTGCGCAAGACCGTGTAGCGTTGTCCAGATCATCACAGTGAGTACTTGCGAGATGACTGCCGCAGCGAGACCAGTCCAGCCTGCAACGATTGGTCCCACAATCAGCGGTGCCGCAGTGAAGTAGGTCACCAGCAGGTCAAGTCCTGGCGCGACACATAGCCACTCCGACAGTGCACGCCCGGGTCGTCCAAGTTTTGGAATGAGATGAAGGCTTGCGGCACCAGCGAGCAGGGCGGCGAGCATGAGGAGGGCGACGTTGAGAAATATCGGCATAGCGCGGCATGGTATGAGACTCGCCGGGCGATTTATGTTGGTGTGCGACAAGGCCTTGCAAATGCAATGGCACGTAAGTTGTTGTCTAGAAGGAAGATAAATTGCTCGTCGGGTCGGGTACTATTTGCGATTCTCATGGCAGCAATCGAAACACCATATGAATGGACAGCTCATCCGCTTCGCGAGCAGCCTTGGAAAGCACTCTTGGCGGTGGTATTGGTGTTGTTTTGCGGCGTTCTGGTCGGTGTGATCGTGGCCGACCCGTTGGTTGGTCCACTCGCAGCGGGAGGGGCGATCGTGTTTCTCTTCTTCACCCTCAATAGATTTTTTCTTCCAAGCAAATATTCCATGGATGAGCATGGTGTGGCGGTTCGGTATCCGCTGCGAAGTCGCACGCTTCGATGGGCGGAGATCCGTAGATTCGTCCATGACAACCAGGGCGGGTATGTCTCACCACGTCACCGTGGAGGCGCTTTGGATACTGGCGGCATCAGCCTACTATTTGGCGGTCGCGGGCATCAAATCATCCCGCTCATCGAAGCCGCGATTGATAAAACGGGTCATTTGTCCTCTGCTGGAGCAGCCGGCAGCCATCATGAGAATGCGCAAGTCTCTGCAGCACAAGCAGATATGCCAGCCTCTGGGTCGGGTGCCTGAATGGGTTGGCGAGACGAACTCAAGAATGCCTTTGCAGTGGAAAAGCCCGGCCCAGCCGAGCCCAATGACCGTCAACGTGAACTTGTTGACACAGTTTGCAAGGCTGTCGTAAGGCGGCAGATGGTGATGCCGGCGCTCATGGTGCTTGAAATGAGCCGCCCGCTCAACTTCGTCGCCGCTCAGGTGATGCACTTCTTTGGGCCAATTGTTTCGGTCGTATTGGACGGCCCGTCGATCGCTGAATTTGCGTCATTTCTTGAGCAGCGGGGGTCGGTCGAGTACCTTTGCCGCCGCTTGGAGCATTGGAGCCAGATTGGCCCCGATACGGAAGACCCAGAAGGAGCCTCAGACGCCCAGCCCGCTACTGCGGAGGAAGGCGATGGATCACCCAATGTCCCAGATCGATCCTGACCAACTCAAGGTCATTCTCGCAACTGATTGCGGGAGTACGACCACCAAAGCCATTCTTATCCAGTACGTCGACGGCGAATATCGACAGACGCACCGCGGCGAAGCGCCGACGACCGTCGAGAAGCCATTCGCAAATGTGACTGCGGGCGTACTCAACAGCGTCAGTGAAATTGGTGAGTTGGCCGGTCGGCGTCTCGTCGACGATGACGGCCACATCATTTCGCCTGCAACCGAGACTGAAGGGTGCGACATTTACATCTCGACGTCTTCAGCAGGCGGTGGCTTGCAGATGATGGTCGCGGGTGTGATTGCAGAGATGACGGCCGCCAGCGCCAAGCGTGCAGCACTCGGTGCAGGCTCCATCGTCATGGACGTCATCGCCGCAAATGATGGGCGTCGTCCACATGATCAGATTCAGCGCATTCGCGACTTGCGTCCCGACATGATTCTCATCTCCGGCGGAACCGATGGTGGCACGACCGACAAGGTTGTGCAGATTGCCGAACTCATTGCACCGGCAAAGCCACAGCCGCGCTTCGGTAGCAGTTATGAGATGCCGATTATTTACGCAGGCAATAAAGAAGCTCGCGACGCTGTGTCGAATGTCTTTAATGAAGATGGTTTCGACCTGCAGATCGTGGACAATCTTCGCCCAGTACTAGAGCGGGAGAACCTTGGCCCAGCTCGCGACAAGATTCACGACATCTTTCTTGAGCACGTCATGGCGCAAGCGCCCGGCTACGAGCAGCTCATGGAGTGGACCGGCGCACCGATCATGCCGACTCCGGGGGCGGTTGGGGATATCCTCCAGACCGTTGCCCGCCTGCAGGGAATCAACGTCGTTGGCGTTGACATCGGCGGCGCGACGACCGACGTGTTCAGCGTGTTCGACGATACGTTCAATCGAACGGTGAGCGCGAACTTGGGAATGAGTTATTCCATCTCCAATGTCTGCGCCGAAGCAACCATGGCCAATGTGCTTCGCTGGGTCCCGTTCGACATGGATGAGCGTGAACTTCGTAATCACGTCAAGAACAAAATGATTCGCCCAACGACTATTCCCCAAACGCGGGAAGCCTTGATGTTCGAGCAGGCGGTAGCGCGCGAGGCCTTGCGACTTGCTTACAAGCAACACAAGGAGTTTGCGACAACGCTTAAGGGCGTGCAGCAGCAGCGCACGGTTGGCGACACATTCAGTCAGGAAACTGGCGGAATGACGATTGTCGACAATATGAAACTCGATCTTTTGGTTGCATCTGGTGGCGTGCTCAGTCATGCCCCACGAATGCACCAGACGGCGATGTTGCTGATTGACGCCTTCGAGCCCGAGGGCATCACGATGCTCGCAAAGGACTCGATTTTCATGATGCCGCACCTCGGCGTGCTCGCAAGTGTGCACCCTCAGGCGGCTGAGCAAGTATTCGAACGAGACTGCCTTGTGTATCTCGGCACCTGTGTCTGCGCGAAGGGAACCCCCAAACCTGGCAAGACCTGCTTCAAGTATCAACTGAGCGGAGACTGCACAGAATCGGGTGAGATTGCTGGTGGCGAGTTGAAACTCATCAATATGGGTATGGACGATCATGCCACCATCAGTGTCACGCCAGCCCGCGGCATTGATCTTGGCAATGGGCCTGGCAAGAAGGTTGAAGGGAAAGTTCGCGGTGGATCCGTCGGGCTCATCCTTGATGGTCGCGGTCGACCACTCTCGCTTCCAGAAGAGCGGGCCGCATGTCAGAAGACTGTGCAAGGTTGGCTCGACTCACTCGACGTATACCAAGAAGACAACGAAGACAAATCCACGGAGCCTGCAGGCGCCTAGGCGTCTTGGGAACTACAGATGGCCAAATCCTATACCCCTGGCTTGCTCGTGACTCGCCACAAGAAACATCGCTGCATGCGGCGACTTCCTATTGCAGGTGATGTGAGAGTTTCTGTCGGAGATCGTGTGTCTGCTGACGACGTCGTGGCTGAGACCGCACTGCCCGGTGATGTCAACCCAGTCAACCTTTCTAATCAGATGTCACTTCCTCCAAAGGATGTCGTTGCTTGCATGCTCAAGCAGGAAGGCGAACCAATTGCCAAGGACGAGCCACTTGCTCAGACCAAGGGCATATTCGGCATGTTCAAGACGACGGTGAACAGTCGCTTTGAAGGAACAGTTGAGACAGTGTCGCCAGTGACTGGCCAAGTCATCATTCGCGGTGCCCCGCTGCCTGTGCAGGTGCGGGCTTATATCGGTGGTGAAGTCGTATCTGTGAGTGAGCATGAGGGTTGTGAAGTTGAAGCCGATATCGCATACATGCAGGGCATCTTTGGTGTCGGAGGCGAAACGCATGGCCCCATCATGGTGGCCTGTGATTCGAACGATCAAGTAGTGACGCCGGATCTCATTACAGCCGACATGAAAGGCGCAGTGATCATCGGCGGTGCTCGCATTACAGTTGAGGCCATCAAGAAGGCGCAATCAATCGGTGCCGCAGCGATCATCTCTGGTGGTCTCGATGATGAGGACCTCAAGAGTCTTCTCGGCTACGACCTTGGAGTGGCGATTACGGGTCGTGAGAATCTTGGAATCACAGTGATTGTGAGCGAAGGTTTCGGCGATATCGCCATGGCTGAGCGAACATTTGCAATGTTGAAGGAACATGACGGGCATGAGGCCTCGGTAAACGGCGCGACACAAATTCGCGCAGGGGTGATGCGGCCTGAAGTCATTATTCCGCTTTCAGAAGTGCCAGCAAGCGAGCGCGACGCTGATTCCGAGAGCGGCGAACTTGCAATTGGTCGAACGTTGCGTGTTATTCGAGACCCTTGGTTCGGAATGATCGGTGAAGTGTCCGCACTTCCAGCTGAACCTCATGTGCTTGGTTCTGGATCAAAGGCCCGCGTGCTGGAGGTGAAGTTCCCCTCCGGCGAAATGGCAATCGTGCCACGGGCAAACGTGGAACTGATATGGGAATGACCGGCATGATGAAGGCCGTGCTTGTTCTGTTTGCAATGGCGGTGCTCTCGCTTAGCCAAGCGTTTGCCGTCGACATCACGTTGTCGCCACCGAGCAATGTGGAGACCGAGGATGCGCCAAACGACGTCGGCACGCAAGTGTGGGTGCGATGGGATGCATCGCTCGACGACGTCGAACTGGATCAGTCATCGGGGCGTTCGCTCTTGGGCTATGCCATCTATCGCAAGATCGATGAGACCGGCAGTGGTCTCGAGAGCACAGCTGAGATGGCGACGAATGCGTCAGAACTGAGCTTCTCTGCAAACTTCGACTTTCAAGGTGTGCAGCCAATCGGTTCGGTCTCATACGGTCGAACACAGTTCCTCGATGAGAATGTTGAGAATGGCATGACCTATCTCTATGCGGTCGCTGCAACAGGGCCAGGCGATACATTCTCTCCGCTGGCAGTCGCAGACCTTCCTGTGACGGCGAGCATGGAGTACTTCAATCGAGGCAAGTTGTGGTTCCTTCTCATCATGCTGGCGATCAGTGGTGTGATTATTGGCTTTGTCCTGTATGCCAAGCGTGGTGGCATCATCAAGGTCAGGCCAATCGCGGGGCTTGAGGCTGTTTCTGAAGCAGTCGGTCGTGCAACGGAGATGGGCAAGCCTGTCTTGTTTGTGCCTGGCATTCTGGACATCAATGATATTCAAACCGTTGCGGGCATCACGGTGCTGGCCAATGTTGCCAAGACTGCAGCCCAGTACGACGCTCAACTTCGTGTTCCGACTGCTCGTTCGCTGGTGATGACCACTGCAAGAGAAACAGTTGAATCGGCGTACCTCGGCGAAGGTCGGCCCGACGCGTATAACGAGGACAACATCTACTATCTCACTGATGATCAGTTCGGCTACACGGCCGGCGTCCAGGGTGTGATGGTGCGTGAAGAGCCGGCGGCATGCTTCTATATGGGTGCGTTCTATGCCGAGTCTCTCATCCTCGCTGAAACAGCCAATTCGATTGGTGCGATTCAAATAGCAGGTACGGCAATGCCGTCGCAGTTGCCATTCTTTGTGGCGGCCTGTGACTACACATTGATCGGCGAAGAGTTTTTTGCGGCGTCGGCCTATCTTTCGAACGATCCTGAACAACTGGGTTCGCTCAAGGGGCAGGACATCGGCAAGATTATTGCAGCGGGCTTATTGGTCGTTGGGTGTGTATTGGCGACGATTGCTGTGACCAACGGGTCACGAGGAGCAAGGATCGCTGAACTGTATATCAAGGACAATATTCTCGGAGCAGATGGTTTGGTTCCCAATGCAAACAAGGTCGCCGAGATCGACGCTGCGATGGAGTCACAGTCCCAACAGCCACTTGGCAAGGGAGGTGATTCGTGATTGCCAAACGAACAATTCCACTACTCATCGCGGCGCTCGTCGGCGTTTTGATGATTGCGACCTACTTTATTCCGTACACGGAGAAGTGGGGGGCCGATGCGATGGACATGTTCATCGTGCTTGCGTCTGCCGCAATGGTGCTTGGCGCAGGTAACTTGGTACTTCTGAACTTGTCGAAAATTTCAGGCAAGCATGAAGGCTGGGGTTATGCGTTCATCACACTGGCTGCCTTCTTTGTAACGCTTGTGATCGGCTTGGCCAAGATTGGCGCATTTCCAACCGCGGCTGCACCTGGGAATGCATGGTCCGGCTCGGTTGTGCAAGACGGCACACCATTCTGGTGGATCTTCATGTATGTCATCACGCCATTGACTGCCACTATGTTTGCGATGCTTGCTTTCTACATTGCATCGGCAGCGTTTAGGGCGTTTCGCGCCAAGAACCTTGAAGCGACGCTGCTGCTGGGAACTGCATTTGTCGTATTGCTTGGGCAGGTTTACGCGGGAGTTTGGATGACCAGTTTCCTTCCAGACTTGGAGTCCTATGTGACGGGCTTCCCAGAAGCCACTCGCAACCTCGTGCTCGCAATCGGCCTGCAGGTTGAAGCGGGTGTGCCGCTCTCCGATATTGTCATTAATGGCGTGGAGTATGCAAGCATGTCAGCAGACCAACAGGCAATTGCGGCGCAAACCTCGGAATATATTGGCGGGTGGTGGTATCAGTTGCTGAATGGATTGCGGCTTGAGAACTTGACGCAAGTGATTCTGGACGTGCCGCAGAAAGCCGGAAATCGCGCAATCATGATTGGCATTGCACTGGGCATTGTGTCCACCTCGCTGAAGGTCATCCTCGGCGTTGATCGCTCCTACCTCGGATCGGCGGACTGACACCAATGAATTACCTACGTAACCTCGATCGACGATTGATTTTCCTCATCATGGGTTTGGCTGTTGCCATTCCGATTCTGCTTCGCTTTGTGCCACCCTCACAGGTGACGATGATGGATCAGAATGTCTTCGACGCAATCGAAGATCTTCCGGATGGCTCTCGCGTACTCATCTCGTTTGACTTCGACCCTGGTTCTCAGGGCGAGCTGCTCCCAATGGCGATGTCGTTCACGCGGCATTTAGCTGAGAAGAAGCACAAGATTTACTTCATGTGTCTGTGGCCGCTTGGTGAGCCATTTATTCAGGACGCAATAAAACTGCTCAAAGAGGAGTACCCAGACCTCAAGTACGGGACCGATTTCATGTCCTTTGGCTACAAGCCTGGCGGTGAAGCCGTCATCAAGAATGTTGTCGTTGATTGGAAGTCGCTCTTTATTACTGACTCGCGAAAGCAGGATCTCAATGACATCCCGCTGACGGCAAACATCAAGTCAGCTAAGGCGATGGACTTGCTGATTAATATCAGTGCAGGTGATCCTGGCACCAAGCAGTGGATTCAATACGCTGCGACACCGGTTGGTATACAAATGGTTGCCGGTTGCACCGGGGTGCAGGCGCCGCTTTTCTATCCATATATCCCTGATCCACTCAACGGATTGCTTGCTGCGATTAAGGGCGCGGCCGGATATGAGCAAATCATGATTCAGAACTATCCCGAGTTGGGTGAGCCTGAGTTTGTGAAGGCTCGATTCTCAAGTACGGCCGCTTTGCAGCGGATGGGGCCGCAGTATGTAGCTCACCTGTTAATGGTGTTGCTCATTCTGATCGGCAACGTCATCTTCTTTGTTGATCGAAATCGAGGTGCCGCATGATGAGTGTTGGAAATACAACTCAAGTGCCCGCCGCTGGTGGTGGCGGGTTGATCGGTTGGGTCATCGGGCTTGCGATCATTATCGCGGGCATGGTGGTGGCGGGTTTCATACTTGATGCAGGTCAGGTCTGGGTCGTACCAGAAACACAGTCTTATGTTGCGACAGCTGGAACGGCTGATGCTCCAACGGAATGGGTTTCGCTGGCAACCGAAGCCGGCAAGTCTGCCGAAGCAGCTGGAACTGTAGTGGCCACTTCATCGTGGCCGAACGATACGGTTCTACCGTCGAGCATGTTAGAAGCGGATCGTCCCGCAGAGGCCATCATGAGTTGGAGCCGCACGATTGGTGTGTGGTTTGCGGCCATCATGACCCTGTGGATCATGTCATTCCTCATAGGCGACAATCCGTTTTACAAGACAGCAGAAGCCATCATCGTTGGTGCTTCTGCGGCCTATTGGATGGTGTATTCGTTTTACACAGGAATCGTCGATAAATTGTTGGTCAATCTGTCGCCCGGCCTGGTGCGGGAGTGGACGACTCCCGGTTTGGCTGACGATTACGCGTGGCAGTGGATTTATATTATCCCGCTCATCCTCTCGATCATGTTGATCTGTCGTCTGCTTCCAAGCGGTGGCTGGATCGCCAGGTGGCCCTTGGCCTTCATCATTGGTGCAACCGCAGGCTTCCGTCTGCTCGCGCATCTTGAGTCCGACTTCTTGCTGCAGATCAAGGGCACGATCACGACCCTTTGGTCGGTGAATGCGGCGGACGAATTCCAGTTCTGGCCCTCGGTCGCCGCCATTGTGATTCTATTGAGCGTGCTCGCGTGCTTGGTCTACTTCTTCTTCTCGATGGAGCACAAGGGCATGGTTGGCAAGGCGGCCCGAGGCGGCATTCTGGTTCTGATGGTGACCTTTGGCGCGGCCTTCGGTCTGACGGTCATGGGCCGTATCACGCTGCTGACTGAGCGATTTGATTTCCTCTTTAAGGACTGGCTGCACCTGTTGTAGGCCGAGCCCTTCTCTATTCTGGACCCCTCAGCGACCCTCGGCGACACTGTCAACGAGGGTCGCTGCACAGCATCCGCCTCGGATTCTGGCCACCTACGAATACAGGTCGGACGGGCCTCAGGCTATTCAATCGGCAATATTCCCTCAGACAATTGGTGCTGGGCGTCAGTCCCGTCAGCCTTGGCTGTCATATCGCTGCTCTGATTGACACCTATCAGGTCCTCAGATATCCTACGATGCTCGCTGGGCGCCCCCTCTGGGGTCTCTTTCAGCTACACAGGAGTATCCCCGACCATGGCCGTTCCCGCATTCAGGACATCCCCGGCTCGCAAGCGAAAGCGGCGGAGCCATCATGCCCTGTCGAGGACGAACTTCGTCGAGTGCCCCTCGTGCGGCGCGACGAAGCATCCGCATGCGGCATGCCGTGATTGTGGATACCTCCGTCCTGGGCTCACATTGAAGACGTCCGGTACAGTCTGACCCTATGCGACTTGGTGTCGATGTTATGGGTGGCGATAACGCGCCCGCCCCGATCCTCGAGGGCGCGTTGGCTGCGATGTCAACATTTGATCCAGATGACCGTTTGGTCCTCTTTGGTGACGAGCAAATCATTGATGCAGGCATCAAGGATTCCGATGTCAATGCAGCGCTCATTGAAGTCGTGCCAACGCACGATGAAGTTGCAATGGATGACTCTCCTGTAGAGGCTGCACGAAGCAAGCAAGAGTCAGCACTTGTACAAATGGCACGATTCGCTGGCCCCAAGGCTGGCGAAAGTCGTATTGACATGGCAATTTCCGCGGGCAACACTGGCGCCTTTGTGGCTGCGGCTCAAATGCATATGCGACGTCTCCCCGGCGTCGCCCGACCAGGCATTGCGGCTGTTGTGCCGACATTTGCTGGACCAGTCACATTCATTGACGTCGGCGCAAACATCGATCCCAAGCCCCATCATCTTCATCAGTATGGTGTCATGGGCACCGTCTATGCCCGTCGCGTGCTCGGCATCAAAAATCCGCGTGTTGGGCTCATGAATGTCGGAGGTGAAGAACAAAAAGGCACCGACGATATGAAGCGGGCCCGCGAACTGCTTCGCGATGATCCCTCCGTGGAGTTCGTAGGGTACGTTGAAGGGCGAGGCGTATTTGATGGTGACTGTGAGGTCGTTGTGTCAGATGGAGTCACTGGCAATGTCACGATCAAACTCACCGAAGGGCTGAGCAAGGGCATCTTCAAATTGCTCAGGCAGGAGCTTGCGTCTCATGACCCAGCCTTTGTTGAGCAGTTTATGCCTATCGTCCAGAAGCTTTATGCCGAGTATGACTATCACGAATACGGCGGCGCACCGCTGATTGGTGTCAATGGCGGTTGTCTTATTTGCCACGGGTCCAGCAAAGCCCGCACCATCACCAACGCAGTTGCTGCGGCACGCCGTTTCGTTGAACTTGGCGTCAACGCCCGCATCACAGAGCTTTTGAGTACCCAAGAGGTCGAGGCCTGATGGATGTATTCGAGCCCAGTGGCGTTCGGATTGCAGGGTGCGGCTCGTGTGTGCCTGAGAAACGTTTGACGAATGATGATCTCGCTGGAATGATGGATACGTCTGATGAGTGGATTCGCCAGCGAACTGGGATTAGTGAACGACGTATTCTAGATCTCGACAAGGGCGAAAGTCAGTTTTTGCTCGCCACGGAATCGCTTCGAAACGCATTGGCGGATGCCGATATGCAAGCAAGCGATCTCGACCTCATCATTCATGCGTCAGTCACATCCAAGATGACCTGCCCCTCAACGGCCTGCCGAATAGCTGCCGAACTGGGCGCTGAGCCAGCCGGGGCATTTGACTTGCTCGCCGCATGCAGCGGATTTGTGTATGCACTTAATGTTGGCGAGGCAATGATTCGAAGTGGGCGTTATCGCTCAGTTGGCGTGATTGGATGCGACGCGATGAGTACCGCCGTCGACTATTCCGATCGCAGTGTTGCCATTCTCTTCGGTGATGTAGCTGGCGCTGCTGTGCTTGTTCGTGACGAAGATCCTCATCGCGGTTGCCTTTACCAAACGCTCAATGCAGACGGTCGCATGTGGCCTTCGCTCTACATCCCAGACGATGAGAGTGACTTGCCGGTTGGTGTTGAAGACTCTGGTTCGCGCATGGGAACATTGCGTATGGACGGTCGCGAGGTTTACAAGTTTGCTGTCGGAAAGTTTCGGGACGTCATTCAAGACGCGCTGAATGCAACCGGCTTGACCGTCGACGATGTTGCGCAGTTTGTGTGTCACCAATCCAATGTTCGCATCATTGCATCGGCCATGGACAAACTGGGGCTGCCCAAAGAGAAGGTCTATATCAATATCGACAAGTATGGAAACAGTTCGGCCGGATCAGTCGGGCTGTGCCTCGATCAGTTGTGGAAGGCAGGCAAGATCAAGCAGGGCGATGCCATTGTGCTCGTCGCGTTTGGAGGCGGTTTGACCTGGGCGAGTAGCGTTTGGCGTGTCTGACGGACCGCCGGAGAAGCCAAGCAAACGTTGCGTAGGCTGAATACTACTATTGCACCGGCGAATGCAACTCTTCGCCAGAACCGATTATCATCCTAGAATGAGCACTACGATTGACGTCACAGCATTGTG
Organism: Phycisphaerales bacterium; assembly: GCA_029247205.1. GTDB lineage: Bacteria > Planctomycetota > Phycisphaerae > Phycisphaerales > SM1A02 > UBA12567. The sequence continues at coordinate 118,715 of JAQWLT010000009.1, read as the reverse complement.
TCCTGGCCAGGGGGCCCAAGCCGTCGGCATGGGCCGCGGGTGGCATGATGCAAGCAAGGAATCCAAGGCAATCTTTGATCGAGCTGACGAAGTTCTCGGAGACTCACTCGGCGAATCGCTCAGTGCACTTTGCTTCGACGGCCCGGCAGACGTGCTCAATCAAACCAATATCAGTCAGCCGGCTATCTACACATGTTCTGTTGCATGCTGGCATGGTCTGTATGGTCAAGATGCAAGCCCTGCGGTGGCTGCCGGCTTGTCACTGGGTGAGTACACCGCGCTGCATCTTGCTGGTGCTTTTTGCTTTGAAGATGGACTGCGATTGGTTGCTCGCCGTGGCGAGCTCATGCAAGAATCGGCTGAAGCAAGTTGCGGAGGCATGCTTGCAGTAATGGGTGCAAGTGAAGAAGAAGCTTCTTCGCTCTGCGCCGAGATCACTTCTGGCGGCGGCATACTTGTTCCTGCTAACCTCAATGCACCTGGCCAAATCGTTCTGAGTGGCGACGCCAATGCGTGCGATCTCGCGGCTGAGGCCTGCGGTGACCGCGGGTGGCGGGCAACTTCGTTGAATGTGGCGGGCGCATTTCACTCAGCTCATATGGAACCTGCAGCGGCAGCGATGCGGGAAGTCCTTGCCTGTGTTGAAATCGAACCACTTCAATCAGAGGTGTGGACCAATGTCCGCGCCACGCGCTATCCTTCAGATGCTGCGGACGTCATTCGCGAAACGCTTGCTGCTCAGGTCACTAGCCCCGTACGGTGGAGTGATCAGATTGCAGCCATGGTTGAAGCGGGCTGTGGAGGATGGATTGAATTGGCACCGGGGAAAGTACTCAAGAGTCTCGTGCGGCGGATCGATCGAACCGCAAAGGTGAAAAATCATGATCAACCTGATCAAACAGTTTCTGCGTAAGTGGTATTCCCTGACGTCGCTCATTCTGTTGCCAACTGTCTTGGTTGGCTGTGGGGGCGATCCTCCTCCTCCGCAGAAGGAGAAGCCTCGCCCGGTTGCCGTTGTGCCACAGGGTCCAACGACGACATCGGTTGCCGATCTGATGGACGCGAACGACATCGATGATCGAATTTGGATGGATGAGCGTCGCGCGCCAAACAGCGATATGAAGCGTGTCGCCGTTCTGCGTTTCTTCAATGGGTTTGCTACGGGTAATGCAGACCAGATTCGTCCGTTTCTTGGTGAGGTAGAACTGCATGAATTGGCGACGCTGGAGGCTTCTGGAGAACTTTCGGCTCTTGCGGCTGAGATTGATGGCATCGAAATTCAGGCGGGTACAACGCATGAGGGTCGTCCGGCCATTCTGGGGCTCTATGAGTTTCATGATCGGATTGAAGGCCAAATGTGGGAAGTTGACGAGAACGCAAATGGATTTGTGCTAAAAGCTGCACCAGCGCCACCTGGACTATGTGATCAGCTTGGCGCCGATCCGTTTGCTGACTGGTACGCGGTCGTCGCGAGCGAGTTGTTGCGAATGCATGAACAAGATCTGGGTATTGAGACGGCCGCTTTGATTGAACCGCCCTCTACAGAGCCAGACGGAACGGGTATGGCAGGCGGCGGTGGCGGTGGCGGAGGGCCAAGCGGCCGGTAGCACAGGGGGCGTCTCGGCCTGTCAGTGCCAACTGTAATTTCTAGATTGAACATGACGATGAATTCTCTGAGGAGTGGCACATGACGGCCGCACGATCGATGGATGGACCAAGAGTTGCGATTGTGACTGGAGCGAGTAGAGGCATCGGCAGGGCGATTGCTCTACGACTTGCTGCAGATGGTCACAGCATTGTGCTGGTGGCTCGCTCAAAGGATGCCATTGAAACACTTGCGGCGGAAATTGGCAGCGGCGGTGGTATCGCCGAAGCCTGTGCTTGCGATCTTGCCGATGACGCAGCGGTCGATTCGCTGGTTGAAGGAGTCGTTGAGCGGCATGGCCGCTTGGACATTTTGGTTAATAATGCCGGCATTACGCGCGATGGTTTGATTCTGCGAATGAGCGACGAGGATTTTGACCTTGTACTCGGAACGAATCTTCGGGCTGTATTCCGGCTCTGCCGAGCTGCCGCGAGGCCGATGATGCGTGGGAGGTGGGGACGCATGATCAATATTGGCTCGGTTGTTGGTTTGATGGGCAACGCCGGGCAGTGCAATTATGCAGCTGCCAAGGCAGGTTTGATCGGTCTGACACGATCGATTGGCAAGGAACTTGGAGGCAAGGGTGTGACTGCAAATGTTGTAGCGCCAGGGTTTATCGAAACTGATATGACCGAGGCGCTACCAGAGCAACTTGTCCAGGAGGCAGTCAAGCAGTTGCCGCTTCGGCGTATGGGAAGGCCCGAGGAGATCGCTGATGCAGTGGCCTTTTTGGCATCGGATCGTGGAAGCTACATTACCGGCCATGTGTTGGCTGTAGATGGGGGCATGCTCAGCTAATGAGTGTGTCGTTGGGAGCACGAGGTGTACCGGCGTCCCGCGAAATCAGTACAATCCGATCTACTACGGCAGGGGCTAGTCCCTGTCGCAAGGAGAGACTCACGTGACGGAAGCAGAGGTTGAAGCCAAGGTTGTCGAGATCGTGGCCGAACAGATGGGCGTGGAAAAGGATCAGGTCAGTCGAGACACAAGTTTCGCCAATGATCTCAACGCAGACAGCCTTGATACAGTCGAGTTGGTGATGGAATTCGAAGACGAATTCGATACATCTATCCCCGACGACAAGGCTGAGCAGATTCAGACCGTTGGCCAAGCGATCGACTATATCGTCGACGCCGCCAAGGCCTGATTACGCTGACTCATCGTTGACGGAATCGCCATATGTCCATAGTTGATCGCCGTGTTGTCATAACGGGGCTGGGTGCTGTTACCGATCTTGGTGTCGGGGTTTCTGCATTGTGGGATGGTCTGTCTACAGGACGATCCGGCATCAGCACAATCACCGCATTCGAGCAAAGTGACGAGTGGACAACAACGATTGCAGGCGAAGCTTCAGACTTCGATCCATCGATTGTCATGACGGTGCCCGAGGCGAGGAAAGCCGATCGTGTATGCCAGCTTGGTGTGGCCGCGGCTGTTGAAGCGGCTACGGACAGCGGCATCGACTTTACATCGGGCGATCCATATCGTCGAGGTGTTGCTATAGGCTCTGGCATTGGCGGCATTCTGACGATCGAGGAGCACTACGAGCGTCTTCTGGACAAGGGCCCTAACCGGCTCAGTCCCTTCGTGGTGCCAAAGCTCATGGTCAATGCGACATCCGGCCATGTGTCGATCAAACTCAATCTCCGTGGCTGCAATACAGCCGTGGCGACAGCGTGCGCAACGGGCGGACATGCTTTGGCAGACGCATTCATGATGATTCAACGTGGCATTGTCGATGTCATGCTTGCTGGCGGCGCGGAAGCAGCGGTATCAAGTCTTTGTATTGCAGCATTTGGGGCGATGAAGGCATTGTCAACGCGCAACGACGACCCTGAAGCGGCATCGCGGCCGTTTGATCGGGATCGCGACGGCTTTGTGTTGGCCGAAGGTGCTGCGGTACTTGTGCTTGAGGATCTCGAGCATGCAAAAGCACGCGGCGCCCGCATCTACGCTGAACTCGTCGGCTTTGGAATTACCGGTGATGCAGGTCACATCGCAGCGCCTGACTCGGAAGGCACAGGTGCGGGGAAAGCAATGGAGTTCTCGCTCGCGTCCGCCGGACTCAATATCGAGGATGTCGGATACATCAATTCGCACGGTACATCGACGCCACTTGGCGACTCCGCTGAAGTTGCAGCCGTGAAGCGTGTATTTGGCGAGCACGCCATGTCGTTGGCGATGTCATCAACCAAGTCGATGACAGGTCATGCCCTTGGCGCGGCTGGCGGTATCGAATCGGTGGCGTGCGTCAAGGCGCTGCAAGAGGGTGTATTGCCTCCCACAATCAATCTCGAAAATCCTGATGAAGGCATGGACCTCGACTTTGTTGCAGGCGAGGCCGTCGAGCGGCAAGTCGACGTAGTCATCAACAACACCTTTGGCTTCGGCGGGCACAACGTTTCACTGGTCTTCAAGCGGTGGACCGAGTAGCCAAGCACAAAGAAAGCGAACCAGCATCCAGTATCAGGGTAGGTTGTGACGCATTGCTAAAACGGCAGGCTGAGCCCTGTGTACACCATCACGCTATCTCGCCCAGGATTGTTCTGGTACAGCGATGCGTTTGAGATGTGGTGCCATCGAACGCCCACGATCCAGCGTCGATCTTGGCCGACGTCGAATGTCACGCCCAAGCCGGCTTGCGGCGTAAAGTTGAATTGTGAGCCTTCGCTTGGCACGTTGTGATTGGTCCCGAGGAGTCCGCACCCAAAGTCTCCGTATAGCGACCAACCATCGCCGTTGAGGAAGTGCCACTGGAATAACAAATCTAAACTTCCGCCAAAGGCATTCTCGTTCTCTTGGGAGAATCCGAGCAATCGAATTTCTGGGGCAAAGGCGAAGTCGTCAACGAGAAACCACTGAACACCTAAGCCCAATCCGTATTCCAGATTGCTGGAATCTTTGACATCGGCGCCAATCATGCCGGTCACGCTCCATCGGGTCGATCCCTCGGCGCCAAAGGCAGGTGTGGTCTCGGCGGACTCAAGTGAATCACCTTCTTGTAGCCCGAACGATCTCCATGAACCATCCAAAGGTGGAAGGTCCGACCATGGAGTGATGCCAGGCGAGTTAGCAATATCTTCGCCCGTCGCTCGTGCCAGTGCGCCGCGAATGCTCATGTGCGGAGCCGGGGGCGGGAGCAGACTGCCATGAAGAGCAACGATGGGGCCGAGAATCGATGTGATGAGCACGAGAGATCTCCTGTCTGAATCTTGAGCACAGGCTACACGGGGGCGAGCGGTGGTGCAGCGTGGAGGCAGTCGAGCTCAGTCTACTTACCAAATGTCTCATCTAAGAGAGCAGCCACTGCACGCATTGCTGTCGCGGTCCGCTTGGCAAATGCCATGAGATGCACGAGATCACCTGGTCGCCGCGCGAGATCTAGAGCAGCTCGAACTGGGCGAATCGAGCCACTTGAGGTAAACCACTGGTCGCATCCCGGTGGCAAGTGATGCTCGACGCCGTCGCTAATTCCGCGAACAATCATCCAATCTCGCCCCGTCGATTCGGCCAGGACCGCAAATGCGTGTGATTCCATGTCGACGATATGAGCACCTGTTTGCTCTGCAAGTGCGGCTTTGTCCTCTGGCGTTGCGACGATCTTGTCTGCACCCGTCACCCGAATGCCATCATCAAGCAGGGGGCTATACAGCAGGCCTGTGCTGGTCACGACCTCACGGACCAGGTAAGCGCCTCCCGGATGAAACTCCGCTCGCAATGCTCCAGCGACGCCAGCGAGGACGAGCGGTCCGGTGCCTGGTGCTGATGTGATGGCCGACTCAACAGCAGTGGCTCCGATGCCGGTGGTGATGACATCCCATCCGTGGCGAGCAGCCATGGGGCGGACCTTGGAGGCTTCCATGCGAAGCGGGCAAAGGATGGTGGGTGGCTGTGTCTTCATATCAATCCGCGGGTGCATTCGCTATCATCCCGCGACAAGACCCCATCGTCTAGTCAGGTCTAGGACATCAGGTTTTCATCCTGGGAACAGGGGTTCGAATCCCCTTGGGGTCGTTCGGCGCCGCGAGCGCTGGGGAGGGCAAATGCCCGTCACGTGCGTATCCACAAGCGTACTTGCCCTCGTGCTTCTGGCTGCGAGCACGCTGCCTCCGGTGGGCGATCCGTATACCGCCAAAGGTCGGATCGAGCGAATCGACCGGGGCGTAGACGCCATCACCACATGGATCGCCCTTCAAACAGGCGATCCGCTCGCTGTGCAGGCCTCGCCTGATTCACAGCCGCCACCGGTCGGGTCGCTTATTCGCATCACTGGCACCCGTCGTGACGATCTGGTGCTCGCTGGGCCCAATGGTCATATGCGACGCTATCCCGTTGTCCATACAAGCGGAGCGTGGACATCCACCAACACGCCAGCCCCACGTCAAACGTGGCTGGTCTGGGTGCTTGGGGGGCTCTTTCTCGTGGTATGCACGCTGATGATCGTGCTCGGTCGCTCGGGGTGTCAACGCCGCAACCGTGCATCGACAGAAACGCAGATTCCGTCCTTTGAAACCGTACTGCTCCCAGCCGATCCCGTGGACGCACTGGCCGAATTAGCTCGGCAGGCCGATGAGGAGGAGGCATGACTACTCAGATCAGCATCTCCTCGTCACAAGGCTCATATGACGTTGTCCTGGAGCGTGGCAGTCTTATACATTCAGATCTCTACGTCGCTCCCGTGACCAATGCCCGCCGGGCGCTCATCGTGGCTGACGAGGCTGTCACAAGCACGCACGCAGCTGCAGTCAGTTCCTCGCTCGCTGGCAATGGCTGGACGCTCGCCACCCTCACACTTCGAGCCGAAGAGCCCCTGAAACGAATGGAGGCTGTTGAGTCAGTGTGGCATGCAGCCCTGGAACTGGGTCTTGACCGGGAATCTGCCATCGTTTCGGTTGGCGGTGGGCTTGTGGGCGACATCGCTGGCTTTGCTGCCGCAACCTTTATGCGAGGCATTGATTTCATACAAGTGCCAACAACGCTCTTGGCCATGGTGGACGCCTCAATTGGCGGCAAGACAGGCATCAACATCCCCCTTCCTGGCCTCGATGTGCTTGGCAAGAACCTCGCGGGCGCTTTCTGGTCGCCGAAACTGGTGCTTGTTGACCCCAATACGCTTGCAAGCCTGCCACAACGCGAACTCACAAGCGGTCTCGCCGAGTGTGCCAAGCACGCAATTATTGGCGATCCAAGCCTAGCGGAGTGCTTGCGATCCTCTGCAGCCGATCTCGCCGCCGGAAACCTTGCCTCTATTGACACGATCATTGAGCAGGCAATCAACGTCAAACGCCTCGTGGTCGAAGCCGATGAGCGAGAGTCCGGCCAACGCATGCTGCTGAACTTTGGCCACACCTTTGGCCATGCCATCGAGCCTATTGCGTCGTTAGATCTTACCCACGGCGAAGCTGTTGCCATCGGTATGCAGGCCGCCGCCGCTTGCAGTGGTCGACTTGGGCTCGCTTCTACAGCTCGGATCTGCTCGATTGGAAGTCTACTTCAACGTATGGGTCTTCCGGCCCATACGCGTGAATCACTTCCCATCGCGCCGCTTTTTGAAGCAATGCGCTATGACAAGAAGGCCGCTGGTGGCCGACTTCGACTCGTACTTCCGACCGAAGACGGCGTTGTGGTACGCACTGATGTTGAAGTTGCTGATATTGAAGCAGCATGGCATGCGGTGATTCCAGACGCTGTGAGCTAGTTCACGCAGTTGGCTCAAGAAAAAAGCGAAGCAGGCCCGATAAGAATTGGACCCTTAACCTCGGACCACGCGACCCGTGCGCATTATTGCGATCGTGAATCAAAAAGGCGGATGTGGCAAGACCACAACTGCAATCAACCTCGCGGCCCTCTCGGCCAAGCGAGGATCCTCGACATTATTGGTTGATATGGACCCGCAATCGCACTGTGCAGCTGGCTTAGGGATTCCTGAAGAGGCCATCGAGGGCGGTACGACGAGCGTCATGCGTGGCGAGGCTGAAACGATTGAGCCGTCCGAGTTATGCTGGGAAATCGGGCATCGATTCCACGTGCTGCCAAGTACCGTCATGCTCTCGGCGGTGGAAGCGCGGGCCCACGAAGATTCAGGCGACGTTCAAATGCGGCTGGGCATGTTTCTTTCGAGGTGCCAAGATCGGTTCGATACCTGCATCATCGATTGCCCCCCAGCCCTTGGGCTACTGACCTTTGCTGCTCTCCGGGCCGCGACCGAGGCTTTGATTCCGGTCGAAACTGGGTACTTCTCGCTGCAGGGCGCCCGCCGGCAATGGGACACTATTGAGGCGCTGGTCAACCGGATGGGCCGCACTCTTCCGCGGTGGATCGTGCCGACAATTCATGATCCGGGTTCCAAACTTGCCGCCAAAATCCTTGAGACGTTGACGCAAGAGTTTGAGCCCAGTCTTGCTCCACTGGTTATTCGTGAACACGAGTCGCTGCGAGAAGCAGCCAGCCTCGGGCAGCCCGTGTGCGACTTTGAACCCGGCGGGTCGGCTGAACGCGACTTCGCTTCGCTCCTTGATTGGCTTGATTCACTGCCCCAGCCCGAAACGAATTCCATCCCCGCAGTTGCTAGGCCGTCTTCAAGAGCCGGCGAAATTATGGAACGCCTTCAGGGAATTCGCTCTGAAGTCCCTCCTACTGCAGATCGGCTGGCCCCACTTCACTCGGGCTCACCCATCGAATCTGATGATGGATACGGCGCAGTCATGACCAGTCACGGTGTACGCTTTCGCCAGCCTGGGCGGCCAGATCAAATTGTTGCAGTGTGCGGCGACTTCAACGGATGGTCTACGTCCGCTACGCCGCTGCGGTGGGCGGCATCAGAGTCTGTATTCGAAGCCATCGTCCCACTGCCGTCGGGCACCTACCGATACCAGTTGGTCATCGATGGCCGGCCCGGCCCAGATCCGTTTAACATCGATGCTGCGCCCAGTGGCGAGGAGGGGCCATCGACGACCAGCACACTGCTGGTCGAGTCCATAGCGGAGCAGGCATGAACCGCACGCGGCGGGAGATTGAGGCATTGGCCGACTTGTTCGTCGGGCCAGCCTCTACAGAGTTGCCTGGCGATCGAATCGCCATTCTTCTGGAAGGACATTTGCCAGTACGCGGCGCTTTATGGCGTGTGGCGGCTGCAGAGCTGATGGCTGCTTCCAAGTTAGCCACGCTACTTGATGTCGACGATCGCCAAGTGCATGCGACAAGTTTCGGCGGTGGACCCTGTGATGCTTCGACGCTTGAGCATTTGGTTGCTCGTCCGCCTGCCGGGCATTTGTGGATTGTTGCTGGAAGCGAAGTTGTCACCGACCCGCAGGCGATTGAAGTGGCCGACGAGTTGGTGTTGGTCACCGGCGCAGATCAGGCAGCTGTTGTTGGCGCCTATCGATTAGCGAAGCAGGTGATTGGCACTGCTTCAGCAGGTGTCGGCGTTGGGCTTATCATTGCTGGTTCGCCGCATGCACAAGCCGAGGATGTTTGGAACCGTCTTGCGGACACCCTCAGAACACACTTGTCAGTCGAGCCTCGACTTATCGGTGTGCTGCCAAAGCTGGATGTATCAGATCCGCAGACCCGAACGACTGTGCCGATGCCCAGTGAAGGCGCGGCGATGTTGCTCGATGCGTTGCATGCCCGCCCGTCAGAGCGGCCAACAAACACGACTGAGCCAATGATGGAGGTGCCATCTCCTCCGCTCACTCGTATTCCTCCAGCTCCCGCATCACTTCCCGATCCTGTTGCGTTTCTGACGCCGGACAAACATGCTTTGCCTGACGGTTTGACTGCATGTGACATTTCGTTGCCGTTGCCACCCGAGGTCCGACTTGCGGTCGATGCCACGGGCGGCGTGCACTTGGTCGCGGCTGAATCAGCCGTTGCAAGTCTTGAGTCGGCTCGTCACTGGGCCGAACGTCATTTGCCGCTGCTTGTGGCGGCAGTGTCCAACATTCAGTCAGATCGACCAATCGTGTGTGATGTGCTGGTTGATGACTATCACCGTGCTGCTGAGTTAGCGCGTGGCCCATGGCAGGTCCATTTGTTGCACGAGGATGGCATGCTGCCCGTTCCACGGCCCTCATAAGGGGGGAGGAATTGTGGCAGCGGGGCGGCTCGGGTACCTTTTCCAAATGGGCAAAGATCTGACTGACAGGCTGTCCCGGAAGGGCCGCGTGATTGCGGCAATCGTCGCTGCGATTGCTGCGAGCCCATTGGTTGTGGCCGCGACGCTTTCCCCAGCTGCGAGCGGAGTGGGGACGCATCGAGCTCTTGGCCTGCCTGAGTGTGGCTGGCAGACGAGCATGAATCTTCCGTGCCCAACGTGTGGCATGACAACGGCCTTTGCACATGCCGCGCGGGCAGATTTCTTCGCTGCCGCGACGACGCAGCCGGCAGGACTGCTTCTGAGCATCTTGGTGGCGATGATTGTGCTCGGCGGCGTATACGCAGCTGGCACCGGCGCTCAGATGCAGCATGCGGCGGTTTGGTTGATGAAGCCCATAGTAGTTTGGGTTGGCCTATCACTCTTGATTCTAGGGTGGGGTTACAAGTTATTGCAATCGGGAGTTGTTGGATGAGACGTATTACCATCGCCATCTTGTGCGGGGCTTCGCTGGTTGTCACGGCTGGATGTGGTTCGCTTCTGCCGGCCATTAGTGCAGCCCTTGGCGCTAGTCAAGCGGGTGTGATCGGCGCAGCGGGCGCAGCCCAGAACTTTGAGTATCAGAAACTCAAAGAAGTGCTGCCGCGATATGACGGGCTCGAGCATCACTCGGTTGCCATTTTGGTCGACGCGCCGTTAGATCTGCAATACCTCAAGCCCGATCTCGTCGACCAAGTAGCGGGCGGACTTGCGACACGGCTCGGCGAGCATGTCCCGAATATTTCAATCAAGCACCCCATGCAGGTTCGTCAGTGGCAATTCACGACGCCCCAGTGGAATGCGATGGCTTTCGGTGAGATGGCAACCGAACTTGGGGTGGACCGCGTTGTGATCGTGGACATTCAGGAGTTCCGCCTTCACCCACGCGGGAACAGATTTCTGTGGGAAGGAATTTGCAGAGCTTCCGTCGGCGTCCTCGAAGCTGATGGCTATGACACTGATTCCTATGCAGATGCGTGGGAAGTTGCGGCACGCTTCCCGGATCTTGAGGGGCTCGATCGTGACTCGGCATCGGAGTGGGAAATTCAAACCGGACTATTGTCGGAATTTGTCAAAAGAACCTCATGGGTGTTCTACACGCACCTCGAGCCGAAGTATCCAGACAAGTACAACAAGAAGCTTGATTCAGGAGTTGATCTGTGACCCTGTTGGACCGCATGCGTATTGGTCTCGCTTGTTGCGTGGCAGCCTTGGCCTGTGCCATACTTGTCGGCTGCAATATTGCACAGGCTGTTGAGACATTGACAAGGCCCGATCCGGTTGTCGAGGCCAAGTACGAACTTCGCGCTGAACCCACTGTTGTGATGTTTGATGATCACTACAGCATCGTCACTCCGGTTCGTTTACGTCGTGAAATTGCCGATGAGGCGACGGTTGTGCTGATGGAGTGCGGGGACATGGCCGAAATGATTTCGCCACTTGACGCTATGCGATTGGCCAGCAAGAAGGATCGAGAAGGGCGAGTGTCAATTAGTGATATTGGAACGGGTATTGGTGCTGGTCAAGTTGTTTATGTCGAGCCGGTGCGGTTCTCAGTGTCCCGCATTGCGGGTGTGTCTGAACCGACAGCTCTTTTTCGCGTCAAGGTGATTGACTCCACAACACGCAAACGGGTGTGGCCAGATGATGAGAAGGGTGGCGCTGCAGGTTGGCCTGTCAACGTGGTACTTTCGCGTGATGAGGCCATGAATCTTGCTGCAAAGAGCAACAGTGCCGTTGCTCGTGAGTTGGCGCGACGGAGTGGCGATGAGATCGCGAGACTCTTTTGTGATACGAAGTACAGCCAGCATGGCAATCGCCTACTTGGCCAATGAGTGCGACTGTCCATCTTGTATCTGGTCGGTGCCATGTGTCGCATCCCACCCGATGGGAGGCGATGCGTACGTACGCGGCCCAGCACGAGGAACAAATCGTGGCAATTGGCGCTGGTGCGCCCGGCTGTGTTGTATCGATTCCGATGCCTGCGGGACGGCCGAGTATTGCAGGTAGCACACTGAGGCGCTGGTGCCGAGCGTGCATGGCCCCCAGCGACATATTGGTTGCCTGGGATGAATGGGCAGTCTGTGCTGCAGGTGAAACATCGCAACCACTGGTCGCTGTCCTCGACGGTCTCCATGGTGATCGGGCGATCGTGAACCGAGCGTCACGCGTGTTGTGTGATGGAAATCACTCTCTTGTGGCCGGATCTGATGACGTTGCCGCTGCAATCGATGTGTCGCTTTCGTGTTCGCTGCCCATTGTTCCGCCGACGAGTCTGCAAACGTCTGAAGACCAATCGTTCGAAGCAATGACCATCGTGGTGCTTGCTGAGCCGATGAGCGGGGGACTATGCAGTCCAGTTGTGCCGCTCCTGGGACGTCTGAACTTGCTTGAAACTCCCCTTCGGGTGCGTATTGCTGAGAGCGTTATAGATATCGAGTCGACGGTTGAGATGCTGCAAGTGATTGGTGTGGAGGACGTCATCGCTTGTAGAGATGATGAAGCGCATCGATGGGCGAGGGCAGGGGTCGCGGTGTTACCAGCGTGTGCGGCGCCAACTGCATGGGCGATCTCTCCGACTGGGCCAGCTCTGGCCGCATGGGCCCGCGGGGCTACGCTTCTACTGACCAGTGGTCATCCTGCGGATCACATGTTGACTGGTTGCGAAGGTGTCCTGCGACAGGTGGAAAGGCAGCCCGATGTGGCTGCTCGGGCGTTGCTGTCCCCGCTCTCGACCGCTCTTATTCACAGAGCGTGCGCTGCTCGATGGTTCGACGAACTTTCGTATGCGATTGCGTCTGCGGTTGAGCAAGCAACGGTCAGTTTGAGTCAAACTGCCGAGCAAAAGTAGCGGCAGCGTCGTGATAGAGCATTCGTAGGAGTGGTGGGGGGAGAGATTTTCCGCGTAGTGCGGGTGCATCGAACGGATCGAATGTTTCTGGACTCACCATGTGCAGATCAGGGTCGGCAATCGGCGACTCTCCGTCATAGGTTGTTTCGAAGAGCGTTCGGAGCGACCAGTAGCGACTTGCGTACAGGTCAAACGCCTCGACAGAAGAAGCCGCCTGTGAGCCGCGTCCCGCATCGGTGGCGTCGGGCGAGACGTGATCTTCTTGCACAACAATGTCAGAACCAAAGAGGATGCGGCCTGACCATCGCTCGAGGAATTCAAGCAGCGAGTCACGATCATGCGCAGAGAGTGTCCGCACCATCCACTTGGTGGCGCTGGTGTCGAGATGTAAGTTCGGGTGGCGAGCGAGCAATCCACTCAGGAACAGAAGGTCTTCAGGCCATCCGCCCATATGGGCTGCAATCCATGGGACAGGAAACTCGTCGAGTGCACGTTCGAGTGGCACATACTGCGAGGATTTTGTCCCGTATTTCGCGTCATCGGCATAGTGTGTTTGAAACCAGGTGTCGGGGTCAGCGACATGAGTCATGATGGCCATGCCGCGATCGGCGGCCAGTTGCATTTGCTCGCGGCGTACAGGTCCGTCTAGGTCCATCAAGTTCGGCAGGCCCGCGCGGAGTCCCATATCGCGGGCCCGCGGGGCAGACCAAAACTTAACGATGTGGGCACCGAGATCATGAAAGCGAGCAATATGTTCGAGATAGCCTTCGCCCATCGCGTGCAGGAGATCGTCCGAGCGGAAGTCTGGCTGGGCGATAAATCGTACCGAATCGCCAAGTATGCTTCGAACCGACTCAACTTGAGAGAGTTGCGTCATCGTCCACGTCTGAGTAACTCCGAACTGTTCAGCGACATCAGCGTAAATCCGTAGCGATGCATCGCCTCGGAGGTGTGTGTGGACATCGATGATTGGCGCGGCTGGAGCACCAAGTTTGATCGCTTGCTCGGAGTAGTTCAAGCCAAGTCGATTTGCAGGCGATAGAGGATGAGCAGATGGCATCGCTCAGATTGTAGGTGCTTAGTTCGTGGCAGCGAGCGCTGAATGCGACATGAGTTCAACAGCTTCGTTGAATCGCTCACACGACCCAGCGGCAACAACTTGCCCGATGTACACGCGGTGCGATGCATCTGGGGCCAAGTGACCAACAAGTTCACAGTCGAGCCAGAATCGTCCGCGACGCAGGATGGGGCATCCTGTGTTGGCTGTTTGTAGCCGCATCCCAACGAATGGATCTTCATTGCGTGGTGGGGGTGGCGTAAATCTGCGGGGAATGAGCCGATCTCTCGGGTCCAAGGCTGTGAGGGCAAAGGTCCGTGCATCGCGGATGAGTGGTTCAATCTCGGTGCCCCGTGGAATAGCAACCGTGACAAGCAGCGGGGATTCGCTGCACTGCTGTACCCATCGTGTCACGAGCCCAGTCCGGGACTCATTCGCCTGAGCTGTGAGAAGGAATGGGTGCTGCGGGAGCATCTGTGGGATGAGAGGGTCGATCTGGGCGGCGTCCATGCGGCGTTCCTGTAGGGGCTTCTGAACTCTGTTGGCGGGTTGCCGAGTCAAGTCAGTGTGCGCTCAAATTGGGCTGCAGCGAGCAGAAAGTGCTTTGGTTGGCGTCAATACCGTGTAGGCCCTTGAAAGGAGCTAGAGGGGGCTTTTTATGGTGGAAATTTGCAGGTTTGGCGGTTTGGGGGGAGAATTTAGTGGAAAAATGTGGTCGTGTGTTGTGAAGTGGGTGAGAGTGGGGTACTGTCCCAGCCGACAGGGATGAGGTGGCTACGACCCATGACAACTGTGATGTGTGAGTTTGGCCCAAGGGAATTGGAACAAGGGTTTCTACGTGCTATTTACTGGCGAGTACGAACACACGATCGACGCGAAGTCGAGGCTGGCAATCCCGGCCGAGATTCGCAGTGGTCTCGAAGCCGAAAAGCACGGCACCGCCTTCTATGTAGCCCCAGGAACAACCGACACGCTCTGGCTCTGGCCAGAGCGTCTCTTCGAGCAAATGGCGTCAGCGACCGAGGCCTCACTGCTTCCGAACGAGGACTTACTGGAGTTCGAGGAGCTGCTGTACTCACAGGCAAGCCGAGTAGAAATGGACAAGGCCGGACGTATTCGCGTACCGGAGCGGCTCTTGAAACAGGCCTTGCTTGGCTCATCGGTGGTGTTGCTTGGGGTGAAGGATCACCTCGAACTTCGCGACCCCGAGCGTTGGGCGCGGCAACGCGACGACAAACTTGCCAAGCAGGCAGAACTCATGATGCGGGCTCGTCGCGCGATGCAGCGTGTGCGGTCCATACACACGGAGGATTGATGACTCAGGTCTCGCTCATGTCGGGCTGACACGGAGCAACCTGAACGGTACACAGGGCGATAAGCAGCATGGACGCTTCTTGCCATGGGCGACGCCAAGGATGGCATGCCCGCCAGGCGAAGTCCGATCCGCCGCCGGAATCCGGCGGATCAGACTTCACTCGGTGTACCCCGCGGGCCACGGATGGCTCGCGTTGGACGGCGGCACGCACCACGCGGCATGGATTGCCGCGTGCCCCGTCTAGCCGCGGGAATACCTGCGGTGGATCTCTTTCGGTTCACTCGTCAAGAGTGGACCGACCCCTTCCCGGTTCGTGACGCGTCCCACCACGCGTCACGGACTTTTTTTTACTCAGGTTGAATCTTGCCGAGGACCGTTGGTTTTTCAGTCAAGATTTGATCTGCGATTTCGCGGCGATGTACTTCGATTTCCCGCGGGAAGTCCATCG
Organism: Phycisphaerales bacterium; assembly: GCA_029247205.1. Lineage (GTDB taxonomy): Bacteria > Planctomycetota > Phycisphaerae > Phycisphaerales > SM1A02 > UBA12567. The sequence continues at coordinate 103,265 of JAQWLT010000009.1, read as the reverse complement.
CGAGACGGACTCGATCGCCTTTGACCGATGCGATGCGCACCACCCCAATTGGGTTGGATGGATCGCCGATCACAACTTCTTCACCTTCTCTACGCGTAATGACCAACATGGTCTTGCCCTCCTGGCAGCTTGACGCCGTCCTGACAACGATCGAGGCGTACTGCCTCGACCCACCATCCCGCAGCCTACACCAAGCAGCGCAGTACTCCAACCGATGGGGTTGCCTTGTTCTCGCGAGCACCCCTCTATGGGCTCTAAATGCGGTTTGGTCAGACCACTGCTGTCACGGAGGTGATCTCTGGCACTCTTGCAAGCAAGTTTCGCTTCAGGGCGATCTGGAGCGTCACATCGGCCGATGGGCAGTCAACACAGGCCCCGAGCAGCCGGAGACGGACCTCGCCCTTGGGCGTGACTTCTACCAATTCAACGTCGCCACCATCGGCTTGAATGGCTGGGCGAATGGCCTCGATCACTTGCTCAACGCGTGCGAAAAGAGCCTCTTGATTGGCAGATGTAGCATTCATTGTCATCAGTTTAGCACGCGACGCCTTGTTCCTCTCGAGTAGGTGAGGTGGAAGGCATCGACCCTTCGTAGGATGGTTGATATGTCCAACTCCCGAGTCGTCTTTATATGCCTGCTTGCCGCCCTGCTCACCGCCGGATGTGGTCACACGATCACAGATCCAGCCGCGTCTTTGCGGGACGCTGGGCGATCATCTGGCGAACATAAACTGGCATTACAAATGCTTGTGACGTCACCGGGCGAACCAACGTCATCCGACATCGATGCGGTTCAAGGCCTTGCCTACCGCCCCGGTTATTCAGAAGAGTTACGTTTGGAGGGCCTTGCTTATCTACTTCGAGTGGACCGACCAGCATTGGTCATCACACTGCGCCGCCGATTGCCTCGCGTGACGGATCATGACTGGTTGATACGTCTCTGTCAGTTTGTTGCTGAGAATGACATCGCGGAATTGGATGAGGCGCTCGTGAGCAGTTGGGGCCGTCCGTGGAAGTACGGCATGCCAGACACGGAGCGACCCGAGTATCTCGCGTTACTTGCTATGCACGGCAGCGGCAAGCCCGAGGAAATCGTGTGGAAGACATTCCGCGAAGCGAATCGTCCATCGCAGAGTGGACTGCGATATCGCTGCTGGGACCTCCTTCATCGGCTTGATCGACGTGATCAACTCATTGCTTTGGTTTTGGCGGAATCCACTGACGCGGTGCATCCCATACAGCAAGGCTTACGCGCTGCAGCCGTCTCATTCGGGACAGTGCCTTGGAATCGTGAAGAGGTCTTGTGGATTGAGAAGTTGACTGACCCGTCACGTGCAACATTTTGGTCATCTGCAGAATCTGCATGTAACGGGCTTTCCCCAGAGCGTCGGGCGTCGCTGGAGATTCGGGATCTCTCAATAGTCACGGCAGCAGCACAGAGTCGGCCCGACTTACTCACGGCCAGTAGAGAGGATTTGTACGCCGGTGTTGCCAAGCGCCTTGCCGGGCAACGACACTATCGAGAGGTGGACCCGGGGTTTGAGCCTGGCCATGAACTCGATCATCGCCTGAGCGTGCAGCGTGATCGACTGAGTTGGGGAGACTTGCTTGCTATTCAAATGGCACAAGAGGCCATGAGCCTTCCTGAAGTGCAGTCACATCTCTTCGACTTTGCTGATCGAGACCTAGAGGATGAAACAACCGAATATGGTGGAGTCATCAATCTAGATGACACTGGTCGGTTTGCGGTGCGTGAGTTCCCCCCGCGCATCCGTGTGCACGACGCACGGTTCGAGGCATCGCAGGAGATGTTTGACGCTGGCTACACCTCGCTCTTTCACTTTCACTATCACGCGCAGAAGTATCGAAACGGCTCGCATGCCGGTCCAGGCGCTGGTGATATGAACTACGCCAACGCAACGCGAACGAATTGTCTGGTCCTGACATTCGTGGATCATGACACGCTCAATGTCGATTTCTATCGGCATGATGACGTGCTCGTAGATCTCGGCGTCATTGTGCGTCCTTCGGGTCGAAGTTGACGCTCCCCATGCAAGTTTCATTTGAGAAGTGGCATGGGCTGGGGAATGACTATGTGTTGATTGAGGATGCGTTGTCGATAGATCCATCCCAAGTGGCCGCTCGGATGTGTGATCGGCGACTTGGTATTGGGGCGGATGGGTTGCTTCTCTTGGGTGAGGCGGATGAGGGACTTGTGTCATTTCGTGTCTTTAATGCAGATGGAACCGAGGCGGAGTTGTGTGGCAACGGACTGCGGTGCGCAGCAGCCTATTGGTGCTTGCGAAGCGGTGGGACGAATGTCGAGATGCAGTCGGTGGTTGGGCGTCATGTGGCTGAAGTGCGTCAGCGAACAGACAAATCGTTCGATGTCAATATGACGCTCGTTCCGGTTCAGGTTGGTGATGCGGTGCTGCTGGAGTGGGGGAATCGTCACGAGACAGTGCATGTGGTTCACACTGGAAACCCGCATGCCATCATTTTAGATGCAAGTGATGCAATGATCGATCAGATTTCTGAAGTTGCATCGCGTGTGACTGAGATGGAGTGCTTCAGGGAAGGCGTCAATGTACATCTTGCTCGTGCGGACGGCGCGATGCGGGTGCACATGTGGTCCTGGGAGCGGGGTGTTGGGTTTGTGTCTGCCTGCGCCACAGGCGCGGCGGCTGTTGCGAAACTCGTGGCTGGAAATGCGACGGGAAGCGTATGTGTTGTTCTTCCGGGTGGCGAACTTCTTATTGAACCTGGATCAAGTGAAGTTGCGGCGATCATGAATGGTCCGGCGTCACCAATTTGTATGGGTCAATGGCCAGTCCCGTCTGATTTGTACCCTAGGAGCGAGTCATGAGTTTTCTTGAACTTCCATGTATCAAAGTAAGCGGTTCAAGCGAAGACCTCGGTTCGGGCATTGGTGACGCGTTGCAAGATGAGATTGCGGCGATGATTGATCGGCGGATTCTGGCAGCTGAGGCATACTTCAAACTGCGGAATTGCGGCAGTATTGATCAGATGATTGCGGTGGGCGGTGCATGTTTAGAAGTGCTAACAGAATGGGATCCGGACGGTCACATCGAACACGTCGCGACTGCTCAGGCTGCTGGAGTCGATGCGTCGACTTTGTACGCGGCTGCTAATTACAGCGATATGCGAGATCTTGTGAGCATGCCACCACGTGGTGAGGCTGACGAGGGGTGTACATCGATTGCGATCCCGGGAAGTCAGGCAGTTGACGGCGAGATCATTGTGGGGCAAACATGGGACTTGCATCCACTTGATGTTGACTCGGTTGTAGCGGTGCACAGGATTCCAAACAACGGTCCCGAGACGTGGAGTGTCACCGTTGCGGGTGCGCCGACGCTGATCGGTATGAATGCCCATGGCATTTGGACAGGCACAACTAATATTAAGGTTGCTGATACTCAAGTTGGCGTTGGTTATATGAGTTTGTTGCATCGTGCTATTCGATGTCGTGATCGCGAGGAGGCGGCATCGGTTATACAGCACGCACCACGTGCCGCTGCGCACACATACTTGTTGGCAGATGCACATGGCGCCATTGAACTTGAGTGCACTGCAATCGCCACAACTCGGCGCGATGTTTCCGGTGAGCCGATGGTGCGAACGAACCACTGTATTCAGCCAATCGACGCCGAGCCGCCGTCGGCGAGCAGCCTACGGAGGCTCGAGCGTGCTACCGAATTAGCGGGAGAGTCATGCTTGAGCGTCGAGTCAATTCGTCAACTGATGCAGGACCGCCAGGATGGAGTTGATTCGATCTGCAGACATGAGCAAGATGGCGAGCCCACCGCGACCAACGCGTGTGTGATCGGCCAGCCAGTCTCGAGGCGACTTGAGGCATGTCGCGGCCCGGCCGACCGTGGGCAGTGGATTCAACTGCACTTTGAATAAGCAATGAGGCTGCACAGTCTTTTTGTAAAGTTGGACACGCCCCAACAGCCCGGTCACGGAGCCAGTTGGGGGCGATTTCAGTCGGGGAACGTCGATTGGGGGCTCAAAATTGGGTTGCTGTGATGTTGGTGGGTGTCCACGTTCAAGGCGCTGGACGTAGTATGGGGGTCTATGAGTAGTTGTACAGACCGAATTGAGGCCGCTCGGCAAGAGTTAGTTGCTGCTCTTGACGCTTCCACCGTTGATCTCATGGCTCATCGGCCGGCGGAATCTACGCTTGTGGGTCTCCGTGATGACATGCTTGCCCGACTTGCTGACGTTCGTGGGCGGGGTGCATTCTATGCCTCGATCGGCACCGGCCGCGGCCGTGGGCCACTTGTTGAACTGATCGATGGGTCAGTGAAATGGGACATGATCACCGGTATTGGCGTGCACGGATTTGGCCACGGCGACCCGGAGTTGACTGCGATCGCGATTGAAGCCGCCTCGCAAGACACCGTTATGCAGGGCAATCTGCAGTGCAATAGTGAGCCAATCCGATTCGCCGAGACGCTCCGCGCGGCTGCCCGCCGGGGGGGAGCTGATATGGCGCACTGTTACCCCGCCTGTTCTGGCGCGATGGCCAATGAGAATGCACTCAAGGTTTGCATGCAAGCCCGAAATGGTGCGCCGCGTGTGCTTGCTTTTTGTGACAACTTCATTGGCCGTACCGTCACACTCTCGCATATTGGAGATAGTCCTGGCCACCGGCAAGGTGTGCCCAAATCAATTGAAGTGGACTATCTGCCGTACTGGGACCCAGCAGATCCCTCTAGATCTTCGTCTGATGCGCTCAATGCGATGAATGCAGCACTTGCTTCATATCCAGGTCAACATGCCTGCCTTGTCATAGAACTTGTGCAGGGAGAAGGTGGGTTCACCCCCGGGCCGCGTGAATTCTTCGAGCCTCTTCTTGTTGCCGCTCGCGGTGCATCAGTGCCGATCTGGTTTGATGAAATTCAAACCTTTGGTCGGACGGATCAGATGTTCCGCTTTGAAGGGCTCGATCTTGGTTCCTTTGCCGACATCATCACCGTTGGAAAGATGACACAAGGCTGCGCGGCCATGTGGCGAGCAGAGTTCAACCCAAAGCCAGGCTTACTCAGCGGCACATTTCTCGGATCGACTGCTGCGATGGCGTGCGGTGCCCGAATCATTGAACGACTCGCGGCAGGTGATGCGTATGGCCCCACTGGCCGTCATGCACAACTCTTTCAGCAATTTGAAACACGCAGCGCTAAACTTGTGGAGTCTGCGCCGCACTGCTTTCCCATCATCGAAGGCCGCCGCGGCCCGCTTGCTCCATGGGGCGGCACCGGCGGAATGATGCGGCTCACCCCGTTTGGTGGACAGAAGGATCGCATTGTCTCCCTTGTGCATCGTCTATTCGATGCTGGTGTCATTGCGTTCTTCTGCGGCCATGATCCCTACCACTTGCGATTCCTGCCGCCAGTTGGCGTGCTTCAGCCAAGTCAACTTGATGCTGTCATGGACATTGTGGACGACCAAGTCATCGCAGAAGGGCAGGAAGGCTGAACGATGTTTGTTGTCCGGCATGCCATTGAAGATGACGTCCCTACACTCGTTCGACTCGCTCGAACCGTGCACTCGGGGAACTTGCCGGGAGACACAGTGGCGATGCGAGATCGCGTGGAGTGGTCCAACGAGTGCTTCGCCGGACGTGCTGGTGATCAGCCCGCGGTCTACATGTTTGTACTCGAAGAGACTGCAACCGGTCGTGTTGCCGGTACTTCAAGCCTTATGAGTGGAAGGGGAACCGAGGATCAGCCTCGGCTATTTCTGCGCGTGCGAAAGCGAGAGCATTACAGCCGCGATTTGCAGGCTGGACAGGTACAAATGACGCTGCAACTCGGGCTTGACTGTAGCGGTCCGACAGAGATGGGTGGCTTGGTGATTGGGGCCTCATGGCGGAACAGCCCACACCGGCTTGGGTCTATGCTCAGCAAAATGAGATTCGCGTATGTCGGTCTCCATTCCCAATTGTTTAGCAGCCGCTTCATTGGTGAGATCATGGGCGACTTAACAGCGGATGGCCGAACAATGCTGTGGGACCATCTTGGCCGACGATTTATTAATCTCTCCTACGTGGATGCTGACGCATTCAGTCGGACCAGCAAAGAGTTCATCTTGTCGCTCTTTCCTGAGGGCGAGATCTACGTGTCACTGCTTCCGCCTGAAGCGAGGCGACTTATTGGCCGCGTCAGTCCTGCGGCCGTTCCTGCCCTTCGAATGCTTGAGCGGCAAGGCTTTCGGCGATGTGACGAAGTTGACCCCTTCGATGGGGGACCGAATGTAGAGGCCGATCGAGATGAGATTCCACTCGTGAAGCAGACGATTCGCCGAACGATTGACCGCCTGCATGTGGGTGAAGTAGACGGGCACGAGTGTTTTATTACGACGTGTGAGGGCGAAGGATTTCGCGGCATCCGTGCTTCAATCGGCGATGGTCCTGACGAGTCGGTCGTTTTGTCAGTAGCAGCTGCCGAGTTGCTTGAGGTAACAGCTGGCGACACCATCGGTGTGACGCCCGTCGCGGCGGGTGAACCAAAGTGATCGAAACACCATGCACACTGGTGCCCACGTGCAAATGACCGATCAGGGTGTAGTGCGTCTCGATGAACTTCGCAGCAATGCGGTTGTGCTTGAGGTGCGACGCACAGTGCTTGATCTCTGCACGTCGGCGAATGCAATCATCGCCGCAGTCAGCGGTGGTCGCGACTCAGTTGCATTAGCAACTGCGCTTGCAACACTGCACGATGCCGGCCACATTGCGGCAGTGAAGATTGGGCATGTGCATCATCATCGACGCCCCGAAGCTGATGGTGAGGCCGCTCTTGTGGAAGAGATCGCCACGAGGCTCAATATGCCATTTGAGATTCGTCATCTCGATGCGGATCCGTATGCAACGCCGGCCCAGCTTCGCGCCGCGCGGTATGAGGCTTTGATATCAATTGCGTCAGGTTCACAAGCGACCATGATCGCCACAGCGCACCAGGCGCAGGACCAACTTGAGACTGTGCTCGCTGCACTTGTTCGCGGCACAGGTCCGCGAGGTCTTGTTGGCATGCCTGCAATCCGTCCTTTATCTGACAACATCAATCTTGTGCGTCCAATGCTTGAAGTTGACCGGTCTGCTGCGGGTGAGTTGTGTACGCTTGCTGGATTAACGTGGTGTGACGACCCCACTAATGTCGATCCTGAAACGCTTCGTGGCCGGCTTCGGCGTGATGTCTTGCCAGTGCTTGAGTCATTGCGGCCCGGGGTAGCACGCAGGTTGGCATCTGGCACCGCAGTGCGTGCCGCTGCGTCGCTTGCGCTCGACGATGCAGTCGTTCGGCCGCAAGAAATGGGTGATGATGCAGTGCAGTGGAGTCGGCATTCGCTTGCAGATGTCGAAAGGGGACTGTGCCAAGCTAGTTTGATGGCGGCTGCTCGATCTATGGTGAGTGGGCCAGACGGATTGTCGTCAGCGAGCATTCTTTCAGCGACGACGGCCATTCTGGATACACGGCAACATCGTCGCGTGTTTGAACTCGGTTGTGGAATAGTCGCCATCGTCGACGCGATGCGAGTGCGAATGCAGAAACTAGCCAGTACTCAGCCGATCGAGTCGCGGCCGCCGAAGTAGGTCTGCAGGGCAGCGGGAATCCGAATTGTCCCATCAGCACGCTGGTGCATCTCCAAGAGTGGCACCAAGATTCGCGGACTTGCGAGCACGGTGTTGTTGAGCGACCAACAGAACTTGGTATTTCCATCGTCATCGCGATACCGAAGATTCAATCGACGGCATTGGTAGTCGTGCAGGCGTGACGCGCTATGTGTCTCGCCCCAGTCGCCGAGTGGTCTGCCGGCATCATCCAAGTCACCCCGCCCTGGCATCCAACACTCGATATCAATCATGTCGGCATTTTTTGATCCAAGGTCACCTGTGCAACATTGCAGCAAGCGATACGGCAACTCAAGCCGCTGCAAGATGGTTTCAACAGTGGCGATCATCTCCGCATGGTGTTTGCGTTCTTCTTTTTCGTTATCGCGACAAATGACAACCTGCTCGACCTTGTCGAATTGGTGGATGCGATAGAGACCGGCAGTATCTCGACCTGCCGCTCCAGCTTCTCGACGGAAGCAGGTTGATCGTGTGGCAGTTTTGATCGGTAATTGATCGGCGGGAACGATCTCGTCGGCATGCAAGCCCATGATTCCCACTTCTCCAGTACCAGTGAGAAACAAATCGTGCCCTGCGCCGCGCGAGGACTCTTCGACGTGATATGCCTGTTCGCGACCTTCGGGGAAGAAGCCAGTGCCTAGCATGCACTCTTCACGAACAAGGACCGGTACGGAGACCGGCGTGAAACCACCTTCATCAGTGATGACCTGCAAGGCAAGTTGCAGGACGGCTTCGTGCAATCGAAACCCATCACCGGTCAAACTGTATTGGCGCGAGCCAGCGACCTTGACAGCCCGCGTAAAGTCGACCAGCCCCAACGCGTCGATGAGTTCGACATGTGTTCGTGGTTCAAAGCCGCGTTGTGATGCAAACGGTTTTGCCGGGTCGAAGTCATCAGTCGACCATCGCCGCCGCTCAACATTGTCTGCCGACGATGTGCCGCGTGGCACATCGTCATCGGCAGGAAGTGGAACGTGGAGCAATAACTCTCGAAGTGGCCCATCAATTGCAGCCACTTCGGCCTCGGCCTCTTGCACCTGCCGCTTAAGCGCGGCGGGCTTGGTTTCCAACTCTGCAATCTCCGCTTCAAGGGCTGGACGCTGCTGGTCGGTTGCCTTTTTGAGTTGGCCCTTCAACTTGCCAATCTGCGGGCCAACCTCCTTTGAGATTCGCTTCTGCTCGGCCCGCGCTGTCTCTTGCCGAGAAAGTGCCTCCCGCCGTGCTTGGTCAAGCGTGAGAAGGGCTGGAATATCGACGTCGATGCCCTTGTCGCGGGCGCCAGCGATGAAGTGTTCGGGGTTCTCTCGAAGCGACTTAAGGTCGATCATGTGGGGGAGTGTACTAGCAGGGCGTTCAAGAACGCTGTGGCGGCTGAAGTCAAAGGGGGAAGTTGCTTGGATCCAAGGCCTACCTGAACACTGGTGGCGCTGCCCACCGCATGCGCTCGAGCAGAATCCGCCAGAAGGGTTCCTCAGGCAGGGTGACCATCGGAATCGTTTGATCGAGCCGTAGCACCTGTACGCGATCCCCCTCGCAAAGCGGTACGTGCTGCTGGCCGTCGATCACGAGCGTCGTGCCCTCGTTGCCGCGGTGGACTTCAATCTCAACGCCCTGGGCTGCGTCCATCACGATGGGGCGAAAGGCCAGAGATTGTGGGGCAATGGGGGTGACGACCAATGCATCTACACCAGGCCCAATGATTGGCCCGCCTGCTGAGAGGTTGTGTGCTGTCGAGCCCGTGGGTGAGGAGACGATGAGCCCATCGCCGCGTAGGTGTGGACCATGTACACCTCCGATTCGCAGTGCGAGTTCAATCATGCGGTACGGCGGTCCGGCCATAATGACCGCATCGTTAACCGATACTGCTTCGGTTCGAGATGCTTCAGATTCATGGATGACCCGCATCAGCATGTGATGACGGACAGGTGGCTTCGGGCCAAATACGATGTCAGCATGCCGTCGCAACGAGTCGACGTCAAAGGCCGCAAGAAAGCCAAGCCGCCCACAATTGACGCCCACGAGGGGAATGTTTCGGCCGACAAGACGCCGAGACTGGCCGATGACGGCCCCGTCCCCACCAACGACAATCGAGATATCTACCACGAGATCGTCTGGCAGCGGTGTATTGATGTCCGTTGGGTCATGAATGAGTGTGACATCGCGGCTCTTGAGGTCTGCATGAAGTTCATCGATGACCGAAGCAACTTCTGGGCGGGTTCGATCGCCAAGGAGCAAGATGCGAGAGTGGTGGGGTGTGCTCACAGTGGCAGTATCATTGCTTGCTCGAGAATCTGTACTCATCCGACGATTCCCTTCGTGATGTGCATAAAGGCAGCTTCGAGATCAATCCGTCCACGTCTGAACTCGCGGAGACGAAAGCCTCCGGTAATGAGTCTAGCTGGTATTTCAGAGGGATCAATGGGATGAGCCGCATCGAGCGTCACTCGCAGGACTGGCTCGCCACCTACTCGTTCTAGCTTTACCTGAGCGATTCCTTGCACTTGTTTGAGCATTGCTGCAGCCTCTTCTGGGCGGGCGTCGACGAGCACGTCGTACGATACGCCGGACTCTGCAAGCCGTAACGCTTCTGACATAGATCCAGAAAAGCACAGCGTTCCGTGCTCAAGAATTCCTACGCAGTCGCACAATTCGGCGAGTTCATTCAGGATGTGAGACGAAATGAGGATGGTCTTTCCAAGACGTCGCAACTCTTTGAGTAGCGTACGGATCTCGACTCGAGCACGCGGATCGAGTCCGGCTGCCGGTTCGTCCATCAATAGAATCTTTGGATCATGCAGTAACACGCGAGCAATCGATAGTCGCTGACTCATGCCTCTGCTGAGTCCTTCAACCTGCATGTCGGCTTTATGTGTCAAATCAGTCAACTCTAATGCGTCGCCGACAACACGACGTCGAGCTGACCCATGAATGCCGTAGCACGCGGCGAAGAATTCGAGATACTCACGGAGTAGCATGTCGTCATAGGTGCCGATGAAGTCTGGCACATAACCGATGATCGGCCGAATCAGTGCGTTCTGATATCCGACTGTGAGCCCATCGATGCGGGCCTCACCCCATGTTGGCTTGAGTAGTGTGGCAAGAATGCGAATCGTGGTTGTTTTGCCCGCGCCGTTTGGCCCGATGAATCCGTAGCACGAGCCAGCATCAATACTGAGATTGAGGTTATCGAGCGCCTTCTGCTCGCCGTAACTCTTTGTGAGATTGATCGTCTCAATAATTGGCATAAATGGGCCTTATGTGAGTTTGCAGTGTACGGGCTTCATGCTGCCTCATTGGTCCCCGCGGAGTTGCAACCTATTGCAGGCGACTCGGCACATCTGGGAGGGGCGTGGTCCATCGAAGCATGGTCTCGCCGCGAGGAAGCACGATCCGCGTGCCATCCATATAGAGTGGAATTGGTAATGCCGCTTCCTTGATGAATCCACTCACCAGAAGCATCGGTGATCCGAGTTGAGCGCCGAGATCGAGCCCAGCACCAAAGTGTCTTTGCACCAACCACGGTGGATCTATTGTGCCTTCTTTGACAGCTTGCCAAGGCGGCGGGGTAGAGAGGCGATATAAGCCAAGTGCCTCGAGCGCGGCCCGGCGTGCATTCGACGAGGCAGATGTGCCAAAGGCTCGGCCATGCACACGGCCGAGCATATCCAACTGCACCGCAAGCGACTCGGCCTTCGTTGGGGCTCCGATAGTCGAGAAATCCAGGATGGCGCCTGGTTGGAGTGGCCCGCTGAGTTTCCAACTCCATCCCTGTGCTGGCATGGCTCCTGAGTCAGCTGAATCGGTCCATGGCTTGGGCGTCTTCCGCGTCGGCTGCAGGCGGGCATTGATCCACACAATCGAGACATTCAGTAGCGGCGTAGACAATTCGTTCTGAATAGCGCCCGTGAGTTGGGGTTTGCCTTCGGCTGTTCGAGTGACGGAGAGCGGCGTGACGAGACGTAAGGATGGTCCATCAGTTTCTGGATAGCCCAGTCGTTCCACTTCCACAGAGAGAGAAGTAGCGCGTGCTTGCACTGGAACGTTGTTCAGCGAGGCGGCGTCTGTTCGCAGCACGCGGGTGTCCATGAATCCGACGTCATCACGTCCTCGCTCGGACCATGTGTTGATGCGAGCGGGAAGGCCCTCAACTTCGCGGACTTGTAGTGTTCGCTGGCCAGTTCCAGGCAGCTGAAGATCGACCCACGTACGCACACGCTGCACCGGCCAGTTCGCTACTTCATCGATCACGCTGATATGCATTCCCTCGACGGCCTGCAGACTCATGACGCTGGCAATGAGCCACGCGCAAATGCCGCCAGCAGCGCCAAGCACTCCAAAGAGCGGCCAAGACAGTGTGGGCCGATTCAATCGCCGAAGCACCCACCAGAGCACCGGCCCAGCAAGGACCAGATACAGGCCGAGCCATGCCAGCACCAACAGCAATCTTCCCCCGGCGGCGACTGTTTGGCGGATACCGCCACCGATGATGGCATCGGTTAACTGCACATGATCAACAAGCGGTGGGAGCAGTAGGCCCTCTTCTTGTGCAAGCCTCAATTGGCGATGGGTTGGAGCGTCTCCGCGTCGTGAGAGTACCGCATTCCAAAATGTAGACGCTGCAGGCAATGGCCCAATCGCATCGCCATCGAGTGCGAATCGCAACATGGCTGGGGATGAAACGTCAAGGCCAAGCAGGGTCAGGCGTCCATGTCCAATGGGCCGAGCGATGCCAAGAACATCGCCTTGTGGCGACTCCACGATCACATGCCAAGGGTTGTTGATTGCGCGTGCTGACGGGAAGAGGCGTATTGGCAGTTGTATAGGCTCAAGGGTTTCAAGTGGATCGGGTGAGAGCACTGCGACAAGGTCGCGTAGTCGGATCGTTGTAGCCACCGAATCGTGCGGTAGCAAGTCATGCCACGGTCCCTGGTCGGCATCAAGACCCCACGGATCTGCTGTGGCAGGAAACGCAATGATGACGTGGCCGCCTGATTCCATCCACGTGCGAATCGCGGCCAGTTGGTTGGGTTCGAGGCTGCTCGGATCGCCAGTAATCAGTAGCGTCGACGCTGCGGCGAGGGCATGAGCATTCTCAGGTACGTCGCTCGGCGCAATGGTGCGGACTGTCGTATGAATCATGCTCCATGGACTTGTTCCAGAAAGTGAGCGCAGGTCGTAGGTTTCGAGCCCGCAGGTGCGGTCTCCGAGGACCAGCATGAAGTCGGCGCCCTCGGGCAAAACGCCGCCAGTGTTTGATCCATCGAGTGTTGTCTCGGCGAAGACAGTAAGGCTATCTGCTGCCCGCAAGCGAATTGGCATCGGCCGAATTTCATCTGATGGCACCGTGCCATATATCCAGGTGCGAATTGGACGACCCGCGAGTGCAATTGTTTTTGAACGAACAAGCGTGTCACCGTCGGGCGTGGGCGTTTCCCATTCCAATAGATAATTGGCCGACTCCAAATTTCCAGGGTCTACAGAGATTTCAATGCCGGCCGGTCGACCAACCGGCAAGACATCTCCTATGCCCGCTTGTCGTACCTGAATGGTTGGGCTTGCGGCCATGGCGTGCATGGCCTGCACTGCCAGCACGAGCATACCGATGGCCCTATGCATCACGTTCGTTCTGACTCGGCAAGGACTGCGAGTACAGCCGCGTGTGAGCGAGTGCCGCCGCGGTAGGAGGCGACGTCGAATTTCTCATTCGGGGAGTGCACTCGGTCATCATCAAGTCCGAAGCCGATCAACAGCGAGTCGGCTCCGAGTATGGTTTGGAATGACCCAACGACTGGAATCGATCCGCCACATCCAACGAGTACAGCCCGTTGGTTCCAGATTCGTTCCAAGCCGTGTTGTGCGAGTTCCAGCCATGGGGACTTGCTCGGGACCTGAATGGCCGGGTTGCATCCGTGCGAGACAATGGTCCAGCGGCACCCTGCCGGAAGTGCGGCATTGAGGTGCGAGATCAAAGCAGTTTCGACTGCTGCGGGGTCTTGCCCGGGCACAAGCCGACAGCTGAACTTGGCGCTTGCTTCAGCTGCGATCACGGTCTTGGCGCCTTCGCCGGTATATCCGCCGAACAATCCATTGATATCAAGCGTCGGCCGAGACCAGATCCGCTCGAGTACTGAGTGTCCCGCTTCTCCAGTCGACACATCGAGCCCAGCTTCGGCAAGGAAACCGGACTCATCAAAGCCCAATCCCTTCCATTCGGCGAGTTGGGCATCGGTTGGTTCGATGACTCCGTCGTAGAAGCCTTTGACCGCAATACGCCCATCCGCATCATGTAGATTGCCAAGAATCCGCGTCAACTCATTGAGCGGGTTTACAACCGCGCCGCCATACATGCCAGAGTGCAGGTCATGCGATGGGCCGTGGAGTGTTACTTCGAGATAGACCATGCCGCGGAGCATTGTGGTGATGGCGGGCGTAGTGGGGTCCCACATTCCTGTGTCCGAGACGATGCAGACGTCAGGCCGAAGTTCATCGGCATTGGCTTCGAGGAAGGGGTCGAGACTTGGGCTTCCACTCTCTTCCTCGCCTTCAAGCAGAACTGTTGCTCGAACAGGAATGCCGCCGCCGACTTCGTTCCATGCTCGCAGCGCTTCTACAAACATCATCAACTGGCCTTTGTCATCTGCGGCGCCTCGGGCCACGATTTGAGGTCCATTTTTCCCGTCAACAAGTACCGGTTCGAAAGGAGGGGATCGCCATAGGTCAAGTGGATCTGGCGGCTGCACGTCGTAATGACCGTAGTACAAAACATGGGGCGCATTCGCAGGGCCATCAACGTGACCGACGACCATGGGATGCCCTGTTGTGTTCCGCACAGACGAGTTGAAGCCGGATGCAGTCAATAGGTCACTGCAGAATTCGGCTGCTCGATGAACGTCACCATCATGCGCCGAGTCAGTGCTCACGCTTGGAATGCGAAGCAAGTTAAAGAGGCGCTCGATCTGGGCATCGTGGGTGGCATCGAGATGAGCAAGTACTGCGTCGAGTGAGTCGGACATGGGGTTCCTTCGGGGGGGAGTGGATCAGAAACCGTGCCATGGAAGGCACGCTGGCATCATGGAATCTTCGGCTTCTTGTGCACACTGCACAACGCCGTCTTTGAGTGCGATGACAACGGGCGGGGTCATCAGCCAATCGACTCCGATGGGTAGTTCAGCCACGGTGCAATCGAGGCATGGACTTTCAAGTTGGCCGTCTTCTGCAAATCCAGATTTGAACTCGGGGATGGATACAAGCAGTGTGGGCGCTGGTGGGTCGAACGAAAAATGCTCGATGAGCAGGTCATGGCAGTGTTCGCATGTGCGACTGTACAGGATGATGTACTGCTCGCCTGTGTCGATGAATTCTGGAAGGTTGGGAATCCAAGAGAGTAGATCTATGTCGTGTGCTTTCTGCCCAGGCCAATCTGTCGTATCCAGGGAGTAGTAGCCAGGCAATTGAATGGTGGCAGATTCATCGGTTTGCGAGGTGGCATCGGATGGCTGCAACATGTCTGTTGGTGGCAACACGATCTCTACCCCGGTTGAGGCACTGCCGATTCGCATGAATACGAATACGCCGAGTGCGACAGCAACGAACGTCGCCATTGCAGTGGCAGTGCGGTCGGCTGCAAACCGAATGGCCCGCACAGGCAGGGCTACGACCAACACTAAGAGTGTGAGGTCGATCGACAGCATGAGCCAAGGTGGCGGTGAAAAGCTGCCCAAGCAGCCACAGTTGGTGACATTGCCATTGAAGATCTCATACAGCAATACCAAGCAAAAAACGCCAAGCATGAAGATCGCAGTTCCTCTCGCAAGTCGGGGAATAAGGATCATCACGGCGACTGCGGCGAACTCGATGGCGATGAAGCAGGACAACGCCAAGTACAAGTCAACGTTGGCAGATTCGAGCAGACCACGGAGATGTTCTGGCAGCAACTTGGGGGATTGCTCTACAAGTTTGGCGGTAGCGCCCGCTATGACCCAGAGCGGCACGATGAACCGCACCAAGACCAGTCCGATGAGGCCCGGGGTTCCGGTCATCTGAGCTTCGCGGGAAGGCGGGGTGTTCATGGCAAAACCTCTTGCTTCTCATGTGATGCAGCCCAGCGTTCGATGCCTTCGCAGAGTAGGTGAATAACCACTTGGTGAGCATCCTGGACAAATGCCGAGTCAGTCGCGTCGATGACGATGGCATGCTCGCATAGTGAAAGAGATTTTCCGCCATCGTTACCAAGCAGCCCAACTGTCATGCAACCAAGTTCTCTTGCAGCCTCGAGTGCCGCCACAATATTCGGACTCTTGCCAGAGGTTGAAAGCACCAGCAGTACATCACCTGGTGAGGCCATCGCGATGAATGGACGAGCAAATACAGCGTCAAATCCAAAGTCATTGGCGATGCAAGACATTGTTGTAACGTCAGCACAGAGGGTCGCCGATGCAAGTGGGCGACGATCTGCTCGGTATCGGCCAACTAGTTCTTCGGAGAAGTGCAGTGCCTGTGCAGCTGATCCGCCGTTGCCTGCAGTCCAAATTGTGAAGCCGTTCCGTAGCCTCTCAATGAGCAAGTCGATCAGCTGAGAGAGTTCGTCGGACTGCTCTCTCAGTGATGAAATGGTACGAATGGATTCGGCGAGACGTTCTTCAATCATGTGTGTGTGTTCCATCAGCTCTGCACTCCAACACAATGTAATGCGGCCGCTTCGCAGGCAAGTGCCTCAGCGGCCGCGTTGATATCGTCAGATGTAGTAAATGCTCCAAGACTGAGTCGTACAGCACCGCCGCTGTGCAGCGTGCCGATGGTGGCATGGGCGTACGGTGCGCAGTGAATCCCTGCCCTGGTCAGGATTCCATACTTCGCATCTAGTCGTCGAGCCAGATCGGCTGGTTCCTGGCCGTTGATTGTTACTGCAAAGACGCCGCAGCGATTCGTTGGATCATGCGGACCGTGCACATGTAATCCATCAATTCGAAGGAGTGATTCAAGCATGTATGTGGTCTTGGCGAGGTCTTGTTCGATGAGGGTGGAAAGACTCTGTGAGCGTATCCACCCAGTAGAAGCGTCAAGTCCGATGATGCCGAGCATATTGTGCGAGCCTGACTCATAGCGATCGGGCAGCATGGTCGGCTGCACATCTTCTTCGCTTCGTGAACCCGTTCCGCCCAATCGCACTGGCGCAATCAGTTCTTCAAGTCCAGGTCGGATCCAGAGTCCGCCGGTGCCGAGTGGTCCAAGCAAACCCTTATGGCCTGGGAACGCCAGCAGATCGATTCCCATTTTGTGAACGTCAATGTGACGATGGCCCAAGGTTTGGGCTGCGTCCACAAGCAGGGGCACATCAGCGTGTCGACACCGGTCACCGATGTCGGTCATTGCTTGAATTGTTCCTGTGACGTTCGATCCATGGTTAACCGCAACGAGCCGAGTGTCAGCCGTCAGTGCTGCGGCGATATCGTCAGGGCACACCAGTCCGGTGTGTGGATCCGCAGGCACGCACGTCCAATTGATGCCATCGATTTCGAGCTCGCGCAGTGGGCGGAGGACTGAATTGTGATCCATGGCGGTTGTGACGATGTGAATAGGCTTGCCAGTTCGTCGGGAAGCTCGGACTCGGCCCTCAATTGCAAGCGAGAGGGCGTCGGTGCAATTTAATGTGAAAATGATCTGATTCGGGTCCGTGGTGCCGATGAGCGAGCACAGGTTGCCTCGGCAGGAGTGCATGCATTCCGCAGAGGTTGTGACCTCGGCATAGGCAGCACGGCCCGGGCTCGCCTGGATGCCGCTTGTCCATGCCTGCATCGCCACGGCCACGGGAGGGGCCTTGGGGAAGCTCGTCGCGGCATTGTCAAAATACCGCCGCGGACTGAATTCATCGGAGTCGCGATGGTCACCAATCATCGCTGGAGTATAGCCGTGGGCACCGCTGGAACGGCTTGTGGAGGGGGAGTGCTTGGGCTCGACCTGCTACACTCGAAGGTCCCCACAATCGGTTCTCTGAGAAGGAAATCGACCATTCGTGGGAGGAGCAACATGATGATCACATTGCAAGTAGGCATGGTGGTAGTGACGTTCGGGATGGGCATGTTGGACGCAGGGAGCGTCAGCCCGGTCGGTCTCGCGAGTAAACTCAACGCCCACCCGTCGGTCGCAGCACCTGATGAGCAAACTGCTTGGGCTGTGCTCGCTCCGGCTCTGCGATCACTCTCGGTGCCGCCAGACACGGCAACCCTGCTCCGGCAAGAATCAGTGTGGCCTGGTATGCCTGAGTGGGAAGAGGTTTCAGCATGGGCGGCGAGCTCGCCGGATCTTCGTGCGGCCATTACCGAGGCAGCCCAACGACCAATCTTTGGACTCAAATATGGGCGTGACGCGGTGGCTTCAGAGGATGCCGCATCCCAATTCATCGTTGATCTTGGTGCAGCTGATGCGAGATTAGTGCTCCCAACGTATCCGTATTTGAACGCGATCGGCAGCATGACCGTTTGGACTGCTGCCGAGGCATATCGCTTGGTTGAAGCCGGAGAACATGAGGCAGCCTTGACGTTATTGCTGGATGAACTCGTTGTACTTCGCCGGATTGCAGACCGTGAATTCATGGCTGAGAAGGAAGCAGCGATTCGCCTCTTGAATAGTGGCCTTGGTGTATTCCGAGATGTCATGTTCCGTTCACTGGACCACTTGTCAGCGTCGTTTCTGGCGAAACTAGCCTTGCATGAAATCCCTAGTCTTCGACCGGGTCGTGAGAGCCTCTTCATGCCTGAGCATGATCAACGACTATGTGAGGCTTTGCTCGCGAACGCCTTTGATGAAAGCCTTGGCGGGCCACTTGAAGAAGAGTTTCCCGCTGTCTTTACCGAGGTGCAAGTACAGGCGACCGATCGACCGCTGCAGCGATTTGGTGCGAGGCGTCGGTGGGAGTCGATCTATGAGGCGCAGGACAGCCTCGACGCTTGTCTTGAGCGACTTGAACTCATCTTCGATGATTGGTGGAGGCGATGGCGTTCGATTGACTCGGACATGATGGGCCGAATGATTCTGAATCAGCAGTCTCAATTCGAACTCATGAACATTGCGAGATTTGCGGCGATTGATGCCGTGATTCATGACATGACGAATCTCTTCGAAGCTCGCGAACGCTTGGTGATGGAGGCCAACGCAACTGCGACAGCGACGAGCCTTGCTGCGTACTTGGTGCAACGAGGGCAGTATCCACAAGAACTTCGCTTGGCCTTTGGTATCACAATGGACAAGATGCATGCGATAGATCCCCATGCGTCGATCAGTGAGGATTACCGCCCTTGGTTCTGTTATCGCAGGCTCAAGGAGTCGATAGATATTGACGTAGGAACTGTGCGTGTGGAGGTTCCGGCTGGCACCGGATTGCTCTATAGCGCTGGACTCGATGGACTTGACGGCTACGGCATCTTGCATGTCGATGAAAGGGGCCGCGGTGACCTGATTATCTGGCCTCCACCGCGTGTCATGATCCGCATGGCCGAGGCGGGCGAGTCACTCCCGACCCCCAAGAAAGACGCACCAGCCCGCTGAGCTGGTTGCAATCGCAGGAAGCAATTGTCATGAGTAGCGAGAACGTATCAGAGCAGGTGGTCATCATCGGGAGTGGCCCGGCCGGTTGGACGGCGGCCATTTACGCTGCGCGAGCAAACCTGAATCCACTGTGCCTGATCGGCGTGCCTCGAACCAATCCTGCTCCTGTCCTGCCGGGTGGACAGTTGATGCTGACCACTGAGGTCGAGAATTACCCAGGCTTTCCTGAGGGCATCACTGGCCCTGACATGATGCAAAACTTTCAGAAACAGGCCGAGCGGTTTGGTACGCGTGTGCGTGGCGTAGACGTGACCAAGTGCGACTTCTCTTCCCGGCCGTTCAAACTTCAGACCAGCGAGGATGATGAAGTGCTCGCAGAGACCGTCATCATCGCCACCGGGGCGACAGCAAACTGGATTGGACTTGAGAACGAGCTTCGTCTTGCCACCACTGGTGGTGGCGTGAGTGCCTGCGCGGTATGCGACGGTGCACTGCCCGCCTTTCGCGATCAACCGCTGGCCGTTGTTGGAGGTGGTGATAGCGCGATGGAAGAAGCCTCCTATCTCGCCAAGTTTGGTTCGACTGTCTACGTTATTCACCGCCGCGACACGCTTCGGGCTTCGAAGGCAATGCAAGATCGCGTTCTGGCGAATGACACCATCAAGATGGTGTGGAATAGTTCAGTCGTCGATGTGCTCGGTGACAAGACCATCGAAGCTGTGGAACTCGAAGATACGGTGACCGGCGAACGATCGAAGCTTGAAGTTCGTGGGCTCTTCGTCGCTATCGGCCATACGCCCGCGACCGCCTTCCTTGAAGGCAGCAATATCACGCTCGATGATGCTGGCTACGTGCTCGTCGAGGGCGATTCAAGCCGAACGAGTATTGAAGGTGTCTTTGCTGCGGGCGATGTATCAGATTCGACGTATCGCCAGGCGATTACCGCCGCAGGAATGGGTTGCCGCGCCGCGCTTGATGCTGAGCGGTGGCTAGCTGAGCACGAATAGGCTTATTCATCCGGGGCAATACGGGTCATGATGCGGGCACCGACGGCATCGCCCCAGACATTGACTGTCGTGCGGCACATGTCAAGGATGCGGTCCACACCAAGAATGACGCCAATGGCTGCGATGGGGAGTTGGACTCCTTCGCCAAGACTGCCATTGACTGCGGCGATCACAATGACCATGGTCACCAGGCCTGCCGACGGAATGCCCGCGGCGCCAACCGCGGCAAGTGTGGCGGTGATGACCACGAGGACCAATTGGCTGAATTCCAGATCGATGCCATAGAGCTGAAAGAGGAACACGACCGCTACGGCTTCATAGAGTGCGGTGCCATCCATATTGATGGTGGATCCAAGTGGCAGCACAAAGTTGCTGGCGTTCTCAGAGCACTCTCCTTCATCGATTGCGGTTTCGATTGTGACGGGGAGCGTGGCGCTACTTGAGTCGGTCCCAAAGGCGGTCAAGAGGGCGGGCTTCATGCGGGCCATGAATTGATATGGGTTTACTCGAGCGAAGATCCACAACACAAGTGGGAGCACAATGAGCCCATGGATGAGTAGCCCTAAGAAAACGGTGCCCATATATCCCCCAAGTGGGCCAGTGAGTTCCATCAGGCCAATGCGGCCAACAGTCCAAGCCACGAGAAAGAACACACCGATCGGTGTAAGCCAGACCACCCACTGCACCAAGGTCATGAGCGCTTCGAAGCATGCATCAAAGAAATCGCGAGCGATGCGTGTCTTCTTTCCACCTGCTGCAAGAGCAAGTCCGAAGCCAATGGCAAAGACGATGATCCCCAGTGGTCGACCAGCGCTCATTTCAGCCAGCAGATTGGTGGGAATGAGTTGATACAGAATATTGGTCCATGTGCCACCCATCGTCTTGGTTTCAACCTTGGCTTGCAGCGACGTGTCGGCTGAGAAAGCGCCCTCGCCGGTCGCGCGTACGGCCTCTTGTACATCCGCTGGAAGCGAGCCTGGATCAAGAAGCGACACGAGGGTGGCGCCAATCGTCACGGCAATGAGCATCGTCGCGAAGTAGTACACCAGCGTCGCCCCGCCGAGCCGACCGAGTTTGCCCGGGTCGCCAATTCGGGTGATGCCCGCGACAACACTAAAGAACACCAATGGAATGACAAGTAGTTTCAGCGGCCGAATGAGGATGAGGTCGCCAGCGGCTTTGGTCCAGTGCGTACTGTCGACGTTGCCGCCATGGAGCAGAAATTGTCCAACGAGGGCGCCAATGATCATTCCCAGAATGATCAATACGGTCAGCAGGGTGGTGGGCTTCATGCGGTCAGCCTACACCGGAGGGAATGGTTTCGTCAGGTAGGCGTCGGTTCATGCACCGAGACGCACAACTCGTCAAGCTGCTCGGCGTCGACTGGGCCAGGGGCTTCAGTCATGAGATCGGCACCATTCTGCGTTTTGGGGAAGGCAATGACGTCGCGAATATTGTCGGTGCTCGTCAATAGCATGACCAGCCGGTCAAGGCCGAATGCCACGCCACCATGTGGCGGGGCACCTTGTTTGAGCGCCTCGAGCAGGAACCCAAACTTCACAGCCTGCTGTTCGGCGTCGAGACCGAGAATGTCAAAGACAGTCTGCTGTACCTCTGGGTCATGGATACGAATGGAGCCGCCGCCGATTTCGGAGCCATTGAGCACCATGTCGTAACCGGCTGACACGACCGCGCCGGGATCGGTTTTGAGTTTGTCAATATCTTCGGCCACCGGGGCGGTAAAGGGGTGATGTTCGCTCAGCCAACGCTGCTTGTCCTCGCTCCAGCGGAACATCGGGAAGTCGACGACCCACAGAGCCTTCCACGCAGCGGTGTCTATAAGGTCGAGCATTCGAGCAGCGTGCAATCGCACTTGGCCCAGCGACTCGCAGGCGGTGAGCCAGCGATCACAGCCCATCAGAATGGTGTCGCCCGGTTCAACATTCAGTTCGGCGGCGAGTTCTTCACTGACACCATCAATGAACTTGGCAACGCCGCCTTCGAAACCGTTCTCGGTGACTTTCGTCCAAGGTAGACCGCCCGCGCCGTGTAACTTCGCTGTCTCTTGAAGTTCATCGAGCAACTTGCGAGTGAGTGCCTTGGCGGATTCCGGAATGCGAATCGCCTTGACCACTCCACCGTCCTTGGCGAGCGCCGACTGGAAGACTTTAAAGTCTGTCTTGGCAGCAATCTCCGAGATGTCCGTGAGTGGCATCTCGAATCGCATGTCGGGTCGATCCGAGCCCCATGTGTCAATGGCGAGCTTCCAAGGCATATGGGGGATTGTGCCAAGATCGACGCCAAGCAGATGCTTGAAGATGCGACGGACAAAGCCCGTCATGATTTTGAGCACCTCATCGCGATTCATGAATGACATCTCAAGATCGATCTGTGTGAACTCAGCTTGTCGATCTGCTCGAGGGTCTTCGTCACGCAAGCACTTGCAGATTTGCAGGTATCGATCGCATCCACCGATCATAAGAATCTGTTTGAAGATCTGTGGGCTTTGCGGTAGGGCGTACCACTTGCCGGGATAGACGCGAGAAGGCACGATGAAGTCGCGGGCGCCTTCGGGGGTGCTCTTAATGAGCAGCGGTGTTTCGATTTCTAGGAAGCCCATGCCGTGAAAATACTCACGGGTGAGTGCCGAAAGGTCATGTCGCACTTGCAGCATCCGTTGCATGCTTGGACGGCGTAGATCGATGTAGCGGTGACGTAGCCGAACCTCTTCCGAGATCTTGGCCGCATCATGCTCGTCTGGGAGAATTGGCGGATTGTGAGCTCGTGAGAAGATCGTGAGGGCCGCGCCGCGAACCTCGACTTGCCCGGTGGCGAGTTTCTCATTCGCTCCGCCCACTCGCTGCTCGACGTTGCCCACGATCTGGATGACGTCCTCCCGTCTGAGTGACCGAGCACGCTCCATCACATCTTCATTGCAGTCTTCTTGATCGAAGACAACTTGCGTGAGGCCGGTTCGATCGCGGACATCGATGAAGACGAGGCCCTTCCCTTGATCGCGGAACGTGTTGACCCATCCACAAATCGTAGTTTCGGTATCGATATGACTTTGGCGAAGTTCGCCACATGTGTGCGTGCGCATCGACATGATCGTGATCACTCCTCGGTAAATACGCCCTGAATCCCGGAATGGGCAAGCAGGGCATGGTATCGAATCCACGGGCAAACGCAGGGCGGCTATCCTCTCGGCCCATGGCATCGGATGCACCTCAGTCGGGACCCGTCGTACTCTTTACGGCTTTTGAGCCGAGTGGTGATGCACTCGCTGCGCCGGTCATTGCCAAACTTCGTGAGAAGCATCCGGAGTGGGCGATCTACGCGTGGGGAGGCGACAAGATGGAGGCCGCTGGAGCTCAACTTGTCGGGCACACGGCAGGTGATGGGGCGATGGGTCTTGGAGCAATCGCACATGCTCGAGTAGTGACTAAGCAGATTAAGTCGATCCGGCGTTGGATCAAGGGCTGCAGGTTGATGGTGCATGTGCCGGTCGACTCGCCAGCCGCCAACTTCCCAATCTGCAAGTCAAGTCGACAGGCTGGGGCCCGTATCGTGCATCTCGCTGCGCCACAATTGTGGGCGTGGGGGGGCTGGCGGGTTCGCAAATTTCGCAAACTGACCGATCATGTGCTTTGTCTTCTTCCATTCGAGCCACGCTGGCTTGGTGAGCGGGGTATCAAGGGTACGTTCGTCGGCCATCCTGCAATCAATCGTGTGATCGATGGTGAGCAGCTCAAGGCGAAACTGCATGGCATGCCAGGTGGCGCGCCGCGGTTAGCGCTCCTGCCTGGATCGCGTAGCCAAGAAGTGAAGAAAAACATCCGATTGCTCGTGAAGATCTTTCAAGAACTTCGACATCGACAAATGACAATGTCAGGTGTGATCGTGGCGGCCTCAGACGATATCGCTCAGTTGGTGCATGATCGAATTGGTGAGTTTCCAATGGGTCTCAGCATGGTGACAGGCATGCGGGACGAGTCAATTGCATGGTCTGACTTGGCTATTACGGTTTCGGGGACTGTCACACTCGACATCATGCGACAGTGCCAGCCAATGATCGGTGTGTACAAGGCCAGCATTTTGTCGTGCATTGGCGCGAAGGTACTGCTTCGCACGCGATATAAGTTGCTGCCAAATATCATTGCCGATGATGAGATCGTGCCGGAGTATGTGCCATGGTGTCGTGGGGCCGGGCCGATTATTGCCAAGGCTCAGTGGCTGCTTGATGACTCACGTCGCACGGCGTCTCATCAGCAAGGTCTCCGTCGAGCACTCGGGACTTATAAGGGCCACGATTTCGCTGGGGAGTGCGCTAAGGCAATTGCCGAGACAGTCAGAGGTGGTTCTGGCACGGGTGCCTGATGTGAATCACCCCGGTCCATCTCACTCATACTCACAGATGGTAAACGGGGTAAAGCCGAATCACGCAGGCTGAATTGCCAAGCCGATCCTGAATAGGTAGCGCCCGCGTTGACGGCGTGCCGATCGGTAGTCCGAGGTCAAGGCAGCGGTCCTGCCAGACGCCCAAGTCATGCGTAGCAACGTCTTCGCTCGCGACCCACAGTACGATCAGAAGCCCTGCATGCAGAATGCCCTTGTCCTTAGAGAGTTTGCTGACGTCGGCGCGCACGGTTCCAAGTAATTCGTTCGACCAAGCTGCGTTGGGGCCTTCGGGGGTGTGCTGCGCGACAGTTTTGACTTCGAGCCAGAACGCTTCTTCAAGCGGAACAGCGTTTGGGTCATCAAAGAGTGTCGCAACTGCTTGAGGATCTTGTAGTGGGCGATCATTGGGCGTGAGAACAAGATCACATCGGCGGCCCTCGCTGCGTGAACGCTTGGGCCGAGCGCCGATATATCGTTCTTCACGGTGCACGCCGTAACCTGCGCGGGCGAGTGCGCTAGCGAGTTCGGGATGCAGCGACACTTCATCGAGCGCGTCAACGCCGCTGACCACCTGCGCGGCGCGGTCTGCATCGACGCGGTCCTGTAGACCAGCGGCAATCGCGTCGGCGATGTCGTCGACACACCAGCGAGTGCTCGTGCTACTCACTCTTGGCAGTCGATTGAATATCGCCCGACTTGAGTCGTTTGAAGTAACCGTGCCACGCGGCCATGGCTGTTGCGCCAAAGATAAGCATGATTGGAATATTCACCCACAGCATCATGCCTGTTCCGAGATCGGACAGATTGCCAATTTCCTTGGTGGTGGTGACGATTCCTGCTGTGGCGACCAAGATAAGCAAGCAGTAAACAATCTTGTAGATGCCCACCGCCCAGTTGCCCAGCAAGAACACAATGCCTTGCTCACCGTAGTACGACCAGGAAATCATGGTGCTCACGGCAAAGAGCCAGGAAGCAATCATGATGAACCAGTTGCCAACGCCCGGGAATTGTCGGTTGATGGCATAGGCGGTGAGAGTGGCGCCTTTGTAGTCCTCATAGATCACGGGATTTACCAGCGTTGGTAAGCCGCTCTCGATCATGGATGACCAGTGCGCAACTTCCTTATTTTCAGAGTGAATCATTGCCCAGCGAACATAGGGCGAGGCATTCGTCTCTTCTGGAATGACCACTGATCCGGTCATCATCACTCGATTGGATGCGGTTTCCTTATTGGTATCGCCGCCGTGTGCGATTACGAAGACCGAGTCACCGTTCTTCCATGGGCCGCCGAGTTCTACACCACGTTCAGTTCGCTCTGGCAAATTAGTTTGACCAAAGACGACTTCTGAACCATTTATTTGGTACGTCGTTGGCGTGCCAAGCGTCCAGGATTGCGTCGTTGTGTCACCGGTGGTGTTGGTGTGAATTGCGATTGCTGGAGCATTCGCAAAGGTGCCGTCGGCGCCCTCAGTACCATCGCCTCGCGTCAGTGCACCGGTTGAAAGAATCACTAAGGCAGTCAGTGTGCACACGACAATTGTGTCGATGAATGGTTCCAGTCCTGCAACCACGCCTTCGCTGACCGGCTCACGGGTTTGGGCTGCGGAGTGGGCAATTGGTGACGAACCTTGGCCTGACTCACTCGAGAAGAGCGCTCGCTTCATGCCCCACAACAAGGCTGTTCCTGCTGCCCCGCCGATGAAGGCCCCGCCCGCCTCGGATGGGTTGAAAGCGCTGCGGAAGATCAGTGCAAAGACATCTGGAATGGCATCCAAATTGAAGCCAAGCACGACGAGCACAATGCCCACATACATCACGCACATGAATGGCACGAGTACGCCAGCCACCGAGCCAATTCGCTTGATGCCACCGATGATGACCATCGCAACGAGACAGGCCAAGATCAAGCCGGTTGCATACTCAGGCATGTCAGTGACTTCGCGTGTGATGTCACCCACGCTCCACGCTTGGAACATGTTTCCGCCGGTGACGGCCGACACCAGTAGTGTGAGGCAGAAGAGTACGCCGATGAATTTGCCGAGGCCGCCGAGGCCCCATTCCTTGAGGCCCTTGGCAACTACAAACATCGGTCCACCATGCGGGTTGTCCGGGTCCGATGTATCGCGGAAGAGCATCGACTGTGTGACTTCAGTGCTCTTGAGCGCCATGCCTACGAAGCCGACAATCCACATCCAAAAGACAGCGCCCGGACCGCCAATTGCAATGGCTATTGCGACGCCAGCAATATTGCCAAGACCGACCGTGGCTGAGAGTGCAGCCGAGAGTGCTTGAAAGTGACTGATTGCTCCCGGGTCGTCTGGATGGTCATACTTGCCTGCGGTGACCGCAACGCCATGCGTGATCGCCCGGTACTGACAGAATCCACTCCAGATTGTGAAGAGCAATCCGACCGCGAGCAAGATGTAGAGCATCCAATCGGTCCAGATGTATCCATTGACGGTCTCAAGCGCTGCGTTGAAGGCATCCATTTGGGAAGGGCTCCAGTGGGGGTGATCAGTGCATCAGTTGGAAGTAGATTTCGTTGACATCGATGACGCCGATCTTATCGAGCAGCACGATGAGCACGAGGAGGGGCGCAACAAATCGGACGAGAAATAGCCAAGTCGCGGCGACCGGCCCAGAAACATCAGACAGTTCGGCTCTTCGGAGCCTCGCGGGCATGATCCACCCCGCATAAATCGAAATCAGCAAGCCACCGAGTGGCAGCATCCAGTTGCTGGTGAGTTCATCCATTGTGTCAAAGAAGGACTGTCCGTAGCCAGGCAGCCACGAGGTCATTGCAAAGCCTGCGGAGTTGGCGAATGCTGTGGCGATGCCGAATGCGAAGATGGAGCCGCCGAGTACCCATGCGGCCTTCATGCGGGACCAGTCGCGGGCGTCAATCAGATACGACGCAACGACTTCAAGCAGCGAAATGCCGCTCGTCAGTGCAGCGAAGACAAGCAGTCCAAAGAACAGGATGCCCAAGAGGGGGCCGAGTTGTCCCATTTCGGCGAAAGCCAGTGGCATGCTCATGAAGACCAAGCCCGGGCCGCTGCTCGGATCTTGTCCGTACGAGAAGATGATCGGGAACATCATCAAGCAAGCCAGCAGTGCGATTGCGGTGTCGAAGCCAGCGATCGCAACCGACTGACCAATCAGTTTGCCGCTTTCGCGTCGTTGATAGGAGCCATAGGTCAACATCGCGCCCATGCCCAGCGAGAGCGTAAAGAATGCGTGACCGAGTGCTTCTAATACACCCTTGGGTTCAAGCGTGGTGGGGTCAGGGCTGAACACAAATGACACTGCCCGGCTGAAGCCCGGCTGGAAGAATCCATAGATGACTAGAAACACAATGAACAAGAGCAGTAATGGCATCAACACGCGGCAGGCGCGTTCGATGCCGCCCGATACACCGGTCGCGACCACGAGAATGGTCAGGAACATGAAGATTCCCGCCCAAAACGTGCTTGTCCATCCATCGCCAAGGAGGCCCATGAACACGCTGGTCACTTCATCGCTGATCAGTTGGCGGCGTTTGAGTGTGGTGGCGGCGTTGCGTACATCACTATCGGACAAGGCAGCGATGTGCGCAGAGATGCGAGTTCGGATGGCCGCTTGTTCAGTGTCGAGCGTGGCGAGTTGCGGCGTTACGGCTGCATGAGCGGCACGGAGTCGAGGGGCCTCGAGCAAGTTGTTTATGTTGGCCTTCGGCGTAGCTGCAGCAGATTTGTATTCCTTCCATGCTTTCCATGTGGAGGGGGCGAACTGACGTCGCCATGCGCGGGCAGCATCTCCGATGGGCTCGCGTGATTGGTCCTGTACGAGGGCCAGTCGCATTTTGTCGATTGGCTCGGTCGCGAGATAGTGCAGCGATGTGTCTGTTGCTTTCTCGGCAATGGGATTCGTAAACCCGACAACGGACTTGAGCGTGTAGTCCATCGCCCATCCGGCGACAACGACATAGAACGACAGGATGATGAAGCCTGTCACGACACCGAGCCAGCCGACGACCGACCAACCGGTACGACCGCCTTGGAGCCGCTTGAATGCTTCAACAGGCTGCGCCTGCGCGGCGCGGCCGATCATGATTTCCGACACCAGGATCGGCAGACCAACCAGGGCGATACAGAAGAGGTAGATCAGTACAAAGAGGCCACCGCCGTTCTCGCCGGTGATGTATGGAAACTTCCAGATGTTTCCCAGTCCAACAGCCGAGCCTGCAGCCGCGAGAATGAAGCCAGTTCGGCTACCCCAGTGTGCGCGGCTCTGAACCTGATCGCCCATAACGGTCTCCATGTCCCCGGTGCGTGTTTGGTCGGGGGGCATCATAAAGGTTCAGGCAGTTCTGGCTAGGGCGATGGTGGCACGTGTGTCAGTTCATGGGAGTCGGCGGCTGCTCCACTATCATGCTGGGAATGCAGGCCCCGTTCAGAATCCGTCGAGACATCAGTCGCGAGATTGACCACGGCTTCGCGTTCCCACTTGGTGTGGTGAGCGGAGGGCAGCGGCCGCGGACACCCGGGTGGTGCCGCGTGATCTGGGACGAAGATGAAACGCATCCCGAAACCATGACTTACACCATCGTTGTCTCACATGAGATGATCCGCCCGCTCCTGCATGAGTTCTTGCGGCTGCTGCCACCTCGTGTGTTCGGCTTGCTCGAACTTGGCAGCCGTGATGCCTTTCGGGAGGTTGATGTATTCATTGGTGAGGAAGTGGACGTCGATCGCTTTCTTGGTGCATGGGACTTCTTCGAGTCCATTCTGCTCGAGGATGCCATGCTTGGGGTTGGCGTCAACTCGCGGTCGCCTTTCTTGGAAATATTTCTCGACCCGGACAAACGTTTAATCGTGCATATCGAGCCCGGCGGCGATCGGGTTATCGAAGGCATTCTGAACCACTTTGGTGTCGAGCATCGACATGACGAGGACATTCAGTCGGTTCGCAGTGTCAAGGAACTCAAGCTTCGTCCTGTCCTTGAACAGCGACCGGGCTGCATGCTTGACTCGGATCATCTTCTCCTTGAGTTACGAAGTGCTTGGGCCTTGCGACTAGATGATGATCCCGACCGCAATCTCGACGCTCGCGGCCGTGACATTGGTTTCACGCTGTGGCACGGCGTTGCTCAAGTCGATCAAGAAGATCCTGCCGGTCGGCGCATTGGCCAAGCAAGCGTGTGGGGTGTAGCGACATGTCGGCGCGATATGGCGAAACTTATGCGCGCCAAAATTGCTGATGACGAAGAGTGGGAGTTCCTCGAGGTACTCAACCTCGATCGGGTGGCAATGGACAACCGACCGACGGACCTAGACGGTTTGCAGACGCCACTGACCGATGCGGGCGTGCTTCTGTATGACGTCGAGGCAGTTGGCACAACGCCAGCTGGGTGGGACGGCCGCGATGGCTGATCCATCTCTGGAGCAGTGGTATCAGGATGGTTTGCGGTTTGAGTGCACTCGCTGCGGCAATTGCTGCACAGGTTCGCCTGGAGCGGTGTGGTTTACGCCCGAGGAAGGTCGCGAAATGGCCGCGGTTCTCGGCTTGAGTGAGTCTGAATTTTACAAGACCTACGCGAGGCAAATTCACGGCGACTGGTCCCTGCGCGAACACAAGGGGCCGGGAGGCATGGACTGCGTGTTCTTGACGTGGGATGGGCAGGGACGATCAGGCTGCGGCCTCTATGCCGCTCGGCCTCAGCAGTGCCGTACATGGCCATTTTGGAAAGAGAATCTCGAGTCTCCAGGGTCTTGGGACGAGGCCAAACGCCGCACTCCTTGCCCTGGAATGGGTAGTGGCCCACTCGTGACCATTGATGAGATTGTGGCCCGGCTTGATGATCCCGGCTGAATTGAACACGGGGTTGCTGTAGCGCGTAGGATGCTCCGTTCCAGATTGAAACTACTTCCTTTCTTTTTATCTTTTTGCACGACATGAGGACATGCATGCGACACCTAACTATCTTGGCCGCCTTCGCTTGCCTGACCGCCCCAGCACTCGCTGAGGGTGAGGCAAAGGCAGACAACACAACAGCTTCAAGTACCCCGGCGATGCAATACGTTGAAATGAAGACCAGCAAGGGCGACATGGTGATCATGCTTGACTCGGTCGCGGCGCCGATCAGCGTCGAGAATTTCGTCCAGTACACCACGGATGGGGCCTACGACGGCACGATCTTTCATCGCGTGATACCCAACTTCATGGTGCAAGGTGGCGGCTTCGAACCTGGCATGATCAAGCGTGACAACCGAGCGGGCATCAAGAATGAGTGGCGCAATGGTTTGAAGAACAAGCGGGGCACGATTTCAATGGCTCGCATTGGTGGCAAGGTTGATTCCGGTACAAATCAGTTCTTTATTAATGTGGTCGACAATGCAAGCCTCGATAGGCCTCAGGCAGATGGTGCCGCGTATGCCGTGTTTGGCAAGGTTGTGTCGGGTGAAGACGTATTGGATGCCATCAGGATGGTGCCAACCGGCCACTCTCATGCAAACGGTGGACACTTTGACGATGTTCCGAATGAGGACGTTGTGATTGAGCAGGTGCGACTGCTGACGCCGCAAGCGGCGGAAGCAATAGCTACAGGGTGTACCAGTGGTGAGAAGACATGGAGAGCGGCTCAGGTGGCCACTCAGAAAAAAGTTTCGAAACAACAAGAGCAATCGGAGAAACTGACGATGAGCGTGGATGAAGTATGTGCAGCAAAGTCTGATCTCCCCGGCACGCCGATTGGTGAGGCTGAGGTGCAGAAGAGCGATACGGGTCTGGCATGGTTCGACCTCACCGAGGGCGATGGGGCGGCACCGGCTGGCCCTACCACGACGGTTCGTGTGCACTACACGGGTTATCTCGTTGATGGGACAAAGTTTGACAGCAGCGTTGACCGTGGCCAACCCATTGACTTCCCGCTCAATCGTGTCATCCCGGGTTGGACTGAGGGTGTGGGTTCGATGAAGGTTGGCGGCAAGCGAAAGTTGGTTATTCCTTCTGACCTGGGCTATGGCGCACGTGGCACTCCGGGTGGTCCAATTCCGCCTAATGCCACGCTTGTGTTCGACGTGGAACTGATTGAACTGCCCTGAGAGTATGAAAAGAGCGATTTTCAGGCGGCCAGTTCCAGATTGGAACTGGCCGCCGGTTGTTTTTGTGGCATGATGTGCGTGGGCAGACGACTGCCCTCTGGCGGCTTTCGCTGTGATTCGTGTATGTACTGGACATCATTTACCCGATAGAAATGGTGACTTGGAGGACTTGTTCGGCCTCGACCACGAAGCCGATCGACCATGACGGCACTGACGAGCTTTCTTGATGACCCGGTTCTTGTGCTCAACCGTGGCTACGCGGCGACTCGTATTGTGCCCGTTCGGCAGGCTTTTGTCCTTCTCTTCCGTCACGCAGCCGAAGTCATTTCAGTCATCGATGGCCGGTGGGAACAGTTTGATGTTTCATCATGGCTTGAAGTTGCCGAGTTGCAACGTCGTTATGAAGTAGGCGACCACGACTGGATTCGCACAGCCTCATCGATGGTTGCTGCTCCCCGAATCATTCGTGTTCATTGCTGTACCCGTCAACCTGATCATCACGTCCCACTGAATCGCCGCAATCTGTACGCACGCGATGGCAGTACTTGCCAATATTGCGGTCAGCGATTTCCCACATCAGAGTTGTCAATTGATCATGTGATGCCGCAATCCAGAGGCGGCGAGAACAGTTGGGCAAACTTGGTTTGCGCTTGTGTGCGTTGCAATGCGAGAAAGGGCAATCGCACACCAAGGGAATCTGGAATGGCACTGATTCGCTCACCACGGAAGCCACGGACTTGTCCGGATCGTTCGGTCAAACTGCGGCGCCGGCATTACGAAGCATGGAGGGTCTTTCTGAATGAAGCCTATTGGACTGTCGAATTGTGCGATTGAGATTATTTTTCGGCTGATGATGGCCGGCGTATATCTTCCAGAGCCTCTTCCGATGTATTGGCATCGGTCACATCGCGATCAGTATCGACGTCCATATGACTCTTCTCCTTGCAGTCGTTCGAAGGGCCGCAATCGCGGTCGGGCACGTCGATAGCGATCGTTATTCGAGCCGAGATAATGCTTCATCGATCGAGATGAGGTTCGCTTCGCCAAGTGGTTCTGGCACATCATCAAGATGTATTGCTTCGTCGATGGTGAACGGTCCAACAGCCGTTCGGCGAATGTTGCGGCAGCACCCGCCAGTATTGAGTGCGATACCGAGATCCCGCGCGAGTGATCGCACATAGAACCCCTTCCCGCATGCAATGCTGATCGTTGCAATCGGCCATGCATAGTCCAGTAGTGTCAGTTCATCAACATGTATGGGTCGCAATGGGAGATCGACCGGTTTGTCTTGCCGAGCAAGCGCGTAGGCGCGGCGTCCACCAACCTTGATGGCGCTGAAGATGGGTGGTTTCTGCATGATGTCACCAGTGAACTGGGTGAGTGCGTCAGCTACCATTTTTCGCGTGGGAGGTTTGGCAACGTCAACAATTTCTGGTTCGGCTTCGAGGTCATCCGTAGCGGTACGAATCGAGAGGTCAACTTCGGTTTCGTAGCCCTTGGCTGTTGCGACGACTCGTTCGAGCAATTTGGTGGCCTTGCCAAGTCCCAGTACCAGTACGCCGCTTGCTCGTGGGTCAAGTGTGCCAGCGTGCCCTGTCTTAATGCCCCCTCCACGGCGTCGAACAACTGCCACGGCCCGCATTGACGAGGGCCCGATCGGTTTGTCGAGTACCAGAAACCCGCTCATGGTGGTGGTGGACATTGGCAGAGGGTAGCGGTGAGCCGGTTCTGGCTCCGCGATGTTCACAACGTCGCCAACTGTGGATACAATCCCGATCTCTCAGGGCAGGTGACCGAGCGGCTGAAGGTGCAGCACTGGAAATGCTGTGTACGATTTATCGTACCGTGGGTTCGAATCCCACCCTGTCCGTTGCCGCCGTGGTGGTCTGCAGTAGCGAGGCCTCGGCGGCCGCTCTTGCCTCTGATACCATGCTCCGTTCACCAAACGGGCTGTAGCGCAGCTTGGTTAGCGCGTCTGACTGGGGGTCAGAAGGTCGGAGGTTCGAATCCTCTCAGCCCGATTGTTCCGCCAAGGTAGACCCACACAGCGCACGTTCATGGGCTGTTGGCAGAAATCCTTCGGCGGTCCTTCGCCTCGGCTCGTCCCCGCCACCACATGTCAAGCATGACCAGCCCCATGCCTGCAAGCAGAAGCATGTCGGCGATGTTGAATATCCAAGGCCAGATTTCGGGGCTGCCGCCTGGCCAGTGCAGGCCCAAGGGAAGTTCCCAGCCGGGCAGCATGTGCAAGAAGTCGCGTACACGGCCAATAATCAGGCGATCCCACAAGTTGCCGAGCGCCCCAGCGAGGATCATGGCGATGCCGATGTGCAGCAAGCGGTTCTTTGCCTCGGTTCGCCAGCCGAAGAGGAACACGGCAACACCGACCGCGATCACGCTGAATGAAATGAAAAACCATCTTTGGTGTGCGCCAATTCCAAAGACGGCGCCACTATTGAGGACAAGTCGGAAGTCCAGCAGGTTGCCAGGCAGTGCAACGATCCCATCGTGGGGAGGAATGGGCGAATAGCCAGGGTCAGCCAGTGCGGCAGCCCGATCGACCTGCACAGGCTGGCTTGCAACTCGCTCAAAGGCCCACTGTTTACTTCCAAGGTCAAGGCTGAGGCCAAGTGCCGCCACCACAATCAGCAAGGTCCACGCAGTCCAACTGGAGTGGGCAGGATGCTGTACCTGTGGAGTTGGAGTGCTGCGACCGAGCGTTGACACCATCAGCGGCGTCGTCCGGTTCGTTCCTCTTCGCGAGCGGTGTCAATGGTCATGCGTGCCCACGGCTTGGCGCGAAGCCTCGCTTTGCGGATGGCCTTGCCGGAGAGTTCGCAAATACCGTAGGTGCCCTCTGCAATTCGACCAAGGGCAGCATCGATTTCAATGATGCGTTCACGCTCTGAGGCAGAGATGCCCAGTTGCAGATCTTGCTCATATGCATCAGAGCCGATGTCGGCCATATGGATTGGCATGCCTGAAGACTCACCGGAGTTGGTACGTAATGCTTCGGTTTCCATTCCGTCGATTGCTGACATCACTTCGCGACGCTTGTTTAAGAGCAACTCGCGGAAAGTGTTGAGGTCGTCTGGCGTGAGCCTTGACTTGGCTTTCTTCTTTGGTCGTGATGCGGCCTTCGCTGCTTTCTTTGGG
Source organism: Phycisphaerales bacterium (assembly GCA_029247205.1). Taxonomy (GTDB): domain Bacteria; phylum Planctomycetota; class Phycisphaerae; order Phycisphaerales; family SM1A02; genus UBA12567. Next base: position 68,424 of record JAQWLT010000009.1, on the reverse strand, counting down.
GCAGACTTCCGCCGACTGGATGCTGGCGGTGCTGTAACGGCAATACGTCGCACCCGCCGCCCATTGACGACGACGTACCCATCGCCATCGGCGTCGTTGGACATTGCGGCTTCAAGCACTGTTCGCCTTCCACGCTTTCGCGGTGGGGTCGACGGTGATTTGGCTGCAGCCTTCTTGGTTGAAGATTTTTTTGCGGTGGCTTTTTGAGAGACACCGCTTTTCTTCTTAACGGCCTTCTTTGTAGTGGCCTTCTTTGTCGTGGTCTTTTTCGCAGTGGCCTTCTTTTTGGCAACAGGCTTCTTTGCAGTCTTCGTGCTGGCCGCCTTCTTGGCTGTGGCCTTCTTGCGAGTCGTCTTCTTGGCGGTCCCCTTCTTTTTGGAGGACGCTTTCCGGGTTGTCTTCTTTGCCACGGGTGCTGATCCTGTCAGAGGGGTAGCCAAAGCAGCTACCAGGGCCTGCCGGCCTAGTTTGGTAAGTCCATTAAAACAAAGGACTTAAAGGCAATCACAGACTGCCGCAGATCGGGCCGAATCCAGAGAGGATACGTCACCCGGGGAGGGCGGTCAATGGCTTGGAGTTAGCTCGTGGGCGTGGTCTCGAGAATGCGCCCCATCCGGCGAAATTTCTCATATCGACTCTCTACGAGTGTCCGCGGGTTGAGCCTCGAGACCTCGTGCAGCCGGTCGACCAGATGTCGTTCGAGTCGCTCGGCTGCGGCCTGAGGATCTCGGTGAGCACCTCCCTGGGGCTCCTCCACAATGCTGTCGATGATGCCGTTGCGGAGATTATCTTCTGCCGTGAGGGCCAGCGAGTGAGCGGCGGAGGCATTTGTCTGCTCGTTTGCTTCCTTCCAAAGGATCGCTGCACACCCTTCAGGACTAATGACCGAATACCAAGCAAATTGCATCATGTCGACGCGGTCTGCCACGCCAATTCCCAGGGCACCACCTGAGCCGCCCTCGCCAATCACCACGCTGATGATCGGTGTGGTGAGTTGGCTCATGTCTCGCATATTCACAGCGATGGCCTCAGCTTGGCCGCGTTCTTCGGGGCCCATGCCTGGATAGGCGCCAGGTGTGTCGATGAGGGTCACGATGGGCAATCCGAATTTTTCGGCGAGTTTCATCTTGGCGAGGGCCTTGCGATATCCCTCCGGGTGTGCGCAGCCGAAGTTACAGAGGATGCGCTCTTCCGTCGTGCGGCCCTTCTGATGGCCGATGACCATGACCTTGAATGGTCCGATGCGGCCGAGGCCGGTGATCATCGCGGCATCATCGCCGTATCGGCGATCTCCATGGAGTTCACGAAAGTCGCGGCAGATGCGATTAATGTAATCCGCCGTTTGTGGGCGATTGGGGTGCCTTGCCACTTTGACAACATCGACTGGATCGAGTCCAGCATAGATCTTTCGCAGCAGTTCCTCGCGGCTCACACGGAGCGAAGAGATTTCATCGGCCAATGTGGCCGCATCTTCTCGAGCTTGGAGAGTAGCGATTTGGGTATCGAGATCCTTGACTGGGGTCTCAAAGGGCAGTGAAGCAATTTCGGTGGAGGGAGTCATGGTGGGTAGGGTGGACAAATGGTATCGGACACGGCCGAACCCGTATGCTGACCCACCATGAGCAGCGATATTGGCTTTCTTGGTGCCGGGCATATGGGTCGGGCCATTCTGAATGGAGCATTTTCCACAGGTTTCTTGCGGCCTGAGGCTGTCTTGGTGGTCGAACGAATTGACTCGCTTCGCGAGGCGATTGCTGAACTTGGTTGCACAGTTGCAGCAGATGCGACGGCCTTGCATGGGGTAGACACGCTGGTGATGTGTGTTCGCCCGCAGGACTTTCCTGAAGCTGCTGCTGCCCTTGTTTCTCCATCTCCGCGACTGGTGGTGTCGGTCATGGCTGGGCTTGACTCCAACTCGATTGCAGATGCGTGCGGCGAAGCCACGCGCGTTGTGCGGGCGATGCCCAACGCTCCCGCTTCGATCGGTTGCGGAATGACTGCGATTGCGGCGGGGCGTGGCGCGACTGTTACTGATACTGCAGTGGCAAGGGATCTCTTTGCAGGCGTCGGTCGCGTTGTTGAAGTTGCGGAAGAAGACATGTTTGCCGTGACGGCGGTCTCGGGGTCGGGCCCTGCTTGGATCTATTTGCTTGCTGAGGCGATGCGCGAGGAGGGCATTGCCATCGGACTCGATGATGCCATTATTGACGAACTCATTTGCGGCACATTTCAAGGAGCTGCCGCCATGCTTGCAACAAGCGATCTGTACCCTGCTGAGTTGAAGCAAGCCGTTACAACTCCAGGCGGAACGACCGAGGCCGGGCTCGCTGCGATGGATCGAGCCGGATTTGCCAAGGCGGCCAGGGCGGGTGTGCATGCCGCCTATATGCGTGGGAAGTCAATCGCTCAGGGGCAGGGTCAATAGTCGCGGCGGCGGAAGATCATCATGGCGATGCCAAGGATGACGACCTCAAAGATCAACGACTTGCCAATGATCAGCCATGGCGAGATGTTCTCTTCTCGCTTGGCGAGTTCTTGGTCTGCGATTTGCTCGTCATTCAAGTCCCTTGGAGACTCATCGTCGTCGCGGAAGGCATCGCCTGAGAGTAGTTGCTGCAAGGTGGTATCGGAGTCACGCTCGAGTGCGCGGTGCAGCAGGCCAATCGTTCTGGCGGTCTCGGGCGTGATTGCGCGCACGCCGCCGATGACTGTTTTCCACGGAGCCAATTGCGCAACTCCTTGCTTGGCGAGTGCGAGGTCATCTTCGGGCTCAATAAGCCAGTGTTCGGCGTCCTTTGTGGCGACATCATCACCGTCAGCCTCGGCTGTCTTGACTTCCAACTGTAAGTTGCCGACTTGTTTCTCTAGCCGCTCCACTCTCGCCTCGAACATGAGTGTGAACCGTGTGAGAATGTCGTCTGCCGTGCGAATGCCAAAGGTGCTAAACCAGAACAGCAGTGTTACGAGTAGCGCCACGAGCGTGGAGCGAGTGAGAATGCCTGCGAGGGCATTGATGCAAAAAAGATAACTGTAGAAGAGCGTGATGAGTGGAATGGCGAGGAAGATCGCCGGGTCCCATTCGCCGACCCTCCAGCCTGCGGCAAAGAAGGCCCCAACCGTAAACACGCTGACTTGGAGCATGACAAAGAGGAGGCCGCCGCAATACTTCACCAGGAAGATGGTTGAGCGGCGTGTGGGTCGTGACAACACAAGTTCCACCGCCCCTTGTGAGAGGAAGGACGGAAAGATAGATGATGTCGAGACCAGTGCCAGAATCGATGCCGCCCAAGCCAACCAGATATTGACAATGAAGGCTGAGTAAATTCCCATATAGAGCGTACGCGCAAGCGGCGAACCGGCAAATACAAACTCACTCTCAATATGACTGAGGCCAAAGAAGATTGTGACGCCCGTCTTGTCGAAGCCGATCGAGGCAAAGCCCACGATGACCAAGATGTTCAGGCCCATGACGACCTTGAAGAGTTTCTCTGCCCGTAGTGAAAGCCACGACTCTCGCAAAATGGCAAGGATGGCAGTCATGACTTCTTTCCTTGCACAGCGCCGGGTGCGTGCCCATGCGCATCGCCTGCCAATTCAAGTGCCCGCATAAAGAGGTCTTCAAGCGACTCGCGTATTTCGGTGACCGACATGATGACGCCGCCCTCGTTGCGAATGCGGTCGATTAATGGTTGTGTATCTTCGGGCGAAGCGCCCGGAAGTGTGACGCGGCGAATCTCACCATCTATTTGCACGTCGTAATCGGGCCACGTAATCTCGGCTCCCCGCCATGAGAGTTCCCATCGGCGGCGACTTGCTGTGAGGTCTTCAAATGTGCCTTCGAGGGCGACCTTTCCTTTGACCACGACCGCGAGTTGATCACAGATCGACTCAAGTTCGGCGAGGATGTGGCTATTGACCAGAATGGTGCGTCCCTCGCTGCGAAGATGATGCAGCAAGTCGCGAATCTCGCGGCGACCCACGGGATCGACACCATCAGTTGGTTCATCAAGCAGCAGTAGCTTCGGGTCGTGCAGTAGAGCTTGAGCAAGTCCGACGCGTTGCTGCATGCCCTTGGAGAAGGTGCCGACCTTGTGCTTTCGCCAGTCAGCCATGCCGACAAGTTCAAGTGTCTCGGCAATTCGGCGAAGCCTTGCTGGCCTTCGCATGCCGGAGAGGGCGCCGTAGAAGTGCAGAGCTTGTTCGGCAGTCATAAATGGTGGGAAACGGTGGTGTTCGGGTAGATATCCGACCTGTCGGAGTGTCGGCTTGTGTCCAACGGGCTGGCCAAGCATGGTGCCGGACAACTGAGACGGATGAATGACCGTCATCAAGATTTTGACCAGTGTTGACTTGCCTGCGCCATTGGGGCCGAGCAGGCAGAAGATCTGCCCCGGATCGACGGTCATCGACACGCCTCGAAGGGCATGCACCTTCCGCCCGAAGGTTTTGTGGACGTTTTGGATTTCGATTGCTGTAGGCACGCTGCAGTGGATGATAACGCTGTTTGTCCTTCCGCTACGCGATGTGGTAGCTCAGGCATCGTATTGGGATTTTCACCTCGACCATTTCAGCAGTGAATGGCACGCGTATTGTGGTAGTTGCAGGCGAAGTGACTATCCTTCGCAGCATGGCTCGCCGATGCAGAACACTTGGTTCATTTGTCGAAGAACTTGAACAAGCAGGCGATTTGCGCCGTGTGTCGCATGTTGTATCGCCATTGCTTGAAGCATCCGCAATGGCGGTAGAGGAGTCGCGACGCGAGGCAGCATCGGCCGGAACCGGGGTACTTGATGGCGAAGGGGCCATGCTCGGCGGCCTGTCGATTCGATTTGACGACGTCGAAGGCTGCGACTTTCCGTTGGTGATGAATGTGTTTGGTTCGTACGCAAGAGTTGAGCGGGCGCTTCGCTGCCATGCAGGTGGGCTGGAGTCGCTCGCAGCCAAACTCGAAGCGATTACACGGCTTGAACCTCCCAGCGGCATTTTGAGTCTTCTCTCACGCGGTCGAGCATTGCTGCCACTCTTGAAGGCGCCGCCGCGCCGCGTCCGTCGTGGCATTTGCCAAGAAGTGGTGCGACTGACTGATCTCAACGAAGTCGATCTTTGTCGTTTGCCCATTACAAAGTCTTGGCCGCTCGATGGTGATCCGGCCGCGGTTGGCTGGCCTCAGGATGCTAAAGCTGCTGGCACCACCGGCGGAGATGGCCGCTTCATCACATTTGCAGGTATGCACACGATTCACGCTCGTGATCGAGACAACCCACGTCCCCCGAGCCACAACATTGGCATGTACCGAGCGCAGTTGCTTGGTCCAACGACACTCGCCATGCACTGGCATGTGCATCATGATGGGGCGGCGCACTGGCGTTCATGGAAAGAACTCGGTCAGCCGATGCCAATCGCCATTTGCTTTGGCGGCGAGCCCGTGCTTCCCTATGCGGCGACCGCTCCGCTTCCGCCAGGGATCAGTGAACTGCTGATGGCGGGCTTCCTTGAAGGCCGAGGTATTGCCATGGTGCAGGCAAAAACGGTTCCCATACGGGTGCCAGCGAATTCTGAGATTGTCATCGAGGGATGGGTCAATACAGACGCAGGTGCCTGTGGGTGGATGCCGGGAGACGAGCCCATCGGCCCCGGCGCCGTTCTTGAGGGGCCCTTTGGTGACCACACGGGCTACTACTCACTCCCCGATCGGTATCCCATCGTTGAAGTGACGGCAATGACGCATCGCACAGAGGCTGTCTTCCCCTCCACAGTCGTCGGGCCACCTCCGCAAGAGGACTATTGGCTCGGAAAAGCAACCGAGCGAGTGTTCTTGCCGCTGTTGAAGACACTCATTCCTGATCTAGTTGACTACGACCTGCCAATGGCCGGATGCTTTCATAATTGGGCGGTGCTGGGAATTCGCAAGGCGTATGCCCTGCAAGCGAGGCGGATCATGCACGCCGTATGGGGCGCCGGGCAAATGGCTTGGACCAAGTGCGTGTTGGTTGTGGATGCAGACGAAGTGGACGTGCACGATCAAGATGCAGTATTGCAGGCGCTCTTTACCCATGCCGACTTTGCTCGCGACGTTGAGTGCACGTTTGGGCCACTGGACATTCTCGATCACGCAGCGGCAGAACGCGGTGCAGGTGGCAAGATTGGCTTTGACGCCACGCCTCGCTGGAAGGGCGAAGAGGCTGGCATTGGGTCGATTGATCAGCCGCCTACGGTAGACATCGATGCGGTTCGCGCCATTGCTTGCGGCGACGATGTTGATGTGCCAACGTGGGGCTGCGGCCGTTGTATTGTTTCTCGCGGCCAATTACCTGCGATCCCAGCTGGCTGGTCAGGCTTGCATATTCGGTTGGACAATGATGTGGACATCCACAACAAACTACACGTATGGTTTCACATGCTCGCGAGCATGGATCCCCAGCGTGATGTCAGCGTGGTTGAAGGGGCGATGACGATTGATGCGAGAACGATCGGAAAGCCCGAAACGCGAGACTGGCCACCATTCCTTGGATGGACGTCGACCTCTTAGGTGCGTATGTCATCATCGCTTGCAGCGATGACTATAAACCTTGACGATCAGTGCGACGCGAGCGCGCCAGGTCCTTGCCAATCGGCATTGACCTGGGCGACCTCACTCGGCTTGAGGAAGAAGTAGTACAGTTGCCCTTCATTCTGTTGGCGTCCTGCGAGCAGTTCGGCCATTGCGCCGGTGCCGAGATAGAGATCGACGCGGCCAGGGGCGCGGATGGCGCCTCCGGTATCTTGGTCGAGCATGAACTGGGTGAAGTTCTCTCGCTCGCCTGTAAAGCGAAGAGCTTCGGTGTCGACTAGTACGACGCCTGCTCGGGGAAAGATGCTCTTATCGGTGGCGACTGAGCGTCGTGATGTAACCGGGAAACCAAGTGATCCTGCTGGCCAACTGCCACCGTCGTATTCCTGGAAGAACACATACGACTCGTTCTGCTGCATGGCTTGTTCAACGGCCTTGGGGTTTTTCTTCCAGAGCCTACGAATTGTTTGCAGGCTGGCGCGACCCTCAGGAATATGGCCGCTCTTGATCAGTGCTCGGCCGAGGCTGGCGTAGGGGCGGTCGGTTTTGCCGGCGTAGCCGATGTACATGGGCTCATCATCGTCAAGAATGAGTTTGGCTGACCCGTTGACGTGCACGATGTAGGCGTCGAGTGGGTCTTCAAGCCATACAACTTCGGTGCCGTCGAGCATGCCAGTGCGTTCGATTTCGCTTCGCGATGGCCAGGTGTCGATGCCGCCATCGTCGCGGCGACGACCGAGCGGTTCGCCAGTTTCCAAGTGTGTGACGAGTTCATCTGGCCGACCATAGAGCGGTGTTTCAAATCCGGTACGGCGTGTGCGACTGGCACGGTAGGTGGGTGAGCAGTAGGCCGTAAAGAGAACAGTTCCTTCGTCATCGCAGCCGATCGACTCATAGATATCAAAGCGGCGAATGAGTTCGCTCCGAAAACTAGCAACATCGGTTGATGACTCGCACAGATCACGAAAGGCCACGACGCTGGCGCGTGCGCGTGCGTGATCAATGTCGCAGGTGGGATACCACTGCAGCGTTGAGGGTTTATTGAACCATGTGATCGACTCGTCGGCGGCATCTCGCAGAAACAAGTCTCGTTGGTTCCAGGCGCTGTCGATGGCCGTGAGGCGTTCAGGGTTCACCACCTTCCGCAGGGGGGAGGTGCCGCTAGGCAGCGGTCGTGCGTAATTGGGACCGCCTGCTGTTGCAGTGTCGGTCATGGTTTTATTCTGCTGGCATGCGGTCAGGCTAGTAAGCAGGGCGGTAACGGTAAGTAAGTGGATACGCATGGGGCCGGACTCCATTCCGGGGCTAGACACGTGAAAGGGCCAAATTGGGTTCGGTTACCCATCTTGTGGGTTCACATACTCTTGCATCGGCCGGATTGCATGGGCAGGGCCAACGAAGGCGGCGAATACGCATGCCGCCACGCATGGCAATGGAGAGTACAATGAAGCGGATTCTGTGGGCCCCATGATCTGCGGCCCCATTGGAGGATTTCTGTCATGCTTGCACACGCCTCACTCGACTCGTTTCTGCTCGCTTTCGGCATGCCCGGAGGCTGGGAGTGGGTGGTCATTCTCATGATCGGGCTGCTGATCTTTGGTCGGCGTCTGCCCGAGGTTGGCCGGAGCATCGGCAAGAGCATTGTTGAGTTCAAGCGTGGCGTAAAGGGTATTCACGAAGAGATTGACGCCGAGTCGTCTAGGCCGGTTGCGGATGATCCTGCCAAACTTGCGACAGACCCCGCATCGCCAGTTCAAAGCACCGAAACAAGCGGTGAAGAGTTGCCTGCTCGCCACGACGACGCTGCAAGCTGATTCTCGCCGATTCTTTGGGCCATTAGCTCAGTTGGCTAGAGCGCACGGATCACACCCGTGAGGTCACAGGTTCGAGTCCTGTATGGCCCATGACACAAGGCCGCCCGAAGGGGCGGTCTTGCTTCTCCGTGGCGGACTCTTCTATGCTTCGCTCAACCAACGGTATCGTGCTTCCTATGCATCACCCAGATCACCCCAATCTTCACGTACTCGAACATCCACTCATCCAGGACAAACTCGCCAGGATTCGAGAGATCGGTACACCCCCAGGGTTCTTTCGATCGCTCGTTGCCGAGGTGGCGGGGTTGATGGTCTTCCAAGTCAGCCGCGACTTGCCGCTTCGCCGCGAAATGGTACGGACTCCGCTCGAAGAAACCGAGGTGTACCGACTCGCATCGCCCGTCACCATTGTGCCGATCCTTCGCGCTGGTATTGGACTTGCCGATGGCGTGTCTGCTCTCATGCCCGAAGCGAGAGTGGGGCACATTGGGCTGTATCGCAACGAAGAGACACTGGAGCCAGTCACTTATTACTGCAAGCTTCCCGAAGATGTGTCGGCTGGCCCTGTGTTCATGGTCGATCCGATGCTTGCCACCGGCGGTTCGGCGGTTGCAGCCGCCAAGTTACTGCGAGATAAAGGGTGCAAGGATGTGCGTATGGTGTGTCTGGTCGCAGCTCCTGAGGGTGTGCGATTGATGCATGAGGCCGTTCCGGATGTGTCCATCTATACCGCGGCGCTCGACCGTGAATTGAGTGATGTGGGCTACATCCTGCCAGGTCTCGGCGACGCAGGCGACCGCATGTTCGGGACGCGTTGACGGCCAAATCTGTTTCTTGTTGCCTATAGCGGCATCTGCAATCTCTGCCCCATGCTGTGTAATGAGAGGCGGGCTTTGTTTGGGCAGCACGAAAAGCGGTGAGAATTGAAGCGGCGAGTTCAAGTATGGACCGACCGCTTCCCCTGTGTGGCAGCGGTTCTCGTAGGTACTCGGCTCGTCCACCACGCGAATACTGCGTCGGCATCCGCTGCCGACAGGCCAAATGCGTCATGAACACACGCGCCGCTCAATTGCAAGTGATGTACGCGTTTGGCATTGGTGGATGCGTTCTGTGCAAGCCGAAACTCGGCGGCAGCATGGTGTAGAAACGCGGTATGAGAAGGCATGGGAAGGGCTAGAACGTCCCGCGCGGCGAGTTTGATGGCTTGCGGATGTCGCGCAGTGCCAAGGTGTCGGTGCAGCGCGATCAACGACATCAAGGGGCTCGCGAGTACGGCGGCGATGTGTGCCAAGTCCTGCGGTGGTGCGCTCACCGAAACAATCGGCACGCTCGGAAGCCATCGGCCGTCTTCATCGAGTACAGGTTCAAGTATTCGCGTCTGTGTCGGCAGCATGACTTTGGCAGTCATGCGGTTGGTTGCCCATTCTTGCATGGCTTGGCTGAGGGCGCCGAGCCGAATGACAGGCCGCGTCCACTTCTCGCCGAGCAGTCGCATCGCTCGCACGCCCCATGCGCACTCCGCGACATCGAGCACACCGCTGGTGACTACCGGCACATGTCCTGGTGGGAGATCACCCGGGCACTCAACAATGGTTCCCTTCAGTCCATAGAACTGATCGCGGAAGTCGGCAGTGGCGTCAGCGAAGTCGGCGATGGTGCCATTGGTCTCGATTGCTGGTGGATCCGGAACATCAAACGCAGCGCTGACGAGCGTTGACCACGAGGCGCCAGATGGCGGTGGTGGCGTTGGGGCAAGGGCCCGCGCAGGCAAGTCTGCCCATCTGCTGATAGTTGACCTTGATGCTGAAACTCCAACATGTACCCCAAGGACGCATGTGTACACATCTGCATCAAAAACAGGCACGCTCGAGGCCCATGCAAAGACAGTTGTGCATCGCGACGCGAGATCGGCTCGGATCAATTGTGTGTCACGAGAGGCGAGCACAGAGAGTGGTTGAACGAGAGAGAGTCTGCCTCGATCCCGAAGGGCGTGAGACGCGAGCAATAGAAAGACTGCAGCCAAGTCGGCATACGGGCCAAGTGGCGATCCAGTGATGGCTGCACACTTTTTGCGAAGAAGTTCGGCATCACCCAGTTTGCGGAGTGGCGTTCCGAAAGGTGGATTGCCCAGCACGATGTCGACCTCCGCAGAGGGGAGCGCCGATTCATCAAAGGCGTTGCACGTGCGGATTCCAGCGGCCGCTGTCGGTTCACCGCCCGCAAGCATCGTGATCCGCCCGCGAAGCCAGGCAGTTGCAAGCGGGTCGGAGTCGAACCCAAGAAGGTGCGGGCCGATCAACTGCCATGCATCAGTTGACGAAACGCCGGTTGAGGAGACATGTGCTGTGACGAGGCGTTCGCCAGCTGCCAAGAGGAATCGGCCGGTTCCGCAGGACGGGTCGAGAATGACTGGTAAGCGGGAAGGGTTGTCATGCTGCCAGGGATCGAGCGTGCGAGTGAGCATGAATTCGACAAGTGAGCTGGGCGTATAGAAGGCGCCGGCGGCGCGACGGGCGTTGACTGCCTGTTCGCCACCCCGAATTGCACTGGACAATTCCGGTATCAAGGCCTCTATTTCTAATATGCCAGCCAATTCGGCTTGAAGAATGGACGTGGCAGCCACCATCCGGTCCCCAGTGGGGCCAGCCACCTTGTTGATGCGGTCCAGAAGCGTCGCCAATTCTGTGCTCACAGGGGCCCACCATACCTGTGCGTTTGGATTTGTGGCCAATTTCTGAGGGATGTCACTGTGACGCACGCGTCGACTGCATCAGACACGGTGCATGCGATCTCATATCTCGCCGATGTGACGGGGACCGCGAAGTGGCTTGATGGGCGGGACGACACAGTTGCCCGATGGATATCACTGGGAAGTCCCAAGTAATTCTGACCTTGTGATGCAAGTGCACTTCAGGCCGGCTGGCCGCCCGCGACCACTGCAAGACACGCTCGGGCTGAAGTTGGTTGATGGTGAACAGTCGAGGCCTGTGCGAACGTTGCTCTCGATGGTTCGACGTGTGGATATCCCGATTGGCCAGACGGACTTTGTGCGGGACGAGTATGTATTGCCCGAGGACATCGACGTCGTGGCGATCACGCCACGAGCGATGGGCATCTGTACAGCGATGAAAATGTCAGCCGATGTGCCGGGTGAAACTGAAGCGGTGTTGCTGGAGATCCCCGATTGGGATCCACACTGGCGTCAGCCATTTGTGTTGAAGGAACCACTGTCACTGCCAGCAGGCACCGTCATTCACGCCGAATGGACACTTGCCAACACAGAGACCAATCCTCGCAATCCATTCTTGCCACTTAAGCGTCTTTCGATGGCTCGCCGGACTGGTGCGGTAGCTGTCTTGCTACACGTTGCGGCCGAGGATGAAGCAGCGGATGATCGGCTCACGCAGTGGCATCGTGACTTGATGCGTTCACGGGCGAATTGAGCGAATTCAAATTTGATGCGGTACCCTCATGTGTATGAGGTCACACTGAGCCTCACATTCTCACATAAGGGCTCCACATAAAATGCTGATTCGCGCCGCCATTATCTGTTGTGTAAGTTTGACTATTCTTGGATGTGCATCTGACGGCCCATCGCCTTCTACTCCAGGCCAGCGTCTTGATAGCGCCAGTGCTGCGTCTTCAACGATTGCCGGATTTCGAGAAGACTCCAGAGCATCAAAGTTCTTTGGAACAGCGTATGGCTATGCCGTGTTTCCAAAGGTCACCAAGGGTGCTGCAGGTATTGGTGTCGCATCTGGTCGCGGCGAGGTATATCAAGGCGACACACTTGTTGGGTATGCGAAAGTGACAAGCGTGACAGTCGGCGTGCAACTTGGCGGCCAGACGTTTTCAGAGATCATCTTCTTCCAGAACGAGTTCGCCTTCAATAAATTCACCAACGATCAGTTCACAGGTCAGGCATCAGCTGGCGCGGTGTCGGGCCAGGATGGTGGACTTAATTTGGCTGATTACAACGAAGGTGTTGCGATCTTCACCATCAACAACAGTGGCTTGATTGCAGCGGCTGATATTGGCGGCCAGAAGTTCGATTATGAGCCAAAGTGAGTTTTTACGTAGTTGACAGACTTAGCAATTGAGCGTGCGCTGCCTCTCCGCTGCTCTTCCCATCGTTCATCTATCAGGTCCGCTTCGGTTACACGGGGCGGACCTGTGTTGTACTCATATGTGCGTCGTTCCTACCTGCTTACTGAGGCGAAAGGAAAGATCCGCCACGCGTACGGGATGGTTGTTTCACGACCCTGAAAATGGACAAGTGAATCACCAGATCAAGATTGCTCCTCGGAGTGGGTCCGATCAATGAGATTTTGCTGAGTGGGGGCGCACCCGTTTCTTGTAGTTGCAGTCAAGAGTCCAAAGGGTGGGCAAGTCGCACTAGCCGGCGCGGGCGCCGTCGATTGGGAGTGATGGGGGGATGTCGTTTTCGCATTCATCAATGCTTGGCACCATGAAGGCCATGGTTGTAATCCATGTTTTGGGAATTTTTTGGACGCTGCCGATTTGGTCAGGGCCACGCGAGTCGGTCAAAGCGATGAACTGCTCACACTCGTGAATCAACAAGCCAACCGTATGGACTTCTGCCAGTGGCTTGAGCGCAAACTCGACCATGTCCTCGGGGTCCTCCCAGCCTGGCCCGCCTCGGGCCTCGGCATCAACCCAGCGGACTGAGACCACCGGCCATTGACGCGAGAGGGCCTTATCGGTGTCGTCGAAATGGGTTGGGCCTTGGGAATCTAGGGCTGATCTGACAGGTGGCATAACGCGTGACCTCCAGCCTGACAATACCCCCAAAGGCCTTGGCATTTCGGGTGAAGTCGGTCATCCCGGTAGACTGTAGGTGAGGGGCCCATGAGGGGCCCTGAGGGAGCGAATGAGTGCAAATAAGACCGGTATTACAGTCTCTGGCGGCCACCCTTGGCCTGATTTTAGGCACCAATTCAGCCCCGGCTGGGCCCCCGCCCAGCCCTGAGGTTCCGACTCTGCAGGCCCCTCATGCTGTTATTCAAGTTGATCTTGGGTCTGGGCAGAGTAGCCAGCCATTGCTGCGAGCTGTCGCGAGCGGCAACCAAGCCGAGGTCAGCAGGAGGCTGGCCGATGGCGATCATGTTGACGCCGTTCTTGCCGGAGTCGCAGGGCAGCCCGGTGTCTGCGCCGCGGGGATTGCCGCTGCAGCGGGCGATATACCGATGCTCGATCTGCTGCTGCAGGCAGGTGCTGCGATTGATGGTCCCAGTGGTGCTCAATCTCCACTCGCTGAAGCAGCGCTCGCGTGCAGACTCGATGTCGCCAAACAACTTATTCATCGTGGGGCCTCGGTCAGCGTGTCACGTGGGCAAATCAACTCCACGCCATTGCTGGCTGCCTGCCAAGGTGCGTGTCCGTCGATTGCACTGCTTCTGATCTCGCATGGGGCTGATCCGCATGCTGCAACGAGTGCCGGGGTAACCCCCTTGATGGTTGCTGCATGGTGGGGTTCAACCGGCTGTGTTCGTGTGCTCCTGCAGCACGACCCTGACCTGCTCGCCACCGACTATGCAGGTCACGACGGAATTTACTTCGCAGCGTTGCGGCATCATGCCGACTGTCTTGAATTGCTCTTGAAAGCTGGTGCTGATGCCAACCGCGCTACTGTGCGTGGATGGACAGCGCTTATGGCGGCAGCTCGCAACGGGTGCGAGCGATGTGTTCGTGCGTTACTGGCGCACCACGCTGACTCGTCTGCCGCAACGCCAGCTGGATGGACCGCTCTGCGAGAAGCAGCTCGTCACTGTCATGCGGATATCGCGCGCCTTCTTTTGGAAGCGCAGGCGGCAGTGCATCCCGGAAGCGGCCCTCGATGGCCTGCATTTGAGACGGCAGTACAGACGATCTGTCCGGGCGTTATGCGTGCCATGATTGAATCAGTTCATGACATCAAAGCGATTCGCCACCACATCAAACGGGCTGCCAATGAAGTAGACACTCAGCTACAGACCACTGACCTGCATAGCAATGTTCGTTCTCGACTTGAGCAAAGCCGCGACCTGCTTGAATCGGCGCTCAATCGCGTCGAAGGAGATGGTTGATATGGAGTTCATCCCACGAGAAATTGACGGCGACATCATGGTGCTCGAAATGGACGGTGGGCTTGATGGCGAAAATGTCGATGGATTTGTGACTGACGTTCTAGCCATTGTCGATGGTGGGATTGCGAGGTTGATCATCGACTGCACTCGCCTGACAAACATCTCGAGCCTTGGTCTTGGCGCATTGATTCGTTTACACGCTAGGGCCGCTCGCTATGGAGGCGATGTGAAACTTTGCTGCATCAGTGGGCTGCCAATGCAAGTGCTTCGCATGATGCGGCTTGACCGTGTGTTTGAAATCTACCCCGATCTTGATCGCGCGAGGTTGGCGTTTCGACCGGTCAGTGAAGAGGATCATGCCGCTCAAGAAGCTGACGGCACGAAGTGATAAAGGCCGCGCCGCAGAGCTTTGCGGCACCATCTCTCTGCGAGTCAGAACGACCCCAATGCCTCAGGCCACTATCCATCATCGGATGAAAGCGGCATTGTTGAGGTCTGCTGCCCGATAACTTGGCAATCAGTAAAGACGCTTCATTTTGTCTGTCTCAATTTGGGGTGCATCCGATAGTCTCAATTGACATCACTGGATCGCTTGGAATCTGGTGATCGGTGTCGGGCTACTGCTTATGTAGCCTGGGTTTGAGAGATTCAAGAGGAGCGTCTTCCATGTTGAGCATTCGCGTGGCTTCTATTATTGCTGCCTGCAGCATTGCTGTGATAACAGCAACCACCCAAGGTCATAGCCGTATTCATGCGATGGATGACATGTTGGCCGCAACAGATCTCGCGGTCATCGTGGTGCCAACCGGGCATCAAGCTTATATAGAAGGACCAATGGCGGGAAGTGAAGACGTATGCGATGTGCTGCGTGTGATGTCGCCAATTCTCTCTCGTGGCGTAGCACCTGCAGAGGGGGAATACATCTATATGTACCGCGGCAGTGTGCAGGGAGACAGTGTATTGAGCACAGGGCACACTCCCGCGCTTGAGCAGGATCGTCCTTACCTCCTCCTACTGTCTGATCGAAATGCAGTGGCCGGAAGTTGGAATATTGTTGCAGGCGATCAAGGAGCATTTCGATTGGTTGCTGATGAGAGTGGCAGTGGCGATGTGTATCCCATGCGGTTCAATCGTCGCGGCATTGTGGGCTTGACCGACGAGGGCCTGTTGACGTTGACGCCAAGCCTTGATGCAGTAGTCGATGGCCTTGCTATTCCATCCGGCGGTCTTGATGCAAGAATGACCATTGCGCCGACACCTGTTGGGCAAGGCGCTCTTTCAGCTGAAACCCGTCAGCCATGGGCTGGAGATACGATCTACACGCTCCCTAGGTTTCTTCGCATGCTCGCGACAATCGATGTTGGTGATGCTGCGTCAGTGGGTACTCATCATCATCTTGCTGACGGCACAATGATCGCGTCCGAGACCAGCACGATGGCAACGCGAGGCGGCATCACGGATCTCTGTGTTTGTAACCGGGCCGAGTTGTTCCTAACGTTTGACACACTGCCGTCGTCCTTTTGGGCGTACGGCAAGGACAACCACTCGATGTGGACCTACAACCAATTTATGGACATCTTCAGGGTCTATGAAGTGGCTGGCTGGGCCGGGGGCAATGGCATCAATGAATTCGGTGGGTTTACTTCCGATGCCAATATGCAGAGCCAATACGACGGATACTCATGGCCCACGGATACCCTTGCTGTGACTTGCTCTCGCACACTGACTAACTGCGAGTGTTGCTGGTTCATTGAGTCAGACGTGCACTACAACCCACGGTTCTCGTGGAAGGATGACATTGACGACACATTTGGGCTGTACAGCAGTGATCTACGAGCGCTGTATCGGCCCGTCGCCATGCATGAACTCGGGCATACATGGGGGTATATGAGCCAAGGGGCTGGAGCCACCGGTGACCCATGCCCTGAGACCTACAACTATGAATACCACTCAGTGATGCATGGGTATTACGACGACGTTATTGAGACGGGCCGCGGGCTGCACTTGCTCGATGCAATGCGCATTCGTTCTGCATACGATGATCAAACAGTAGTCATTGCCGATATTGATGTTGGATGCGAGTCGTACTATGTTGACTCGACCGGCGCTCTTGAGGGGAGTTTTTTCTACCCGACGTGTCCAGATGCCAATGAAATTGTCACGCTGTACAACGTCGTGATGGAAAACATGACGATCGGTTGGTTGCTTCATGACCTAGAGATGCGTGTGTACCTGTCCAAGAACAACCACACGATTACTGAAAGTGATCGCCTTGTCGGTACTTGGTCGTGGTCCGAGTTGTCAGGCGAGACGTGGTGGGAGGGTAATCTCACATTTACATGGCCGGACGACTTGGAGCCGGATCTCTACTACATCGGAATCATGATGTATCTACCCCAGGACGAGTACGGTCAACCAGACTTCTATCCCAAGAACAACACAACCTGGATGGACGTTCCGTGCCCCGGCAATCCAGAGCAAACGCCGCCTGTTTGCACTACGCCCACTTATGTGGACCTCATTCCTTGGACTACTTGGAGCGAGGTCATCTGGATTCCATATCCGTTTGGCCTTGATGACAATGACCCACCACTGGAATTGTGTTGCGGTTCGGGGGAACTGTTCTACGGTCCTGACCTTTGGTATGAAGTCATTCCTCCGGCCAATGGCCTTATTGAGATTGCGCTCGGTGGCAATAATGCCAGTGATGTCATTGCGTTGTATGAAGCCGACGGTGCGTGTTCTGGAGCCTCGCCGGTTGCATGCATCTGCGAGACGGGTGGAGGCAACAGTGGCGGCCCGGCATTTGGTGAGCAGGGGGAGTACCGCGCATTGACCGCGCCGGTCCAAGCAGACACGAAGTACCTCATTCGTGTTGGCAGCCTGAGCGGCGAACCCGCAGGCGGCAATTTTCATATCGGATACCGACTAGAAGGCATTCCTGGGGATACGCCACACCTTGCCTTGCCACTTGACGAACTTGTGTACGGATCGCTGGCCAACAACTCAATCGAGCAGGGTCCAGCCGCGGCATGCAGCCCAGACCAGCCCATTGCAGAGTGGTACACATGGGTGTCGCCTGCAAACGGTGTGGCTTGGGCGACGACTTGCGACCAGTCGACCTCCTTTGATACGGCATTGGCGATCTTCAATGCAGATGACTGCCCCGGATCGTGCTCGCCAATCGCCTGCAATGACAATGCGGCCAATCCCGACTGTGGGGAGTCAGGCGCTTCGTACGTGCAGTGGGAAGTGACGGCAGGTGAGATGTATCTCATTCGTGTTGCTGGCCGCGACGGCGATCGTGAGTTTGTGCTGCGATCGGGTGTTCATGCCGATTCGCCATCTAATGATTCATGTGACTCGATGGTGGCAATCGGTGACGGTCTGCATCCATACAGCACACTTGGGGCAATCGAGGACTCGATCAACGCTTGTGATCAAGAGTCGACGCGCGGTGTTTGGTACAAGTATGTGGCGGCCACTGAAGGCTTTGTCACGCTGTCAACTTGTCCTGATCTTGGTGGTGATGCAAACTATGAGTCTCAAATCTTTGCCATGTATCCAGACCAGTGTGAGAGCGTCTTGCGATGCAGCACGCCCTGTGGTGACTACGGCGCGACCTTGTCCATGTGGGTCACGGGGGACAGTCATCCAATTCTGCTCGGTGGTTCCAAAACGTACGAGGTAAGCGACACAGGAAGCGGCGACTTGATGGTCTCGCTTGACATTCGCTGCATCGGCGACGTTGACGGGCAAGGTGATGTCAGCATCGATGATCTCCTACTACTGATTGGTGGCTGGGGCAGCGTCGATCCGTTGCTCGACTTTAGCAATGACGGAACCGTCGGTATTGATGACCTTCTGGCTATCTTGGATCGCTTCGGGTGCAGTACGCCCTGATCTAGGGCTCCAGTACGCGAATCTCATGCCATTGAAGAGATGACTTTCGTTTCTTGTTGAGCTACTGGACGTGAGCGTAGGTTGCCGATCGCTCGTGGGCTGCTAGGGTGTTCCCCATGTTGCATGCTGTCCTCGGGGCAGCCCTCCTTGCAGGGCTTCCATCAAATCAAGAGTCGAGGCCGCCAAATGTTGTCATCGTCTTTGTCGATGACATGGGCTGGGGCGATCTTCCCTCGCAAGGTGCGACCGGCTGGAAGATGCCGAATCTGGCACGGCTTGAGCGTGAAGGAACACGGTTCACGCACTTCTCTGTTGCGCAGCCGGTGTGCTCAGCGTCGCGAGCGGCGCTACTCACTGGGTGCTGGCCGAATCGACTGGGCATTCATGGTGCGCTCGGCCCGTGGAGCACGGTTGGTATTCATGATGATGAGACAACGCTGGCTGAACTCGCCAAGTCTCAGGGGTATGCCACGGGAGCATTCGGTAAGTGGCACCTTGGCTACCAAGATCAGTTCCTTCCGACGCGTCACGGCTTTGATGAGTTCTATGGCATTCCCTACTCCAATGACATGTGGCCAGGTCACCCCGAGCGTCCAAAGCAATGGCCACCACTGCCGCTGATCGATGGAGATACGGCAGTCGATGGACTTTCGACGTTGCCACAACAAGATGTATTGACAGCAAAGTTCACCGAGCATGCCGTCGACTTTATCGAGCGACACGCTGATGAGCCATTCTTTCTGTACGTCCCGCACCCACAGCCTCATGTTCCGTTGGCGTGTTCGGCCAAGTGGAAGGGCTCGAGTGAACAAGGCGATTACGGCGACGTGATGCAGGAACTTGACTGGAGTGTTGGTGAGATACTTGCCGCACTTGATAAGACCGGGGTTGCCGACAACACACTTGTCGTGTTTGCGAGCGACAATGGCCCTTGGTTGTCGTACGGCGATCATGCGGGCACAACAGGCAACCTACGTGAGGGCAAGGGAACGACATTCGAGGGCGGCATTCGAGTGCCGTGCATTGTTCGCTGGCCCGGCCGGGTGCCGGCGAGCGAAGTGGACGACACGCCATGGGGCAGCATCGACGTATTCCCCACGATCGCCCGTGCCATGAACACGGCACCAGTGGGGCCCATCGACGGTCGCGACGCTACTGATCTCATCACTGGGGACGGCGGTTCGCCACGCGACGCATATCTGTGTTACTACCGTACGAATGAGTTGCAGGCCATTCGAAGTGGCCGTTGGAAGTTGCACCTTCCTCATGGATACCGATCAATGGAGGGCCGCCCCGGTGGCACAGGCGGCGTTCCAACCAACTACACGTATGGCGTTGCCCAAGGTTTATCACTCTATGACCTTGAGGCCGACCCAACTGAGATCAACGATGTCAAGGACAGCTATCCAGAAGTTCTGAAGCACATGCTCGTCATTGCAGAGCAAGCCCGTCAAGACCTAGGGGATGCGCTCAGTGAATGTGACGGTGCGGGCCGCCGCGAACCTGGCCGGGCTGAAACTACTCCAACACCTTGATCATTTGTAGGCAGGGTCCGTCTTCGCCCCAGAGCGTTGGGAACTCGGTGAGCGGCACAAAGCCGACGGCCTCATACCACTTCCGTGTCTCTGCATAGGCCGCGCACTCTTGCCGTGCCGAAATGGTCTTGACCTGAAGGAAGCGAGCGCCCATACGGCGAGCATGTGACTCACTGGCGTCTAAGAGTGCACGCCCAACGCCCTTGCGATGCCACTCCGGTCGTATCGCCAGCACATGCAATTCGGCCGATCCTGGGAAGTGTTGTTCAATCGTCATGAATCCAATTGCTTGATCCTGGTGCATGGCCAGCACGGTGGGCATCTGTTCTATGGCTTCGACGTACTCGATGATGCTTTCTTCAATTCCGAACCACTTCGGCACACTTCGTAAGATTGGCTCGCACGCCGCTGCGAGCCCAGTGGCGGGCGGCAGGATCGACACATTGTCAAACTGCATCAGTGGCATGCCTGCACGATACCCTAGTCAGCTTGCAAGAACCCGTTACACAGTCGAGCGAACATGCCAAGGCTGGCGTCATGATGGCCGTGGGAGCCTACGGTTGGTGGGCGATCATTACGCCGCTGTACTACCGGGCGGTGGAAGATGTGCCGATCGGAGAGTTGCTCGCATGGCGGGCTATCTCAGGCTTGCCAGCCTTGCTTCTCATGCTCTGGGCGATGAAGCAACTGCCTGCTTGGTGGGCCGCCTTGCGAACACCTCGTGTTCTTGGGTTGCTGGCTGTCTCGGCCGTGCTCATCTCGGTTAACTGGATCGTCTTCATCTGGGCGGTTTTGGATAACCGACTGAGCGAAGCGAGTCTGGGGTACTACATCAATCCGCTGGTTTCGGTTGCACTTGGCATGCTGGTACTTGGTGAGCGGCTGCGGCAAACGCAGTGGATAGCGATCACGCTTGCGGGTGTTGGTGTTGCGGTACTTGCGTGGCGACTCGGTGGATTGCCGTGGATCTCCTTGACGCTTGCTGGTTCATTCGGTCTGTATGGACTTGTCCGAAAGCAAGTGGATGCCGGCCCGGCTGTGGGCTTGGCAGTCGAGATGTTATTGGTCCTTCCATTCATGTTTGTATTGCTGTGGTTTGATCATGTTGAGTACGGGAACGCAGTGCTTGCGGGCCCGTGGTTGACATCTGTGCTCTTACTCTGCGGGGGCGTAGTAACCATCGCGCCGCTTGTACTATTTGCTGGAGGCGTGAAGCGTTTGCGGCTCTCCACCGTCGGCTTGTTGCAATACATCGCGCCGAGCGGGCAATTGATCTTGGCTGTGGTGGTATTTAACGAGCCATTTGGAACCGACCGCATGATGGCCTTCCTATTCATTTGGGCGGCAGTGGTCGTGTATTCCATTGACTCTATTCGCCATGCGAAGCTGATGGCGATCAGCATTCCCGGCGAAGTCTGAATCGCTCGTGGTATCAACTCGATGGCTGGCTTGAGACCGCCATGGCGTGGGATAACTACGAAGACAAGCCCGATGAGATCCTGATAAATCAACGCAATTGGCTACACTGGAAGTATTCTCAATAGGAGCCCTGCGTTCATGTCTCAAATACTTGCTGTAGCAGTTGTACTTCTCCTCTCAGGCAGTGCTGTTGGTCAAGGCCAATTGACGGGCTCGCCAGGTACAACCGCAGACGTGAAGCCAGAGGTCAAGGCAGAGGTGAAGCCAGAGGTGCAAGCGGTCTTGGATGCCTTCATTGAGGCAACAGGCGGCGAGCAGGCCTACCGCAAACTTGGTGGGCTCTATCGCCGCTACCAGTGGGCTGCTGGGGATGACAGTGGCAAGATTGAGGTTCGTGCTCGGCCGGGCGGTGCATTTTCGCTGGATATGACCATGGACGGCAGTGAGTGGCATGAGGGCCAAGCCTCTGATGGGACCAAGACATGGCAAGAAGATGCAGCCGGTGTCTGCTTTCCGGCAGCAGATTCCGTGGCAATCTTGCTTCAAATGGAACAAGATCCGACGGCACTGGTTGATCTTAAAAAGTACGCTCGTGCCATGACTGTGTCGGGGGAGGTGACAGTTGCCAATCTGTCAACATGGAAAGTTATTGTGGTGCCGAAGGCTGGACGCCCGTGGTACTTGTTCTTTGACATCGAGACCGGCCTTTTGAATCGCATGGAGTTCAGTCGGCCAGGCGCCGATGGGCGGCCGATCATGGTGGACCGAAGCTTTCACGATTGGAAGTCTGCTGGCTCGATCAAGGTCCCTGGGGTCATTCGTGAGCGATCATTGCTTGGATCGGTTGTGATGACACTTAAGGCTGCAGAAGTTGCTGCACTTCCGGCGAGTGAGTTTGTAATGACGCCTTGCGCCCAAGCAGCATTCAATCCTCCGGATGAACGCACTTCGCCGCCGGATGTGACCAAACTACCTGTGGAAGGTGCGTATCACACCAAGCTGATCAAGATGATTGGTCCAACGCTTGTGACGAGCGATGGGCAATCGGTGTCTTCGTCAATCCTGGCCGATCAGCCTGACGTTCTGCTGTACTTCACAGCCAAGTGGTGTGGCCCATGCAGGCGTTTCACGCCAACCCTGGTCGATTTCTACAAGAAGCATGCAGGCGATCGCGACTTCATGATTGTCATGGTCAGCAGTGACCGTGAAAAGGCCAAAATGTCACAGTACATGACTGATTACAAAATAGACTTTCCCGCTGTGCCGTTCGACCGTCGAGACAGCAGTGGTCTCAAGACTGCATGGGGCGGACGGGGAATTCCAAACTTGGTATGGCTTGATGGCCAAGATGAGGTCGTCAAAGGTAGTTATGAGAAGGGCCGCTACGTTGGTCCGGCGAGTGTGCTTGGTTCCTTCAAGAAGCACCTCGCCGTCGAGTAGAACACATGGCTGATTCGATTTCTCACCTTGATGCATACCGGGTGGCAGCCCGTGAGCAAGGTCCTGGCTTTGCTGCAACGCTATGGGGTTCACCCGAAACGCAGTCGCTTCGCTTTGACATCATTGACAACATATGCGGCGGTCTTGCTGACACTCGTGTACTTGATTTGGGTTGTGGTGACGGGGCGCTCTATCAATGGTTGGGTGAGCGAGGCACACTTTTAGCAGCGTATTTGGGTATTGATGCTCTGGACGAGCAGGTGAGGCGTGCCCGTGAAGTGCACGCCGGGGCGACATTTGAACATCTTGATATTTCAATGGCCTCCACATTGCCAAGTGGATTTGATTGGGTGGTGATTTCAGGAACGCTCAACACCATGGACGACGCTACAACCTTGCATGTACTTGACTTGGCGTGGGACGCTGCAGCCGTTGGCTTGGTATTTAACTTTCTGTCCGATCGGCCGGGTCTCAAGTGGCAGTCACGACCGCTTGGGCCAGCTCGGCGGCATCATCTGCCGAAACTCATGGCATGGGCACTCGAGCGTACACCGCTTGTTGCGTGTCGCCAGGACTATCTTGACGGGCACGACGCCACGCTGATCATGCATCGGTCCGATGCAACAACGTTGAAGTGATTGCTTCTGTCTGATCGGCATTCAATGCGCCTCGCTCGCAAGCATACGGAAGACAGAGCACTGCCAAGTTGCGGTACAGCGGCACCAGATGTGGTGCATCTATTGCAAGCACCCGAAGGTGTTCCTCGATCGTTCCAACATCGCCGCGGACAATCGGTCCCATCACTGCATTAGGCACACCGAGGCCTTCGAGATTATGACCAGCTTCTTGCACCATCCGACCAAGTGCTGTCGCAGCGACTTCTCGGTCCAAACCGATGTGTGTCCACAAGTCAACAGCAGAGGCAAGCAGCCCTGTCATGAGTCCGCCAACAAGCGATGCAGAGAGGTGATAGAGCGCACGGTGAGCTTCTGGGATAGATACGGGTGAGAGTTCAAGGTCTTGGGCGAAGGCGGTCAGCCACTTGCACGCGACAGCATCTCCATCGATGGCAGCGGTTGCCCCTCGAAGTGCTTCATGGCCTCGGCCCCCTGCGGCGATGACCATGACCGGATGGATCGATCCGGCATGAGCGCCGCGTCCGACGGCCAACTCAAGTGCGGTGAGCCCTTTTGCTCCGGCTGTATGAGCAACGATCGAACCTTTGATATTTCGAAGCGATGTGACGATGCCTGTGATTGCATCATCTGGAACGCAGAGCAGTACAACATCAGCCTTCTTCGCTGCGTGGTCAGGGCAATCGCAGAGTTCTGCGCCGATTGCATCGGCAAGCGTTTGCGCTCGGCCTGGATGCCTGCTTGCAATGGCCGTGACACGACGACCCGCAGCATGGGCGCCATGAGCCAGTGCGGTGCCCATGGCGCCAGCTCCGATCAGGGCAATCGTCTCATGTCCATCACTCATGGCGAGAGGATCTCCGGGATCGGCTCATTTGTCGACCCTCGTGCGTCAAGTGGGCTTGACGTATGTTTTTCTTGCTGCCTCGGCGGAGAAATGGCCTGATCAGGAGAGGCTTGAGCACAAACCATGTCGCTGCCAATGCGATCAACGACACCAGCCAGAATTGCCAGTCACCCCAGGGCATTCAGGACCACCCGCTCACACTCTGGAAGGTGATCCAGGCGGCCAGCCATGCCACGGCTGTCATCCACGCAAACTGTAGTACGGCCCACTTCCAGCCGCCTGCTTCTCGAGCAGTGACTGCAAGGGTTGGTAGGCACTGCATCGCGAGAACAAAGAACACCAGCAGACTGGCTGCAGACGCCGTGCCAAGCATGGGCGTGCCGTCGTCGTTTGTTGCCGTTTCGATGCGATGAAGCACATCCGGGTCATCCATATCGTCATGACCAGCGACCAAGACAGCCATGGTGGATACAAATACCTCACGGGCAGCAAAGGATGTCATGACGCCCACACTCACTTGCCAGTCCCAGCCCAGCGGGTCGAATAGTGGTTGAACACCGCGGCCGATTTGGCCAGCAAATGACCATGCCATTGGATTCATTGGGGTTGCATCCGCCGACTCGGTGATGATCGTGTCTATAGGCGGCGGAGCCATATCAGCTGGCGGCTTTGGATAGGCCGTCAACCACCACAGCACAATCACCATCCCCAGAATAACAGTGCCGGCTTTTCGGATGAATAGCCAGCCGCGATCCCAGCACACCAGCAGGGCCGACTTCAGCGACGGCCATTGGTAGGCAGGGAGTTCGAGCATCATCGGTCTCGTTCGACCTCGTAGTAGCGTTTTGCGAACGAGCAAGGCGCTGCCAAGTGCCGCCACAATTCCAAAGGCATAGCAGGCAGCAAAGATGAGGCCAGCAATCGCAGGCTGCTCCGCAAAGAGCACACCGATGAGCAACACATACACGGGCAGCCGGGCAGAGCACGAGAGGAATGGCGCGACCAGAATGACTGCGAGTCGGTCGCGGCGGTCGGGTATGAGTCGAGCTGACATGATGGCGGGAATTGCGCAGGCATGGGCAGAGAGCATTGGAACGAACGCTTGGCCAGGCAACCCAAAGTGTCGCAGAAGGCGATCCATGACGAAGGCGGCGCGGGCGAGGTAGCCGGTGTCTTCAAGCAGCGCGATCAGGAAGAACAGCATGAGAATTTGTGGAAGGAATACGACGGTTCCAGCGAGACCGCCAACAATGCCATCAACGAGCAAGTCGCGGATCGCCCCTTCTGGCAGCACTGCTGCCAGCCAGCCACCTACATGACCAAAGATAAGTTCAATGAGTTCCATCGGCACGCCCGCGAACTCGAAGATGGTCCAGAATAGCCCAGCCATGACCGCCAGAAAGACGGCCACACCAAGAATGGGGTGCGTGAATGCGACGTCCAGGCGATCGCCCAGTCGATCATGAGTAGTTGACGAGGCAGCGGGGATGCTCTCTCGAATGACTCCATCTACCCAGGTGGTCTTTGCAGCGGGATCGTCAATCGTTGGAAGGGTGGCAACGGATACGCGGGCACGGCCGATGGCTGTTGTGAGTTTGCGGATCCCCTGGCCTGTCCGACCACAGGTCGGAATGACATCGCAGCCCAGCCATGTAGAAAGTCGCTGCGGATCGACTTCGAATCCTCTCCGCTGCGCGACATCGACCATATTCAGTGCGACGACACAGGGCCGACCAAAGCTCATCGCTTCGATTGCAATATGTAGTCCTCGCTGGAGATTTGAGGCATCCAATACAACGAGCACGACGTCTGGCCGAAATGTCTCGGGAAGATCGCCCGCGAGGCACTTGCGGACAACCGTAGCCTCTGGCTGATCTAAGTTGATTGCCCATGTTCCGGGCAAGTCGATCATGCTCGTGTGGCCAGCGCGGCCGATGCGAGCATCAACCGTCGTGCCAGGGATATTCGATGTGCGAGCACGCAGTCCACATAATTGGTTGAAGAGCGACGTCTTTCCGACGTTGGGCTGGCCAATCATCGCAACCAATTGCGGCGAGGAGTTGCCACAGAATTTGTTGTGGTCGGTTGCGGGCGTCATGTCGCAGGGTTCACCCGTGTGGGGTGACGTGGACATTGGACGTGACGCAGCGGGCGAGTCCGAGCCGGGTGTTCCCAGACTCAACGATGCATGGCTCACCAATGCGGCGGACGGTTACATCTGTCCCTTCACGAAGACCCATGGCGCGGAGTAGATCCGCATCCGATCCCGACGTAACGGTAATCGTGGCGGTGACGCCGGGGGAAAGGCAATCAAGGGTTGTGCTCAAGGGCGGTACTCCTGCTGAGACTGAGTCTCAGCAAGAAATCGTACCGCGTGGTACTGATTGATTCAAGGTCTTTGAGAGGTTTGCTCTACTCGATTCGTCGTCGTCGCCGAGTCCGCCAAGCAGCAGCGGAGAGCAGGGCTAGGCCGCCTGGGGAGGGGATGCCCATGTAGTCAATGATCAGGCTGCCGCCAAGGTAGTGCCCAGCAGGCAGTTCGGAGCCATCTACGAAACTTGATGCGGTGAGCATAGACACATCGCCATTGGGGCCTGTAAAGATATTCGCGAGTTCAAGGCTCACCTCGCCATTGACCGGCCCGAAGACCCCGCCGGCATGGTTATCTGGAAAGGGCTGCTCGAGCCAGGCGAGGGCATCACCCACGAGGTCAAAGGCCGAAATCCCGAAATAGGCCTCACTGGCCCAGTTGGGCGTACCTTCATTGTGCGCGTAGGTCTCAAGAATGACATTTTCCCAGCGAAGACGCATAATCTGGCGATCTGGCGCGACCTTAAAAAAAGACCCATGGCTGACTGGGGTGCCTCCAGCGTATTCAATGCCCGTGAGGTCAAAGATCGACTGCTCATAGTCGCCACTGTCGCCGCTCTGATCACCAGCGAGGGCGACGCTGGGAAGTATCCCAACGGCCACAGCGGTGATATACACCCGGATTCTCAGGGGCTGACACATGCTTCTCTCCACCTGTCGAGGATACAGGCTGCCATGGGTGATGCAAGAAGTGAGTTCTGCGAATTCAGCCCTTTGATTGTTCAGAGGGTGGTGAATAGGGGGGATGTATTGGCTGGGGGGCCATGGGGGTGATGGCTTGTATGGCTTCTGGCACCTCCAGAAGCCAATATGGCTCAGTCAAGTGAGAACCCATACTGCATGAGCAGTTGAGGGGCTTGAAGTATCGCTCTTAGCGGAGTCCAAGCGTCTCCGTGATTGCATGTGCTGCTTCGCCTGGGGTCCAGCCGTAATTCCACAATTCTTTGAGATCATTGGAAGCGGTACCGGTGGCGAGCAGGATTTCACCACGGGAGAGGTCATATCGATACTCCGTCCGACCGAGTAGGCGGCTGAGGCGTGTTCGCCAAGCATCCCAGGTCCAGTCGTGAGGTGTTCGAGTCTTCATGGTTTTGCTCAGTACAAGGAAGAGAGGAGTGCGGGCATTCACTGCCCTTTCACACCCATCTACGCACAAAGTCGGCATTGGGTGTGTCCGAGAACAGGAAATCTTGCAGAATTCCTTTCAGTGAACAGAAAGGGGTTGGTTTGCGTAATCTCCAAGGGTTCTTTCCCAATCAATACTGTCCCGTAGAAGACATGGAAGCCAGCATTTATGGTCCAAAGTCATCGAATTCCACACCCCATATGGCTGCTTGGTGGCGCGATTACCGCATTGGTAGCCGTTGTGTTGATTGCCGAAGTAATTCTCGAAGTTCAGCGAGTGGCTGCACTTGGCTCTGTGTGGGCGTGGATTGTCGGTGTTTCTGCCGCGGCCGTTGCTGCGGCCGTTGCATGGTTGATCGGACGTGAACTCCGTGGTTGGCTTGCCGTTCGGCGAGTCGAACGTGTGCGAGCAGTACTTGCTTGCGAAGACACCTCAAATGCTGGGCGACGTGTACTCATTCGATGGTCTCATCGTCTACCGCATGAGTCACGGTACAACACACCACTTGCCGCGTGGCATGAAGCTGTGCAGCGTGGAGATCAGGAATTGGCTCGGACGAAGCTCAGTGCATTTCTCAACACCATTGATGGCACGGTTGATACTGAGATTCGCCGAGAGGCAGCGAAGACCGGGTTGCTCGTGACGATTTCTGGCATCGCCCTGCTTGATGCCATGTTATGCACGTGGCGAAACATACGGTTGATGCGTCGTATCGCGGCCGCATATGGCGGCCGACCTGGAATGATCGGGACAATTCGTTTGCTTCGGATGGTCCTTCTGCATGCTGTGGCGGTCGATCTTTCGCAGCACGCCGCCGACGTCGTGTCCACTCGCATCGGCGCTGTTGCTGCAGCAGGTGGGCAAGGTCTCATTGCTGCGACGCTCACGGCGCGACTTGGTCTTTGGACACAACAAGTGTGTAGGCCCATGCCGCTTGCCAAGCGAAGCGTGGCAGGATTTGCTGCATCTTCTGCTGCGGATGAGGTCGCATTGCGTGTGCGACAAACGGTTGAGCGGGCCGCGCGCGTGTTCAGGGTGCGGCCTGCAACACCAGCGGAGACGAACTGAATAGTCGCGTCTTTGACCACCAGTCGCCGCTCTCGGCTCGCTCCGCTGTCGTTGTGAATCGGTATTGATCAAGATGCCAACGAAGTGAAGTTGGCGTCGATGATGGCGGCTCTTCCAAGAGCGCAACAACAGGTGGATCGAGCACCATTAATTGTCGCAGCAACATCGGAAGCACGACGCGATTGGTAATACGAAGATTAAATTGTCCTGACCTGAGCCCACCTTGATTAAATGCCGCTTCATAGGTCAACGCATCGAACCATAATTGCCAGTCAAGTCGCGGCATACCAGGTTGGCAAAATCCGCCAACGCGATGAAGCGGGCCAGGTTTCCAGCGAAATCGCACGGGATGCCATGTGCCCTCAGCATCTCGCCACTCGATGTTGATCTCGGGGCGTGTCTTGGTCATCGTTGCAAATAGGCCGTAGTGTCCGACCGGTCGCCACCCCTGCACCGCTCGTTGAAGGCTGGCAATGGGTTGGCCGATTCGACTGACGGTTATTTGTTCCCGAATGGAAACCAGCACAAGCAGAAGTAACACAGCGGAGACGCCTCGTCGCCCCCAGCGTACAAGCGGGCCGGAAGCAGGCCGTAAGCCAACTGCGATGCGGCCTCTCGCCGCTCGTGGCCAAAGCATTAAAAGCACCGCATCATCGAGCATGCACAGGCATAAGACGATGGCAAGCCAGTTAAAGAAGCCGTAGTTCCCCGTGGCAGCAATACCAAGCATGAGCCCCGCGATGAGTATCGCGCCAATTGTGCGTGGCACGCGGGGTAAGAAGAGTAGGAGGGGCGCCCCCAACTCAATGATGAATAGGCCTGCACACGCGAGTTTCAGGATCCACACGGGAAGGGAGGCAGCGATCCACGCAGGCCACCATGGAAGAGGTTGTGTCCAAAAGTAGTAGGAGAGTGCGGTACAGTCTGCCCAAGTGGGGTCACCGCTTTGCAGCTTTGCGAGCCCACCAAAGAATACGAGCCTCGCAAGCAGCAGGACAAGCAGCCAGTGGACGAGTCGAGATGGTCGCCTTGCGTGTTGGCTATTGAGTCGCCATGTGAGCGGAGCCCAGAGAATTGCGAGCAGTCCGCATTCGAGTAGAAGATTGTCCCATTGGTACTGCAGGAAGACTGTGCCGACGGTGACGAGCGAGAGGTACATCGCCCAGCACACAAGCGATGAGAAGAGCGGAACAATTCCAAGCATGAGTAAGCACGACGCCACTGCGCCAATGACCCATGTTGTCCAGAGCACGGTGTCTCCACCGAGCCACTGCAGCGTTGGAAAGTTCCACCAAGAGGTCGAACTGTCAGCGACTTGCTTCATGAGGACATCGGCAGGTCGTAATCCCTGTGAGCCAATGAGCCCCATCGCTTGATTTCCGAAGGACAGAAACGCAATCAGATAGATCAGTCCGAGCAGTCGCAGAAAGACTCGCCGTGTCAGAAGCAGCGTACTGGGCACTTCAACCCGGCCCAGTGATAGTCGGCAAGCAACATCCGCAGCCCTTCGGTGCCGTGCGGTGAAGTGATAGGCCATATCAGAGATCGCTCGAAAGGGTGCCAGCGTGCGGTAGAGCTTCGCGGGCCAAGTTCTGAGCCCAAGGCGTTCCATCGTGGCAAACAAGGCTTCAGCACCGGATGTGTATGTGCCATCGGGCTCAATAAGATGGATCGCCGTCTCGAATGCATGTTGTGAGATGTGTGGATAGTGGTGGGCTGCTTCCTGTAGGGGTGCAAAGCCAATACGGTCACCTGCGACAGCATGAAGGCGTTTGGCCCATCTTCTACAGAATGTGCAGTCACCATCCCAAACCAGCAGGGGCGTATCAGTTGGAAGCGCAGCAGTCGGCGGGCCACCTTGGCACTTTGAACCACATGACGTACACGATCCACAGCCGCTCATGGTGAGCAGGATAGGGCTTTAGAGGCTGTAGCGGATCAGCAACTGTTTCCAAATGCTGCCAAGACAATCAAGATATCGTCGACGGTGTAGTCGTCGCCGAAGCCAGCAATGACGAGCAGGATGTCTTCGACGTCTACGACACCATTGCCATCAAGATCGCCAGTGCATTCCTCGCAGTCAATCGACGTGATGACGATGCCATCAACGCCCGCTTCGATTACCGAGCCATCGGCAAGGTCGCTCGCGTCAAAGGACAATCGCAATTGGTTGTTTGGTTCGATTCCGGCGATCGATGCGATATCGAATTGCACGGTAAACCAGCCACCGCCAGCTTCCGGGCCGCTTGGTCCAATTTCTTCGAGGGTGGTCCAAGTCGCACCAGCATCATCTGATACTCGAATAATGAACACATCCGCATTGGGGGCGCCGCCATTGTTATTGGAGTACCAGCGTGTGTATTGCAGTATTGCATTGCTGTCGCTTGCATCGAGCACTGGCGAAATGAGCGTGGTGTGTCCACCATCCACATCGCTATTGCCTGTGACATTGTCGGTGAGCCAGCACTGGCCACTTCCATCGCCGTCAGTGCACGGATCGCCGCGATCACAGGTTCCGGCGGGTGTTCCACGATCCCATTGTCCATCGGTGCAGTCATTTTCGACTGACCAGCCCGTGTTGCTTTCGCAGTTGTCATTGAACGCCGTCAGCACTTCATTGGCGGAAAGCAAGGTGCCACTGATGGGGGTAAGCGAGAAACCATCGACGGCGGTCACTTTGGCTTCGAATTCAACGGAATTGCCGCACTCGGTGAGTCCAAACGTAGCTCGGAGTACAACCGGGTTTCCGGGTGTATCGACGGTCATCAATGCTTCTTGCCATCCATTGCCATCGTCCCATCGTAGGACGGTTTCAGTGAAGTCGATTTCAGCATCTGGAATGAGGGTGGCTTCAATTCGAAATGAGTCGCCGCCTGCAGGATTGAGTAGTTCAGGAAGTGGGTCGAGCAGCGTGACTGCGACCGATGGTGCCTCCATGGACCAGACGAAGAGCCCTCGCTCAAGATCAGAGCCAATGATCGTTCCGCTTGGGAAGTATGGGTAACTGCTCCAGATGCCATTGAAACTTGCTGACTCGCTGCCTGGGTATGTGTCGAACCATGCAATTTGGGAGGGGTTCAGCCGATCGCTGATGTCGAAGATACGCAGGCCACTGCGATAGTTGGCCTGATACATCGTGTCGCCCTTGATGTAGAGATTGTGGTCGATCGATGTTGATCCGGAAGTGCATGTGCCAACCTGAATCGGATTGGCGATGTTGCTGACATCCAGAATTCGAGTGGTCGTTAGCGAGCCAGTGTTCTGCTCATCAAGTTCGTCATTGAGATAGAAGTACTGGTAGTCCTCGGTGAGCCATCCCTGGTGGGAGTAGTTGTTGTTGGAGTGTTGTACCTCACCAATGATGAAGATATTGCTCTTATTCGTCACATCGACGATAGAGAGTCCGGTCTCGTTAAAGCCACCATTGAATCCGCTGCAGCAGAATGCGACTTCGCGTCCGGCGTAGGGCGAGCCTGCTGGGTACGTGACGATCTGTACATCGTGCACATATTTCGAGGTCCACGCCCCGACATAGGGCGGGTTGGTTGGGCTTGCATTGAGGTCATAGATTCGGAGCCCGTTGTCGCCACCACCGACTCGATAGAGGTAGCCACTTTCTGTATTGATTGCGACATTGTGTGTAGCGCTCGTACCGCCGGTGTCCACCGTGTTCACGAGCGTGACGATGCCGAGATCGATATTGACCATGTCGACAACCTGAATGCCGCTGCCGCCTTCGCTGACTATGTAGGCATGGGTGCCATAAGTCTTGACGTCTCGCCACAGGCTTCCTGGTCCGGTGATCTTCTCGACGATGATCGGTGCTGCGGGGTTGGTGATGTCCACGAAACTGGTGCCGTTGGAGTCGCCGATGATGGCGTATTCCTTGCCTGATGGTGACACATAGCCCCAGCAGTCATTGCCGGTCTCCGCGCCGCCGAGGTCGTCGAGGGTGAGCCAAGATTCAAGCGTGATGTCGCCAAACGAGTCATAGAGCCCGCGGAGTGGCTGGTCGGTACTTCGTTGCCAACCTGAGCCTTGGTAGGGACCAAAGCGATCGTTTACTTTCGGATCGTCAGTATGAGCAGATGCGAGCCCGACCATCGATACTGCCAATGTTGACGCTAAGCCGATGCGTAGCATTCGATCACTCCTCTTCAATCCCCTCAACCGGCTTCAGATTACACGATATTGAGCCTTCGTCGAGCGACTATTCGCAGGATCAGCGTAGAGGGATGCTGTAACCAACCGGAGGAATAGAAAGAGTTTTTGGCGGTAAAGTGCCCGTGAGCGTTCTTAAGAAGGCTTCGAGGTCAGAAAGCTGCTGATCGGTCAGATTTAAGGGCACCAGGACTGCTTCAGCGTGGTGGTGCCGTCGGACTTGGCCTTCGAGCGTGTTGTAGAAGGCCAGTACATCCGAGAGTGTCTCAAATTGGCCCGAGTGCATGTATGGGGCGGTGGCTGCAACATTTCGGAGGGACGGCGTACGGACAGCGCCCCAGTGTTCAGTGCCGATCCGCGCCGATGCTGCTCTTCTGGCCAGCGTACTCTTCGGGGCATCACTCCACGGTCCGTCGGCTCGAAATTCACTGTTTCGGAGTGTCGGATACCCACTCCCTCGGCCCGGCAGTGGTGTCTCGGTTTGAGTTGATGATGGCAGCGATAGATCATGAAACTCTAAGTCGGAGATCATTGGTCCAAAGTGGCACTGCGTGCAACCGGCATCATTGGTAAAGAGCGTGAAGCCGCGTAGGGCTGCATCTGACATCAGTGTGTCGTCCCGCTCGCCCGCTGCGAGCGAACTCGCCCACTTATCAAAGGCCGATTCGCCGGGCACGAGTTGTCGCTCGTACGCTTCGATCGCCTTACCTATATTGACAAAGACCTCGGTCACATCGTGTTGATCTTTTGATGTCATTGTTTCCCACTGGGGCGTATCTGGTTTGGCGCCAGCGGGAAATCGTTTCTCATCTCCCATGTCGGGGAGTGGGCCGAAGATTGCAACGTAGGCACGATTGAGTGATGCATTGCTTGCGATATAGCGGGCGACATCGGTGCGTGTGCTGCCCATCTCGAGATCACTTTCCAATGGCGTAAGTGCCTGAGACCACAATGTGTCCGCTCGCCCGTCATGAAAGAGCCACCGCTGATGCGCAGCCCCAAGAAGCGTGGGCGTGTTGACTACTCCCGCTTTCAATCCCTTCGCGATGGTTCGCTCATCAGTAAAGGCCTTCGATGGGTCGTGGCATGTCGCACATGAGATCTGGCCATTGCTGGAGAGATTGGGATCGAAGAAGAGCGCTTGGCCCAACTGCCGAGCGGCTGGTTCATCGGCAACCCGATTGGTTGGATTTGGTGGCGGCGGAGTGAGCGAGTTGGCCGCGATCGCGGTTCGCCGCGAAGATTCTGGTAACTCATCTGCGGCTGCGGGCAGAAACAATAACCCGCATGCAGCAATGGCAAGGCGAGAACTTGTCATTTCAGAATCACGACTTCCGATGCTCGATGTAGTACGCCGTTGGCATCGAACACGTCAAAGGTCATGACCCACTCGCCGGGCATGTGTAAGTTGAGGTCCTGAATAACCCAATGGTTGTCTTCGGATCGGACTGCGTTCACGATCGTGTTCATGCCATGTCGGTGTGCTGGCATCGTGGCATCAAAACGAAAGTCCTGTGGATCTTCGGCGGTCTTGAGATCTTCAACCTCGACAAGTAACTCGAAGTACTGATTGGCTTCGATTGCACTTGGTGGCGTTTTCTGCCACGTCACCCGGTAGCGGCCATCTTCGGTTGTGGCGGTCTGTTTCAATCCGCCTGATGAGTGTGATGCACAGCTAGCCGAGAGCAGAACTGCAGTGAGCATGGGGGCAATAATCGCGAATGGTTGCATCAATTGGACTCCGTTTCACTTGTCTGGGCCGCTGGAATTGTCGTCCAGGCGCGGCCGGCGCCAAAGGTCATGATCCACGTTCCATCTGGCTTGAACATTTGAGCTCGGTGATTGCCGTGATCCAGCACGATCACCCGGTCCTGATGATCGACGACGACTGCCGCGGGTCTCCACAGTTGTCCGTGTTTCACGCCTCGTGTGCCCCATGCGGCGAGTGCAGTGCCATCAGCCGCGAAGCGATGCACGCGATGGCCCGCACGATCTACGACCACGATGGAATTGTCTGAGAGTCGAGCGATGTCGACGGGGTCGTGCAATTCGTGTAATGAAATTGAATTCCCATTCTCGCCTTGGTGTGGCCATGTGCCATGGAGTTGAATGATTTTGTTGAGTGCATCCAATGTGGCAAATCGCTGTTCGCCTGTCGTCTGATCAACGACTGCAATACCAGTGATTGGATCGCGGCCTAGGTTGAGGTCGACCTGCGTATGCAGACCGTCGTCATTGAGGTCCCAGGCAACTGCCTGGTTTCGATCGAGAAAGAGCAAACGATCGCCAGATGGAATCAGATCGCCTGGCCCTGCTTGCGGCAGCGGGATAGAGCGGGTCAGTGTTGCCATCGAAGGGTCGAAGCGTGGCTTGTCTGGTGGTGGTGGATTGAACGTCCATTGATGCACTCTTGCATTGGTTGCGTCGACGGCCCACAGTTGTTTGCTATCTGCATCGATGGCCAATGCCGAGAGATCTCCCAGTTGGCCTGGGGCGGTGCCGGGTGTACCGAATGTGCTGAGCCGAAGCGGTGTGCGGCGATCAAGATCGAAGAGGTGAATGGCCCGAAGTTCAGGTTCCCACGTACAGAAGAACCGCCCATCGGTGGCGGCGACCGGTCCAAAGTGCGATTGCACGCTCGGCGGGCTTGGTGTTGGCTTGTCAATCTCGATTCCAGTTACACCAAACCGTTGCATCCGCTCTTCGAATGGTTCTGCAACAACGATGTCGCCGTGGGCCAAGACGGCGACGTCGGCGGGGTAGTGCACGCGTCCTTCGCCTTGGCGAGGAAGAAACGAGTGCATGCCCCACGACTCATTTACCACGCCAGTGGATATGTCCAACACCTGTACTCGATGGTTCAGTCGATCAGTGACGATGACATAGTCTTCGGCAGCATCGATACCGCTCGGTTCCATGAATTGCCCAGGGAAGGTGCCCCATGAGCCGATGCGATGCACCGGGGTCCCGGTGGAAGTGAAACACCGTATGCAGTGGTTCTGGGTATCAGCGACCCAGATTCGATTCTGGGAGTCGATCGTAATTCCTTCGGGTCGCCGCATGGGATCACCAGGAGGGCCTTCGATGGACTGTATATACGCGCCGCCCGGCTGATAGATCTGAATGCGGTTATTGCCCGTATCCGCAACGGCTACAAATGTTGGACCGACGCACACGTCGTGTGGTTCAAGCAGTCGGTATTCATCTTCGCCCCGGCCCCCAAATCCGCCGAGCATGCGGCCGTCTTGGTCGAAGAACATGATTGAATGATGCCCGGTGTCAGCAACGTACAGTTGGCCGTCTGCTGCGACAGATAAGCCTTGTGGCTGGTGTAGGAATTGGCTGAGATCCAGTCTCGTAGTATTGTTCTGGGACTGGAGCAGGACGGCTTCGCGATCGCCGTCCAAGATGGCAACACCACTGGTCGGCATCGCCGCAACGCCGCGTACGCCACCAAGATTGTCGTGCGTCTCTATCCACCGACCGAGTTCGGCCGGCAACAGAAGTGGTATCGCAATCAGTAGTGGTGTGATCGGCATTGATGCAGGATAGGCCAGTCGGGTAGTGAGCGATTGGCCAAATCGGCGAGAGAGGTAAGTGTGTTGCCTGCGTTACGTCGCTGGCCGAAGTTGAACGTGTTGTGGCTGCGTCACTCGCACCAACCCCAGCTGTCCAGAATCATCAAGAGATCACCACTATCAACCGTGCCCGAGCCGTCAATATCCTCCGGGCCACCCATGTTGTCCCAGGTGTCAATGATGGCGAGCAGATCGTTTACGCCGACCAGACCGTCCAGCGTGATGTCGCTCGTGCACTCGCAGTCGTCGAGAACTCCGTCGCCGTTGGCGTCACCGCCATTATCGATCTCGCATAGGTCAGGGATTTCGTTTCCATTGCAGTCACGCGAGTTCGCGCCACGAATGGCCAGGGCAGTGGGGCTGGTCAATCCAAAGTCGCCGCGGACAAGTGATCTGATGTATCGGCCAGTTTGGTCATACTCGACCAGTCTGGCGTAGGACGATCCAGCTTTCGGTATCAGCATGTGCTGCGTGCCGAGCGAGATGATGTCGGTTGGTTCGTTCAACGAGTATTCATCGGTGAAGCTCCCATGGGGGAACCCGGTGTCGGCGTCGTACCGCTGCACAACATTTCTCAGTGGCGAGGTGATGCCAAGGTCGCCATCGGGCAGCAACGCAATGGCGGTGGCGCCATTGATACCCGGGTCTTCAATGAGTACATCGAGGAAGGCACCAGTGTGGACGTTGAAGCGTCGTACTTGCTGAGCGTGAGAAACCACCAGCAACTTGTCGCCGAGCACCAGCATGTCCATTGGATTGTTCACGCCGCCCGGTCCAGAGCCGATCAACAATTCTGGAAGAGTGTTGCTGCTTAGTCGGTAAGCCATGATTGTGTTAGCGACCGTATCCGCCATCAGCAGGTACCCGTTTGGTGTCACCACCATTGCTCGGACCTCCTGCATTCCGTCGAGGTTGAAGTCGATGGGAGGGTCAACGAGTCCGGCTTCCCAGCCTCGCACGGTGCCGTCATCAAAGCCGACCAACATGGTGCCGCGGGAGCTATACGGGTGGGTTAATGTCCCGATAGTGAGCGGGCAGAGTGACAGTGGTACAGCGCCCATGCTCGACGCATCGACTGTGTCGATGAGTACGCCACTGCTGCCGAGATACTCCCGAAGCGAACCATCTTGAGCAATTGCGAGAATGTTATTCGTGCCGCCATAGAGGAACCACTCGGGTAGGCTGCTGGACCAGCACGTTAGACAGTCGTCGCGGATGCCATCACGATTCTCGTCGAGTGAGTGATCGAGTTGGATGTCAGTAAAGTCAATGACTCCATTGGCGTCGCAGTCGGGCTCGCACGAGTCTGGGACTCGATTGCCATTGACATCGTCTGAGAGCAATTCGGCGACATCCCATGCGTCTGGAAGACCATTGCCGTTGCAGTCTGGTTGACACTCATCAGGGACGCCATTTGAATCGGCATCTTGCGACGTGGTATCGGCAATGTCTTGCGGGTCGAGCGTGCCATTGCCGTTGCAGTCTTGGCACTCATCCGGAATGCCATCGGTGTTGACATCGTCACTTGTTCCCAATGCGATATCGTCTGCGTCGGCGTCACCATTTTCATTGCAATCAAAGGGAAGGCAGTCCCCCTCTGGATTGAGTTCAAGGATGACATCTTGTACGCGTGCATGCACGCGTTGGTCGAGGTTCAGTACGCCGCCCTGATGGACATGGCAGTAACTCATGATCGTGCTACGGGGTGCAGGCACGCCATTGCCGCAGTCGTCGATCACCGGCTCATAACCGTCATGCGTGTGATAGGTGCCGAGGTTGTGACCCATTTCGTGGGCAACCACTGTGATGTCCCAGGCGTCGAGGTCGGGTAGAGCCGGGTCTGTTGGGATGCTGCCAGTGAGAAAGGCACTGATGCCGTAGGCGGCTTGGTTGCAAGCAGTCGCGAGATAGGCCACCCCGCCGTATGAGGTGTCACGACGTCCACTAAAGAGATGAATGAGGTTGTAGGGGGTGGGATCTTGCTCGTCTTGCCAGTAGTCACGAAAGCCGCTGAGGTTGGTTGCCTCAAAGGGCTCGCCGCCGTCAGGCCAGAGTCGTACGAAGGACAGTTCCAGACGAATGCCAAGGTCTCGTTCATAGATGGCGGATACGCCAGCAATCTGCGCAGTGATGCCAGCGATGGCGGCTTCTTCATCACCGCCAAAGAGCTCGATGTAGGACTGGTCGGCGTCGATCGCGAGTGTGGCAATGCGGACGCCCGCAGCCGTTTGTAATTGACGCGAGCCTTGGGGCGGTCGACTTGGGCTGGTTGGGGCAGAGACACCGCAGAATTCTGGAGCATCGGTGGGCATGGTTGCGGCCGCTCGCTCAAGCGTCGTCAATTGCAGTTGGCCCTCGTCTTGCTGGCCATGCACGAAACGCATGGTGCCAGTATTGCCGAGTTTGATGCCCTGGCTGAGGCCGTCTGCATTGGTGAAGAGCAGTACGGTCCCATCGTGTACTGCTCCTCGGCTGATGTGCAGGCTTGGTGCATTGACCGTGACTTCGCGACCTTGCCGGACCGATACGAACCGCACGTCTGGCGAGGCGGCTCGTACTTCACGCAGTTGCAGTAGATCGCCGTCGAGCGTTGCCGTCGGCATGGCGGCGGGCAGAACCAGTCCGAGCAATAGACCTGTCAACATCTCTCGTCTTCCTCTGCTTGTCTGGTCCCACTTCCGCCCACTCAGGTACGCTCAACCTACGTCACGGTTGCAAGGATGCGATGACAAATGCGTGGAATCGGGCATCAATTCGTCGCGTCAGGCTCTACGACAAAGCCAAGCGAGTTGATCTTCGCTTTGACGGCGCCAAGATCGCTGCCAGGCTTGACCCACAACACAACTTCTTCATCGGTTGCGGATGCTTCAGTAGCGTTGACCATTGGGCATGTCATCACGCCCTGATTGACTGCACTTTCACATCCGCTGCACGTCATACCTGAGACCGGCAATACGACGCGATCACCTATCTTGGCTTGTTCGCGAGGTGGTGGTTTTCCTTCGCAGCCTAGAGAGAGCAACGCGATGATGATGGCCAGAGCGAAGTGAATGAGTCTATTCATGATGTGCACAATACATCAGGCTACCGGAGCACTGGCGCCGGGTTCCAGTGTTTGCGAAGAATGACATCGGGGTCAGCGCCCATCCAGTTCTTGAGAACAGCTGCATAAACCTGCCGGAAGTCAGCGGTGTGCTGCAAGTCGCCATTGTCCAGGCGAGACAAGCTCGGGTGTGTTCCAAGTACGCCTGGCTTCACCATGGGGCCAACGAGATACATCGGCGCGGCTGTTCCATGGTCGGTTCCGCCCGAGCCATTCTCGCCCACGCGGCGACCAAACTCTGAGAACACCATGGTGAGTACGCGGCCATCGTTGTCTTGGGCCTTCAGTTCCTTGTTGAATGCAAGCAGAGAATCGCCAACTTGCCGAAGCAATCGTTGGTGCGATCCTTGCTGATTGGCATGCGTGTCGAATCCGCCAAGCGTCACGTAGTACACCCGCGTCGGCATATTCGAGCGAATCATCGCCGCCACCATGCGAAGTTGTGTGGCCAGATCGCCGCCGGGCCACTGCACGAGCGGAGACATCGCTGCGGCCTTGCGAACTTGGTCAGATGACAACTGCGCATCCATGGTTGTGCGTTTGAGAAAGGCGAGGTTGTCATCCTCTCCCGCAGCAGAGCGAAGTGGCATCGTGCGATAGGTGCGTCCGATGTCATCGCCGAGATCTTCACCCATCCAACGGTACAGGTCTGGCGTCTCAAAGCTCACCGGCATTGACTGATCGCCTTGCATTGCCAAGGGGGCTGCATTGCCCAGTGAAATGCCCGCGGTGGGAATCGGTGTGCCGCCGCAGGAATTGTCGAAGTAACGGCCAATCCATCCATTGTCTCGGCCATTCGTGTCGGCGGTGTGCCAGATATCCATCGATGAAAAGTGCGAACGATTTGGATTGGGATACCCAATGCCTTGCACGATGCACCCAACTCCGTCATCCATCAGTTCCCGCATGCCAGAGAATGCAGGGTGCAGGCCGAGCCCGTCGGCGCCTGGAATGGTCAGCGCAGCATCATTGCCCCCTCCTGGGGCGGCGATCGCAATGCGTGGTCGCTTCTTGTAGTACTCGGCTGAGCCGTAGGGTACGACGGTATTGAGTCCGTCATTTCCGCCGCCAAGTTGAACCACAACAAGCACATGGTCCTGAGGTACACCGGCGAGTGAGGTGAGCAGCGAGTGGGTGGGAAGCGACATCGCTCGGCTCGCTTGCTGGATGAAGAGCGGGGCGGTTGTCGCCAGGCTGGCAAAGGCTGTGCCTCGCTGAAGAAAGTGTCGTCGAGTCCAAGGTGTTCGTTCAGTCATTGCAGATTCCAGGAATAAGCACGTGGGTCGGGTGGCTAGCAGAGTTGGTATTCGGGCGAGGCTGTCATGAGAGAGAGCAACTGAATAAGAGTTTCGTTATTGATCGGTTCGCGATCCCTTGCGAGCGTGATCCACTGCTCAAGTCGTCCATCAGTCGGTGAGAAACCGAGTGTCAGGCGTGAGAGGTAGGTGACAATGTCGGCAGGTTCGTCGCGCCCGGGTAAGCCACGAAGGTGAGCAATGATTGGCTCCGCACTCCATCCGCCTGAACCCGACTCCCACGACTTGGCGCCGGGGTCACGGCCGGTCATTAAGTAGAGCAAGAGGTTTTCTCGAACAAA
Organism: Phycisphaerales bacterium; assembly: GCA_029247205.1. Taxonomy (GTDB): domain Bacteria; phylum Planctomycetota; class Phycisphaerae; order Phycisphaerales; family SM1A02; genus UBA12567. The sequence goes on along the minus strand of JAQWLT010000009.1, from coordinate 27,192 downwards.
GAGTGTGGATGTGTTGATCCACTTGCGGCCGCCTTCCCACCCCTTGACACTCGGGGGGTGGAAGAGTTCCTGCCCCATGATTCCGCAGGCCTGGTTGAGTCGGCTGATACTTCGTGCGGGCGTGTTGAGCGATCGAATGGCTTCAACGGTGAGTTGCACTGGACTTTTGATGAGTGAACGCCTGTTGACCGGCTCATAGAACCACTTAGATCGGAAGAGCTCACGCAACATGGGGCGAACTTCCCAGTTGTGCTGCTTAAATGTCCGGCTCATCCGATTGACAGCTTTCTTGATATCGCCATCGGTCTGCATCGAGTCGTCGACGAAGTAACGATGCAATTTCCATGGCGTGAACCAAGCAGCCGAAGGGCGTTGAAAGATGAGTTCTACAAAGTCGGCACCGTCGAATTGGCCGCTGCGGCCAAAGATGCGTTTCCCGCTTGAGTCGTGGTTGCGTTGATTAAACGCGAACTCATCGTCTCGATAGTTCAAGCCTGTCAAGGCACGTGCGCCATCCTTGATGTCGTTCTCGGTGTATCCGTTGCCGACGCCAAGAGTGAACAGTTCCATGAGTTCGCGGGCAAGATTCTCGTTTGGAGCCTGCTTCGTGTTCTGATTGTTGTTGAGGTACTTGATCATCGCTGGATCACGGATAATTCCGTGGACGAGATCGTTCTTGAAGTTCCCACCTGCATTGGCGCGGAACATATCGTTCTGCAACATCATGTGCCAGCTGTCTTCGACGGCGCGATACCCAGTGGCAAAGTGCCCGTGCCAAAAGAGTGTGAGTTTCTCAAGCAGAGGGCGGGGAGTTTCGACAAGCCGCTCAAGCCACCAGCTTTGCATGTCCCGTATCTGCCGGCGATCTTCACGCTGGCGTGCTTGGCGTGCATTGCGGAACTCTTCGAGCGTAGTTTCGTCCCCATCGCGGCGTGCGCGTTGAATCCGTTGGCGTTGGGACTGTTCGAGCGGATACATGATGTCCGATCGAAACGCAGTTGCTGAAGAGTTGTCCGGGACCCGCTCCCACAGCAGCAGGTGGTCGACGGCCTCGTTGAGGCCCATATTGGAGAGGGCCAGAATCTGTGGAGGCGTTCCACCAAAGCCGGCCCGCCGAAGGAGGTGACCTGCTTCTTCGTATCCAAAGTCCTTCGCGGGAAGCGAGGACAGTGCGTGGGGCATGCGGAGGCTCCTGAGCAATTGCTGCACCGGAGTCTACGACGAAGTCGAGGCGGGCATCCCCTTTAGGATGCAGATGGGGGAGTGAAAGCGGATACTTTTCGCAGTCCTCGTCCAAGTCGGACCGCATTGCCCACCACGGTAATGTCGCTGAGTGCCATAGCGCCTGCGGCGATCAGTGGCCCCCATGTACCGAGTAGGCCGAATGCAGCCACCGGAATCATGGTCGTGTTGTAGAAGAAGGCGAAGAAAAGGTTCTGGTGAATTGTGCGGAGTGTTCGCTTCGCAATCAGAATCAACATCGGCACAGCCGAGGGACGATGGGCTGGAATAACAATGTCAGCGGCGTCAATGGCGACATTCGTGCCGGATCCAACGGCTACACCGACTGTCGCGGTTGCGAGTGCGGCGGCATCATTGATGCCGTCGCCAACCATCAGGGTGGGCTCGGTGGCGTTCCGAATGGCAGCCGCCTTCTCTTCCGGGGTGACGCCAGCTCGTACGTGTTCTGGGTCGAGGCCAATGCGTTCTGCAATGTCAAGGGCTGCGTCGAGTCGATCGCCCGAGAGCATACTGGCTGAGACGCCAAGTTCATGCAGCGCCGAGATGGCGGCTGGTGCATCATGCAGTGGCTGGTCTTGCACGTCGATGCGTCCAATGAGCGTGCCGTTTACTGTGACTGCGCACGCAGCCTCGGCATCACGGCGAACTTCAACAGCGTGCCCCTCCACTGTTGCGGTGACGCCACTTCCTGGTACTGCGATGAAGTTGGTGGGGAGCGGTACTTCGATGGACCTCGCCGCGACCACTTCACGAATTGCTCGTGCGACCGGATGCTCACTGTCTCGTTCGGCAGCGCCTGCCACACGTAGCAGCTCGTTTTCACTTGTTCCCGGTTCTGGAGAAATAATCGTGACGATGGGCCTGCCCTCGGTGAGTGTTCCTGTCTTGTCGAAGACGACGCGAGTAATGCGACCAGCTCGTTCGAGCGCAGCAGCGGACTTGATCAAAATGCCGCGTCGCCCAGCCTCGCCGGTCCCGACCATGATGGCCATGGGTGTGGCAAGGCCAAGTGCGCATGGGCACGAAATGATGAGGACTGTGACTGTCGCAATGATGCCTGTTGAGAACAGCGACCAATCATCAATGACTGCCGCCCGAATTGTCCATCCTCCAATCGTCAGTAATGCGACGGCAAGTACAGCAGGCACAAAGATGCCGCTGACCTTGTCGGCGATTCGCTGAATAGAAGCACGGCTGCTGAGTGTTTCGGAAACAAGTTTGGCGATACGCGCAATCGTTGAGTCGCTGCCGCCGGAAGTGGCTGTAATGACGAGTCGGCCGAGCGTATTGACCGAACCAGAGACGACTTCGTCACCGACGCGGCGAACAACGGGTAGTGGCTCGCCCGTGATAAGTGACTCATCCACTTCGGACTCGCCTTCAGCGACGATGCCATCAACTGGAATTCGTCCGCCTGGTCGCACCAGGAGTCGATCCCCGGCAGTCACATCGGCGAGTGGTACCTCGGTCGCATGCCCTGCATCCTCAAGCCGCTCTGCCGTGTCAGGCTGTAATTCAAGCAGGTCGCGAATGGCGGATCCTGCTCGAGCGGATGACCGTGCTTCCATCCAATGCCCAAGGCTGATCAGACCAAGAAGTGCTGCGGCCTCGGTGAAGTAACTTGGTTGCCCATGGTCATAGCCTGCAAGCTGCAGCACGAACAGTACGACCGAATACAGCCACGCTGTTCCGGCGCCGATCGTGATGAGCGTGTCCATATTCGTTCCGCCGCGTTTAAGCGCAGACCATGCGGACAAGAAGAAGCCCGGCCCGACGATCGCGACCACGGTCGTCGCCAGTATGCCGAGTACCCAGTTCAGCCACGGCCCGTCGATCTCAAGCGGTCCAGCAGTCCAGTGCAAAATGCCCATCGGAAGCCAAATACCCAGTCCGATGATTGCGCGGCGCCGCCACTGCCGCTCATGCTCAATTGATCGCCGCTCCATCTGCTCGTGCATATCAGCGGCAGACTCTGGGGTGTCGTCGATTACGTGGGTTGGATAGCCCGAGGCGGTCACGATTCTGGCAGCTTCGCTTGCATCAATCGTTCCCTTGATGAGGGCCCGGCCGGTTTGCACGCTGATGGAAACCTCATCTACCAATGAATGAGCCAGGAGGGCCTTTCGAGCAGTCTCCACGCAGCTGGCACAGTTCAGCTCATTGACTTGAAGATGGATTGATTTAGAGGTCATTTGATGGTCCATGCCGGTAGACTATCCAATTGATGCTCACGCCTCGACGATCCATTTCTGCCACGCTCATTCCGTTGCTCGCGATGCTACTGGCGTTGCTTGGTGATCCGGTGGCTGATACGCCCTCGGCGAGTGCCTGTGGTGAGCACGCCGCCTTTGTGGCGTACATCAATGGAAGCATCCCGAGAGAGAGCGATGCATTCGGACAACCCGGTCTTCCCATTGGCGCAACGCCAGCTCCGCGGACTGGCCGTTTGCGTGTCCGTGAGGCCGATCGACTTGGCCCTACCCGGTTGCATTTGCCGCCGCCGCTGGTCTGATCGCCTTCCGGTTTTGAGCACGCCTTGGCGTGCTGATCAGTCCCAACCTTCATATACATACTGTTCACAGGATCCACATCAATGGGCATTCCCGTAGTTTCCACAGTCGCTCGTAAAGTATTCGGTACCCGCAATGATCGTCTGGTCAAACGGTACCTCAGCATTGTAGACAAAGTATCTTCGCACGAGTCCGAAGTACGCTTGCTCGACGACGCCGCATTACATGCCAAGACCGAGGAGTTTAAGAAGCGGTACGAGGCGGGGGAAAAAACAGTCGATCTGCAGCCGGAAGCCTTTGCAGTTGCGCGCGAAGCGATGGACCGGGCTGTTGGCATTCGAGCGATCTTTAGTCCAGATGCCGGGTTTGACCCAAGTGTTCTGCCAGCCGAGGCAAGGTCGCTGTACGAACAGACCAAGGCAGCAATGGATGCAGCCGAGCCACTGCCACCCAATGGTGCGCTGCTTGGCAACACACAGCCGGTTCCAGCGTGGTTGTGGATGCATATCCCGCTGCCGCTCTACGAGGCAGTCCGTGAAGTCTGGCCTGAGTCACGCCCTCCATTTCGAGCGCGGCCATTCGACGTACAAATCATTGGCGGCATGGTTTTGTACGAGGGTCGTATTGCTGAAATGAAGACCGGTGAGGGCAAGACAATTGTCGCGCCACTTTCCTGTTATCTCTCTGTGATCGAGGGCAAGCAAGTACACCTCGTGACGGTTAATGAATACCTCGTACAGCGTGACCGTGATTGGATGTTCCCTTTCTTCCATGCTCTGGGCATGACAGTCGGTGCGATTCACCCCCAGCATCGGCAGCCTCCGCAACTTAAGCAGGTCATGTACCACTGCGATGTCATATACGGAACAACTTCCGAATTTGGCTTTGACTTCCTTCGTGACAACATGAAAATGTCGGCAGCAGAGCAGGTGCAGAAGCATCGACAGATTGCGATTGTGGATGAAGTCGATTCAACGCTTGTCGATGAAGCAAGGACTCCTCTGATCATTTCAGGTCCGGCTCATGACACACAGCCGCGATACGAGTTGTCAGATCGCTTGGCCAAACACTTGCTGGCACTTCAGCTTGATTGGAATTCCACCGATGAGCAAGTACAGAAGTGTCTTGTTGATATCTCATCGCTTGAAGGCGATATTCGCAATGCCCGTGATCGGAGCGACGTTCCGCAATTGAAAGAGCGATTGTCGGCGAGAAAGGCCGAACTTCCCGTCATTGAGTCGAAGAGAGATCGGCACACACAGTACTACGAAGTGGAGCTCGATAAAAAACGGGCGACCTTGACGCATGACGGAATTACAGAGGCTCAAAAGGAGTCAGGGCTAGGGTCTTTCTACGTTGGCGAAAATATTGATATGCCGCACTTGCTCGAGCAAGCCATCCGTGCTCATAGTGTGTACCAGCGTGATCGCGACTACATCGTTGGCACAGACGGAAATGGCGAACAGGGCATTGTAATTGTTGATCAGAACACCGGCCGCAAGATGGTCGGTCGTCAATGGTCAGACGGGTTGCATCAGGCGATCGAGTCCAAGGAAGGCGTCCCCATCAAGGAGGAGACGCAGACTATGGCCACGATCACGATTCAGAATTATTACAAGTTGTACGAACGGCTTTCGGGCATGACTGGTACGGCCGACACTGAGGCCACTGAGTTCTATGAGATTTACAAACTAGATGTCGTTGTCATTCCGACTAATGTGCCCGTGGTACGTGGCGATCACAATGACGTTGTGTACTTGTCAGTAAAAGACAAGTACCACGGCATCATCGATGAGGTGGCACGCTTTCATGCTGTGGGGCGGCCGGTGCTCGTCGGTACGACAAGTGTCGAGAATTCAAAGGATGTCTCGCAACTCCTGAAGAAGCGTTACGGAATCAAGCATGAAGTACTCAATGCCGAACAGCACGAGCGAGAGAGTGAGATCGTCAAATATGCGGGCGAGCTTGGGGCGGTCATGATTGCCACCAATATGGCCGGTCGTGGTACGGACATCAAGTTACAGCCATTTTCGGTCGCTGACTTGCTTGACCATTGGAAGCGTCGCGATATTTGCCCGGCCAGCGCAAGCCCAGAGATGTCTGAAGAAGCAATTGTCGCTGCGTGTTGGCGGCATATTGCGCCGAAGGAAACGGGGGCATCCAAAGCTGACGTCGAGGCTATGTCGGATGCCGAAGTGAAGTCTTTGCTCTTGGCCCACTGGTATGAGCAGCACTGCTATGGCAAGGAGTCGAAGGCCAAAGCAATGACAGACGATCAGCTTCTTGCGGCGCTCGATAGCAGTGGAGCATGCACATTGCATCGACTGCGTCTCTGCACGAACGCTGAGGATATTGGCGGTCTGCACGTTGTTGGGACTGAGCGGCATGAGTCGCGTCGAATTGATAACCAACTCCGCGGACGTTCCGGCCGACAGGGAGACAATGGTTCTTCCCGCTTCTTCTTGAGCTTAGAAGATCCACTCATGAAGATGTTCGCTGGTCCAACGACACTTAAATTGCTCAGCCGCTTGGGAATGAAGGAAGGCGATGCAATTGAGCATCCCATGTTGAGCAAAGCCGTAGGTCGTGCGCAACGGAAGGTTGAAGAGCGCAACTTTCTTATTCGAAAGAATATTCTGGAGTACGACGAAGTAATGGATCATCAGCGGCACGAGTTCTACGGAACTCGTCAGCAGATTCTTGAGGGTCGTAATATCAAGGAGATCATCTTTGACCACCTTGATCAGGCAACTGGCGATGCGGCGTGGCGATATTTTGACGCTCTTTATCCAGCGACATGTATTGCTGAGTGGGTGCGTGAGCACCTGTCAGTCTCGGTTGAACCATCGCGACTGAAAGTGAATGATCGCGAAGACCTTCATGATGGCATTCGACGGTTAGCTCGCGAAGAAGCGATGTCCATTGTCAAAGTCTCGATTGGCGAGTTCTTGAGCCACTCGATTGATCTTGGTGATGGTGAGATCATGGAGCGAGATGAAAGTGCGGACGACTGGCAAGGTCTCGCCGATTGGATGAACGGCCACTTTGGCACTTCGCTTTCTATTGAGGATATGAAAGACCTCGAACGTCACGAACTCTTTGAGCACCTTGATGCTGCTGCGGAGTCGGCGATTGACAAGATTGACCTTGGTCCACTCGACACATTCTTGGTTGAGGACTACCGCCAACGGGAATTGGCGATGTGGGTATCAAACCGATTCGGTACAGAGTTCGGCGTTGATCGATTCCTTGACGTCTTAGGGGCTGACGAAGCATCCACCATAGTGCTCGAAGCGGCTCATACGTTGTATGAAGAACGGGAGATTTGCTATCCGATCGACTTTGCGATCGATATGACATCGGCTTCTATGCAAAGCGATCCAGCCAAAGCGATTGCGCAATTCTGCATGTGGGCCAAGTCGCGCTATGAGTTGGACTGGACGCCTGAAACCCTTCCGACCACTGATCCAAGAGAGATTCGCGCTACACTTGTAGAAGAAGCTCGTACCTGGGACGCTGCCAAGATTGCCGAGCGGGTCAGCCGCGTCATTGCTGAAGTTGGCGACGATGTGGAAGCAGTTGATACTTGGCTTCGAACATCGATGTCTTCGACGTTCACCGTTGAGGAACGTGAAGAGTTTGCAGCCGATCCAGCAGGTGTGCTTGCCAATCGCATACACAGCGTGATGCGTGTGGAAGTGTCACAACTCGAACAGTGGATCCTGCTGCAGATTCTTGATTCCTCCTGGAAAGAACATCTGCACCAGATGGACCAACTTCGTGAGTCGATTGGATATCGCAGTTTCAGTCAGCGCGATCCACGGATTGAGTTCAAGCGAGAAGGCGCGAATCTCTTCGAGGATATGCTCGTGGCCATTCGCGACAAAGTGACCGACCTTGTCTTCAAGGCTCGGCTGCAACCCCAGGCTCGCCAGGCGCAGCCGGCGGCGCCGCAGCAACCAGTCAAGCAGGCTCCCCAGCCGCAACCAACCGCCACTCCAGAACAAGAGGCCGAACGCTCGGCAGTTGCAGCTGTGGCGAAAGCGGCAAGCACAGGTCGCCGTGTTACCACGGGCGAGCGAAGAAAGCCATCGCCGGCTGCTGCGGCGACTGGTGTCGTCGGTCGCAATGAACCTTGTTCATGTGGTTCAGGCAAGAAGTTTAAGAAGTGTTGCGGCGCGAAGTAGGGGGCTCAGCCGCGGCGTCTTGGTATGAACAGCGGAGTCATCAGTACGAGAACTGCGGGCAAGATGGCCACCCATGTTGGGCCAGTGATGAAGCCGATATTGCCAAGCCATCCGGCGATGAGAAGCACGACCACGAGTCGAATAACTCGTGGGGTCGTGACTGCCGGGGACCGTCGTCTGCACCATGCGAAGATGATGGCTGGGAATGCAATGCCATAGACGGCGAGCAGTCCGAGGTAGAGGTTCATGGCGCCTGTCCAAGTGTTGTTGAACACAAGCACGACTCCGAAGCCAGCAACGATGATGCATCCCCAGAACCACCCCATGTCGTTGCTATGAGCAACGCCGCCCACGCGGCACTCACGTAGGTTGGCTGCGATCGTAAAGATCGATTGGCCGAAGACCCATAACAAAACGGCTAAAGTTGCAGTGCCTTCGGTCAATGACCAATACGAGGCCGTGACCAGCAGCATGCATAAGAAGAGTGGCGCAAGCAGAACGAACGCGAGTGATCCCTGCGTTTCCTGCCGTGCGCGGTGGAAGGGTGCGTCAAGCCAAGGGCATAACAGGAAGCCAATCACGAAAACCGGCGAGAGCCACAACAAGTCAATCGGTGGGCGTTCGCCCGACCAGCCGGGGTAAGACAACGTGCCCGAAGCGAAAAAGATCACTATCCCACCGCTCAGAAAGGCCAGTAGTCCAATGAGGGGCCACCATCGCCGAGGTATGAGTGAAACCGCAGAGGCCATCACGAGTGCTGCAACAGGCCAGATGAGCCAGCCCGCCGTCAACTGCAAGTCAACTGGCGAGAGCCAGTGGGCGACGAAGGCGAGGAAGATCAGATGAAAAGCGATGGTGAGGCTGACAAAACTACCGATCGCCGTGTGGTGCCGCGTGCAAAACAGCCGTGAGGCGCCTGGTGATCCAAGGAACAAGCCCATGGCCGCAGCGCCGATGCAGTTGGGAATGGCGATCATCAGGAAGCCAGGCCAACCGAACCACTGCAAGAGTATGGCAGGTAGAAAGAGGCCAATGCACCATGTCCACGACGCTGTCGCGTACAGGGACCATCCGATCGAACGAAGGGCATGGGGCATATGCCGGTCAGACTGTCAGTTTGCGACGTTTGTGTGCTTGCTTGCTGCTGCGACTTCGGACTGCAGACTTTGGTGCGCAGTGGAACGTCATCTTGCAGCGGCCGACTCGAAGCGGTCGATCTTGCTTGGAAAGAATCTGACAGACATTCATTGTCAAGTCGACATTAAATTCAGTCTTGGTCTCTTTGGCTTCGGCAATGTGCTCGTGGAGCGAGTCTGGATTGACGACGTCATAGACGGCCGGCCCGCAGCAGGGCCGCAGAAATCGGTAGTTGAGGTCCTTGCAAATGACGATGTAGTCGATGCCGACCTCGGAGAACAAGAACATGCCGCCCGCGACTTCGGAGTTCCCAAGTAGTGCGGCACCAGCCATGGCGTTGTACCAGTTTCGGTTCACACGCTTGAAGGGCAGGATGGCGGTGAATCGACCTGTGCTCAGCCGCTTCATGGAGATGCCGGATCTCCAAGCGTAGGGCAGCCAGATAAGCGAACATACGCGGTGCCAGAAGTTATTCTTTGTGCTGAGTCGGCTGAAGAATGCTTCCATGCGTGGCCAGATGCCGCGTGGGGGAGTGACGGTTTGAATGTCGAGGCCGGGAGGTCCGGCCGTGGGCGTCGTGGACATGGGATGGATTCTGCCGAAAAAGTGTTGTTCGAGAGATCGAACAATAGTGGGATCTTTTCTATCGAGGTGGCATGGTACCCGTTGACCCCCACGGTAGCCATGGAGATCCTTTCAGTATTGAACCTCTTACCGTTTGTCTTGATATAGGGATACTCCAATGCCACTCGCTCGCCTCGGAACAACTTCTTGGAGTCTTCGGCCTCGTGACCCCGCAGACTTAGTCCGATTAGTGCACGAAACTGGCCTGGAGGCGTTGCAATTGGGCCTCTCGCCTGTTGTCAGTGATCGGGACTGTTGGGGAGCGACCATTCCAGCCCTGATAGAGGCCGATATTACATTGCTGGCAGGCATGCTTTCGCCGGTCAATGAGGACTACAGCACTATTGCAAGGATCAAAGAGACAGGCGGCGTGCTTCCTGACGCGACCTGGCCAGCCAATGAGGCCATGGCCCGGGCCATGGCAGTGCTGGCCGGGAATGCCGGAATTGGCCTGGTCACGATGCATGCTGGATTTGTGCCGGACGACACTGAGGACAGCAAGCGTCCCATGATGGTCCAACGGCTTCGCATGCTTACCGATATTTTTGCGAAGGAAGGTGTGCGACTTGCCCTGGAGACCGGGCAGGAAACAGCATCAACGCTCGCCGCTGTATTGGACGAGATCGATCGGCCTGCTCTTGGCGTCAATTTTGATCCGGCCAATATGCTGTTGTACGGATCGGGTGATCCGATTGAAGCGATGGAGATATTGGCTCCTCGCATCATGGCTTTGCATCTCAAAGATGCAACACCATCGCCAGCTGCGGGGCAGTGGGGAACAGAAACACCACTGGGTGAAGGTGGCGTGGACTGGGATGCATTCTTTGCGATTGCCAGATCGTTGCCGCATGAGGTCGATGCGATCATCGAGCGAGAAGGCGGAGATCGGCGTGTCGAGGAAATCCGATCGGGCGTTGACTTTGTTCGAGCGCACTTCGAATGAGGTTGTTATCTACAAGCGTGGCATGTTGTCTCATCGGTGGCTTGTGCTCCGAGATCACAGTGGCCGATGGTATTGTTCGAGGCGCCGTCGCCGCTGATCATGTCATTGCCTCCAACGCAGGTGTCGAGATACTTCGCCGCGGAGGAAATGCAATCGATGCGGCCGTTGCAACGAGTTTTACGCTCTCTGTCGCCGACCCATTCAGTTGTGGCGTGGGGGGTGGAGGATTCATGATCGTTTCGATTCCGGGCGAGGATGGCGGGCCTCGTACCAATGTCGCACTGGATTACCGAGAGCGAGCTCCGGGTGATGTCCATGCCGACTTCTATGTCGATCGCGGTCCAACTGCGAGTCGCTACGGCGGCGCGGCAGTGGGTGTGCCCGGCACGGTCGCAGGGCTATGGGCAGCTCATCAGCGGTGGGGGCGATTGCCTTGGCGTGACTGTCTTGAGCCGGCTATTCGCGCAGCAAGTGCTGGCGTACATGTTGGTAATCCTTGGATGCAGGCTGCAGAGTGGGTGGCCGATGTCCGTGGTGAGTATCCACAGCTGCGGGACACATCGCAGTGGGTGTGGGACTACTTGTGCGGCGGAGGAACGCTGCAACAAGGTGATCTGATTACTCAGCCAGCACAGGCTGCCTTGCTCGATCGCATCGCGCGTCTCGGCCCGTCGGCGTTCTATGAGGGCGAGGTCGCTACTGACATCGCTTTGGTCGTTGCATCCTCGGGCGGCGTGTTGTCGCGAAGCGATCTGCATCGATACACGGTCTCGTGGGCGACACCGCTGCAGAGTGCGGTCGTGCTTGATCGGTACACCATGATTTCCATGCCGCCCCCTAGCAGCGGCGGTGTGGCGATGCAGCAGATTCTGGGAATGCTCGATCGCCGAATGAAGGATGTTGATGGGGCCGGAAGTGTTTCGTGGACACATCTCTTGGTTGAAGCAATGCGGAGCGCATTTGCAGACCGCGCCCGCTTTGGCGCTGACGGCACACATGTTGCGGTGCCTGTACGCGAAATGACGCACGCTGAGCACCTTGATGCGGCTGCTGCGGCGATCCCGATGGACCACGCCCGGCCGAGCGCTGGTGCCGGTGTATTGCCGCCTCCCGATGATGCGGGCACCAGTCACTTCTGCGTGTACACCCGCGATGGCTGGGCTGTTTCGTGTACAGAGACGATCAATCTCTCATTCGGCAGCCTCGTGGGAGTACCGAAGTGGGGCATCGTGCTCAATAATGAGATGGACGATTTTGCAACCAGTCCTGGTAAGCCCAACGCCTTTGGCCTGGTCCAAAGTGATCGCAATGCGCCGTCTCCTGGTAAGCGACCCCTGAGCAGTATGTCACCAACGATTGTGTTGGAAGGGGACAGCGTTCGATTGATTGCAGGTGCATCGGGTGGGCCGCGGATTATCAACGGAACGCTGCAAGTAATGCTAAATATTTTGCTTCGCGGCATGTCGCCCAAGGAGGCCTTGCTTGCACCCCGTTTGCATCATCAGTGGATGCCCGATGTCGTGCAATTCGAGGAGGCCTGGACGGATGCAGGAATGATCGAATCACTCGAAGCAATGGGTCACGCCACTAGACGCCGCCCGTCCGTGGGCAAGGTTCAAGTGATCGAAGTCATGCCGAGTGGCATAATCGTGCCAGCGAGTGATCCGCGGAAAGGTGGTGTTCCCGCGGGTTGGTAGGAGATTGCTGAATGAGCATTGGCGAATGCTTGTGCTCTAGCCACCATGATTCTGGGGAGACTCACGTGGGGATCGGTACGCTGCTGATTGAGTTCGTCAAGGGCGGATAGTGAGGGGAACTGACAGCAGGGGTCAGTTGGCCAAGTCCTCACAGCCCCAGTCTTCAAGCAGCGCCATCAGGTCATGAACACCAACCTGGCCATCGTCAAGGATGTCTCCGATACAGTGGAATCCACTGCCTTGATTGTTCCAGTAGATGAGATCGCCGCAAGTTTCATCGCCAAATGTTCTGAAGATCAACTCGACGAAACCGTCCCCATTGACATCGGTCGTGAACAACTGACCTGAGTATTCTTCTCCACAGAACCCCGCTGGCAGCACCTCGGCGATCGAAAAGGTGCCATTGCCTTGGCCGATGTAGACCTCCAGGACTAGAGTTTGGTCCGGGTCATCAAGGAAGGCGATGCGGATGGCATCTGCCAGTTGGTCGTTGTTGAGGTCGGCGTAATGGTCGGCATTGAGTTGAATGCCGTCAATTCCACCGGTCAGGATTGCGGGGGTGGGGATCTGATGAAACAAAGTGGAGTTCAACCCCGTGGCGATCGCCCAAGCAAAAAGGGGTGTTCCAAGAGCTACAGAGACAGTGAAGATCCAGTACTTCTGAGATTTCATAGAGGTCCCCATTCAGTCAGTTCAAATTACATCTAGAGCCTTGCATTGTCAAAGTAAGAGTACTTCGATGGTAGGATTCTGATGTGCCCACCTACCTCTATCAAGTTCTGACTGATGACGACTCCGAGGGCGAGATTTTCGAGGTTGTTCAGCCGATGAGCGAAAAGCCGCTCACGAAGCATCCCGAGACTGGAGTTTCAGTGACTCGCATTCCGGCTCTACCCAATATTGCGGGTAAGTGGTCGGACATAAAGGGCAAAGCCCAACTCAGTAATAAGAACCTCGACCGTCTTGGCTTTACCAAGTACGAACGAGCTGGTGATGGGAATTATGAAAAGAAGGCTGGGGATGGACCAAACGTGATTTCGGCGGACTAGGGGCATCTCCCCATCATTGCCGTATACGCGAGCAGGCCGTTCTACCTATTGAGGTGGAACGGCCCGCGTCGTATTGATCATTGTGTTTTTCAGCCGCCGAGTGTGTATCGCACGAAGTTCGTGATCGTGCACCCTTTGGGCAACACATCTTCAATCGTCGTGCTCTCATCGAGCACGTACTTTTGCTTGATGAGCGTATTTTCTTCGAGGAACTTTCGTACCTTGCCCTCGGACATTTTCTGAGCAATTTCTTCTGGCTTACCAGAGTCTTTTGCTTCCTGAATTGCCTTGTTGCGGATCTCTTCGAGTTTGTCGGCGGGCACGTCATCCGGCGTAATCGCTGTTGGATCGTAGAAGGTGATGTGTTGGCAAATTCCCTTCAACGTCGCTTCGTCAGCGTCTCCATCAACTTGAAGTAGGCATGCACGTTTGCCATCATGATGGACGTACTGTCCAAAGTTCCCACCCTCGAGTTTTACGCCGCGGGCGAAATTCGCATTTTCGCCAGTCTTGATTCGGATGGTGTCAATTGCTGCGGTCATTTCATCACTGCAGGTGATCGGTCCAACTGGGCCGGCATGAGCTGCCTTGCTGACCGTACTCATCATGTCATGAAATTCGGAATTTCGAGCGGTGAAGTCAGTTTCAGTCAGCACCTCCACAATCGTGGCGGAGCCGTCACCAACGATGATCGCAATACGACCTTCGCCAGTTGCTCGCTCGGTGCGGCTGTCCATCTTTCCTTTTCGCTTGGCGCGAATCCACTCTTCGGCGGCAGTCATATCACCGCCGTTTGCTTCAAGGGCTTGTTTGCAATCCATCATGCCGAGCCCTGTCTTCTTGCGAAGGCTCATCACGTCTTTGGCGGCAATGGTCACGGTCGTCTCTCCAGTTGGACTTGTGGTCACTTGGTGGTCTCGGTCGCGGCTACAGCAGCGACTTCTGGTGTCTCTGTTGGTGTGTCGGCGGCAAATGCCACTCGACTCGAACGCTTGCGGGTCTTCTCTTGTCCGTTGGCGGCTTGTTCTTCGCCCTCGGCGGCTGCGGTGCGACCGGCTAGGCCATCACGAACGGCGGCGGTGAACTCACGCATAATGACCTCGATAGACCGCATCGAATCGTCGTTGCCAGGAACGGGAATGTCGCAGTCGCCAGGATTGCCGTCGGTGTCGATCAATGCAATCGTTGGGATGCGAAGCGTGCGTGCTTCGCGTAGGGCATTCTTTTCGCGATTTGTGTCGATGATGACCAATGCACCTGGCAACTTGTTCATGTCGCGGATGCCCTGCAAGTTGCGGGTGATCTTTTGCTTCTCACGCATGAGTTGTGAGGTCATCTTCTTGGAGTAAGTCTCGATCTCGCCAGACTCGACCAGTTTTTCCAACTCAACCAGTCGACCAAGTCGTTCGCGAATGGTTCGGAAGTTAGTCAGTGTGCCGCCAAGCCATCGCTCAGTGACCCATGGCATGCTCACTTCGGTGGCGAACTGCTCGACCGAACTTTTGGCTTGTCGTTTGGTGCCGACAAAGCAGACATCACGGCCGCCGGAGACGGTCCGAGTGATGAACTTTTTGGCAAGTAACAAACCACGAACAGTTTGCCGGATATCGATGATATGAATACGGTTCCGCTGACCCCAAATATAGGGCTTCATGCGGGGGTCCCAAGCACTACGTCGTTGGCCGAAGTGAATGCCTGCGTCAAGCAGTTCCTGAACGAGTTGGTCCGACATTGATCGCGCTCTCTCATGCAGCGTCACCAACGAGCCGTTGTGCGGGACCACCTTCTTGAGGTGGAACGATCGTCCAGGGACGCTTGTGGGTGCTGGCCGTGGCCAGCAAGAAACGGGTTGAATCGGGACATCCCCGCACGGGACAGACCGACTGGATGCCTGCCTTCACAGGAAGAACAGGCAAGACCGACCAGTCTATCGAACCGAAGCCTTCTCATCAATAGCGGAAGTACTTCGCTCGCCAGTCAATTGATGGCGAATCTGGCCGCCTACGACGCTCAGAATGGCCCTGCCACGAACAGATCGGCCTGTAAAGGGGCAGTTGCGCCCCGCAGAGCGGAATGCCTCAGGGTCGATCACCCATTCGGCATCCGGATCGATGACCGTGAGATCTGCTGGGCCTCCCACTTCCAATCTTCCAAGGCCCAGATGTGACAGGCCAGCTACTTCGGCGGGCGTACTGGTCATCATGGCGAGCATCGCAGGCCAGTCGAGCACGCCATCATCGATGAGGGCCTCGCGATACAGCGGCAAGGCACACTCAAGGCCAACCATGCCAAAGGCAGCTGAAGCAAAATCGGTCTCTTTGGTGTGAGTCGGATGTGGGGCATGATCGGTTGCGAGCACCGTGATGGTGCCCTCCGCAATGCCTTCCTTGATTGCGGCAATATCAGCAGCTGAGCGGAGCGGAGGGTTGACTTTGGCCAGCGTATTCCAGTTGTCACACTCATGGTCTGTGAGCAGCAAATGGTGCGGCGACGCTTCGCCTGTTGCGGGTTGACCCTCGGCGCGTGCTTCCCGTAATGCTGTGACACTTTCGGCAACGCTCAGATGCTGCGCGTGATACCTCGCTCCTATGCTTCGATTGAGCACGAGGTCGCGACGGAGCATCAGTTCCTCGGCTTCTCTCGGCCAGCCACTTAGTCCGAGCCGGGTTGCAAGTGGTCCCGCATTCATCGCCGCACCTCGGGTGAGTGTGGGATCTTGGCAGTGCTGCATAAAGACTGAATCGGCTGTGGCGACGAGGGAGAGTATGCGTCGCATCACACCGCTATCGGCAATGCCATCACCATCATCGGAAATGGCGATGGCGCCCGACTCAACAAGTTCCAGAATGGGCGCGACGACTTCCCCCTTACGGCCAATGGTGCCGCATGCGACCGCAAAGACACGGGCAAGATTGACAGCTGCAGTTCGTTGCTGAATGCTCTGAACAACGGTGCGGCAATCGATAGCCGGCGTTGTATTGGGCATGCAGCAGACAGTGGTGAAGCCACCTGCGACGGCTGCAGCACTTCCAGTTGCAATGGTCTCTTCGTGGTGACCGCTGGTGTCGGGCTCTCGCAGGTGGACGTGAATATCAAGGAGGCCTGGTGAAACGATGCAGCCCTCACAATCGACCGTTGCAACATCAGCTGCGCACTTGGTATGAGAAATTTCTACAACGACGCCATTGCGTACAAGTACGTCGCCTGTCTGATCAATTCCACTGGCCGGGTCAATGATCCGGCCGCCAGTAAGCAGGAGGTCCGTCATGCGGGGCATGATACGCGGCTCTGCGAAGGAGGTGCAGGCTCAGTCCCACGCGATGGGTACTCGGGTGGGCCAGCGAGTCATCACCGATGGGGAGCGTGCTTCATGACGAATAGTGCGCCCCACCACATATTGTCGATCAAGTTGCCCCAAGGGTGGACCTCTGCGTGCCAACCATCTTGTGTGAGTTTCGATTCAGCATCACAGGGTGCACCTGGCGATCTTATCTACGGCCCACTGGCCCCAAAATGCAACAACGCGCGAAGCGTGGCTTCGCGCGTTGTTTGGAATTCAGTGAGTGAATACCAGTGAAGTAACGTCAGGTCACTTCTTCTTGCTAGAGCAGCACGCGGAGGCGTTCGTCTTCGCAGAGGCAGACATCGGGCAAGCAGCAGCCTTCTTGGTAGAGCAGGCAGTGCTCTTAACAGCACAACTGCTCTTGCTAGCACAGCATCCTTGGGTGTCAATGGCGCCAGGGCTCGCGGTGGTGGCCTTCTGGTTACAGCCAGCAAGGAGGGCGGCAGCACCGAGGGCAGCGGTCAAAGCAAGGGTCTTCATTTCATCATCTCCTGTAAGGGGGGTTATGTAGTATCAGCGTGAGTGCCCCGCCAAATATCGGCGGTACAACACTGTAGCGGACATTCCGGGAAGTCGCATGACATGTTTTTACTGTTTTTGATGGTTTGTTAGAGGCCAGTGAGCTGGCCCGCTAGGATCGACGTTCTATGAGCGATCGACGCGAATGGTTGCATACCAAGGCCCGCGGGCTTCACGATGGGCCTGGCGTCTATCTGATGAAGGATGCCGATGGGCTGGTGCTCTACGTCGGGAAAGCCTCATCGCTACGAGATCGTGTGGGAAGTTACTTTTTGTCCTCCACCGATCTGGGGCCTCGAAAGCAGCCTATGTTGGCTCTGATCGATGATGTTGAGGTGATCGAGACTGCCGCCGAGTGGGAAGCCTTGCTTGCAGAAGCACGACTGATCAAGGATCTCCGGCCACGTTTCAATGTACTGCTGACTGATGGAAAGAGCTATCCGTATCTCGCGGTGACCACCCGAGACGACTTCCCGGGAGTCTTTGTAACACGCGATCCAGCTGATCCACAGTACCGAGGTGCAAGGATCTTTGGTCCATTTACTTCTGGTCGCGATATACACGAGGCTGTTGATGTGATGCAACGCATCTTTCGCTTTCGAACATGCCATCTCGTTATCAAAGATGGCGATCGAGGCAATCGCCATTTTCGTCCGTGCTTGTTGCATGCGATCAAGCAATGTACGGCACCGTGTGCAGACCGCATTTCACGAGAAGACTATGCCGCGGACATTCATCGCATGTTGCGATTCATTGGTTCGAAGCGATCGGTTGTCATTCGAGATCTCACCTCGCAAATGGAGGAAGCATCGGCATCACAGCGATTTGAACAAGCAGCCACGCTGCGAGATCAACTTCGGTCGATTGAGCGGCTCAGCGATCGGGCTGCAACCGAGAATGAGGCTCGCGCGTGGCAACCTGAAGTCACGATCTTTGCATCTGATCCGTCAGCCGCGTTGCGATCGCTGCAGCGAACACTTGAAGTTGAAGAACCAATTCGGTGTATCGAGGCAATCGATATTGCTCATCTTGGCGGCGATGAAACAGTCGGCTCCAAAGTGTGCTTTCTTGATGGTCGGCCCTTCAAGGAGCAGTACCGCCGATTTCGCGTGACGACCGCGGGCAACGATGACTATGCGTCCATCCGAGAAGTGGTCTCGCGTCGATATATTGATGCGGGCGAAGGGCGCGAGCGGTTCCCAGATGTCATCTTGATTGATGGTGGGCAGGGTCAGTTGAATGCGGCACTCGAGGCCTTCAGCCAGTTTCCAGACCAGCCGCCACTGGTTATCGGGTTGGCCAAGCGTGAAGAACTGCTCTGGGTCCAAGATCGCCCAGCGCCAATGCGGCTGGGACGCCACAATCCGGGTTTACGCCTCTGTCAGGCGATTCGCGATGAGGCTCACCGGTTTGCCCAGGCCTATCACCATCTGCTCCGTCGCAAGCGGCTCCTTGACGATTGAGCAGAATCATTCTTGAATGCCGCAAACAAGGGTGTATGGTTGGAGGTGGTGGTAGTGGGGCCAACGAGCCTAGCTCAGATTTAGTGAGGAGAGAAGCATGTCCCTGAAGTATGTGTACATCGGTTGTGTATTGGCTGCTGTGTCAGGTGCAACAGCAACGGCAGCGGTCGTGGAGATCGGCGTTGGCGGGTTCTACTTCTCGCCTCAGTTCGCAAATGTCCAGCCAGGCGACACCATTCGGTGGATTCATGAAGACGGTACCCATGATGTCACCAGCGGTGCCCCATGCGATGGCGACTCAGGCCTGTTCTTTTCGCCAATTACAGTCGCGGTCTCCGAGTTTGAGTGGACTGTCCCCGCCTCGTTTGATGGCCAGGTTATTCCGTACTACTGCAGTGTCGGAAACCACTGTGTTTCAGGTGACCAGTTTGGCGCACTGCTCGTCAACGTACAGCCGCACTATGTGACGACCAATGGGTTCGACTACGAGCCACCCTCAATTACTGTCGACGCGGGCGATGTCGTGTTCTGGTTGCATGCTGGCGGCACACATACCGTGACGTCCGGTATCGAATGCACTTCCGATGGCCGCTTTGACAATCCATTGAGCAACTTCGATCCAATTCCTTACTATGTTGTGCCCGAGGATGAACCGAGTGGCACAATCGATTACTACTGCACGCCGCACTGTGATCTCGGGATGGTTGGGACCATTGATGTCATAGGCACTGATGACTGCCCTGAAGATGTCAATGGCGATGGCGTTGTCGGCGTCGATGACCTACTTCAATTGCTTGCGGTCTACGGAAACTCTTGCAGTGGATGCTCAGAGGATGTGAATGGAGACGGCGTTATCGGCGTGGATGACCTGCTTCAATTACTTGAGGTCTACGGCGACGATTGCTGATCCGGCGACTCAACGAGCACATTGAGATTTCGGCCCATCCGAGCCCATTGTTTTGTTTCGAGTGCCAAGTCGGCCATCGTGAGCGGATGTTGATTTGCCTCGGCTGAAGGCAGGCGAAGCTTCAGGCCATCTGGCTTGCCGCTGGCGGTTAACTCATCGATGGACATGGGTGTGCGTGTTCGATGCAGGTAGACGGCGACACGCAGCAGCAGTGCAAGATCACGCACGCAGTTGCGTGTGCTTTCATCAAAATCCGGGATTCGATGCCAAGAGATGCGTTTTCGATGCAGCCGAATGATGGCGGCAAGAGTCTCTTGCGTGGTTCGCGAGAAGCCAGGCAAGTCCGTGTTTGCTGCAATGTACTCACCGTGTCGGTGGTAGTCAGTATGGCTGATTGAAAGACCAACTTCGTGCAGTGCCGCAGCCCACTGAAGCATTCGTCCATCTTCCGCAGAAAGCAGCCACGCCGATGCGACTGCTTCAAAGAGTTGCTTTGCCGACTTGGACACGCGTGTTGCTTGTAGTTCGTCAACATGTGATCGTGTGGCCAAGTTCATGACTGACTGATCACGACGATCGACGCCGGCTATCCGGCCGGCGAGATCGATCAGCACGCCTTCTCTTAACGCACCCCTTGATGTTCTCAGTTGATCAATCTGTAGCAATTGAAAAACGGCAAACATCGCAGCGAACCCACCTGCGATGACGAGGCGGCGGTTGTCAGAGAGCCCTTTGAGATCGACCTTCGAAACATGCTTTGCGTCAAGCAACGCCTTGTAAATGTGGCGAAGGGCATCAGCATTGATTCCGCTCTCGCTCCACCCACATTTCATAGCGATTTCTTCGATGGCCAATGCGGTACCAGACGACGCCACGACATCTACGTCTTCGTTGGTAAATCGATCGGCGACGGGTTCGAGTTCGAGGGAGGCAGTCATGATGGCCTCATCCAGTCTCTTGCGAGAGATCTTGCCATCTGCGAAGAAGCGTGTACTCAGCGAAACACACCCAATTTGGACGCTCTCGGCAACCTCGGGAACATCTCCACGGCCAAGTGCTAACTCGGTGCTGCCCCCTCCAATATCAATGGCTAACAGTGGTCTATGGGTATTGCCGACGTCGTATCGAACGCCCATGAATACGAGCCGTGCCTCTTCAGCACCACCAAGGATTTCGATTGAGTGGCCCATTGCCATCTCAGCTTCACGGTGAAAGAGACCACCATCACGGATTTTGCGAAATGTATTGGTTCCGACAACGCGAAACCGGTCGGCGGGCAACTCCCGCAGTCGTTCGCCAAAACGTGCGATGCAGGTCAAGGCGCGGCATCGAGCTTTCTCATCGAGGCGACCAACGGGATCGAGCCCACTGGCAAGTGACACGCGCTCGCGAATGCGATCGAGCATCTGTAGCCGGCCGTCATCGTCTCTTGCAACAATCAGATGGAACGAGTTAGATCCAAGATCGACCGCTGCGATCTGGTTCGTTTCGGCATCCACGTACGTGCTCCGGAATCCTAATCAGGCTGGGGCAGGGAGCAAACCATCGCCTTCGTCTTCCTTGGGCACGACCGGGTCTGTTGCTTCCTCGAGCCCGATCGGTGGTGGCGGTGGTGGGCCGGTTTCGGCATCAAGTAAGTCCGCGACGGTTGGACGGTCGATCGTTCCGCCTGCAATAAGCGTTGCGACTTCCTTACTCTGCAGTGTTTCGTATCGAAGCAGCGCTTCGGCGATATTGGTCACAATTCCCCAATGTTCGGTGACCATCTTTTCGGTGTCTGCGTAAGCCGCGTCGATGATCAACTTGACTTCTTCATCGATGATTCGACCGGTTTCAGGGGAGTATTCTTTTTCAGCAAAGGGCGATTCGGTGGTGTCGTCGTAGGCGTAGCGCACAAAACCGAGGCGATCAGACATGCCCCACTCAAGCACCATGTGCTTCGCAAAGGATGTTGCCATTTGAATGTCCATAGCCGCACCGGAAGATTCTTCGCCGGTGATCCGTTGCTCGGCAATACGGCCAGCACAAAGCACCCGGAGCGTGGCATCAATATAGCGCCGCCCATAGCCATAGCGATCCTTCTCTGGAAGGCTAAACGTAGCGCCCATGGCCTGCCCGCGAGGAATGATGGTCACCTTGTGCACGGGGTCGGCATGTTCAAGCATTGCTTGTACCGCCGTGTGGCCGGCCTCGTGATAGGCCGTCGCTTGTCGCTCCACTTCTTCGATCTTGCGGCTATGACTGGCACGGCCGAATTTTATTTTGTCGCGGGCCTCGTCCATGTCGAGTTGGTCGACGGCGTCTTTGTCTTCGAGGGTTGCGATGATGGCGGCTTCGTTGATGAGGGCTGCAAGGTCTGCACCCGAGAACATTGGCGTGCCACGGGCAACGCGTTTGAGATCGACCGTTGGGCAGAGCGTAATGCCCTTGGAGTGCACCTCAAGAATTTTGAGACGGCCTTCAACATCTGGCAGTGATACAGGCACTTGGCGATCAAAGCGTCCCGGGCGGGTGAGAGCGGGATCGAGGACATCTGAACGGTTCGTCGCTGCGATCACAATGACTTGATCAGTGGCCTCAAAGCCATCCATCTCTACGAGAATGGCATTGAGGGTCTGCTCGCGTTCATCATGACCGCCAGAACTGAATCCGCTGCCGCGTCGCCGGCCGACGGCGTCAATCTCGTCGAGAAAGATGATGCACGGTGAGCCTTCCTTGGCCTGCTTAAATAAGTCTCGTACGCGGCTGGCGCCCACTCCGACAAACATCTCTACAAAGTCTGAGCCAGAGATCGAGAAGAATGGGCAATCAGCTTCACCAGCAATTGCTTTGGCAAGCAGTGTCTTGCCGCAGCCTGGTTGGCCGACAAGCAATACGCCGCGAGGAATGCGGCCGCCCAAGCGTTGAAATCGCTTTGGGTTCTTGAGGAACTCGACGATCTCAAGCACTTCTTCTTTTGCCTCATCAATGCCAGCGACATCGGTAAAGCGAACCTTCGAGGCCTCCTTCGTGGAGATGCGATGCTTGCTTTTCCCAAAATTACCGAGCATGCCGCCGGGTCCTCCACCAGCGCCTCGCATCGATCGTGAGATGAAGAACCATAGAACAAGAATGATCAAGAGAAACGGGAAGATGGTGAGGAGCAGCTGCGTCCACACACTTTGTGTGGTATCTGTTGCGAATGCGACCTTCATTTCTGACAGTTGCTTGAGATAGAACTCTCGACTTCCGCCATCGATGTTGTGATAAATCATCGCTGGGTCCGGCCCGGGATTATCCCCCTCCGTGCCTGGTGCAATGGTCGCAATGATGCGCGTGGACTTGACCAAGACTGGGTCAGGCTGACCTGGTGTTGGCTCGTAGAGGTGTCCGGTCTTGGGCGAGATGAGCGACTGAAATTGCTGCCAACTCTTGATCTCGCGGCCTTGTCCCGAACTCTGCATGACTGCAAAGAGCACGATCATGAGGCCGAGAATGAAGACCCAACTCATTAAACCGCGGCCTGCAGCTTTTGCGGGCTTCGGGGTTTTGCCGGGGGTGGGTTCTGGTGGATTGGAGTCGGGTGCAGGCATATGTACGTGTCGCCTCAAGAAGCGTGTGGCCATCCTATGTCGTCGGGAAGAGAATGTCTTGTCCAGCCCTAGAAGGGGCCTTGCTACCAGGCTTTGGCCATGCGGTCGACGATCGCCTGTGCCATGAGGTCTACGGCTTGTAATCGACCAAGTTCGATCCGCTCGCCAAGAGGATTCGAAGGAAAGAATAAGCCATTGGTGCCCATGCCATCCCAGCCGGTGATCGTGGAGTTGTCGTTCAGGCGTTCCCATGTCCAGTTGGTCGTGATTTCGAGGGCCATTTCTTGGTCAAGTTTGGTGAGCCGAGAATTCGACAAGGCCCGCATATCGACCTTGGTAATCATGACTTCAAGCAGTGTGTCGGCCACGGTTTCGTCGGCTACTCGCCACGGAGTTCTGGTTTCGATCTGCTGGATCAATGCTTTGGTAAGCAGGTATCCGACCTCGCGATCAAAGGTGTTGTTCTGTACAACTGGTACAGCAACCGTTTTGATAGAGGTTTCATAGGTGGTGCCGATGGTCCAGCCTTTCGACGCATCGCTGCCACAACCGGTTATTGCAAGTACGACCACAGTGCATAGAAGTGTTCTGATTGTCACGGCGTGGCCTCTGCTGCATCGCCCGTTTCTTGGAGCGCTTGGAGGGCCTCATAGTCCGGTGCTGTTGCGAGCACTGATTCAGGAAGCATTTTGAGAATAGCCGGCATACCGTTGAGCGCCTGCATGCAAGCTGCTGACCGTGGAAATCGCTGTACGAGTTGACGAATCGTGTATTCGGCCGCAATTGGATCACCTTCATTCAGGTACCAATTGGCGGTTGTCAGCATTTTGTTTGATTCAGACTCTTCGACGCGTCGAATGAGCGCGCCAGCGCCGATACGTTCGGCTTCAGCAGGACGGCGAATGGCGAGCTGTTGGAGTTCGGCCTTGGCTTCGAGTAGCCCAACGATGTCGAACTGTGGCCCTTTGAACGTAGCAATATTGGCATAAATTAATCGACGCCTCGCAAAGCCGATCTCTGTAGATCGTGGATAGCGTTCAATGAATATTGCGTACGCTTCCGCTGCGAGCGTCATGCGGCGATGGCGAAAGTACATTGCTCCCAGTTCGAGTCCTGCTTTCTCAGCAAGTCCGCTTCCTGGGAGTCGCTCTTGAATACGGATGAGCAATTCTTCGGCTTCGTCTGTGGCGTCGATCAGCCGGAACCCCAAAATCTTACGACGAAGGCCGTTGGCATACTTGACGGCTATTTCGTATTCCCGCTCGAGTGCAAGGGAGAAGACTTCGCTGCCCGGATACTTCCGCGTCAGAAACTCATAGTCATAGAGCGACTCGTACTCATCTCCAATGCCTACAAGTGCATCGCCGCGGAGCAAATAGGCTTCTGGCAGCAGCGGGGAGGTTGGAAACCGCTTCATCCAGCGGTTGGCCATATTCAATGCGCGATCAAATCGACCTTCGGCGAGCAGTACGCGGGCCCGTGAAAGGCTGGCAGCTGGAGAGCCCATGGCGGGTGTGGCTTCATGTTTCCATTCATCATCGGGGCCAAGTTTAAAAATTTCTTGGGCCGAGGCTGAGCCACAGAAGGCCCCGATCAGGACCCCGATCAGGGCTGTGGTTGCCATGGGATGCCGAAGAACGCAGGCTGCTGCCATCATGCCGCGGCATCCTATCCACTTTGAGCTGCTCAAGGAGGGGCCATGTGGAGAGGTGGCATGTTCCAGCGTATTCGCTTACCGAGGCCTGTAGCGGGGTCTTGAGGCGCAGCATCGGCCGAATATATCCGATAACTCGCTGGCACACATCGGGTTGGTGGAGTCGGCCGCTGCCGGTCGAGCAAGGGAGCAACGAGGTCCCGCCGAGCGGGATCCACTTCGAGCGGTAGTCGTTCGAGGAGAGGAGCCACCCCCCGCACCGCCGGAATGACCGGAGCGATCGGCGCCCGTGTGCCACATCTGGGCACAAAGATGGACGCAGTATTGGCACAACTGAAAGTCAAATGGTCTGTACTGGATTGACTTGACCATGCCAACAGTAGATCACGCTTCGTTTGATTCAACCGTCCAGCCCAACCATAGTCGGCTTGTGGACCTGCGTCACCATGTGTATGGTGAAAGCACGTCACGCACCGGCTCAAGGAAGAGCAGGGGCGGGATGGAACACGCAACAATAGATGCGTGTTCAACTCAACGGCGACGCAGTGGTCAAGGAGTAGACCCAATGCCGAAGAACCAAACGTTCAATACATCAGGTGGAACAGCAACGGCCGAGGCCCCGGTGGAAGCACCTGCGCCATCAGTTGTCCCTGCAGTTCCATCGCCTCCGGCCACAACATCACGTCGTGCCATTCCAGAGACGACAGCGGATGGGCGCCCGATATTGGAAGTATGGATTTCCTATCGCGATGAACGATGTGAGGAAACGCGCAATGTGCTGGTCGAGCACTATCTCAAACTTGTGCGCTATACCGCCGAGCGATTGCACTCGCGTTTGCCCTCTGAGGTTGACGTTGAGGACTTGATGTCCTCGGGCCTCTTTGGCCTGATTGATGCCATCAACGCCTTTGATCTTGATCGTGGCGTGAAGTTCTCGACCTATTGCACGCAGCGCATCCGCGGGGCGATCTTTGATGAGCTTCGTGCCATGGACTGGGTGCCGCGGCTGGTCCGCTCACGTACAACTAAAATGGACCGAGCCCGCAAGTCGCTGGAAATGACCTCTGGCCGCAAGGCAACTGAGCAAGAGGTCACGAAGCATCTGAATGTCTCCAAGGACGAGTTTGAGAAGATTCGTCGGGACTCGCGTCCAGTGTCGATGGTCTCGTTGAACCGTAAGTGGTACGAGACGGACTCAAGTCGTGATATCACCGAGATCGACGTCGTGCGCGACCGTCGCCAGGAAAGTCCGATCTCGAAGTTGCAGCGTGATGATCTGAAGTATCTGTTGACCCGTGGTCTCTCACGAGCTGAGCGACTCATTGTCGTCTTGTACTACTACGAAGAGATGACGATGAAAGAAATTGGCGTGACGCTCGATTTGAGCGAGTCACGTGTCAGTCAGATGCACTCATCTATTCTCGCGCGGCTCAAAGCGCAGATGCAGCACCGCACCAAGGAAGCCTGAACAGCTACGCGAGCTTAACGCCAATATCGGCAGCGGTCTTCTGAAGCACTTCGTCAGTTGTGACATCGGGAGCCAGCTCGGTGAGTTGAAACCGCTTTTGCGTTGCGTCCATTGTAAGAACGCAGAGGTCAGTGATCACCATGTCGATGCATGCGACTCCGGTCAGCGGAAGCGTGCATGTGGGGAGTAGCTTTGGTTCGCCCCGCTTATTGCAGTGGTCCATCATGACGACGACGCGGCGAACGCCCGCTACGAGATCCATTGCGCCGCCCATGCCCTTGACGAGTTTGCCTGGAATCATCCAGTTGGCGATATCGCCTTCTTGGCTGAGTTCCATCGCGCCCAAAATGGCGAGGTCGATGTGGCCACCACGAATCATTTCAAATGATTCATGGCTGCTGAAAAAACTGGCGCCAGGGACGGCAGTCACGGTTTGTTTGCCAGCATTGATGAGGTCTGCATCAATGGCTTCCTCAGTGGGGAAGGGCCCCATGCCAAGTAGTCCATTCTCGGATTGCAGCCAGACCGTCATGTCGTCCGGCACATGATTCGCCACCAAGGTCGGCATTCCGATTCCGAGGTTGACGTAAAATCCGTCCTGCAATTCTTCGGCAGCTCTGCGGGCAATATCGTCGCGTGTCCATGGCATAACAGGAGTGTACGGCCGCAGGCCATGGGCTGTCCCTCTCGCCGGCTCTCCATTACAATTCCGAAATGCCAATAACTACAGATATCGTTGCTGAACTTTGTAATCACCCGCTGCTGCTGCCCGACACGACGGCAGGGGAGGGGCGAGTCGTTTCCATCAATCCAGCGACAGGTGAGCCGCTTGGGGCTATCCGGTTGCAGTCGAGGGATGAGTACGAACAGACCGTGC
>JAQWLT010000019.1 GCA_029247205.1 Phycisphaerales bacterium | reverse complement strand
GGCTCATGCACTGTCAGTGATGACGGTCGCGGTATGCCGATCGATCCCATGAAGAGCGACAACCCCACCATCGACGGACGTCCTGCCGTTGAAGTGATCATGACCGAATTGCATGCTGGTGGCAAGTTTGATGGCAGCGCCTACAAAGTGTCTGGTGGCTTACATGGAGTTGGTATCAAGTGCGTGAATGCACTCTCCGAATGGACCGCTGTCGACATCATCAAAGATGGCGACATGCACTCGATCTCATTCATTCGCGGCGATGTCGACAAACCGCTACATGAAGTCGGTCCCGCGAGTGATGCCGATGGACGATCATCAGGAACAACGATCTCCTTCAAGCCCGACCCAGAGATTTTTCCTGATACCGACTTTCGATGGGAGACGCTTGAGCATCGCCTTCGCGAACTCGCATATCTCAACACTGGCGTATTGATTCACTTGGTCGATGAACGTGTCGACAGCAGTGGCCGCCTTCGGGAAGACACTTTTCAATACGAAAACGGCATCGCCGGATACGTCGAGTACATCAACGAATCCAAAACTACTGAAAGCGAGATCATTCAGATCATCCGCGAGGACCCAGAAACTGGCTTGTCGCTGGACATCGCGATCCAGTACACCGACACGGCATCCGAGACGCTGCTTGCCTTTGGCAACAATATTGTCAACCCAGATGGCGGCACACATGTGTCAGGTTTCCGCACAGCACTGACGCGGACAATCAACGGCTATGCCAAGAAGAACAACCTCATCAAGACTCTCACGCCAACTGGCGATGACTTGCGAGAAGGGCTGACAACCGTCCTGTCGGTCAAGATTCCGGAGCCGCAGTTTAATAACCAGACGAAGGAAAAACTCCTCAACCCTGAGGTCGAACCTTTCGTAAGTCGCGCCATTCATGATGGCCTTGGTTCGTGGCTCGAAGAGCACCCCGCAGAAGCAAAGAAAATATGTAACCGCGCGATTCTTGCTGCTGAAGCACGCGAGGCCGCA
Source organism: Phycisphaerales bacterium (assembly GCA_029247205.1). Taxonomy (GTDB): domain Bacteria; phylum Planctomycetota; class Phycisphaerae; order Phycisphaerales; family SM1A02; genus UBA12567. Next base: position 44,199 of record JAQWLT010000019.1, on the reverse strand, counting down.
CGCAAGGCGCGTGAACTCATCAAGCGCAAGGGCGCTCTTGAGTCTGGCGGCATGCCATCAAAGCTTGCCGACTGCGTGACTAATGATGTCGATCGATCTGAGTTGTTTATCGTCGAAGGTGACTCTGCAGGCGGCTCGGCAAAAGGTGGCCGCGACCATGACACGCAGGCCATTCTTCCGCTGAAGGGGAAGATCCTCAACGTCGAACGAGCACGCTTGGACAAAGTCCTTGGATTTGAAGAAATTCGTATTCTCATTCAGGCTTTGCAGTGTGGTATCGGCGAAGACTTTGATATCTCCAAACTCCGCTACGGCCGCATCATCCTGATGACTGACGCCGATGTGGATGGTTCGCATATTCGAACCTTGCTCCTGACCTTCTTCTTCCGGCAGATGACAGAACTCGTGAAGCAGGGCAAAATCTACATTGCCCAGCCGCCGCTCTATCAAATCAAACGAGGCAAGAAGATCGCCTATGTGATTAATGAGCAGGAAATGACGGCACACCTTGTCGATATGGCACTTGCCCATAGCCAGTTGATCGTGCGAGGGGATGATGGCAGCACCGTTCGCACACAACTCAGCGGCGAACAACTGACACGAATCATCGGACGACTCTCACGACTCGTCGAGTTAGTGGGCATATCCGCTCGACGTGGCATCACGCTCGAGGAACTACTCGCCGCACGAGACACCGACAGCGAGGGTCGCCTCCCCCGCTTTCGCGTTTCGTGGACCGCGGGCGACCACCTGTGCTGGGATGAAGCCGAGGCCCGTGCGTTTGTGCAGGAAAATGGCCTCGTTCTCGACAATATCATCAGCACCAATGCAATTGACCGTAGCACAATCGCGTCGCTTCGAGAGTTGCACGAGAATGCTGAAATCCAAACCATTGGCAAGGAATTAGCCGAGCACGGTTTGTTGCTCGAAGACTGGAATCAGGTCCAACAAGAAACGGTCACAGGCGATCTCGTCCCAACCAAGTATGCGTGGTCAGTCGATGCAGACACGGACAAGTCACACATCGTGGAAGTAGCGGGCCTCCCAGGCATCCTCGATTCCCTTCGCGCCATTGGACGAGGAAATATTGAGGTCAAACGCTTCAAGGGACTGGGTGAAATGAACCCCGATGAACTGTGGGACACCACCATGGATCCTGACCAACGCACGATGCTCAAGGTCACGCTCGATGTGGCCAGCGAGGCGGATCGATTGTTTAGCATCCTCATGGGTGAGGATGTGCAGCAACGACGCACGTACATCGAGGACCACGCACTGGAAGTTCGCAACCTCGACGTGTAGTCAGTCTGCTGATGGCGGCCGCTCAAACAATTCACGCGATGGAAATGACGACATGAGTGACCGAAGCTGCAGCGTCACAACGCCCTGGCTTGACGCCGGAATGAACTGTTCGAGGGATGCGATCGCTGTTTCGAATGGAATGCCACTTTCGTCAGCAATAGCATGAGCCGTTGGTTTCGCGGTACCCCCCCGCCACGACGGCGGAGCAGCGATGCCAGTGGCGATGCGAACCTCATTCAGGAGATTCACAGACCACATCTTCCACACGCTCAACTCTTCTCGATTCAGTACAAGTGAGCACGAATCCCAGAACTTCTGGTTCCACGTCACATCTGCCGGAATGCCCTGGTCATCAAGAACAATTTCATAGATTCGCACCCAGCCTGCTGCGTCAAGAAAAACTTGCACCTCTGCCGCAAACCGGTCCTCACTCATCCCAATTTGCAAGCCGTCGTACCACGCTCGTCCTGCAGAGACGAGTCTGTCGCCACAGCCCCGTATGACGCGGCGCAGGCGGGCGGCTTCTTCGCTTTGATCGACTTCGCTCCCACAACCCACCAGCAATGCCACAATGCACGCAAACATGATTCGACTCATGTCGAGGCCTCAAGCAACGGGTCCGGCACGCCAGCCTGAGCAAAGCCCGCAGCGCGAAGAAAGCACGCGTCACATTGCCCACAGGGCTGCGATCCTTCGCCGGGGTCGTAGCAACTGCACGTCAACCCATAGTCGACGCCCAGTTGCGAACCGGTCGTAATGATCTCGGCCTTGCTCATATAAAGCAGCGGCGCCTTGACCCGGATCGGATTTCCTTCGACGCCTGCCTTGGTCGCAACTTGTGCGAGCGAATCGAATGCCGAAATGAATTCTGGCCTGCAGTCTGGGTAACCGCTGTAATCAACGGCATTGGCTCCGATATGAAGTTCTGAAGCACCGAGCCCCTCAGCCATGGCCAGCGACAAAGCGAGAAACACAGTGTTGCGAGCGGGCACATAGGTGTCCGGTATGCCCCCACCAATCTGGTCCACGTCGACAGGATGTGGCACATCACCGCCACCTGTCAGGGCAGAACCGCTCAAAGGGCCAGGGTCGATGCGCACAATACGATGATCGTTCACGCCCATCGATCGGCACACCGCTGTAGCACTGGCAAGTTCGCCTCGGTGCCGCTGATCGTAATCAAATGACACCGCTGTACACGCAAGGCCATCACGGAGAGCCATTGCCAGAATGGTCGCCGAATCGAGGCCGCCTGAAACGAGCACAATCGCCTTGGTCATCAGCAAAGCGTACCACGCGCCCGGAGCCTGATACCCTCCCGACTTCTATGGCCGAACGCGATCCATACGAGGTACTGGGTGTTTCACGGTCAGCGACCGCGGATGAGATTCGCTCGGCCTATCGCAAACTTGCACGGACCCACCACCCAGATGTCAGCACCGAGGCAGATGCTGATAAGAAATTCGCCGAAGTCCAAGAGGCGTACGAAGTACTCTCAGACGCCGAAAAGCGGGCTGCCTTTGACCGCTTTGGTCGAGTGGGCACGCCGAGCAGCGGCGCACGTCATGGATACCGGCCTGGCGGGACAGCCGGAGGCGGCCCCGGTGGGCGGCCTGGCCAACAAGTAGACCCTTCACAATTTGAAGACATATTTGAGCAGATGTTTGGCGGAGGAGGCCCCGGCGGCCAACCAGGTGGTGGATTTGGTGGCGGCCCACGAGCCGCCCCACAACCTGGCGTCGATATCACCAAGAATGTCTCGATCACATTCCAAACGGCGGCCACTGGCGGCAGTGAGCATCTTGAACTCAACAATGGCTCGCACGTTGACCTCCGCATTCCGGCGGGCATCGAAGAGGGTGCCAAACTTCGCTTGCGTGGGCATGGTGGATCTGGATCTGGCGGCGGGGCCAAAGGCGATCTCATCGCCACTATTCATATTGGTGGGCACCCGTGGTTCACACGTCAAGGCCTTGACCTCATGGTCAACGTGCCGATCACAATTGCTGAAGCAATCAGTGGCGCAAAGGTTCGAGTGTCACTACTCAAAGGTTCGGTAGATGTGCAGATCCCACCCGGCAGTTCATCTGGAACCCGCCTTCGCATTCGAGGCCAAGGCATTCAACCAGACGCAGGCGTTGCAGGCGATCTCTTTGCGATTGTGCAAATAGTAGTACCCAGAGATGTACCGAGCGTCGTTCGTGACGCCATTGAGCCAGTTAGTGCGGCCCTACCAGACCCTAGAATTGATGCGCCTGGTGTTGAAACAGCCAACTCGGCCTCCGATCCGGAGGCTGACACATGAGCAAAGATCAACGCACGATGCCAATCGATCCGTCTGAGTTCACCATGAGCCTTGGCGATCACATCGATGAACTCCGCAAGCGTTTTATTCTTGCGTTGATCGTTCCACTCCCGCTGTCGATTCTGATCTTCTTCATCGCGCACATTCTGGTGGAGTGGCTACTGCTGCCCTTACAACGAGTGCAACTCGCGTGGGGTTTCCCGCCAGAAGTACAGGTGCTTAGCCCGCCCGAGTTCTTGATGCTCGAGCTGAAGTTGAGCATTGTCCTGGCGTTGGTACTGTCGCTTCCTTGGCTGCTTTGGCAAGGGTGGTGCTTCATCGGACCTGGGCTGTACCCACGAGAACGTCGCTTTGTGTACTTATTGATGCCCGGAAGTTTCATTTTGACACTCGTCGGCATTGCCGTGATGTACTTCTTGATGCTCCCCCTGATGCTGCAAGTACTCATGCTCATCACCCGTGGCGTTGGAGTACCAGAACAACTCCTACCACTGGCCCCGTCTGTCGCAGACTCCGCGCTCGTCATTCCCATGCCCGAGACACCGCCTACCGAAGCAGTACCGGGGCAGATCTGGCTCGATCCGGATGGCAGCATGCTTCGAATTGCCGTCACAACCGAACAGGCTGATCATGTGCAGATTCTGCAGTCGCCACTGCAAGGTCGCTCGGCCGTCACGCAGGTCTTTCAACTTTCCTCCTATGTGAATTTCGTACTCGCACTCTTACTCGGTGTGTCGCTGGCTTTTCAACTACCGCTCGTACTGCTGCTTGGCGGATGGCTTGGCCTGATCGACGCGCCGATGCTGCGAGGCAAGCGAAAATGGGCCCTCTTGGTGTGCGCGGCCGTGTCGGCCATCACAACGCCGGCCGATGCATTCTCAATGCTCCTGATGTTGATACCGCTCTACGCGCTCTATGAATTTGGAATACTCCTTGTGGCCTTCCTTCCCGCCGACCGAGTCGCGGGACGCGCCCGTGATGGCGACGAGGCTGCATGAGCGAGACCACCGAACTCGACCTCCGCATGATGCGTCGAGCAATCGAGTTGGGGCACGCTGCTGCGGAGCGAGGCGATATTCCAGTGGGCGCTGTCATCTACCGGGACGATGAGATTCTGGGCGAGGGCTCCAACCGACGAGAGATCGACAACGACCCAACTGCGCACGCCGAGATTGTTGCGATGCGAGCCGCTGGTGCAGTACTTGGCCGCTGGCGGCTGCACGACTGTGCAATGGCTGTCACCCTTGAACCATGTCCAATGTGTGCCGGCGCCATGGTCAACGCACGGCTCCAACGTGTGACATGGGGCGCTGATGATGCAAAGGCGGGCGCCTGCCGGTCGCTGTATGAAATCCATGCCGACCCACGACTCAATCATCGGCTACAAGGTACTGGCGGTGTACTTGCCGAGGAATGTGTCGCCCTCTTACAGGACTTCTTCAGGTCGCGTCGGGCGACATGATCACGTCCATGACCGCTGTAGCGTAGGCGCCTTTGGGGAGCGTGAACCCAACCTCGACATACGCTCCGTGTTCGTCAAAGCCAGCCTCACACCTCGGCGAAACAATAGGCACGACAAGCGGTCGACGTGCACCCTCGGGTCCGCGCCGGCCATCAAAGCACTGCATTGACAAGCCAGCACGCTCAAGTGCCTCGCACTCGCACATGTCGACAACGCCTGTCGCCCGACGCATTCGTTTGCCCCACAGCGGCCCGGTTGGCACTGGCTCACCAATGGGTACATCGATGGCTTCATAAAAACGGTCGTACTTCCAAGAAATATCGTCCTCGCCAACAACCGAAGCCGTCCCGCTTGCAAGGCGTTGATCAAGCACATCATTGAAGATGGCGGACTGGGCTGAATCGGTCCAAATACGCCGAATATCTCGCGGCACATAGTGCACAACTCGCTTGGCATTGTCGCCCGTTGCAAGTTGCTGCAAGGCATCGCACTCCGGTCGCCAATTCGCCGGCCACTCTGCACGTGCCTCTTCGAACTGGCCCTCTTCGAAGTGTCGTCGCCGCGACTGCTCTTCATCCGGCCATGGCGGGCCATCTTCGCCCAGCCAAGCTCGAAGCAATTGATCAAATTCGCCGCGAAGTAAATGAGTTCCAAGCACCGCGTTGGCGCCGCGGTAGCCAAATCGCTGAGACATAAATCTATTTGGCAAGCCCGTTGAGTACAGTGCCTCGAGCCGATTATTCGTCGCAATGACAGCTGTTGGATCGACTCCTCGCATGCGAATGACAAACCGATTTCCAGTCAACTGTCCGGTACGTAATCTTCTTGCATGACGCGCTGCATGCACAATTTGTAGATCGTCCCCAAGTTCGGCATTGTCCTGAGGCGTATGCACAGTGATCCATTGCATCGTGACCGCCACGCGGTCCTTCATGCCAGCCCATCCAATATGCCCAGGCGGCACGCCAAATGCGTTGGCCACACGTCGCACCATCGAGCGGTGGTCGAGATTGGACTTTCGAATCAGTAATGCCAGATGCTCGCCTGCTCCAGACGGTTCAAAGAGTGATAGTTCTTCGACCAAGAAGTCCGTCGGGTGCGTGCGAATCGTGGCCGTGGCAAGGGGCCCCGCTGCTCCACTTAAGCCCATTCAGGGCCATCCTCGTCGATCGGATCTTCGGGGCCTGGAAGATCCAGCCCAGCAGCACCACCAGCCTGTTCAATCTCGTCAAGCACGGACGCACTGACAAAAATTGGCACATCGCCGCCGACTGCAAGGGCGATCGCGTCGGATGGCCGAGCGTCCACCTGAACCTCCTCGCCACCCTGTTCTAAACAAAGCATGGCGTAAAACGTTCCATCGCAGAGGTCGTGAATCAGCACCCGTTGCAGGCGTGCCCCAAGGCACACAATGACCGCCGAGAGCAACTCATGGGTCAATGGCCGAGGAATCGGCACATTCTTGATTCGACGTTCAATGGCGAATGCCTCGGCAGCACCCACCACGATTGGGATCCGGCGTTCCCCATCGACCTCGGTCAACTCGATGAACTGGGCATCGCTCATTTCGCCAATGAGGATTCGCGACAGCGTCATTTGTACATCCATGGGGCACAACCTCTCAGGACAAATTCTACCGCACTCTGAGACTTGAAACTGCCCATGTAGGTCCAGTGCCGATATCATGGCCAGATCGATGACAATTGGGTCGGCTGACTTTGAAAAAGTCCCCTGCAAGTACAACCCCACTGGAGTTTCTATGACCAGCAACGCATATGTATTCACATCCGAATCCGTTTCGATGGGCCACCCAGACAAGATGGCTGATCAAATCTCGGACGCCATCCTTGATGCCATGCTTGCAGAAGACTGCAATTCACGCGTCGCCTGCGAGACGATGGTCACGACTGGTCTGGCAGTTATCGCTGGCGAAGTCACCTGCGATGGCTATGTGGATATCCCGGCGGTTGTTCGCGACACGATTCGCAGCATCGGCTACACCGATTCGTCTATTGGCTTTGACGCCGACTCATGCGCCGTCATGGTCACACTCGACAAGCAATCTCCAGACATTGCCCAAGGCGTTGACACCGGACGCGGCTTGCACGCCGAGCAAGGCGCGGGTGACCAAGGCTTAATGTTTGGCTTTGCTTGCAAAGAAACCGAGTCACTCATGCCGCTCCCGATTGACCTGAGCCACCGCCTGATGGCTCGCCATGCCGAGGTCCGTAAAGATTGTGGCATCCCGCACCTTCGTCCTGACGCCAAGGCCCAAGTCTCGGTCGAGTACGACGGAATCAATGCCACGCAGGTCAAGACAGTTGTGGTCAGTAGCCAACACGGCCCCGAGTGGACTGAACGGCATGCTGATCTGAAAGCCGAAACAATTGAGCACATCATCAAGCCTGTTCTTGGTGACTGGTGGCACAAAGACATTGAGGTTCTGGTCAATCCAACAGGCAAGTTCGAAGTTGGCGGTCCACTTGGTGACTGCGGTCTCACTGGACGAAAGATCATCGTCGACACCTATGGCGGTCGCGGTCGCCACGGCGGCGGCGCCTTCTCGGGCAAGGACCCAAGCAAAGTCGACCGCAGTGCAGCCTATATGGCTCGATACATCGCCAAGAATGTTGTAGCGGCCGGCCTTGCCGAAGTATGCGAGTTGCAACTCTCGTATGCCATTGGTGTCGCTCGGCCAACATCGATGCACGTTGATTGCCAAGGCACTGCCACTGTTCCAGAGTCAACCATTCTCGCTGCAATCGAGCAAACATTTGATATGACACCGGCTGGTGTCATTTCATCACTTGACCTGCTGCGACCCATCTATGCCCCCACTGCTGCCCATGGCCACTTTGGCCGTACGCCCGATGAAGGCGTATCTGGCAGTTTCTCATGGGAACGCACCGACAAAATAGGTGCACTGCAGAAGGCCGCCTCACTCGATGCCGCAAGCGTCTGATCACCGTCCGTCACGAAGCACGAATGTGTCCCCGGCCCGCCGCGTCGTGCTTCCGCACCTCGAGGCGAAGGCGACTCGCTTTCCGGAATTGTTTCCCACCCCACTTGATGTGTCTGCGCTCAATGAACGCGATGCTCGGCTCGCAATCACAATCGATCGCGATGTCACCATTCGATGGGCCACGCTCCGCGCGATCATCGAACCGCTCCTGAGTCAACCTTGGAACCGCCAGCACCATGCCGTCATTGCGGCCTTGCTTGGTGGTGCCGCGCAGCTGCTCCTGATGGACCGCATTCCAGACCACGCCGCAATTAGCGAGTCGGTCGGGTGGTCCCACACCACCGGCGGACGAGGCGCTTCGGGTGTTATTAACGCGGTGCTTCGCAAGATCGCCAAAATGCGGGTCGAGCGACTTGAGAAAGCGGATCCCACGCAAGCCGATCACCTCGTTCTTGCAGATGGTTCAGGCTGGCGACTCAGTTCCCCTGTCTTCGATGGGCCAGACGCTGCCCGCATCGCGATGCAGTCGGGTGCTGGACGCCTGTTTATAGACCGACTTATTGCAACTGATGGCCTAGAAGAAGCCGAACGCATTGCGATGCACACAATGTGCCATACGCCCGTCATCCTGCATGGGGCTGGCGAGCACGCAGACCTAGAGCCTCACCAAGACGCCGGATTCTACGTGCTTCGAAATGGCGCGAGTCTCTCAGGTGTACTGGAAACCTTCCCAAACGCCATCGTGCAAGATCCAACGTCAGCGGGAGCATGTAGATCCACGACTGCAATCGTTCCTGAACTGATCGTTGACTGGTGTGCTGGTCGCGGAACGAAAACGAGACAATTCGCCTACGCACATCCTGGATCCAAAATTATTGCGACCGATGCCAGTCCGTCGCGGCGTGGCGTGTTAGCAGCAATGGCCTCGCGTACGCCAGGCGTTGAGGCCAGCGACCCCGCCTCGGTTCTGAGCGAGTATGCCGGTCGTGCGGATCTACTTCTTCTCGATGTGCCATGTTCAAACTCCGGGGTGCTTGCTCGAAGAGCCGAAGCACGCCATCGCCAGGATGCTGGCACGCGAACTCGCCTCGTGGACCTACAGCGTCAGATTGCAGCGGACTCTCTATCCCTGCTCGCACCTGGCGGCACGCTGCTCTGGGCTACGTGCAGCATCGATCCCGAAGAGAATGAAAAACAAGTTGAATGGCTCACTAAGTGGCATCCACTTGAGGTCTGTTCCATCCACCGTGAGACGGGCCAAGGTGCCCCTGGTGACCCGCCCTCAATGTGGCGTGATGGCGGCTTCTTTGCCCACCTGCGAAAGGTCGAGTAGAGGCTCCTTTCAGTGCCAATTGACGGTCGCGAGGTTACTATCCCGCTCCCATGCAGATCGAGACACTCATCAATCCGGACGTTATTCGCGTCCCGCTTCGCGCTGAAGACAGACTGAGCGCGATCCGCGAATTGATTGAATTGCTCGGCGATCAAGGCGCTGTGTCTGATGTCGAAGCTGCGATCGAAACAACATGGGCCCGAGAGCAGGAACGAACCACAGGCATCGGCGAAGGATTGGCTGTGCCGCACGGACGATGCACCTGCATCGATCAACTCGTACTCGCCATTGGCCGGCCCGCAACGCCAATTGACTTCCAATCATTCGACCAGAAGCCAGTTCGATTAATCGTGTTGGTGCTCTCGCCGCCTGATGACACTGCATCGCATATCCAAGTGCTGGGCGGTATCAGTCGCATGCTGAGCGAACGACTCACACGCGAAGCCGCCTTTGCGGCCGAAACTGCCGACGATCTCGTCGCGGTACTTCAGCGCAAAGGCTGAGCAGCCCCGCGCTGGGCTTGAAACGCAGCAAGCTCACGATCAAGATCTGCTTGAGCCTCGGGCCGCATATCCGATCTCGCCTCTTCAGCGCGGATCGCTGCAATATCAGCCTGCTCAGTATCGCCCACTGCAAGCATCACCTGCGCCAATGTGACCCACGCTAAGCCGTCGCCGGGAGCGGCCTCAAGATAAGCTTGCAACAGTGGAATTGCTGCATTGAGTTGCCCACGCTGTAAGGCTGCCAACGCCGTGTACTTGAGTGAGTCTGGTGCCAGCGAAAGCTGGCTCGCTGCAGCGAGTTCTCCGAGAGAAAGAGACCACTGCACCGCTGCAGCACGAAGCGTACTCCACTCTGCGTGTTCGTCGAGACGACTGCTCGCCCAGTTGAAAGTCGCCTGCGGAGAATGCATCGACACCTCCAGCATGAACTGCTCGACTGCAAGCGACTGATTCGGACGCGCTCTATCCGCCACTTCCTCGAGCAGTTCCGCCGCGGTCGCCACTTCGCCTATCGCTGCATGCAAGCGTGCCATTGATCTCAAATTATTCGGATCGCTCGCCAGAGAGAGGCCCCCATCACCAATCGCGTTGGCACGTCGATACCACTTGATTGCTTGGCGGGCCTTGGATACATCCAATGCGCCGATGATTTGCTCGCCCGGTCTGCGCGGCGCGGTGATCTGTTGCTCCAAACCCAACGACCACTTCTGCGCCTGAAAAGAAATGTACTTCGACGCAGCGGCCTGCACCGTCAGCAACGCAGCCAAGGCCGCTATGCACAGAAATATCACACCCGAGCGAGTCAATCGTCCCGACCGCTTCAATCCACTTTTATGTAGAGATGCATTGGAGTCTCGCAGCACACGAAATGCTTTCCACACCGTCCACGTCACAATAGCCGCCGCACCGAGCGAAAGAAGCATCGGCACCAACCCGTACGCGCCACGCCATACAAGAAAGGAGAACAGCATTACAGCTCCAAGCACAAGATCGCCCGCAAGCCCGATGTCCCACTTTCGTGTGGGTCGCGTGGCACCCGCTCGCAGCGGCACGCCAAGTGCGGGCGGACCCCACTGCATCGACAATGCATCGTTGGGGCAAGCTTCGATGCAGTCGGTTGTCTTCATACAGCCAGTATCAATAACCTTTCCATACGCCGCCACTTGTTCGTGCACCCGCACATTCGAAGTACACGCTGCCGTGCAATGAGCACAGCCTTTGCATGAGTCATCCACATGTATTCGCCGCAGTGAAAGGCGATCCAGCGGCGCGAAGAACCCGCCATAGGGGCACGCATACGTACAGAATCCTTTCGCACCCAATACGTACACCGTGACAAATCCACACAAGAACAAAAACACAACGCCAACACCGATACCCGGCATCGTCGCCCACAAATTGCTTGTCAATACTTCAACCCGAAAGCCCGGCCAATGAACATCGGGTCGCGTAAACGGCGCAACCGCGAGACGATACACCACCGGCCACACAAACATGTACAGCGCTAAGGCGAGCGGTGCTACAAAAAGCAGCCGAGATCGAAATGCGCGGGGCCGAATGCCAGCGCGGCGAAGGAGTCGAAGGCACCAGTCCTGCAGCAGCAGTACGTGGCAACCCCAGCCGCAAAACCACCGGCCCAAAATAGCTGTTGAGAGCAGCACAATGGCAAAGAATATTGCGCCTGCATTGATGATTCCCTCAGATACGGTCTGGATCGACTCGGATGGTTCGATGGGAGAAATCGTCTTCCATCCATACGGAATGCCAATCCACCACACGAGGACGTGCAAGATCAACAATGCTTGTACAGCGATCAACACCCACATTCTGTACTTCCATCGTCGACCCCACCCAATACCGTTGGGCGTGGAACGAGACAGTACCTGCAGTTTCACGCCAGTCGATGGTTTTGGTTGACGCGCCACGTCACCACTGTACTCGCTGCATTCAGTTCAGCCCGCTGACTGTCTCCACGAGTGGCGGAAGGCCGCTCGCTCAGGCTGGGGAAGCGATGATTCTTCAACTGCCAGTCGCAATTTACCGAGGGCCTTATTCTGAATCTGTCGAACACGCTCCTTAGTCAGGCCGATCATCTGGCCCACCTGCGCAAGGGTGCGGGGCCGCTCGTGTCGCAGGCCGGCTGCATCACCTGGGCCGATGCGAAATCGGTGGTGGATCACTTTTCGCTCGACATCGGTGAGATCGGCATGGTTCTGAAGGACCATTTGCTTGACTTCATCAGCACTGTCACGAAGTTCGTCGGCCCGTCGTTCCTCCGGATAATTTGACTGCTCAAATTCAGGGTCGTAACTGGCACCAAATCGTTGTCGATATCGAAGGTGCTTACTTCCATGCCGTGAGAATGCCTTGAGAATAGCCCGGCAGGAATAAGTCGAGAACTTGAACCCGCGGCCAACGTCGAACTTATCGATGCTCCGCATGAGTGCCATATTGCCTTCACTGATGAGATCGCTGAAGTCCATATCACCCATGCGAATGCGTTTAGACATCGCGAGGACGAGTGCGATATTGGCCTCTGCAATCTGGTGACGAAGCCTCTGCGCGATGCGATACCAGTTCAATAGCTCGGTTCGCTGACGGGTGCCAGGACGTGGCGACTTGATGCGGTCCTGCATTCGCCGGACCCGGAAGCGGGCATAGTTGTACTGCAGAAAAATCACAAGTTCCTCGGCTTTGGTGAATACGACCGAAGCTTTGGGCTTCTTCGGCAGGCCAGTCACGGTGCCGATAGGGTCCATGAGTGGTCGGTACCACGTCACATCAGCCTCGCGTACCTCAGAGGCACGGTCAAAGAGCCGCCCTTCAGCCCCTGGACGGCGGAATTCAATCGACTCTACAAAATCGATTGGACAGGCCAGAATCTGGGCTAGTGAGGCATCGCTGCGAAGTGCGGCGGTCGATCGATTTCTTTGCTCATTGATCGAACCTTGTGCCGTTGGCGTACGTCGTGGCATGGTCAACTCCATAGGACCCAAGAAACCCCACTCTCCGCCTTGTGCCAGCGCAGCGGAAAGGCAGGTGAAACCCCTACGCCAGCGATGGCCAAGGGGTTCGCGCTCATTACAAATTCGTTTTTGGACGCGGCCGATCCACGCAATTTCCATTTTTGAAAGTCGGCCATCTGCATCATGCGGCATCTCCAACGCTCTTGTTGGAGGTTGATTGCATGGAGTTTCAGCTGTCAGTGTGTGGGATACCGGTTATTCCGGCCGCCGGCCGCACCTACTCGGGATCGCCACCACTCAGGTCATAGACCCAGCACTCGCCAGCTCGGCTCCAATCGAGCACTTCGCCCTCGCCGAAGAAGAGTGTCAACTCATGGGCCGCAGCCTCGGGGCTGTCGCTGCCGTGGATGAGATTGAAACTATTGGAGACGCCAAAGTCACCTCGGATAGTGCCCGGTTCGGCATTGCTGCCGAAGGTGGCGCCCATCATCTTTCGACAGATGGCGATGGCACCGACGCCTCGAAGGGCCAGCACGAGTACAGGAGAACTGGTCATAAAGCCAACCAAACCCTCATAGAATGGCTTGCCTTGATGCGACTCATAGTGGCGGGCAGCCAGTTCGCCCGGGATCTGCATGAACTTTGCACCGACTACTTGAATGCCCTTGTCCTCAAACCTGCTGATGATGCGGCCCATGAGGCCACGCTGAATGGCGTCTGGCTTGAGAATGATGAGAGTGGTTTCCATTGAGGATGCTCCTGTTGGGGGGGCCGCGAATGATAGTCAAGTCGACAACATCGCGACACCCCACTGACGCCACCAATGGGCTCCACCCTGCTAGGTTATGCCCCTGTGAGGAATGGATCCTCCGCTCAAAGGGATGGAGCCCCAGGTGCCAGTGGTAACCAAGAAGAAACGAACACGAAAGACCGCAACCGCCGAGACCATGGCGGCGAGCCAGCGAGAGATCTCTGTCAGCGAGTTCTTCGCCAAGAACCGCCATCTTCTTGGCTTTGACAACACACGCAAGGCCATGCTCACGACGGTCAAGGAAGCCGTCGACAACGCGTTGGACGCATGCGAAGAAGGAGACATACTTCCCTCGCTGAAGATTCAACTGCTGCAACTCGATGAGACTCGCTTCAAAATCATCGTGCAAGACAATGGTCCGGGCATCGTCCGCCGCCAGATCGAGAACATATTCGGCAAACTTTTGTATGGATCAAAGTTTCATCGCATGAAGATGAGCCGCGGGCAGCAAGGCATTGGTATTTCAGCCGCTGGCATGTATGGACTCATGACCACCGGAAAGCCCGTCAAGATCATCTCAAAAACGGGACCACGCAAACCATCGCATGAAGTCGTCCTGAAGATCGACACGTCCAAGAACCGGGCTGAGGTTGTCAGCGACACCGAGCACCCCGAAGATGACAGCATGTTCCCGGACGGGCACGGAACCATCGTCTCAATCGAACTTGAAGCGAAGTATCAGAAGGGACGCCAAAGCGTCGACGAGTATCTTGAGCAAACCGCGATCGCCAACCCGCACGCCGAGATCACCTACATCACACCAGCGAATGAGACCATCGTGTTTCCACGGGCCGTTACTGAGTTGCCTGAGGAAGCCAAAGAGATCAAGCCGCACCCCAAGGGCATTGAACTTGGAACGCTCATTCAAATGCTCGAGCGGACCGAGTCTCGACAACTTGGCGGCTTTCTGCAGAAGGATTTCTGCCGCATCGGGCAACAAAAGGCCAAGCAACTCGCTGAAGGCGCTGGGATGACAGCGCGAACGTGGGTCAAGAATGTCGGACACGCAGAAGCCGAACGACTCTTCAAGTCAATTCAAAACACACGCATCACATCACCACCTACTGACTGCCTGGTACCGATTGGTTCCAAGGCACTACTCGCCGGCCTGCTGAAGGAAGTCAAAGCAGAGTTTTTTGCCGCCGCCACACGGCCCCCGTCCGTGTATCGGGGCAACCCATTTCAGATGGAGGTCGCCATCGCATTCGGCGGCGAACTCAAGGGTGATGAATCGGCACGCATTATTCGATTCGCCAACCGCGTACCACTTCTATATCAACAATCCGCCTGCAGTTCCTTCAAAGCCGTCGTTGAGACCGGCTGGAAGAACTACAGCTTGGCGCAGCCCCGCGGCAGCCTGCCGGTTGGTCCGCTGGTCATCATGATTCATATGGCCAGCGTATGGGTACCGTTTACCAGCGAGTCGAAGGAAGCCATCGCCGACTACGACGAGATTCGCAAGGAAATGCGACTGGCCCTACAAGAGTGCGGCCGCAAACTCGGCACCTATCTTCGCCGCCGTCACCGAATGAAGAAGGAGTCTGAGCGCCGTAGTATCTTCGAGCGGTACATTGGCGAGATCGCAACGGCGTGCAACGCAATCACTGGCGTTGATGCAGCCAAACTCTACGCTGCACTACAGAAGCAAGCATCTAAGAAGACTGCGGAAGCAGATCAAATGCTTGATGATGAAGGCCAAGTCGTCGATGACGGAGGCCGCCTAGCCAAAGATGACGACGTCATCATTCTGGAAAACCGACAAGTAGGAGCCCTAGAAGAAGCCGACGAAGACCTCTTCGGCGGCCATGCACTCCAGCGAACTCGCAAGAAATCGACCGCCAAGAAGAACGCTAGGCGCAAGAGCTCGCCACGCAAGAAGACAACCACCACGAAGAAGAAGGCTCGCCGCTGATGGCCAAAAAAAAGAAAGCCGCTACAAAGAAGAAGACAACCCCAGCACGCAAGAAACGAGGGGCCGCAGTCAGCAAGGAACGCGACAAGGCCACGAATCGCGCCATTGAATTGCTTGCTGACAGTGTTGCGCGGGACGGGCTAAAAGGGCGAGAACCAAGCGTCGATATCCCGCTTCGTACAGTCACTAATATGAAGTGGAATAAGCGAAAGCGCATCCTTGAGATGGGCGACTCCACGCAAACTCGCAGCCTCTTCAATGTCGGACAAGCGAAAAAGTTTATGCAGACGCTGCTTCTTGCCAAGGGCAGCCGCGAACTGATAAAGGCCGAGAAGACGCTCAGCTTGCGTGGTATGTATTACATGACCCTGCATACGATTGAAGGTACGAATGAGAAAACCTTCAACGATCAGGGCGAGTCTGACACGGTTCTCGAAGACCTTGAAGTGTCACTTGGCGGGTTGCGCGAAGAGTTGCATGTGTTCGCAAAGAAACGCGGCACGATGGTGGGCAATATCACAGTCGAGGACAATGGCGACGAAATCGACTGCCGCCGTATGGGCACAGGCGGCTATGCGATCCCCAGCATTTGCGAGCCAAGTGTCATTCAATTCAAAAAGTGCGACGCTGACTTTGTACTGCATGTCGAGAAAGACACGGTCTGGAGTCGATTCAACGAAGACCGTTTCTGGGAAACACATAATTGCATACTGACAGAGGGTTCAGGGCAGCCGCCACGCGGTGTTCGCCGCCTGCTGCATCGCCTCAACAAGGAACTCGGCCTACCCATCTACTGCCTGCTCGATTGTGACCCCTGGGGCCACTACATCTACAGCGTTATCAAGCAAGGCTCAATCAATCTCGCCTTTGAAAGCCAACGCATGGCGATTCCGGACGCCAAATACATCGGCATTCGCGCCGAAGATTATGAACGATGCAATCTCTCGCCTGATGTGCGTATTGCGTTGAATGAACGTGACATCACCCGCGCAAAGCAGATTTCCGAATACCCGTGGTTCAAAGATAAGCGGCCATGGCAAAAGGAAATCAAACGCCTTCTCTCGAACGGATTCAAGATGGAAGTCGAGTCGCTCATTACCAAAGACATCTCCTACGTCACAGAGACATACGTGCCAGATCGACTTCGGGAGAAGGACTTCTTAGACTGAAATCGCTTCAGTATTCGGACATCTTCTACTACGAATCGATTGCCCATGAATCTGAACCGCCGCGAGCATCATCAAGGGCGACTGTGTAACAACCACAGCGACCATTGAAGCATCAGGGATCGACTCGCCAATGCAGGGAATGCACGCTAACGGTGTTTCAGCTTTGGTCCTTCGCGTCAGCCATCTTCGCGCAGTTGACTGCAATCGAGCGAAGCGCATACAGTGTTGCGCCACCAGCGGCGAGAGCTAGACCCCAGAACAGCATCGTCCCGCCCAAGATTACGCCTTCTATGCCATAGAGTGGCCCATCATTGGCAATCTCACGGAACTCAGTGATCAGTCCCATCACCAATGAAAATGCTCCAAGGAGCACACCAATAATGCCAATTGCAGTCAGAATCTGCCCGAGCACGGACATGGTCCCTGTGGCTTTTTCTACCGAGACTTGATCAAATTTCATGAGTGGGAATTTCCTTCGTATTGGATTTGTTGAGAGATGATAGTGCAGGCTCATACGCACATGAATAGTCTCAGAATAACTTTGCCTGTTTGCCCACGAACGCCGCCTCGTCCAAAGCGGAGTGCTTCAATTCATAGCGGATTGGATGTCAACCCCGCCTCCAAAGAGGGGCACCCGCCCCTATGTCCTTGTGCCAACGGCTCATAGCCCCAGCCCATCAAGCATTGGACCGCGAGTACCATGCGCTGGTGCCAACAGTGGCGAAAGTGCAATAGAGGAGATCGTCCAAGATGACGACCAACGGCCAAGAGGCCAGTAAGCCGGGCGTGCCCCCCCACCCCGAACGGATCCTTATTGCTGACGACGAACATCTTGTTGCCGTTGGCATGGTGTCGTCGCTCAACGACTTGGGCTACGACGTTGTCGGGCCCGCGAGTAGCGGCACACAGGCCATTGAAATGTGCCGCGAGGGCTCGCCCGACATCGCCATCCTCGATATCCGCATGCCCGGGATCGATGGACTCGCAGCAGCCGAAACGATCTACAACGAAATGCAAGTGCCCGTCGTGATGGTGTCCGCGTACTCCGATCCCGAGTATGTGGTGACAAGCAATCAAGCAGGCGTGTTTGGGTACCTACTCAAGCCAGTCACCCGCGATCAACTTCGCGTCGGACTCGAAGTAGCGTGGGCAAGATTCCTGCGCCAACTTGAGCTATCTGAGGAAGTGGACACCCTCATGAGCCGGCTTGAACAGCGCAAGGTCATTGAGCAAGCCAAGTGGATCATCGTCAAGCGGAAGAGTGTCGAAGAACCGGATGCGATGCGAATGCTACAAAAGCAGGCCCGCAATGGACGCAAGCCGCTTATTGAAGTTGCGCAGGCCGTCGTCGACAGTGAAAATTTGCTCGGCGACTAAGGTCTGTTGCTCAGTTGCAAACCGGCAACATAATTCGAAATGACGTCCCTTGGCCGACTTCGGAGTCAACACGCAGCCGCCCGCCGTGTTCTTCAATGATGCGCCGAGTCGTTGGCAAGCCTAACCCCGTTCCGCCTGCTCGCCCCGAAACATAGGGATGGAAGATCTCTTCAAGTCGGTCTGCCGCAATGCCTGGCCCCGTATCAGTCACCGACACCATGACGTGCGACCCATCAAGCTTTGCGTCAATGAGCAGTTCGCCCCCACCATCTTCATCAACCGACATGGCCTGCACCGCGTTGATCATAAGGTTCAGCATGGCTTGCTTAAATAGCCCCTCATCGACGTTGGCAGAGAGTTCATCTACGGGCAATTGCACACGAAGAATCACCCCCGACTGATCACACTGCGGGTGGTAGAAGTCGCCGATCTCCTCGATGATCGTACGAAGATCTCGGCGTTCCATATGCAACTTGAGACGTCCAGCAAACTGAAGAAAGTCGCCGAGAATGCCCGCCAACCGGTCCACTTCTCGCCGGAGTAGCCCAACCCGCCGCACCAAACGATCGCGATCGTCTTCACTGAGTGAGGATTGCGTGAGATCTTCGATGAGCAACTGAGCATTCAATCCCACCGTGGAAAGTGGGTTCTTGATTTCGTGTGCCAAGCCCCCTGTCATGGCGCCAAGCTCGGCAAGCCGCTGGCTATGACGTGCCTCGCCCTCGGCATTACGTGCTCGTTGCTGCGCACTTCGAAGCAAGATAAAAATGATCGGTGCCAGCACGACTATTGTCGCGCCAGCACCGATCAGAATCCAAAGTGCATTGTGCACAGATACTCGCGATCAGGACGCCGTTTCGACGGCATCCTCACTCTTACGTCCGCCGCGGCGGCCGCCATCACCTTCGCCATCCGAGGGCTCAAGCAATGCCTTGCGGGAAAGTTTGATACGACCGGTGTCATCGACATGAATGACCTTGACCTTGACCCTGTCACCAATCGATACGACATCGGACACGCTCTTGACGAATCCATTGTCGAGTTCCGAGATGTGACACATGCCATCGGTACCGGGCACGAGTTCGATGAACGCCCCGAAGTCCTTGGTCGAAACGACCGTGCCCTCGTAGACGGTGCCAACCTTGATCTCAGCTCCAAGAGCCTCGACTTCGGCCTTCGCTGCGTCGCCGGCCTTGCCGTCGGTCGAAGCGATTGTGACGGTGCCGTCGTCGTCGACTTCGATCGTAGCGCCAGTACGCTCTTGAATGCCGCGGATCATCTTGCCACCTGGGCCAATGAGCTTGCCGATCTTCTCAGGATCGATCATGACCTGAATGATGCGTGGGGCATACTCGCTGAGTTCGGCACGCGGCTCTGCGAGCGATGCTTCCATCTGCTCAATAATTTCAATTCGGCCAATGCGGGCCTGCTCGAAGGTCTCCTTGATCTCGTCAAACCAAAGTCCTCGAGCCTTGAGGTCAAGCTGGATACCGGTGATGCCGTTGCGGGTACCACAGACCTTGAAGTCCATGTCGCCGAAGAAGTCTTCCTCGCCGATGATATCCGTGACGCGAACAATCTTGCCGTCAGCATTACTGAAGCGACCAACCGAGATGCCCGCACACGTTGCCTTAATCGGCACGCCTGCGTCCATCATCGCCATGCAACCACCACAGACCGAAGCCATCGACGAACTGCCGTTGGACTCGGTGATGTCGCTGACAAGGCGAACGGTGTAAGGGAAGTCCTCGACATCAGGAATGATGGCCAGCAGTGAACGCTCAGCCAACGCGCCGTGTCCGATCTCGCGGCGACCCGGACCCATAATGCGACGGGCTTCGCCGACACAGAAAGGTGGGAAGTTGTAATGCAGATAGAACTTCTTCGCGTACTCGGGCATGAGACCGTCGACGATCTGCTCATCGCGGCCGGTACCAAGTGCACACGTTACGAGACTTTGCGTCTCGCCACGCTGGAAGAAGGCCGAACCGTGCGTGCGGGGGAAAATGCCACACTCAATCTCGATAGCACGAATCTCGTTTGCCGAGCGCCCGTCAGCACGAATGCTGTCTTCGACGATCAACTTACGAGTGGTCTTCTTCTCGAGCGTCCGGAATGCTTCGCGTGCCTCACCGAGACGCTTCTCGGCGGCGCGGTACTCGGTGTAACTACCGTTCTCAGGAAGTGCGAAGTGCTCGTCGAGCATCTTGGTGCGAAGTTCGCTGATCGAATCGCCACGGTCGTGCTTGCCCTGAATGCGGCGGCAACGATCCATCTCGGCGCCAGCAGCACTCTTCACGATGTCCACGACATCATCACTCGGCAGCGAACTCTTACCTTCGCGAACACCAGTGCAGCCAGCCTTCTCGGCCAACTCGATCTGCATCTCGATGATGGGCTTGCAGCCATGCTCGTAGCCAAACTCGATGGCAGCAAGGACTGCGTCCTCGGGCACCTCGGCTGCGCCGACCTCAATCATGTTGATGCCGTCGCTGTGACCCGAGAGCACCATGTCCAGATCGGAGTATTCCATCTGAGCCTGTGTTGGGTTGATGACGAATTGCTCACCATCGTCGGTCAGAATGCGACCAACTCGAACGGTGGCGACTGGACCCTGGAATGGAGCATCGGTCAACATCAGAGCTGCTGAGCCGCCAGTGCAGGCCAACACATCGGTGTCGTTCTGGCCGTCGTGGCTCATTGTCCAACACTGAAGCTGAACCTCGTCGATGAATCCATCAGGGAAGAGCGGTCGGATGGGACGATCGATCATCCGCATCGTGAGTACTTCCTTCTCGTTTGGAGCACCCTCACGCTTGCGGAAACCACCAGGGAACTGACCGCCTGCGGTCATTCGCTCGCGATAGTCACACTGCAGCGGAAAGAAGTCGAGCCCGGGTCGTGGGTCTGCACGGACTGCAGCGCACATGACGATTGAGTCAGCGTATTGCACCATGACGCAACCGCTTGCAAGTTTCGCGATGCGGCCGGTCTCCATGCGGAGTGTCCGACCACCGATTTCGCGTTCTACGAAATGAACTGTGGAATTTCCCATTTAAAAAACCTTCCGTGGCGACCGCGCAATGTCAGCACGATTGCACCACTGTTTGGGGTCTTGGTCCCCTCGGTTTCAGAAGGCAGAAGACAGGGGGTAGTTCGCGACTGCCGCCTGTCCACTGCCACCTGCTTGACGGCACCGGACCCTGTTGTGTGAGAGGGCTACGCCCCCCTATTTTCGAAGACCAAGTCTCTTGATGAGCGCTCGGTAGGCATCGGGTCGTGTCCGCGAAAGATACTGGAGTAATCGGTTTCGCTTGCCAACAAGTTTGACCAAGCCGAGTCGAGCGGCATGATCCTTCTTGTTTGTCTGCAGGTGCTCATTGATCTCCTGAATACGGGAGGTCAATAACGCGATCTGCACTTCAGGCGAACCGGTGTCAGTGTCATCACGGCGATAGTCGCCAACGATCTGTGTCTTCTGATTGAGCGTGAGGCCCATAGTATGGTCCTGTTCAAAATGACCCGAGAGCACTTCGCCCTCGAGAATCGACCAGTCTACAGGGACCGACGCTCAGATGCCACCACGGGAGTCAGATTGGCTGATAACGACCAGTGGACAGCCCCTCCGGGCCCAAGAAAGCCTGTTAGGCAAGCCCGCCAAGCCACCGAGCAGTTCGCCCGCATCCATCCTCGATCGCCGCATCGGCGAGGGCAAAGGACAGGCGAATGTGATTTGGACCGCACCCCAGAAAGTCATCCCCTGGCACGACTGCAACGCCGGTCTCTTCAAGCAGCGACTCAGCGAAAGCGCCTGCACAGTCGATTACCCGCCCGCCAGGAGACGTGCGATTGAACGTCGAAGAAATATCCGGAAATACATAGAAAGCCCCCATCGGGGGTGGGCAGGTGACACCGGGCCACTGCGACACAAGCTGTTCCATCAACGCAGCACGCTTCTCAAATGCCAAGCGCATGACTTCAACCTCGCCATCACATGTATTGAGCGCTATGGCCAATGCTGGAAGCGTGAAACTGGTCACGGATGATGTCATCTGGCTTTGCAACTTTGACATTGCCTTAGCAATGACTGGCGGCGCGCAAACATAGCCCACACGCCAGCCCGTTGCAGCAAATGCTTTACTCAGACCATTGAACGTAATCGTGCGTTCTTGCATCGAGGGCAGTGAGCCCGGCGAGAGATGTTCACGGCCCCCGTACACCAGACGCTCGTAGATTTCATCGCTCAGTAAAGTAACTCGTTCGTGTGGCGCGAGCACATCACAGATTGCGCGAATCGCTTCGGGGTCATACATCGTGCCGCATGGGTTACTTGGACTATTGAGAATGACGGCCCGTGTACGGGGCGTGATGGCACGAGCGAAGTCCTCCGGGGATGCGAGGAAGCCGGATGCTGCGGTCGTCGGCACCTCAACAATCGTGCCCCCGGCCAACTCAACCATGGGCTTGTACGACACCCATGCAGGCGTCGGAAGCACGACCTCATCGCCGGGGTTGATAATTGACTGAAGTGCGAGATACAGACTGAATTTGCCACCATTGGAGATGACGATTTGCTCGGCCGTGCACGTGATGTTGTTGTCGCGGGCAAGTTTGGCGACGATGGACTGTCGGGCCTCAGGCGTGCCTGGAACCGGTACATATCGAGTCATACCACTCCGAAGCGCGGCAATCGCCGCCTCGCAGATCGGGTCCGGCGTGTTGAAATCTGGTTCGCCAGCACCAAAGCCGATGATGTCTCGGCCTTCGGCCTTCATTGCCCGGACCCGCGCGGTGATCGCGAGCGTCGAGGAAGGGCTGATAGCGTTGGCTCTCTTTGAAACGCGATGGTCGATCATGGTGGTCATTGGCTTTCTGCTCGCTCGTGATGGCCCTGATTCGAGGAGCGTACCCAACCCAGCCCGAATATGAGTAGTCCACCGCTGCTACCCTACCGCCGATGTACTACGACGCCCACCAACCAGTCATCAATGACCTCGAGGCGCGGATTTTGACAATCCGCGACTCTCTTTGACTACGACAACAAGGTCAGCTGCCGAAACAGCCTGCAGGGCCAGATGGGCGAGAGTGACTTCTGGAATAGTCAAGACGCCGCCCAGAAGGTGATCAGCGAATACCGCCTACTGAAGGCACAGACCGAGGGCCTCGGCGAGATCATTGCAGAATTTGAAGACGCCACCGTTGGTTACCAACTTGCAAAAGAAGCTGGCGACGAGGAACTGCTGACAGAAGTAGATAGTTGCCTGCACGCGTTGCTCAAGAAGATGGACCGTGTCGAATTGCAGTCGCTGCTCAGTGGGAAGCATGACCATCGCAACTGCTTTGTCGCTATTCAAGCGGGCGACGGAGGCAATGACGCTGATGACTGGGCGTCGATGCTCGACCGCATGTACACCACGTGGTGGGATCGACAGGGCTGGAAGTACGAACAAATTAGTTTGGTGCATGGCAGCGAAGTTGGCATCAGTGGCGTCTCTTATCTGGTGAAGGGACCGCTTTCATATGGCTATATGTCGTGCGAGCGTGGCACACACCGCCTTGCTCGAGTGAGTCCATTCAACTCGCAAGGCAAGCGACAGACGTCGTTCTGCACGATTGATGTCATGCCAGAATTTGATGAAGAAGATGTTGAGATCGATGAGAACGACATCGAGTTCACCACTTTCGCCCGCTCATCGGGGCCAGGTGGACAGAACGTCAACAAAGTGGCATCCGCTGTACGCATCGTGCATAAACCAACTGGCCTGATGGTCGTCAGTTCAACCCATAAAGCACAGTTACAGAATCGCAAACAGGCCATGCGAATTATGCAGGCCAAACTCGACCAGATTGAAGAAGATCGCAGGAAGGCTGAGCTCGATGCGGCCACAGGCGGCAAAGTCGATCGCGGCTGGGGCTCGCAGATTCGCTCGTACGTGATCTACGACAATCGCGTGAAGGACCACCGCACCGGGCACGAGGTCGGAAACCCGCAGAGCGTGCTCGACGGCGCCCTCGACGGCTTCATCGATGCCGAACTGAAACGCCGCAGATCTGACCAACCCGACGGGTGATGTCTCCCGGTGTTGGAACGCACTCGCAACATCGTGACCTTATAGGCCGTTATTGCAACTACAGCGAAATTAGCAAACAGGTTGGGATGTATTTCCGCCGCTGAGGATGAGGCCAACACGGGCGCCTTGGGGGATAGGGCAGTTGTCTTGAAGCATCGCAGCGAGCACCGTAGCGCTACTTGTTTCAACCATCATCTTGGCACGCTCCCACAAAAGCTGCATCGCATCACGCGTTTCAGCATCACTCACAGTCATAATCCCAGCAAGATGCGCCTGCAGAATCTTGAACGTCAAGTCACTAAGACTTGTCCGCAATCCATCGCAGATCGTGTCTGGACTTGTTTGTGGAATCAACTCGCCGCATGCAAGTGATTGTGCCGCATCGTCCGCCCCACACGGCTCTGCGCCAATGAGTTGAATTTGGGGACTCATCGCTGAAGCCGCAATACAGGTGCCTGACATCAGTCCCCCACCGCCGACCGGCGCGACAATCGCGTCAAGCGGGCCAGCGTCCTCGATAAGTTCGATGGCTGCTGTCCCCTGGCCGGCAATAATGCGAGCATCGTCATACGGATGCACGAAATTGGCTCCCGTGTCAGCCATCACTTTCGATGCCGCAGTCTCTCTCGCGTCCAATGTTGGCTCGCACTCAATAACTGTTGCGCCATAGCCCTCGACGGCACGCCGCTTAATACCCGGCGCATTAGATGGCATCACGATCCAAGATGGAATGCCTCGTTCTCGCGCGGCCCGTGCCAGTGCCTGCGCATGATTCCCGCTGGAGTGGGTACATACACCTGCTGCAGCTTCACTCTCTGAGAGACCCAGCACCACATTGCTCGCGCCGCGAAACTTGAATGCACCCACACGCTGCAAGTGTTCGCACTTAAAAAAGAGCGTCCGCCCCGTCATCGCGTCGAGCGTCGAACATGTTGCGATTGGCGTTCGATGGACGACATCAAAAATCCGCTTGTGAGCGGATTGAATGTCGCCAAAGCTCGGAGAAGAGGCCATCACGCTGAGCCAAAAACGCGACGAAGTGCTTGCAGCGAATGTAATTCAGCAAGAAAGTCGGTCTTGTCGCTCATCAATCAGGCTCCTTCGGCGCGGAGAAATACAGCCCAAGCCGGAAGAATATTACGAAAGATGAACTGTCGCTCTTGGGCCATCGAGCCGGTGAGTTCTTGCAAGCAGCGACGATGCTCGCGAGCATTGCGTTGCCACGGCCCAGGAAACGCGCATCGAAGCGACGGCAGACCCGCGTACTCAAAAAATGCCAATGTGCCACTCGGAGAAAGCAGACCAATCAGTTGCTGCAAAATCCGCTCGGCCACATCTGGCGGAAATGAGTTGAATGGAAGACCGCACACAATGGTCGTGTACTTGGGCTTCAGCGAGGCGTCCTCGATGCAGCCCTCGATGACCGTGGCTGATCGATCCATGTTTTGCTTTGCCCACGGCTCCACCACATCCTCGCGAAGTTTGTCGCAAAATCGTGGGTTCAATTCAACGATGTCAGCCTGGCCATTAGGCCCGAGTCGATGCAGAATATGGTGCGTAAACGCACCCATCCCAGCACCAACCTCTAACACGCAATCGACATGGCCGTTTGATCCAATTGGCGATGTAATGGCATTGGCAAGATGTCGTCCGGACGCAGCAATTGCGCCGACTTCCTTCCGCCTCCGCAGAGCTTCGATCATGAAGCGTGACATCTGCAGTGATCAGGCTGAAGCCTTGCAAGCAGTCGTACTTGCTTCTGACTTCTCTACGAGCGTGTCAAAGGTTGCAGGATCCTCAATGGCGATCTGACTCAGCATCTTCCGGTTCAAGGCGATGCCAGAGCGGGATAGACCATTCATGAATCGGCTGTACCGAGTATCTCGCATGCGGCACGCAGCCGAGATGCGAGTAATCCAAAGCCGCCGAAAGTCGCGACGACGATTACGTCGATCGCGATACGCGAATTGGCCTGCTCGAAGCAGTGCGACCTTGGCTTGTTGCTTGTGACGATGCTTGGTACCCCAGTAACCGCGAGCGGCACGAAGAATACGCTTGCGGGCCTTTACAGTGGCCGCACCCTTACGAACGCGTGGCATGAGCAGAACTCCTCAATCCCGAGTCGGGGGGTCGGCAACTCCAACCACTTCACCCGATCACGGTTATACATAGATCATTCAGTCTTCAGACGACTCACTCTTCACAGAGCCGCCACCGGAAACGATGCGACGGTGCAGCATGCGAGCCGCACGACCAACGTCGGCGGCGTGAGCGTACTTGGCCCTTCGATAAGACCGCATTGTTTCGCCAGACTTGTGGCTACGAAGATGGCCACTGAAGGCAGGCTTGGACTTCACGCGGCCGGATTTGGTAATCCGGATCCGCTTTAGAAGTCCTTTATTTGGTTTGTTCTTGGGCATAACGGCGCGGCTCCTAATGGGCGAGCCCAGCAGGATAGCAAATCGACCATCAATACGGAAATCGAGGGAGCCCTGAGCGGGCAAACCACTCAGTGTGCCAGGAAGATTTCAATTGGGGCTGGCCCAGCAACTGCTGGGGCCTGCTCAACCCGCCACACGCCATCCAAGCCATGTGTAGCGTGTTTGAGGTCCTCGGTATGGCCATCTGAGAAGAGAACGCTCGGCTGCTCGATCAATCGGGCATGCCAGGGAGGATCGCTCATAGCCTCAGTATAGGTTTCCCCCTCAAGCAAACCAGCAAGTGCCGGGTTGCGATCACCAGCCAGAATCATCTGCCCCGAGGCAAGGTGCGGTTCATGCCCTGGAGCAAGCACGGCGAAAGAGAATCCCCCATGGCCGCAGCCGGGTCGTCGGGGATTGACGAGGGCTCCGGCGGGGCAGTAGCCGGCAAGCACGACTTGTTGAATATTCAGTGTCTTGGCCGGTCCGCCATGGAGCAACTCGCCGACTGGAGATGCCGCGTCTTGCATAGCGTGCCCACCAGTGGCTTCGAAGAATGATGCCATGCCTGCGTGCAGATCGCCCAAATTGTGACGCGAACCAGCCGACATCGCGCGGTCTCTTGCTGTTGTTCCAAACGACCACAACGCTGCGGTCGCCATGGCAATCACCGCCGCCACAGCAAGACCTTCGGCGATACGGAATCGCAGTCCGCGACCAAGCATGACTGGATGATTGTCCATCTGCATACGATCTCGACGATCGTCTTCAGCGCGACGAATGCGAGCCATTGTTGCATCAACGAGCGTCTGTTGATCTTCGTCACTGAGTTCGTCAGCTGGATAGTGCTCAAGCAAACCGAGCAGCGAAGCGGCTACTTCGCCACGTTGCTGCTCATCGCCTGATAGTCCCGACAAAAGTTCGGCATCAAATCCCTCGCTCGCAAGACGGTCAAACGCGGCTGTGTCAGCCGGAGTCAAGCTCAGAGGATTGTTCTGGTGATCAGTCATGGAGTGGTCAAGTCTTCCTCGTCATCAGCGAATTGTGCCCAAGAACGGGCGAGATTCGCGACAGCCGCGTGCAGCCTGCTCTTTACAGTACCGAGTGGAATCTGCAGCGTGTCCGCAATCTGGCTGTAACTCATTTTCTGAAAATAACTCAGCAGGATGATCTCCCGCAAGTGATGTGGCATGGCATCGACTGCACCACGTACTTGCGCGGCCAGTTCGGTTTGTTCAAGACCTTCGGTCACCGGGACCGACTCGCCTTCCAGTAAGTCGATGAGCCCACCACCGTCGCCCGATGCGCCGATAGGGGTTGACAAGGACACCGCTCGACGACGCGACTGACGCCGATGCCAGTCGCGGGCCTTGTTCACAGCGATGGTGTAGAGCCAAGGCTTGAAGCGTCGCGACAAGTCAAATGTGTGAGCTGATTGATGCACCTGCAGGAATGCCTCCTGAAAGATGTCATCCGCTGTCGTCCGGGAGCCCGTCACACGAGCGAGATAGGGCACAAGTTCACGTGCATAGCGGCCGACGAGCGTGGGGAACGCCTCATCGTCGCCAGCCAAGTGAGCCTCAAGCAGGGCCTCATCACTCTGTTTAGAAACCGACTGCACGGCCGACTGGCACTCCATGGCCACAGAACGCGACCGAAAAGGGAACAAAGCCCGAACCTCTTCGAGCAATGCGTTCCCAATTATACCGGGAGCACCCCGGAGTGGGCATACGGACACCATGGCTTGCAAGTCAAGTGCAATCATGAGATCGATACCCCATCAGCAGGGCTCGGGTTCAGCCAATCAAGCAGAAATTGAACCTGGAACTGGCGGAAGAGATCGCAAAGACCACAGAAGTGGGCATCGGAAGGCTGCGGCCACTGATACCATCCCCCGCCATGGGTGTACCGATCAGTCAAATGTGGACCGTGGCAAGTTATGTCTTGGGCCAGCGGCTTCGTGGAAGACGGCGATATCCGCTTGTTCTGATGCTCGAACCACTCTATCGGTGCAATCTTGCTTGTGCCGGCTGTGGCAAAATTCAGTACCCCGCTCACATCCTTCGCAAGGACATGCCACTTGAAGATGCGCTGACGGCCGTCGATGAATGCGGCGCCCCGATGGTGTCGATTCCAGGCGGCGAGCCCCTCCTGTACCCGCATATCCGCGAACTCGTACAGGAACTCGTCAAGCGACGGAAGTACATCTATCTCTGCACCAACGCGTTGCTGCTGAAAGAGAAACTTGATGCTGGGTGGTTTAAGCCCAGCAAGTATCTCACCTTCTCGGTGCATATGGACGGCCCCAAGGACGACCATGACTTTGCAGTCTGCCGCGACGGCACCTACAAGAAAGCCATGGAAGGCATCCAAACCGCGATCGACATGGGCTATCGCGTCACGACCAATACCACACTGTTCGACGGCGCTGATCCAAACGCTATCCGTGTGTTCTTCGATGAGATGATGGATGTTGGTGTCGAAGGCATGATGATCAGCCCTGGCTACGCATACGAGGCCGCTGCGGATCAGTCAAACTTCCTTGGCCGCAAGAACACCAATGTACTCTTCGACATGCTGCTCTCGAATCGGAAGAAGCGATGGAAGTTCAACCAGTCGCCGCTCTTCCTTGAGTTCCTCATGGGCAAGCGAACATATGACTGCACCCCGTGGGGCAATCCCACGTATTGCTTATTCGGGTGGCAGAAACCCTGCTACTTGTTGGGGGAAGGCTATGTGGACTCGTTTGAAGAACTCATGACCGCTACGAAGTGGGCGGAATATGGCTACGAATCAGGCAACCCAAGTTGTGCCAATTGCATGGTGCACAGCGGATATGAGGCCACAGCAGTCGACCACACGTTTGCAAGTGTTCGAGGCATGTGGGGCACGGTCAAAGCGATGGTCTTCAGCAAGTACCCGAGCGTGTCGGCTGCAGCGGCACTTGAGGCCGAAAAATCCAAGCCACACGGACCGGAAGTGCATCTCGTACAGCTCGGAATGGATGTCGACGCCTTAAAGAAGGCCAAACGCGATCGAGCGGCGCGAACGCCGACTTCGATCTCGTAGCGGATCTCGCCATATGAGTTGGTGGGTGCACAACGTATTCGAGTCCCAAGGACTGCCATACTTATTGAGTTGGATCTTCTGGATCCTGCTCTCCATCACACTGCATGAACTGGCACATGGCTGGGCCGCTATCTGGGAAGGTGACCACACGCCAATTGAGACCGGGCATATGACCGGCAACCCGCTGGTTCATATGGGCGGTTTCTCTCTCATTGTGTTTGCGCTGATTGGATTTGCGTGGGGGCTGATGCCCGTTCGGCCATGGAACTTTCGGCATCGGCGTTGGGGCGATGCGATCGTCTCGATCGCTGGACCGGTGATGAATCTCTTGATTGCCTTCGTGACACTGACATCGCTTGGCGTGTGGATAGGGCTTGACCCAAACATGTTTCAACACGGAGAGCCCGCATGGAAGGAACATGTTCGCAACTTCTTGGAACTTGGCGGCTTTCTCAACCTCGTGCTCTTCGCATTGAACCTACTACCTGTTCCTCCGCTTGATGGATCACGCATCCTGTCGGCATTCTCTGCGACGATTCGTGGTTGGTACCAACACCCCAATGCTGGGATGGCTGGCATGGTGTTGTTCTTCCTGATTCTCACAACCAATATCTTTGACTCGGTCGTGATGGTCCTCGGAATGGCGGCAGTGAAGTACACAGCCTCGATCGCGTCGCTCTTTTGACCATGTCTCTGTCATCAAATCTTTGAGCTACTGCGCACGCAGTCGAAGTGTCGCTTGCCCTTGGAGTGATCTCCACGGGAATGATCGCACCCCTACACCCGCATGGGCACAGGCGAAACCATTGAAACGGGCCTTCAGAGACGCTTGAAGCCCTACGGGGCCGCTCTTGAAGCAGCCACTGCTCGCAGCAGAGCCTTCATTCTGCTAGCATTAGCGATTCGTCTCTGCAGCGAAGCACGTCCCCACGCTCGACCACTGGCTCTGGTCGATCCCCGGTCGTGCCGGGCGTTTCAAACCGATCATGAGATCGGCAGCGACCCGAGCAGCAGACAATGCACAGGAGGAGCCATATGGTCGTACTTCGACTGAAGCGTCTGGGACGCAGGCATCGTCCCTTTTACCGACTCAATGCGATGGACAAACGAGCACCCCGCGATGGCCGAGTCATCGAGGAGCTTGGTTGGTTCGATCCGTTGGTTGCTGATGACAAGCAATTGTGCCTCAAGGCTGATCGCATCAAGTATTGGCTGAGCGTTGGCGCACAGCCAAGCGACACCGTGCGGACATTGCTCAAGCGAATTGACGTTGACCCGACGCCGGGCAAGAAGGTCGACGCCTGAGTGTATCGGGCGAATCGCCATGCGGATCGACATCCTGACGTTGTTCCCGGCCATGTTCCCAGGACCGCTCCAAACGAGCATCCTCGGACGGGCTCATGAGGCGGGACTTGTTGAGACCCACGTTCACGACATTCGTGACTGGAGCACTGACAAGCACAACAAAGTCGATGATCGGCCCTTTGGCGGCGGGCCTGGAATGGTGCTGATGTGCCAACCACTGCACGATGCAGTGTTGGCAGTAGAAGAATTAGATTCAAGGCGTGCGCAGCGCATTCTGCTCACACCGCAAGGAAGGAGAACCACGCAGACCACGGTCGAAACGCTGGCGAATGAAGAACGAATTCTTCTGATCGCCGGGCATTATGAAGGCATTGACGAGCGGGTCATCAAGACCCTCGCCCCGCTGGAACTCAGCATCGGCGACTATGTGCTCAGTGGAGGCGAACTCCCGGCACTTGTACTCATCGACGCCATCACCCGGCTTCTTCCCGGCGTACTAGGACACAAGGACTCCGCACAAGAGGACTCCTTCAGCCTCAGTGACCAGACCGGTCGACCCTTGCTTGATACACCGCACTTCACCCGCCCTCGCGTCTGGGAAGACCAAGAAGTCCCAGAGGTGCTGCTCTCAGGCGACCATGGAGCCATCGTAAAGTGGCGAAACGAACAGCGGTTAGCCAGAACGATCGAGCGAAGACCTGACCTGCGTGAGCGTCCGACACAGACGGACGATTGAACGAGACACCCCTAAGACGTGACCCCTGGGCAGAACGACCCAAGTCGCAGCGGGCTCATCAAGGCCCACAACGAGAACCATCATGAACAAGCAACATCTCATCGAAAGTGTGACCGAAGAACAGCTGAAGAGCGACTTCCCCGAATTCAGTGTGGGCGACACGCTCGACGTGCACGTCCGCATTATTGAAGGCGACAAAGAACGCGTGCAGGTCTATCAAGGCGTATTGATCGCCATGAAGGGCCGCGGCGTCAACACCACCATTACTGTTCGCCGCATCGTGGCGAACGAGGGTGTTGAGCGAATCTTTCCGCTGCATTCCCCGCGCCTGGCAAAGGTCGAAGTCGTTCGTCGCGGTGATGCGAGACGAGCCAAGTTGTACTACCTGCGTGAGCGGGTTGGCAAGAGCCGTCGCCTACGAGACCAACGTCGCGGCCTCAAACACGTCTAGCGGCATCTGCAAGACCGCCAACTTCAAATTGAAGTTGGCCTCAGGAGGCTTCTGGCTTGAGATGGCCGAGTGCTTCGCGCTATCGCTTGTCGAACGCTCGATGCGGTCTTGTATTGGCCACCCACCAATATGATCCTCGGCCCTCTGGATCAACGTCTACCTTGCCAGCAGAATTGCTGCACAGTCGGGTGTCCAGTACTTGGTGGGATCAGTGGCCAGGTGATGACCTGAGACGGGCAGTGCCCAAATCTACTCGCTTGGGGGCGCGGTTATATTTCGCCCTTCGGATCGCCAACTCCATACCTCGCAGTGCCTTGCGGGCCTGCGAGACAGCATCTACGCGGGGTTTACTCATTCGCTGCATATCACTCTCCTTGGAGCCTCTCACGACCCACTACAGGCCTCGTCGGCCTGATTGAGCCATGGCTTCAATCGAGTATGAGAGATGATGCAAGGTCGTTCGAGCACCGCTGCCTAATCGCCTTGCAGCGGCGAATCGAGGATATTCGCAGCCTCTGCAGCAGCATCATCATAAATTGTTGCGAGCAGACCGCTCAACGGAAATCGCCCGTCCAGGGTTGATGCCCCGAGCCGACGAAGCAACGCATGCCGCACATGAGGTTCGCGTTCCACACTTGGCACATGGCCGTGAGGCCTCCACCAAGTATCCAGACATT
The DNA here is from genome assembly GCA_029247205.1 of Phycisphaerales bacterium. Taxonomy (GTDB): domain Bacteria; phylum Planctomycetota; class Phycisphaerae; order Phycisphaerales; family SM1A02; genus UBA12567. Next base: position 11,368 of record JAQWLT010000019.1, on the reverse strand, counting down.
CCACGAGCGGTGGGCCAGCGGCCAATACTGGATCGAGCAGGATCGGTGGATGCGCGACACTCTCGCCCGTGGCGCGAAGCGCGCGGTGATTGCCAATACGCTCAACTAACACTTCGCAGGGCAACCCGCGAATCATCAAGATCACTAGTGGATCACGGTGCATTCGTTCGGCTGCGATCCATGCCAGTGCGGCAACGCGCCAACCGGTACGACGTCCAGGAATTTGCACTGTTGCCTGCACCTGTTCGCCAGTTGGTACCAATGACGTGCCACATCCGCGAAACATGTCTTCGAGCCCATCTGGCACAACACCCTCAAGCAACTTCGCGGCCCATACTGCCTCACACGCCATGGCCTCGATAAGTCGCTGCCACCCGGGCTCGTCAATCTGGGTAATCGAGATTGCGACATCTTGCGAAGACTCAGCATCGGCTTGCACCGGGCCAGTAATACTGCCTGGCTCAACCACGAGCGAACGAACCGAACCTTCTCTCGCAGCAAGCAAACCCTCTTGCATCGCGCGAGTATCTATGAGTGTTTCAATCATCCGCAGCCAAGGGCCGGCGATTGGGCTGTCCATGAGCACTTGCTCGTCAATCTTCAGACGCAGACGACCGCCGCGGCGGCGTGATGGGCGTGGAGCGCGACTCGTAACATCTTCGGGACTCATGCTTCCACCTCCAAAGCATTGCTGCGAAGCAACAACATGTCACGCAACTGCCCCACATCAAGCTTGGTCAACCAATCATCGCCCGTTCCAATGATTTGCTCCGCCAACTCCGTCTTTTCCTCAATCATGCGGTCAATCCGCTCTTCAAGGGTGCCCATGCACACAAATTTATGCACATGCACGGTTCGAGTCTGTCCAATTCGAAATGCACGATCTGTTGCCTGCCGTTCGACCGCGGGGTTCCACCAACGGTCATAGTGAAACACATGATTGGCAGCAGTCAGGTTAAGCCCAAGCCCACCAGCCTTAAGCGACAGTACAAATACAGTTGCATCACCTTCTGGTGATTGGAATTCATCGATCATGGCCTGTCGCCGCTTCATTGGCGTTCCACCATGAAGAAACAACGAGCGACATCCAAGGTCGTGTTCAATCATCGCCGACAGCAATTTACCCATTCGACGATATTGCGTAAAGACAAGTGCGCGTTCGCCTGTTGCCAGCACTTCATCAAGCAAGGTCATGAGCCGCCGCGACTTGCCTGATCGTTCTGATAATCGCTTCACTGCTTCGCCTTCGCCAGCCCTGACAATAACTTCCTCACCGGATTCAGCGAGTTCAGGGTGATCGCAGATCTGCTTCAGTTTCGAGAGCATCGCCAAGATAAGACCGCGACGCTGGATACCGTCCGTTCGATCGACTCGACCAATCATAGAGTCCACCACAGCGCGGTAGAGCGTAGCCTGCTCTGGCGTAAGTGTTGCAAACTCGCGAGTCTCTACACAATCCGGCAAATCGTCAATGACATTGCGATCCGTCTTGAGCCGTCGCAGCACAAATGGCTGCACAAGACCGCGTAGTGCTGTGGCGGCATCAGAGTCACGATGCCGTTCGATTGGACGAGAGAATCGGCGGCGGAAATCTGGCGGTGTTCCGAGGAATCCAGGGTTGCAGAACTCCATGATCGACCACAACTCACTCAGACGGTTCTCGACAGGCGTACCCGTCAGTGCGATACGACGCTTTGCTTTCAGAGCACAAATCGCGCGAGCCTGCTTTGTCGGAGGATTCTTGATGTACTGCGCTTCATCAAGCACAACCCGGTGCCACTGAACCTTTGCCAGTGTTTCTGAGTCGCGGGCTACCAGTGCATAAGTCGTAATAGTGACGTCAACACCCTGAATAACTTTCGCGAATGCTTCGCCAAGCGGCCGATCAGGCCCATGTTGAACATATGCATTCAACTCTGGCGCGAAACGGGCAAGCTCACGCTCCCAGTTCCCAACCACAGATGTGGGTACGACAAGCAAGGTTGGTCCTACTTCGCCCGGGATTGATCGCTCATGCTGAAGAAGCGCTATGAGTTGCACCGTCTTACCCAAGCCCATGTCATCAGCAAGGCATCCACCAAGACCAAATCTGTCCAAGAATCCAAGCCAATTGAGCCCCGATCGTTGATAAGGACGCAATGTGCCCTCGAATCGCTCTGGTTGGTTGAGGTCTTCCATGCCCCCTTCAGTCGGCCCCTCAATGAGCGAAGCCACCCAGCCAACCGCGTCAACCCCCAAGATTTTCAGCCCGGTCTCATCTTCACTGCCCATCGCTGATATCTGCATTGCCTCAAGCAATGACGACTCAACCGAGTCTTGTTTTTCAAGCAATGCAATTGCCTTGCTGACCTGCGGCTGATCGACTTCAATCCATCGGCCATCAACCTGCACAAGCGGTGTCTGCTGATCACGAAGGCGCCGCAAGGCCTCAAGCGAGAGCGGCTGATCGCCAACTGCCACTTGCCATCGATATCGAATGGTCTCGGCCATGCCCCGTAACGGTCCGTCAAGATCGTTGAACTCGTCGCTGTCGATAACCATGCGCACACCGAGCGTATTGGCTCGACCGCCCCACCATGATGGAACGGACACGATGCAACCTGATTCCTCGAGCAATGGCCGGTACTCGCCAAGAAGCGACCACGCCTCACGGGTCTCGAGTGACATGCCTGATGGAGTGGCTTGATTGAGGAGTGGTTCGAGCACAGGGAAGAGCTGCGCTGCGCGGCCGAGTTCTGCCAGCAGTACATCTTGCGGGTCGCTATCGCCAGCCAGTTGCAAGGCCTCGGGTGTTGCCTGCCACACATCATCCGCTGTCACTGTGAGATCGGAATCGCCGCTAGCAGCGAGGCCCAGATCGAGTTGCCATGCATCTTCACCATCAGCCGGTGGACGCACATCGAGCCGAAGTCGAAGTGCATGGCCCGCGGCGAATTCATCAAGCCGAGCAATCCATGCTCGGGCTGCACGAATCAACTTGACGGAGTCATCGCCTTCAATAGCAAGCGCACGAGTACCACCTAGAAGCCCGCCGAGCCACTGCACGTGAGGATCCGTAGGATCGTGATCGTCGATGGCATCTATAAAGTCATCTCGCCGAAGCATCGTTCGAATCAGGTCGTCGGTCATCGCTTCCATCGCCGCTTCCAGCCTCGGCCAAGCAGCCTCACCAAGATCATCATCAACACCTCTGGCAACAGGTGGCATTGCGATCAAGAGCGACCGAATCCTGTCAGCGGCTTCTTCATCTTGCAGCCAGGGCCGCCAGATCGCCCGAAGTCGACCATCGCCATTGCGCCGCAATGACGGTACAAATCGCTGCGCCTCACAACGATCTGCAACAAGCCTCGCAACATCAGCCCAGTACAACAAATCGTGGCCGGGCTCTTGATCAAAAACAGTGTCGCCAGAATGCACGGCAAGCAGAATGCGCATTCCTGCAACCGGATCGAAACTGTGAGTTGCGACACGAAAGCGTGCAAGCCACGGTTCACCACTTCTGTCAACGCCGCCAACCGATGACGCCAATCGATCACTTGGAAACGGGCCCAGCAGATCGCGTGGCAAACGCAGTACACACTCATCTTCACGACTCAGTGCGACGACTTCACCAAGGTCAGGCGAAAACTCAGAACGCCGACTGCCATATGGATGCCACGGAAACGACTCTCCAGTCGGCTTACTGATCGCGCGAGGTTGGCCTCCACCACTGACATGTCGCCAACGATCAACGGACTCGGCCCATAGATGGATGCGACCGGCCGAGAACATGGCGTGAAGAATGTGAGCCAACGTGATCCCTTTCTTCCCAACTTCTCAACGCCCACGGGACAGATGCCAGAGGGATGATCGCGCTGGGGCTCGAACCCAGGACCTACCGCTTAAAAGGCGGTTGCTCTACCGACTGAGCTACGCGATCAGAAGTCCCGAAGTCTACCACGACCCGGGCCTCAATCGGCCCTGTTGATTGATTGAGGACGGTTCTTTGATATGTCGCGCGAAAAGTGCGCGTCTTCTTGTGACCGAGAATCTTTGTGCTAGTCAGTGCACCACGACCGATCTGACAGTGGCGGCGAGCCCTGAACAGGCCATCAGCCTGCCCCCGAGCCGAAAGCGAACCAGATTCCGCAACAGGAGCGAAGGCCTTGGACGCACCAATTCCAACCAGTACCCGAGTTCACCAGATTTCCTTCCTGCGAAATGGCCATTCTTGGCGTCTGCAGTGGGACAGCGGCAATGAAGATGTGCTTGTCGACACGCTTGTCGCCCTTGTCGCAGACCCCAGATGTCCCTTGGATGCCTTTGATCAGGCCCTCGTCGAGCAGCACCTTGCCAGCCCCAAAAAAATCTGCCCTCCACTGAAATAACCCCACCGGATCCTGATTGTCAGTGCATGTTCCCGGACGTGGATCCACCGGGAATACCCCTCAGACCCCGAAAGCCACCTCAGATGCCGACCAAATCTGCACGCCCTGAACTGCAATATCCCATCGTGAAGTCCTTTCTTGACTACCTGATCAATGAGCGGCATTTCAGCGAGTACACCTCGCGGTGCTACGCGGTCGACCTGAGGCAATTCATTGCCCACATCAATGATGAACTTGGTTTGGACTTCAATGCTGACCATGAGCAAATAGCGTGGGATCGCATCCAAAATGGCAAGGATGATGTTGTGGGCGTGGTGGGCCCAAAGACGTTCGCCGACATGATTCTCGCCTGTGAAGTTGAGCCGATTCGCAGCTTTCTTACCCACCTCGCCGACAGCAACTACAGCACAGCAACAATGGCACGAAAGATCGCGACGCTGCGATCGTTCCACAAGTGGCTGGATCGAATCGGGTGTATTCCCCGCAACCCGATGACTGTCATCCGAACGCCTCGCCAGAACCGTCGCCTCCCCAAGGCAATCACTGTGCAAGATGTCGAACGACTACTCGCTGCACCAGAAGCTGCCACGCTTCTCGGGTGCCGCGACCGCGCAATGCTCGAGACACTGTACTCCACCGGCATTCGTGTGAGCGAATTGGTCGGGATCGACATGCAGCATATTGACGAAGCTGGACAAGCCCTGATTGTGCGTGGCAAGGGCCGGCGCGAACGAGTGGTCCCACTTGGCACGCACGCCCTTCGGGCAATCTCTGAATGGATCGCGATGCGGGGTCGACATGGCCACGATCTGGTGAGCGAAGAACCACTCTTCATCAACCGGCATGGTGGCAGAATCTCTACACGCTCAATTCGCCGCAAGGTTAGCAAGTACCTTGAGCAAGCGGGGCTTGACTCAACCATTAGCCCACACACGCTGCGGCACTCATTTGCCACACACCTGCTTGACAATGGTGCTGATCTTCGAGCCGTGCAGGAGTTGCTCGGGCATCGCTCACTCTCAACAACACAGATTTATACCCACCTCACGACTGAACGCATGCGTGACGCCTATGACGCATCGCATCCACGGGCCGAGGCTGGCTAAGTACCCCCCCGTTCATCGCCCGGCAGTTCGTCCGGCGTTCAACGCATCACACGACGCCCTAGACCGCGAGGGAAGCGGCCTAGAGCGTCTTGTTGTGTATTCAATCGTAGAAGGAAAGAGCTAGGGGCATGGTCCCCACTCGCTGATGACTGACAGAAGGTCATTGGTGCCAACGAACCCATCGTCAGTGATGTCCACAGGGCAATCGCCAGGACAATTCGCGTCTACGCAGAACACTCCAAGGCCAGCGAAGTCACCGCCAAGGAGTAGGCAAGTATCGGCGTCAGTGATTGCGCAGATGCCGTTGGAGCAGCAGGCTCCGTCGCTGCAGGAACCAAAGAAGGTATTCCCACCAAGATCAGTCCAAGGGCCCTCAATCGGTTCTGCCGAGCCGCAGAAGAACGAATTCATGATGCTCACATCCGCCAGGGCTGCTGAAAGTGGCACGCCCCCGAAGGCGATACGGAGATCGCCGCCGCTGGAGGCCGTGTTGTCCGCGAATTGCACATCACTCAAGACCGCGATGCCGCAATTTAGATTCATGCCACCACCAGAAGCCGACGTGTTGAGTTCGAACGACCCTCCAGTAACAGCGATGCTGCCACATTGTCCATAAATGCCACCACCACCGATATTGGAGGTGTTCAAGATGATTTGGCAATCAACGAGCGTCGCCTCACACTCATCAAGCAAGTAGAGCGCTCCTCCGTACCAATCGGCCACATTACTCCGAAGCTCACACTTACTCATCAATGCAGTTGATCCATCAGACAAATAGATGCCTCCACCCTTCTTCGCTTCATTCGCTTCAAAGTGACAACTCGTCAGTGTGACTTCGCTGGAATTCTCGCAGTACATGCCTCCGCCCATGCCGACCGTGGTGTTACCTAAAAACAAGCAATTCGCAAAGTGTGGGAAGCCAATGCTGACCGCGACGCCTGCTCCATTCTCGGAGTAATAGTCACCCTTGCTGCCCGTCTCATTCCCAAAAAAGAGACAATTCTGCACGGTCGGCGACGCCCCATGAACATACATACCGCCGCCAGGAGAATGCAGCGAACTTCTGCCATTCTGAAGCGTGAATCCATCAATGACGGTGTCTTTCGTTTCGCCTTTCGTGCACTCCACGCAGCGACGAATACCGCCGCCGTCGATGATTGTCTGATCGGCCCCGCTCGTACTACGAATTGTGATGCGCTTACCGCGTGGGTTTACTCGCTCAAAGTAGGTGCCAGACGCGACAAGAATCTCGTCAAAATGCGACGATGCCTTGATGGCCTGCGTGATTGTTGGATAGTCAAATTTGGAGCCGGGCCCAACAGTAATAATGTCAGCAGCAGCGACGCTACCGAGCACACCAGCCGTGATCGCACCACACAAGATTCCATTCTTCATAAGCCTCTCTCCATTATGGCTCCATGGAGGAAAGCCATCGCTACACAGTACCCTCAAGTCGATTCGATTCAAGAACTCATTCGCAGAGATCTGAAGGTACCGTGATGCCTGTGCCACCCCCACTCACCAACTACTGCCAAGCAGCTCAGTGGATACATGCAGCCACCTTGGCGGCAGGCATGGCATTACTCCCGAGCGGCCTTGTCTCGGCCCAGGTGGGGCTGATCCTGCTCTCTATTGCCAGCATTGCGGCACTGCCGGTGCTGGTGAGTGGCCACCGTGCGTTGCTTCGCAGTAGCGTCCTGTGGCTATGGATCTTCTGGTGGTTGCTGTGGATGCTCTCGTTGACATGGTCAGCAACACCCGGCGCCGCGCATTGGGATGCGATGTGGGGCCTTGTTGTCATCCCCGCCATGATGCCTGTCACGCACAATCCCGCGCGATGGTTGTGGCCAATGGCAATTGGCGTTGGACTTCATAGCCTTGCTCAAGCAACTGCGTGGAGTGGGCTTATTGACACAACATGGTTCACCGAAGTGCGAAAACCGTTTCGGGGGCTGCATTGGTACTCGCCCTATGTGGCGGTCTGGGCCATGACATCGATGCTTCTGATGATCGGCGTGGCTGCGTGTCAATCGAGGCGCGGTGTTCGCATTGCTGCTCTTATGCTTGCAATTGCAGCTGTAGTTGGATTGCTACTGACGATGAACCGAACGAGTTGGATTGTTGGCGGCGCGGCGGTTGTCATTTTGGCAGCGAGGTGGGCCATCACGCGTCATCATGGGAAACGCCAATGGATACTCCCATCCGCATTGACTGCAGGCCTTCTGGTCGTCGCGGCAGTTGCATTTGTGAGCCTCAAGATGGACGCGCACTTTGGCCAGGCGCAACGCGATATTATGAGGCTCGCTGGGGAAAACGAAGATGCATCGGCCGGCGCTCGGTTTGACTCAAGTGTTGGACGAAGAGTGCTGTGGTGGAACGCAGGATGGGAACTATTGCTCGACCGTCCTCTTCTTGGCCATGGCGCCGGTTCGATTGAATTGTCTCTCGCTAAAAAGGAAGCTCAGTTGCCCTCGGAATGGGGCGCGGCTGTGCCGGGATTTATTACCCATAACCCACACTCCTCACTCATTGCGACAGCAATCGAGCAAGGTGGACTTGGTGTGTTGTTGCTACTTGCATTGAGCATCACTGGCGTCATGAGGAGTTGGCGGGTTGGCGAGCATATGCAGCAATTGGTGGGCTTGGCCCCTGCCTGGTTGGCGATGCTGGCAATTGGTCTGACCCACGCGGTCTTATTGGAGCCATACACGGTGGCGTTGGTATCACTATTGGTCGCGGCATCGATGGCAGAGCGGCAAGAACCTGAAGCAGACCGTCTGTCCCAGTAAGGAAGCGGGTGAGACCCTGCAAGACACCACGCCCGGCACTGATGGTCCCTGCCCAAACACGAGGTCCGCCCAAGCCCAGCCAGAACGGCTCAGCCCACAATATGCCTGGCCGCTCCGTTTGCGGCACTGCGGCCAAGATCGGCAAGAAAGCGATGGTCTTCACGATTCGTCACTCTTTCATGCTCGGCCACAAGCAACTCTCCTTGAGTTGTCCGCTAGCATGCCGCGTACAGAGGGCGATTAGCTCAGTTGGCTAGAGCGCTTCGTTTACACCGAAGAAGTCACAGGTTCGAGTCCTGTATCGCCCATTGGTCTGCCTTCGGGCAGAGGACTACAGCCGCACGCGTTCCCCAGCTGCTGTCGCCTCTAAAGCATGGCCATCCCCTCGCCACCGAACACCGCCTCGAGCAACGGCAAGCACCATCGCGCGAAGCGCGAGGAGCAGCGCAGCCAAAGCACCGAAGGGCGTAAGAAGTGCCCACCCCCGCGGAAGTCCAAATGATGCCGCGACACAGACACCGAGCATGGTCGCAAAGCACGCAGTCGCTGCTGCAAGAAGTGCAGGAGGTGAAGGGAACCACCACAACAGTACAAACGGCGACACATCGATCGCAATGACAAGGAACGCAGCCATAGCTGACAACACAATGCCCTTCCGTGTTCTCGCTTTCGCGACACCCTTTTCACTCCCCCGCAGGAATTGCGATGCCGTTCGATACCACTCAATTTCCAGCCATGCCGCACCAATCGCGACTCGGCTTCGACCACCGACATCCTTGACAATTCTCGCGATGCCAACGTCGTCTGCGATCTCTAGGCGAAGCTGCTCAAGGCCTCCAGCCTGTTCCAGCGCCTGACGCCGAACGAGATTAAACGCGCCAACGCCCATTGCCCGAGGCTGTGAGTCATCATTGGCAAGCCAAAGGCGAAGCGTGCATATAAGTGTTCGCATCAGCGGAACGATGCACAGCCTCAACAACCAACTTCCTTTCACGATGCGCGGCGTGAGCGCCACATGATCTGCCTGCTCCTGCTCGGCCCAGGCAAGTGCTGCAGCGATGCACCCTGGATGAACGTGCGTATCGCCGTCGCTGAACAAGTACCACCCATCACTGTCGATGGCTGCGTGCTCTAGACCAACCCGTTGAGCATGGACCTTGCCGAGCCAGCCGTCTGGCAACTCATCAATGTGCAAAACCCGGGCTCGGGTATCACGCGCGGCCACACGGTCCAGAATCTCACCAGTGCCGTCGGTCGACCGGTCGTTCACAAAGATGAACTCGATCCATGGTGCGGGATCCAAGAGTCGCTCCAACGTCGCTGCCTCGATGGCATCCGCCTCGTCTCTTGCCGGACAAATGACCGACACCAAGGGAGCTCCACTGTCTGCAACATCGATCGTCCCGGCTGGCAATGGGCGAACCGCGCGCAGTGTCCGCACCACGCAGACCGACTGCCACAACCACCACGCCGCCCCGACAAAGGCGATGACCCACAGTGCCGTCACCGAACTGCCCGAGTCAAGTCACCGTCCATACAGATGGCCCCTCCTGTGCCTTCTCTGGCCTCGTTGTTGCAGAACATCAGCGCGTCACGATCGCCATCAATCACCATGCGTCGCGCGCAAGCGGCCCACATTTCTCTTGATGGAGCAGTAACGATGGCAATTGGTTGGGCAAACATTGCATCAGGGTAGTCAGACATCTTGAGTTTGGCGCTTTGGCATGTATGCTCTCGCCATGCTTCTAAAGTTACTCGCCTGCACAACCCTCATCGCGCTTGCGGGCTGCGGATCCGCCTCTACCTCGAAGCCTCTCTTTAATGGCCACAACCTCGATGGCTGGACCAAGGTTGGCGGCGGCGCAACGTACACAGTTGAACATGGTGAGATCGTTGGCACGCGCGGACCTGGACCAAATACCTTTCTGCGGACAAACGACTTGTACGATGACTTTGTCCTCGAACTCGAGTTCAAGTGGGATGAGCCCATCAACTCCGGCGTACAGTTCCGATCACGGCAACGCGATGAAGACGGACGCGTGAGCGGCTATCAGTGTGAACTCGATCACTCAGACCGCAGATGGACCGGCGGCATCTACGATGAGTCCGGGCGCGGGTGGCTCGCGCCGCTCAAGGATGATCCGGATGCAATGGCGGCGGTAACGAGCATCTTCGAATGGAACTTGCTTCGAATCGAAGTCGATGAAGATCGACTTCGTACGTGGGTCAACGGGGTGCCGTGCGCCGACCTGATGGACAAGCAGGATGCCGAAGGGTTCATCGCCCTGCAGGTCCATGGCTCTGCGGATCCCGGCCAGGTGCGATGGCGACGGATTCGTCTCACCGAGGAGTAGCCGAGCCGAGATGTCTACTCCAGAGACGCCATAACCTCGTCTGAAATATCGGCGTTGGAATAAACCTTCTGTACGTCGTCGCAATCCTCGATCACATCGATGAGTTTGAGAATCTTGGCAGCAAGTACTTCGTCACAGTCCACCATGGTGTCTGGAATCATCGTCAACTCGGCGCTGATCGTTTCAATACCAGCGGCGTCAATGGCGTCCTTGACCGCTATGAACGACGACACATCGGTCATCACCTCAAAGCCACCGCCCTGTTCAATAATGTCTTCGGCGCCAGCTTCAAGCGCCACATCCATGAGCTGCTCTTCACTGCTCTTACCTTCCTCAATAAGGATGACACCTCTACTATGAAATCCAAATGAGACTGCACCTGTCTTGGCTAAGTTGCCGCCGTGCTTTTCAAAGGCGTGCCGCACAATTGGCGCCGTTCGCTGCACGTTCTCGGTCAAACAGTCAACAATGATGGCAACGCCTCCGGCACCGTAGCCTTCATAACGCAGATCTTGGTATGTCGCACCATCACTGCCCTCACCACTGGCCTTTTCGATGGCCTTCTTGATGGTGTCCTTGGGCATATTGACACTCTTGGCGTCTTCAATGGCGTATCGCAACTTGAGATTGGTGTCGGGATCTGCATCGCCCTGCTTGGCCGCCGCCATGATGGCGCGGCTCGCCTTGCTCCAGGCCCGTCCCTTGACGGCATCCTGCCGAGCCTTGCGATGCTTGATGTTCGCCCACTTGCT
>JAQWLT010000008.1 GCA_029247205.1 Phycisphaerales bacterium | reverse complement strand
ACTTCTCGGCCTCGCCGGCCTTGCCGGTCGTCGTCGACGACGCTGATTTCGTGATTATGAAGTTAGGATCGTATTCCTAACTTCCTGATTACCCACGCAACTCTAGCTCCGCCGCGGTTTCGACCGCGGCGGAGTTTTTTTAGGCAGAAGACCAACCACTTTTTGGCCCTTGATCATCTGTTCTATGGCAATGTGGTTGCCGTTAATCCTCGACGAAGATCGGCAAGGCGATCTCCCCATGCTGCATGTCGCCCAACGGAGGACGTATAGATAGGCTGTCGAACCTGATCACTACTCAGCGTCAATACCGTCCGGGTGTTTTGCCAATAACGAAGACAACGTTCGTCAAAGTCCAACCCACAAAAGTCCAGTACACGTCGTACTCCACCATCGAGATCAGCAACGAGCGACTCATACTGAACTTCTAGGATGGGGATATCCACGACTCCCTTCCAGTACTCCATCAACGATGCAGTCAATGTACATGCTTGGCCAATTGAGTAGAGATCAGACGTCCATGGGTAGGTGCCCGGCGAGAACTTCATGGCCCAGCACGATAGTCCAAGATCCATCGAGTCCCGGGTACAGTGGATGATTCTTGCCTTGGGAAAAAGCAGCGTAATCAAACCGATGTGCAAGAAGTTGCCAAGATTCTTGTCGACTACTCGGCGGGCCTTCGGGGCGAGCTTTGTGAGTTCATTCAGATAGATTTGGCCAATCGATGCAAGGCTGACTTCATTGATTTCTTGCAAGAGGTCCGGCCAGGGAAGCCGTGTGCCAAGCTTCGACTGCATTGATATCACAATATTATGGAGTGTTTCGACCTCACCAACGCCGTGAGCATCTGGATGGGCATCGATGATTTGTTCGGTCAGGGTTGAGCCGCATCTGGGGAGGCCAACGATGAAGATGGGGCGATCGTCTTTACAGTCAGTTTTTGGCAGTGTCGGAAGAGCTTCAGCTGAGAAGGCTTCTTTCAACACAGAGTGACGTTGCCGGTCAACCTCAGGAGTCCAGCCGCAAGCCGACAAGGCATTGGCACTCGTGTAGGCATCGAATGCTTCGTCAAAGCGTGCGCCTCGCTCGCATGCTTGCCCGAGCACAAACCACAGCCCACGCTGTACATCACCTTTCGCCTTCAGGGCTGGCAAATGCAGTCGAGTAAGATCAATTGCTTCGGTCAGTCGATTCTCTCGAAGGAGGGCCCTCGCGCGGGGAACAGCAGTGACTGGTGTGTCGGGCCCACGAGAGACAACCTCAAGAGACTTCGCTGGGTTGCCCATGCGAAGATAGACCTCAGCTTTCCCGGCAATGGCAGCGTCGTACCCCGACTGCACTTTAAGCGACTGGTCGTATCGAGCAATGGCTTCGCGGTGCCGTCCTGTTGTTGCGAGCATTTCGGCAAGCAATGCGTGATAGTCGGCTCGCTTGCGGTTGCTACGAAGAGCTTGCATCAGCAGTGACTCTGCTCTGGGAAAATCTTGCTGCATCAATACAATCTGTGCGAGGAGGGCGAGTGCTTCATGATCACTCTTCCGCTTGCCTGAGTGTTCGGTTAGTAGACGCTCAGCATCGGCAAGTTGCCCGATTTTCATAAGCGACTGCGCGTGCTCACGAATTGCTCGGTCTTCTTGCGATCCCATCGCGATCAGCCTTTTACGAGATCAGCGTTTGTCGGGAAGCGTTCAAGTGCCTTGAGTAGTTGCTCAATCTGAATAGATGGCTTCGTGCTCATCAATCGTCGTCGGAGGGCGGTCACGGTTTTAAACTCAACTTCGTCGAGCAGCAAGTCTTCCTTGCGTGTGCCCGAGGCCGCAAGATTAATGGCAGGGAATAGGCGGAGTTCGGCAATCGATCGATCGAGGATTAACTCCATGTTACCTGTGCCTTTGAATTCCTCAAAGATGACTTGATCGGCTTTGGATCCAGTATCAACCAGGCACGATGCGATGATTGTGAGAGACCCGCCTTCTTCGACATTTCTTGCGGAACCAAACATCTGCTTTGGTACTTCTAGTGCACGCGAGTCGAGTCCGCCGCTCATTGTCCGCCCGCTATTACCGTGCGATCGTGAGTTGTTGAAGGCGCGGCCGAGCCGCGTGAGCGAGTCAAGAAGAACAACCACGTCGCGTCCGGCTTCTAGCATTCTCCGCGCGCGATCGATGGCCATTTTCCCAAGCGTGATATGTCGGTTGATGTCCTCATCATTGGATGAAGCAAGCACATGAGCAGGCACGTTTCGACGAAAGTCGGTGACTTCTTCTGGTCGTTCATCAATGAGTAACGCAACGAGTTCGATATCGGGATGGTTGTGCTTGATGCCTGCCGCGATGTTCTGCAGCAAGACGGTCTTGCCAGCCTTGGGCGGAGAGACGATGAGTCCACGCGTCCCGTAGCCAATGGGGCAGAAGAGATCAATGAGTCGGCATGCAGATGGGCATCCGGGGTACTCGATCGTCATGCGAGGTGCGGGGTCGATTGGCGTGAGTTCTTCAAATCGCTTGCGTGATTTCCATATCTGAGGGTCAAGTCCCTCAATCTCGACAATCGACTCGACCACCGCTCGGGCCTCTCCCCGTGGCTTTCCCGATCGTCGACGTGGCCGCTTGTGCATAATCGTGGCCGTGATCTGTTGGCCAGGGCGCAAGTCGTATTGTTCCGTGATTGGCGTAGGTACAGTCGGGTCAGCAGCGTTGCTGACCATGCCGTTTGCAAACTGCCTGAGTTTGCACTCGTTGGGCGAGAGCCAGTCAATAATTCCTGTGGTCGTGTCTTCCATCTGCACTCCGAGAGTACGCTGGCCATCGCAAAGAAGGGCCACCGATCCGAGTCGACTGATTTGAATTGATCAAGTGCACGGCCCCAGAGAGGGCCTTTCGTGCGGGGCCCAGTATAGCAGTAGGCATCATGTGGTATTGAGCTCAACCGCAACCATTGCAGCAGTTGCTGCATTGGACACCAAGAGGTCAATATTTGATCGCAGCGTGTCGCCGCCTGAGCATGCTGCCATACTCGACAAAAGTGCCGGTGTGCGTGCTGGACCAGTCATTGTGACTGTAGCTTGAGCTTCGGCCGCAAGTTGTGCGACGAGTTGTGCAGTCATCGCGGAGTGGGCTGGAGGTGACTGGGTCAGCAACACGCCGCCGCTTCCAGGAAGCATCCAGTGTGCGGCAGCGATCTTGGCAGCTTCGGATGGGCTATCAACGCGAGTCAGCATCGGCGAATCATCAGTGGGGGGGCTTTGGAAGCCGGGCAAGCGGTCGATGCGAAGTCCAAGCACCGGCACCCCGAGAGACTCGAGCAATTCCACAGTGCGGCCACCATCGATGATCGACTTTGGTCCGGCGCACACCACGCATACTTGTTGGCGGGCGAGTTCACCGAGGTCTGCTGACACGTCCAACTCAGCAGGCCAGCCGGTGTGAATACCGCCGATGCCGCCAGTTGCAAAGACATTGGGTAAGGGAATTCCCTGTGCAGCAACTGCCCCAGCCAATCGCAGTGTGCCAGATACCGTTGTGCCTGCAGACTCGCCGCTCGCCATCGCAGTGGCCATGGTGGCAGTTGATGCCTTGGCAGTGTGCCCACAGGCCGAGAGGTCAGCAAGTTCATTGAGTTCGTCGCCGGTCAGGCCGATGCGTGGCACCCCAGAAATGATCGCTGTGACAGCGGGCACTGCTCCTTGCTTGCGAATCACTGCATCCATGGCTAAGACTGTTGCATGGTGCAGAGGAGCAGAGGGGTCAAGTTCAGTTGGGCACGCCCCATGGGCCGCATCCCATGAAGTAGTGGGTAGGCCACAGGTCAGTACGGCGGTTTCCAAGAGCACCACTGGTCTCTTTGCATGGAGCGCATCTGCAATTTCTGGGTGAACGCGGAGAATCGTGCTCATCGCCGCCGGCCGCGAAGTCGCCCACCCATGCGTCGCTTGGGCAATGCACTTGGCACTACGCCGCCTGGAAATTTAGATGTGTCCTCGGCGATTTCCTTGGCGGGCGCTTCTGAGATTGTTCGGCCAAGATTTTTGCGATTGCTCTCACGTTCTTGTTCTAGCGATGCGCGTCTCTGTCGCACAATTCTTGGTTCTGGGCCAGGCTCGAATTGATCGTAGAACACTTCTTTGACCTCAACATTGGTCAGGCGTTCAACGCCCATGAGTAATGGGCCTTGATCCGGTTCGACAAACATAATGGCAAGTCCCTTCCGTCCGGTGCGTGCCGTCCGTCCAATTCGATGGACATACACCTCGGGGTCTTCAGGAATATCGTAGTTGAACACATGTGTGATGCCATCGACATCAATTCCACGCGCCGCAACGTCCGAAGCGACAACGATATGCAAGTCTCCGTTGCGGAGTTGCTCCATGACGCGGTTTCGCTTGCTTTGATGCATGTCAGCATGCAATGCCTGCGCGTCAATTTTGTGATCACGCAAATCTTTGGCGACTTTGTCGACTGTTGCTTTGGTCCGACAGAAGACGAGGCCGAGTGTAGGTGACTGATCCTCGATGAGGTGCCGAAGCATGCGGCGCTTGTCCCACGCCTGCACGGTGATATAGGTTTGCTCGACTTGCGAAACGGTGAGGCTCTTTGCATCGACCGTCGAGAGGTTTTCGGCATTACGCATGTATTTCCGAGAGAGCTGTTCAATTTCTTTTGAAATCGTGGCTGACACGAAGATTGTCTGGTGCTTGTGCTTGAGTGTCCCCAAGATTTTTCGGATGTCATCGCGGAATCCGATGTCGAGCATGCGATCGACTTCATCCAGTACAGCAATGCGAAGTCGATCGTACGGCAGCAAGCCACGGTTATTCATATCCATGACTCGGCCAGGTGTGCCGACGATGATCTCTGGGCGTTGCTCGAGCCGCTTGGCCTGAATCTCAATCTTCTGCCCACCGTAGACGGCCAAATTGTGTAGGCCAGTGTCCTTTCCAAGCACATCCATTTCGCGGGCCACCTGAATGGCGAGTTCGCGTGTGGGTACTAAGCACAGGGCGCCGAAGGCGTCGCCAGGCTCGAGCAGATGCAGAAGGGGCAGCCCAAAGGCTGCTATTTTTCCTGTGCCAGTCTTGGACTGACCCATCACGTCGCGGCCGCTGATGGCGAGCGGAATCAATTCAGCCTGTACATGCGTTGGGTGTTCAAAACCGACCGCTTCGATGCCCGATAGCACCTCGGGACGCAGGCCAAGATCGCGAAAGGATCGCTTTGTGTCGAAGATGTCGTTCATGTGTGGGTGATGCCGTTCGTGCGGGGGTATGCGTCCGCCGATTCGGCCGCCTTTGATCCGTAACGCTCATGGTAGGATCAGATGCGAGACGATACAACCTCACGGGGGAGCCTTGCACGGATGCACACGGACAGCCTTCTTCATGTCGACGTCACAGCCATCGGCCGAAATGCCGAGTCCTTTGTACGTCTGGCCGGGCCAGAATCGGCCTGTTGCGGGATTGTCAAGGCGGATGCCTATGGTCTTGGCGCTCGAAGGATTGCCCCTGCGCTGATTGAGGCCGGTTTCAGCCTTCTGGCAGTGTTTCGCGTGGAGGAGGCATTAGAACTTCTCTGCGAACCGCTTCCGGTTCCAGTTCTGGTACTGGGGCCGGTTCGTGGCCTGAGTCAGGTTCATCCGCTCGCTCCTGACCTGCTCAGTGGTGCCGCTGAACTTGTTGTGCACGATCAGCGTCAACTTGAGGAAGTGGCACATTTGGCACGATCTGGGGCACGCTCGATTGGTATTCACATTGAACTCGATGTGGGTATGCGGCGTGGAGGCACGGATGTGCCTACCGCAACGAATCTTGTACAGGCCGCGATTGAGATGGCGGGCATACGGCTTTGCGGAGTCATGTCGCATTTCACGGCGGCTGGTTATGACGCAGACACGACCGAGGTCGAAGCCATGATCATGGCGGACTTTCTCAGACAGGTCGGCCCGCTCCCAACTGGGTGCCGTGTGCATGCAGCTGCAACCGCGGCTGCCGTTCGGGATGACCGATTGCGACATGATCTTGTTCGAATCGGATTAGGTTGGTCTGGGACAGTCCCTGGAGAAGCATCTCTTGCAGCTCTTGCAGCGGACACATTGACGCCTGCTATTCGTTGGCGAAGTCGAGTAACTCATGTGCATCGAGTTTCAGCTGGTGAGACTGTTGGCTATGGCGGCACGTGGAGAGCCACGTGCAACACGATTATTGGCATTGTTCCTCTTGGCTACGCAGATGGAATCCCAGTGAATGCTGGAGCTGACCGAGATCGCACTGGTGCGAGTGTCGCCGTGATGAAGCCTCGAAGCGGCGAGACTCCAGTTGGCTATGCCCCGATTGTGGGCGCTGTCAGCATGGACCAATGTGCAATCGATCTTGGCGGCTGCGGGGGATCACCCGAGTCCCTGCTTGGCCGTGAGATCGAGGTCTTATCACCCGTCCACGATGGCCCAACGAGTCTCCACGGCTTTGCAGGCAACTGCGGTATGACTCCCCACCAGGTACTCGTCGGAATTGGTCCTCGGGTACGGCGTGTGGCGGTGTGGCGTCCCGACGTACGAGTGGAGCAACCTCGCTGGGTGAAGGCGGAAGCTGTCTGAGCCCTGTATCCTTTGCCCAATGTCAGTGCTCGAACTGCCCACAATGAATGAAGTTGCGCCGCCCCGAGGAGCAATTCGCCTTGGCGTGGTTGCGTTTCTCAACGCCAAGCCGCTCGTACATGGACTAGCCAAAGTCAAGGGCCTCTCCATACGATCTGCGCCACCAAGCGAGTTGATCGACCTACTCACGCGTGATGAAGTTGATCTGGCGCTATGCAGTTCTATCGATCTTTTGACCGCACCGTTTGAGGTGTCGTGGCTTGGCAGTACGCCACTTGCGTGTGATGGATCCACCCACACCGTGCGCTTGTTTTCACATCGTCCAATCGATCAAGTTTCTCGGATTCATTGCGATGGAGACAGTCACACATCGATTGCGCTGTTGCGAGTATTGCTGGCTGAGTATTGGCAGCATGAGCCCGAACTTGTATCGCTTGACTCAGGCGGCGAGATCGAATCGATGTTGTTGATTGGCGACAAGGTCGTTGGTCCTGACCTTGGTATTGATCAGTGGCCCGTTCAAGTCGACCTTGGAGATGTCTGGAAGCAGCACACGGGCCTACCATTTGTGTTTGCCGTATGGATGGGCCGGGCGTCCAATGCTGACATCGTGCAGCGTGCCGGTCGGATGATTGATCGCCAATATCGACTCAACCGCCATCGACTTCACGCCGTCATTGAAAATGCGGCAGCGGATCTTGGATGGGACCCTGCTGAGGCCATGACGTATCTCACTCAGCACATCCGCTTTGACTTCAGCGAGCGTGAGCACGAGGGCCTGCGAACGTTCCTCAATCGCTGCGTAAGCCATGGCATTGTTACGGACTGCTGCGTGAGCCATCAGTTGTCCTGCTGAATGGCTCGAGTCGTCGCATTTCGCTGCGGAGTCATTGCAGAACTGCATCGACAATTGGAGTGGGCATCACGCGAAGCCCAACTTCGCCTCCTTGAGGCGGCTGAGTTGCTGGTTCGAGAGATCGAATTTGATCGGGCATACCCCGTTGAGTTCGTTTCGTTCCGATTGACTGCATGGAAGAGTGAACCTTCGACAGTAATGGAAACGCTCGCCGGCGAGGCCTTGCTTGCAGATCTCGTGACGATGATTCAGCGAGTGAGCCGCCGTACTCCCCTTGATGTGCCGGATGGTTTCTCCCCCTTGATGCTTGACGACGTCGCGGCAAAGCTTGCTGTCTCGCGGCGAACATTGGTGCGTATTCGCCGTTTTGGTTTGGCAATGCGATTTGCCCGATTTGCTGACGGCCAACTGCGGTTGACCTGTGAGCCAGATACACTTTCTTGGTTCCGTGAGCAACGGGGTAGCCTCATTCATCGAGTCATGCATGGAATTGTGCCTACCGGCGAGCGGATATCGCTCGCCGACGTGGTTGCGCTCGCGATTGGCGCGCAACCTCAGCCGAGTATGCAAGCAACGGTCGACAAGATTTCTGGGCAGTGCGCGGGGCGATCTGCTGCCGCCGTGCGTTCAGTGCTTCGCCGGGCAGTGGATCGAGGAGACTTGGTTGTTCCATCTGCTTTGCGGCTGAGTCTGCGTGAAGAAGCCTTCGCTGATCGTGCCATGCGTCGCGGCGTTTCGGCGAGTCTCATTGCTGAGCGGCTTGGAGTAAGTATTCCGAGCATGCATCGCGCTGCGCAGCGTCACCGAGGCAGCAGGATGCGTCGCATTGATGATGCACTTCACCTTCCAGCTGATGATGCTCCTGATGGTGAGACGCTGCTGGATATCGAAGATCTCAGGACTGGATTACCGCCATGGAACGCAACGCTATCGCTTGGGGATGCTGAGGTGCCCCCGCCGGCCGCTGCTGATCTTGCGGCGATGCACATTTTACGGCGAAGGATTCGTCGGCAGGTAGAGTCGCTTCCCAGTCAGCCATCAGCCGCAGTCATCGATCAGATCGAAACCGACTTCCGTTGGATGACGCAATTGAGATGGAGGCTCGTACGAGCACTTGCAATTGACATGCGACTTGTGGTTGAGCATCGAGTTGGCCGTGACCCATTATCACTTCCAGCGGGCGTGCAACGGCTTGTCGTGCAGCGATCGGCCACGCTGATAGGAGATCTCCTCTGCAAGCACGCCATTGGCGAGTTTGAGCGACTTGCTGCCCGCACACGGTCAGCCATTGACCGCATGCTCGCTGGTGAGCGAACGCTGGATCCGGGCCATGCTTCCGCACGCTTGCCACAGCAGCCTGCGGTTGCGTTTGCGGACATGGAGGAGTGGCCAGCGTTGCTGCCAGATCCTCGCTGGGCAGCATGGTGTACTGAACTGAATACGAGCGATGCGGCCTTGGTTCGACACCGTTGGGGCCTTGACGGTCTGCAACCGAGAACCATTGCTTCGGTTGCGGAGTCCCGTGGCTGCCCGCAGCAAGCATTGGCGCGACAATGGGCGTCGGCGCAGCAGAAACTGCTCCAAGTCGGCAAGCGCCGTGGGGTAGGGGCCAGTGTGAGATCGGATTGAAATCAGCGCTTGGAGAACTGGAACCGCTTGCGGGCACCGGGCTGACCAGGCTTCTTCCGCTCAACCCGTCGTGGGTCACGGCTGAGGAAGCCGTGCTGACGCAGGGTTGGCTCCAATGATCCGTCGTATCCCATCAGTGCGCGGCCGAGGCCGAGGATGATGGCACCAGCTTGGCCGGTGTAGCCGCCACCATGCACCTTCACTGCTACTTCTACGCCACCAGTCGTCTTGGTGGCATCAAGTACAGCGCCGATGGTCTTGTGGTCACGCTCTTCAGTAAAGAACTCGGTGAGATCGCGGCCATTGACCTTGAACTCGCCAGATCCCGAACGCACGCGTACCCGAGCAACAGAAGCCTTTCGGCGACCAGTACCCCAGAACCAACCACCAGCAGTTGGAGTGGCTGCGACCGATACTTCGGGTTCGGGCGTGAGCAGTTCCGACGGAAGTGACTCAACCACTTCGAGAGTGGCTGGTGCTTCGATCGGAGTAGTTGGTTCAGTTGTGTGCGTGTCCTCGGTCATGTGATCTTCTTCTCGTTGGACGTGATGTCCGGATTCTCTTGAAGTAAGTAAAGACTGAATCAGCCGACGAGCGGCGTTGGTGTTTGCGAAGCGTGCGGATGGTTGCTGCCTGCATAGACCTTGAGTTTTTTGAACATCTGACTACCGAGTCGTGTCTTTGGCAGCATTCGTCGAACTGCTTGTTCAACGATGCGTTCAGGATGCTTTGCTTGCACACTGCCAACGCTGCGAAGTTTGAGCCCGCCGGGATAGCCGGAGTAACTCTTGACCATACGCTGATCAGCCTTGCGGCCGGTGAGCACGATCTTCTCTGCATTGGTCACGATGACGAAGTCACCACAGTCCACATGCGGCGTCCAGTCGGGGCGATGCTTACCCATGAGCGCGCGAGCAATGTTGACCGCCATGCGACCAAGCACCTGTCCCTCAGCGTCAACATGACGCCATGAGGCATTGGCTTCTCCGGGTTTCAGGAACGTCGTCTGGCGGGGCATGAGCAACTTCTCCAACTCTGCGGGCAGGACGCAGAATCCTTCATAATAACAGGGCCGTGGCGGGCCACAGCGAACCGAGGAGGATACCGCACCCACGGCTGGTGTCAACCTCTCCTACCCGCTGAGCAGGTAGTCTGTGCCCTATGCAATCGCTTGAGAAGACATGCGTGAGATCTGGCCCAAGAAGGACATTCTCGGGGGCAGCTTGGGTCATCATTCTGCTGGCTACGGGCACTCTTATGGTCATGGCAGCCAGATCGGGCAGCAGCACGCCAGATGCTGGCCTGAAAAGCGGCCCAAGCCCATTGCTGGAGATTGAGGCAAGGATGGTCATTGCCCAGGAGTCACTCGCTCCGGGGGCAGGGAAGGCCCTTCTAGACGACGTCTTGGCCAAGTCGCCTCCTCACCAGGCACTACGCCTTTCCGGCGTGGCCGCTTTTCTCTTTGGGCCAGATTCTGCTCGGCATGTGTTGGCGGAGGTGCAGGAGGATTGGGCAGCAGGGGCGGTTGAACCGACTGAGGCCGAACGTTCAATTCTGGAAGATCTTGATCGACTCTTTGCAGGTGAGGCTGGTGAAGCCGTGGCATCTCGCGTCGAGTCAACACTTGGCTGGTTTGGCCAACTAGCCGTGATTGGCTCGGAGCGGGACGAGCAACGAAGAAATGCCCTGCGATCGCCGATCATGGCAGCCGCCAGTTGGATGATGTTTCAACTTGTCTTCATGCTCATGGTGCTCGGTGGTCTTGCTCTGGTGGGGCTCGTCTTGCTTGTGCTTGCCATTGTGTGGTCTATGCAGGGCGTTATGCACTCGAGGCTTTCCTTGCTGACGCGGCACGATGGTGTCTATGCCGAGACCTTTGCGGTGTGGTTGATTGGATTTCAAGTATTGATGGTCATTGCCGCGATCGTGGCGGGTGAACTGCCTGCGACATTGTCGATGTTGGTGACATTTGTCGCCTTTCTGCTGAGTTTGGCCGCTCTTGTATGGCCCGTGTCTCGAGGCGTTACATGGTCGCAGGTTCGGCTCGATATCGGGTGGACTCGTGGGGAAGGTGTATTGCGAGAGTTTGGCTGTGGTTTGCTTGGGTACATGGCGGCTATTCCCATTGCCGGTGTCGGCTTAGTGATCTCGATGATTCTGATTCTGCTCACTGCACCGGACGAGGGGGCAGCGGCCGCTGCGCATCCAATTGTCAACGAACTCGCCGGCGGCGGTTGGTGGATGCGTATTCAGGTGCTTATGGTTGCCAGCATTGCAGCGCCGATCGTTGAGGAAACGATGTTTCGGGGTGTGCTCTACCGGCAGGTTCGATCTTCCGTGAGCGGATGGCGTACGTGGGCGGCCATCGCGGCGTCAGCAGGAGCGACTTCACTCATATTCGCGCTCATACACCCGCAAGGGCTGTTGGCAGTTCCCGCTCTGATGGCTTTGGCCATTGCGTTTTGCTTAGCGCGTGAGTGGCGAGGGAGCGTGATTGCCCCGATGGTGATGCATGGCGTGTCCAACGGCATCGTGATGACTATGTTGATGCTGATGACGTAGTGGGTACTAGCCGCTGACCGAAATAGTCGGACCAGTCGTGTGTGCTGCAGTTCGTACTGCGACCTGACGGACGAGTTGGTCGGCTAACTGCTCGATGGCAGCGGTGATGTCGCTGTTGATGTTGAAATTGTCCATTGGAGTGCCCTTGTCTGCATTTGTGCGCATGGCAATGTGCAGGGGAAGAGGCCCGAGGAATGGCAGTTTCATGTTCTTAGCCATCGACTCAGCACCGCCGCGACCGAAGAGATCGTACTCGCGTCCATCGTCTCCGACGAACCAACTCATGTTTTCGACAAGGCCGAGCACTGGCACGCCAAGTTCGCCAAACATGTGGACCGCGCGACGGGCATCGTCTTGGGCGACACGCTGTGGTGTACAGACTATAACCGCGCCACACAGTGGCAAGGCCTGCGACAGGGACAGCGGTATGTCACCTGTGCCTGGTGGAAGGTCAACAATCAAGTAGTCGAGATCACCCCAGTGGGTCTGTAGCAAGAGCTGTGAAAATGCCTTGTGCGCCATCGGTCCGCGCCAAATCATCGGCTTGTCTGGATCGACTAATTTGGCGATTGTCATTGCCTTGATGCCATGCACCTCGAACGGAAGGATCGTGTTGCCGCGTGTTTCGGTATCGATTGTGTCGAGACCGAGCATGGTGCCCATCGAGGGCCCATAGATATCACCATCGAGTAGGCCGCAGCGGGCGCCATTTCTCGCCAGGCCTGTTGCCAGAAGTGCGGAGATC
Source organism: Phycisphaerales bacterium (assembly GCA_029247205.1). GTDB lineage: Bacteria > Planctomycetota > Phycisphaerae > Phycisphaerales > SM1A02 > UBA12567. The sequence continues at coordinate 19,201 of JAQWLT010000008.1, read as the reverse complement.
AAGGATTTGCCCACGCCGCCCTTGCCAGCACCAACTGCAATCACATGCTTCACGCCAGGCAAGACGTCGCGGGTCTCTGCGGGATTTGCTGCAGGGGGCGACGACGTGATGCGGCATGTTTGCCCTGGCAAACCACGGCTCGCTGCGAGATCTGCAATTGCCTTCTCAATAGGCTGGCGGAGTTGTTCTTGCTTAGCAGCCGGGCACTCGAGCATGACCGCAACTTGATCACCTTGCACCGCCACTGACCGCACCAGGCCCAAACTGACGAGGTCCTGCTGGTGTTCTGGGTCTTGCACGCCGCCAAGGGCCTTGAGGATGTGTGATTCTTGCAAGGGCATTGGTGTCTCCAGCGGGGATGAGCAGAGCATCTAAAGCGTAGGATGGTATCGAGCGGCTGCAGTAGTTGCGTCCCAGCAAAGAGGAACGTTGTCATGTCGATTGGATCCGTCTCGATTCTTGTATTGACAATCGCTTTGGCGCCGAGTGCAGGTGGTGACGTTGCTGCTCCAGACCCAACGAACCCAGCGGACGTAGCAACCCAGTCGGGCACGCCAGACGCTGGCAAGGCGCCACTTGCTGGTCCAGACGTACAGTCGAGTCCGAGCGACGATCGGCGTGGGGGAATGGGTCGCGGGCCTGAGGGTCGCATGATGGGCGCTTCTCCGAGCGTGCAGTCGCTGCTGACAAACAGCTGCGGATCATGTCATGGCGAGCAGAAACAAAAGGGGGGCGTGCGAATGGTGCCGCTGGGCAAACTTTTTGAAGGCGACGCACGTGACTGGGTAGTGGTGCCTGGCAAGCCGGATGAGAGTGAACTCTTGCGTCGCGTCATGTTGCCGGCAGGGCACGAAGATGTGATGCCACCGAAGGAACGTCCCTTGACCGCCGAGGAAGTCCGGATGATTCGTGATTGGATTGCCGGTGGGAAGACGGCAGAGAAGCTCATTGGTTCGGCCGGTGGCAACGGTGGGCAAAGCCGGGGGATCGACCAACGGACATGGGGGGCTGTCTATATGTCGCTCGACCTCACGGCAGCCCAATCACGTGCGGCGAGATCAGCGATGCAAAAATTGCAGAAGGAAATGGTAGTCGCAAGGGTCCGGCCAAAGGCGGGTGATGCTCAGAAGCCGCTGGCTCCAGACCCAGCAGCCCGCGCCAAACGTGAGCAACTCAAGCAGCGGATTTCTGAGACGCAAGAGGCCTTGTGGAACGCGTTAACCGAGCTACAACAGAATGCAATGCGTACGATCCTGGCCGATCCCGATGCCGTCCAAGCTATTCAAAAAGCAAACAAGGGTCGACGTGGCCGTGGCCGTGGCCGGCGAGACGGCGACCAGTCGCCACCCCCACGTAATTGATCGTGCGACATTGGTGCTGCAAGATGGCTGTGAATTTCACATCCATGTGTCTTGCAACAAGGCCTTTAAACAGCGGAAGTAGATATTTTTGTGCTTTCTGCGGTCACTTTGCACCACTTTGGGCCGGGCCTCTCTACGATCACTCTTTTCCCTCAATTTTGGAGCCCAAATATGTCAGCAGCATCGCTTGTTCCCCCGCATGGCGGGACGCTCGTTAACCGTATTGTGTCCAAGGCTCAAGCCGCTGTGCTTCATGAAGAGGCTGCTTCGCTTCCCCGGATCGAATTGTCGAACAAGCAGGCCTGCGATCTTGAAATGATTGCAATCGGTGCCTTTAGCCCGCTGACGGGTTACTGCTGCAAGGCCGACTTCGAGTCAATCTGCAAATCCATGCGTCTGGCCAATGGCTCCGTATTTCCCATTCCAGTCACGCTCGCTGTTGAGTGCGATGTTAAAGCGACTCTGGCTGAAGGTGGCCGGGCAGCGTTGTACCACGCAGATGGCACGTTGCTCGCCGTCATGGACGTGACAGAGATCTACTCGCATGATCGTGATATTGAAATGGATGGTGTCTTCCGAACCACTGACGATGCTCATCCGGGCGTCAAGGCTGTCATGGATGAGGGCGATTGGTGCGTCGGTGGTGACATCCACGTGATTACCGTGACGCCAGAGCATGACGCCGTCGAGCAATTTCCTGAGTATCGCCTCACGCCGGCCCAAACCCGGGAAGCGTTTGAGGCGAAGGGCTGGAAGACGGTTGCCGCTTTTCAAACACGCAACCCCATTCACCGCGCTCACGAGTATCTCTGTAAGTGTGCTACCGAGATCTGCGATGGCTTACTGATTCACCCGCTCGTTGGTGAGACGAAGCCAGGCGATATTCCGGCAGATGTTCGGATGAAGTGCTATGAGACGATCATCGAGCATTACTTCGTTTCTGATTACACCATGCTCAGCGTTATGCCTGCTGCTATGCGGTATGCGGGACCACGCGAAGCGGTACTGCATGCAGTTGTTCGTCAGAATTACGGCGTGTCGCACTTTATTGTCGGACGTGACCATGCTGGTGTTGGTGACTATTACGGAACTTATGACGCTCAGGAAATCTTCAATGAGTTAAATGATGGCGATCTTGCGGTTATTCCGCTCAAGTTTGAGCATGCTGCTTGGAGCAACAAAGCTCAGGGCATGGTCTCGGCGAAGACATTCCCCAAGATCAAGGGTGATCAGATCTTCCTGAGTGGCACCAAGGTTCGAGAGTTGTTAGACGAAGGCCAGCGTCCTCCAGCCGAATTTAGTCGCCCTGAGGTGGCTGACGTGCTGATCGATTGGGCCACTGCAGAAGCAACGGTTGCTGGTTGAGAGACATTTTAACTGAGTTCAATACGAACATGGAGATTGGAACGATGACCCAACAGGTCGCAACGAATGTGCATTGGCACGACAGTGAAGTAACTCGTGACGAGCGAACCAAGTGCATGAATCAGACTGGTGGAACCATTTGGTTCACAGGTCTCTCAGCAAGTGGTAAGAGCACGATTGCAGTAGCGGTCGAGCAGATGCTTTGTCAACAAGGACACCCTGTTTATCGTCTTGATGGCGATAACATCCGAATGGGTCTCAATAAGAACCTTGGCTTTTCAGCCGAGGATAGGACTGAGAATATCCGCCGCATCGGCGAGGTATGCAAGCTCTTTGCTGACGCGGGTGTTGTGACGCTCGCATCGTTCATCAGTCCATACGCTGCTGATCGTGACGCAGCGCGTGCTGTGCATGAAGAGGTTGGCCTGAAGTTCATCGAGTGCTATGTCGAGGTGCCGTTGGAGATCGCCGAAGAGCGTGATCCTAAGGGTCTCTACAAGAAGGCTCGTGCGGGCGAAATCAAGGGGTTTACTGGCATCGATGACCCATACGAGGCACCTGCCAATGCTGAACTCGTCGTTAATACCGGCGAGCAGTCATTGGAAGAGTCAGTTGCGTCGGTACTCGAGTGCCTTCGTGCACAAGGCCTATACGACTGATTCCGTTCAATCAAATTGCAACGAGGCCGCGATCATCAGATCGCGGCCTCGTTTGTTTTTGGAGTGTTTCTGGGTTGTTCAGGATCCGCCATACATAACGACGTCATCGAATGGTTCGAGTCGCTCGTAGTTGTCCTGCCACTCGTTTCCAGTGAGTGGGAAGTCACTCGGCTCGATAGGCGATCCGTCGTCGTTCCGAGGCCCATCGAAGCGAGCAAGGAAGATGCTATCTGGGCCGGCGGAGAGCATGGCGTATCCGCCACGACTGGTTCCGAGACGGGCGTCTGCTGTCACGAATGAGTTGTCATCGAAGTACGTTTGCTTTGCCATCGATGGATGCGAGAGCAGCAAATACAGCCAGTAGTCTCGTTCACCATCCTCTCCACCAAAGCCGAGTCGACTGCCTTGCATGGGCTGAGACGAGTTACATGCTTGGCGTGCCTGGCTCCGTCCGAGTCGAGCTGCACCGAGATATCGATCAACGCCATTGAGCCTGTACTGCGGTGTACCAATGTGCTCGCCATTGCCGAGTAGCAGCGGTCCGGTATCACGATCCTTCTTGAACACCATTATTGGCGTTCCCCACGCGTCAATAAGATCGGGGAGTTTCGTAAACCCATCGGTTACCGCGATCCCATTTTCGCCATCTGGATCTTGGTCATAACCGCTACCCCAACGCTCGAGCAACTCATGTTCCTTGGGCGATAGGTAGGGCGGATGCTGCTTGCCATTGATCCACGGGCCTTCGCCGACCCGCGGCATTCGCACAACGACGGCGTATTGGATTGGTTGATGATCCGGTTCCGGGTCTTCGAGTACAAACTCGATTGGCTCAACGCCATCGGCATCGACAGCTGAATCACGATACCGAATGAATTCGGCATTGAGCACCGGGTCGATTGGGTTGCCATCAGTGTCAAGCACATTGACTCGCGCTCCACCAAGCAAGTGCAGCAGAATATTTTGCGTATTGGTGAGATTGGCACCTTCTGAACCATCCTCGTGCAGCATGTGCACAGGAACGATGCCTGGCAGTGTGCCGTGCTCGAGTGTAAAGGCATCGATGGCAGCCGAGAACGACTCCATGGTTGAGCGTGTTCGAGCAACCTTGGCAGCAGTGGTTGCGCCGCCGACTGCGACAAGCAGGATTCCAGCGAGCACGCCGATGAGGGCGATCACCACAAGGATTTCGATGAGCGTGAATGCTCTGTAACGACTACTTCGGCGGACGGTCTGGGGGGTGGTCATGAGGGGTCTCCAAGGGATTCCAGCCATTGAGGATACTCCCGTCTGGCCTCTGCGGTTCCAGTTCTTCACAGGGCAGCCAACCGTTGGGCAGTGTCAAGTTCGATCAATTCATCTATGAGGCTCTGCAGGTCGCCTTGCAGCATCCCTTGAAGGGGGAAGTTTCGTCCAATTCGATGATCTACAACGATGGCATCCTTGTACCGATAGGTGCGAATCTTCTCGGCGCGGGATCCGCTGCCGATCATTGCTGCGCGGGACTCGGCGCGGGAGGCTTCCTGTTCAGCACGTTGGCGCTCATAGAGTCTGGCGCGAAGCAATTTCCACGCTTTTTGTCGGTTTTGTGACTGGCTCTTTGTGTCTTGCATGCGGACTTCGATGCCCGTCGGCTCGTGAATGAGATGCACAGCCGTCGAGACCTTGTTGACATTTTGACCGCCAGGTCCGGTGGCGGTCGTGATCATTTCTTTGACGTCGGCTACGTCCAGTTTGATTTCGACTTCCTCTGGCTCGGGAAGGACGGCGACCGTCGCGGTCGAGGTATGGACGCGGCCTTGCGACTCTGTCGCCGGGACGCGTTTCACTTGATGTGTGCCGCCCTCATATCCAAGACAGGACCAAGCGCCTTCGCCGCTGATCGAAATGGTCACACTTCGCACACCGCCTTGATCACCGGGCGAGACGGCGAGGTCCTCGACCTGCCAGCCTCGAATCTCGGCAAATCGTTGGTACATGTCCAAGATGTCACCTGCCCAGAGTGCCGCTTCATCGCCGCCGACACCTGCCCGAATTTCCAGAATGAGTGAGCCGATGGCGTCATCGTCAGCGTGGACGAGTTTTGACTGGATTTCACAGGCCAACGCCGCGGCATCGCGTTCAAGCGCAGCCATCTCTTCCTTCGCCATACCACGCATATCTTCATTGGTTTCGCCTGCGAGGAGTGATGCGGCATCGCGGTGTTCAGACTGTGCCTGTTGCCAGGACCGAAATGGTCGAACGACCTTATCGAGCGCAGCACGTCGAATAGAGAATTCACGAATGCGTTTGTGATCGGCAAGTACTTCCGGGGAGAGTAAGCCTGCTTCGCACGCATCGAATTGCACTGCGAGTTCTTCGAGTTTGGCGATCAGATTGTCTGGGAGTGCTGACATGGCGTGTGGTCAGTGCGAGGGTACCGGGATGGCTCAGAGCAAGGCGCACGAAGAAGCCGCGTCCTGATGGGACGCGGCCTCAAGCAGTTTTCACGAGATCGAGCTACTTCTTCTTGTTCTTCTTGAAGTAGTTGCCCTGGAACTTGTTCTGGAACTTCTCAACGCGGCCTGCAGTGTCTACAAAGGACGACTTGCCGGTGTAGAAGGGATGCGATCCTGACCAGATCTCAACCTTGAGTTCGGGCACTGTGGCGCCAACAGTCATGACCACTTCACCGCGGTACGTGACCTTGCACTCGGGGTAGTACTCAGGATGTGTATCTTTGCGCATCTAGGTGGTCTCCAAGGGCACGAGGGCCCCAAAGAAAGGGCCTGCCAAGCCCCTCAGGATAGGCTCCCCGCCGCCATTGTCAAGCCTCATTGCTTCAAGGGTCGATGGACGGTATCCTACGCAGTCCAGATCCCTTGTAGCTCAGTTGGTAGAGCGAGCGGCTGTTAACCGCTAGGTCGCTGGTTCGAGTCCAGCCGGGGGAGTTCAACGACCCGTCCAAAGTATGGGCGGGTTCTGTTGTTCACGGGGCAAGACAACAAAAACCGGATTCATGGTCACTCCGAGGCTCCATCGCTGGCGATGGCAGCGGCATGTCCCCGAGTAAGGTTGGGCAGAACGCCGGTCCATGCCGATCAAGGGTCACTTTCATATACTTGCGAGTCAGTGGTTTCTCAAAATAGGAAATGCTAAGTGCCGGTGGATAAAGAAGATAAATCAACTTCCAATCGGTGGGCTCAACTTGGCGTTCTATTGCTCTGCGGCTTCTGTTCAATCGCAGCGGCTCAGCCCAGGGGTATTGTCGGCCAGGCAGCGCCGCCATGGCATGTAGACAGTTGGGTTCAAACTCCACCAGGGGCCGCTGAACCCGAGGTTGGCAGATTTCGTGGCAAGGTCATCTATCTCTATGGTTTTCAGTCATGGTGCCCGGGCTGCCACTCAAAGGGATTCCCGACTCTCCAGCAACTCATCAAACGCTTTGATGGAGAAGATGATGTCGTCTTTGTGGCAGTACAGACGACCTTCGAAGGCTACGACAGTAATACGCCGGCGAAGGCACTCGAAGCAGCAAAGCGGTATGACCTCAAGATTCCGATCGGGCACTCTGGCACTTCGGGCAAACCATCCAAACTGATGCGCAACTACCGAACCGGTGGCACGCCGTGGACGATCATCATTGATCGCAGCGGCGTTGTTCGTTTCAACGACTTTCATGTCACGCCAGACGCTGGTTACGCACTCATCACTCGACTGCTTGCAGAACCGCAGCACCCATCAGTACAAACGCTTCCGACTGCGAGGGGTGGTCAAGATGTGATTGGCGAAACATTCTCCAAGCCTTCCTTTACGCGGTGGATCAAGCCCAAGGCTGAACAGTCGTCTTCGGTCGAGACAGCAGAGAAATCTGTCATACCGAAACTCACGCTCTACCGTTGGTGGACCGACGGCTGCGGATACTGCCGTGATTCGCTTCCTGCAATGGACAAACTCCGCGACAAGTACGGAAGCGATGGCCTACGCATCGTCGGGGTGTACCACCCCAAGCCACCGAGGCCCATCGATGACGCCTTTATTCGCGGGGCGGCCCACTCGCACGGGTTTCGAGGAGAAATCGCTGTAGATGAATCGTGGGAGGTTCTACGTACGGCCTATCTGAACACCGGGCAGCGAGCGGCAACGAGCATCAGCATTTTGGTTGATGAAGACGGCATCATTCGATTCGTGCATCCAGGACCGGTTTTGTTCCCGTCAAAAGATCCAGAGAATGCGCAGGAGAATCAAGATTTTGCGATGCTCGACTCAGCAATTGCCACACTCTTGCGTTCTGGACAACAATCGACAAAGGAATAGCGCAGTGCTCGCGTCAAACAGCAGCGTGCCTGCGGTATTGTGATTCACACTCACCACACACCAGCTCTTTGCGTTGGGAAACACCAAGATGACCGAGCATGCCAACTTCATTCGAAGAGCCATTGAATTAGCCCATCACAATGCCATCGTGGAGAAAGTGGGTGGTCCGTTCGGATGCGTCATCGTTCAGAATGGCGAAGTCATCGCGGAAGGTGTGAATCAGGTGCTTTCGCAACACGACCCCACCAGCCACGGTGAAATCGTTGCGATTCGAGCAGCGTGCCAGAAACGCGAATCGCACATTCTCTCTGGCTGCACGCTTTACACAAGTTGCGAGCCGTGTCCGATGTGCTATGCGGCTGCATGGTGGGCCCGCATCGACGCTGTCTATTACGCAGCGACCATCCAGGATGCGAAGGACTATGGCGACTTCGATGATGTCGCGATCTATCAAGCCATAAACCTGCCGGGCCCAGATCGGCCACTTCCGGCGGTGGAAGTTGGTCGCCATGAGATGCGGAAGGTGTGGCAGGAATTCCACGCCCTGTCGGATCGGCTGCATTACTAGCGAAAGTGATTCCCCAACCAATGAGTCCCCTCCACAAACAAGATCCAGATACGCCGCTACAAGATCGAACTGCGCATTGGGAGCATGTGTACCAAACGAAAGACGAAGCTGAGGTGAGTTGGCATCAGGACGACCCGACGCTTTCGCGGGAACTCATTACTGAATTCGCTCCTCCATGCGGGTCTGTCATTGATGTCGGTGGGGGCGCTTCGTTGCTTGCGTGCCAACTCGCTGCGGCAGGCTTTGCAGTCACATCCATGGACATCTCAGCGATGGCCATCGAGCGTGCCAAGCAGCGGGGCGGCGAAGTCGCAAGCCAAGTGCAATGGATTGTCGGTGATGTAACGGCTTCGCCAAGCCTGGGCTCATTCGATCTTTGGCATGACCGCGCAGTCTTCCACTTTCTCACGAGTGATGTTGATCGCGAGGCATACTGTCGGTTTCTTGAGCGATCGGTCCATCAAGGTGGGTACTTGGTGGTTGGCACATTTGGTATCGACGGACCTATGAAGTGCAGCGGGCTGCCTGTGCAGCGGTATGACGCTGCGCAACTCGAGACGGTATTCGGACATTCATTTTCTCTTGTGCGATCGTTCTGTCATACGCACACCACCCCATGGGGATCTCAGCAGTCTTTTCAGTTTGCAGTCATGCAGCGTGCGTGATAGAGAAAGAGAAACGGCCTGTCACTGAGTGACAGGCCGTTTGAATATGTCATAGATGAGGGCCTATTGCCCTGACTACTCATTCACTAGACTTTGGCATCTCATTGGCGACGTCGATCTCAACCGACTCCGCATGCTCGATGCCTTCGACCTCGTCCTCAGACAATGTCGGATTCAAACGCTCTTCGCGTTTGGCCCGCTTTTGTGCTGCCTTCTCGGCCTTCTTTTGCTCCCGTTGCCGTTTCGCAAACGAGTGCTGCGTCTTTCTCGCCACGGTGGACTACCAGTTGCCTCTACTGCGGCCACCACCACCACCACCACCACCACGGTCAGTCTTGGGGCGGGCCTCGTTCACGTTGAGTGCACGTCCGTCAAGATCTGATCCATTCAGAGCCTCAATTGCGGCACGTGCTGCCTCATCAGGCATAGTGATGAATGCGAAGCCGCGGGGGCGGCCAGTATCTCGATCAGTAATGACAGCGACGTCTTCGACATTGCCGTGTGCGGCAAATGCGGCGCGAAGGCCATCTTCACTGGTATCAAAGCTCATATTTCCTACAAAGATTTTCAAACCGATTTCTCCAAACTGGAAGAGGTAACAGGGACAGGGACAATCCGCATTGTAGCAGGGCCGCTAATGCATGCATTGGGAAGGGCTTGGCCGGCACCGTCATTGCAGCTTCATCAAGGCTCTTTTTTTCAGCAAGTTGTTTATTGGCAGCAACTTGCTGAATGTGCGATCTACTCAACGGGATCGGGAGAAGAAGGCGGGTTTGGGGCAAGTGTGCCGCGAATCAAGCCCGGCCACCAGATCTCACGCTCGTCTTGTCCGTCACAGCTCAGGCGAAGGAGCAGATAGGCTCGAGTCGATGCCGACATCACATAGGCCAGTGACCAGCCCGCAACAATCCACTGCACAAGCCCCATCCAAAAGGCAACCAATCCTCCAGCCCACTGCGTGTGCCAAACGGCATCTGCCGAGTCAGTTCCGTTCATGGCTGCGTTGGCATGCGAAAGCGACTCACCCCCAGCCCATTGATTGACAAGTGATCCGGTCATATGGACGGTCAATTCTGAGACCGTCAACACGAGCAGCAAACCCATCGCCAAGCCAAGCAAAATTGTGAATAGGTAGAGCAACCATCGAAGTGGACACGCTACGACATATGCAATGGCGCGGTGCATGGCGTCGGGGCCATCGCAATTCTCGGCTGCCACCGCTGGAAGGAGTAGTGGGCATGATACGGCGAATCCAAGCAGCAGCAGTGAGATACCAAGGCCAAGTACCAGTGCAATTCCATAGAACAATCCGCCGAGTACATCAATCACTGGAAAACTGAAGAACAGCAGTCCAAAGAGCAGCAGGATAAATGCCAATACACCAGCGAGGACCAAGGGCATCACAAGCGCGCCAAAGAATGCGATCCAGCGAGAAATGACCATGGCCATTGCCGGGCCGAGTGGATCTTTGTCTTGGCCTGTTGTTCCTACGGCCTCAAGTCTGCACAATAGCCCGCCACCAAAGGCAAGCGCGGCGGCCGTCCAGAGGCCAAACAGAATGACGAAGAGGGCATTGCCATTGGTCCAGAGCGTTGAGGGCAGATCCCACAAAATTGACTGTAATGCAGATGCAAACGCGGTGGGTTCAGCTTTCAACGTTGCAGTAACAAGGTTTGCGCCAAACTGTTCGGCTTGTTCTACAACGTAGTTGAAAGGGCGAACGTCAGTGGAGTCACTGGATGTTGATACTGCGTCCCAAAATCTACCTCCGCCAACGAGCAAGGCGAGCGTAAACATGGCAATGCCAATGCGTCTTGGGTTGAGCGCCGCACCGATTGCTCCAAGGATCGAGCCGAATCGAAATACGCTGCCAAATCGAATGTGGGCTACGGAAGATTCGGGTGGACGCTCGCACATAGGGTCACCTCGTCGGGCCGCGTTCAGCGGGGGGGTTGTTCACAGCGATAGTAACGCCGATGTGACTGTACGCACAGCGGGCTGCACCTTTGAACGATGCAGCCCGCAGAGATTTTGTTGATGGATCAGATCAGCCGCCCCCGGCCTTGCTTTCATTTTCTTCAGTGTCTTCAACGCCTGCTTGCAAAATAGATTGCGTACGAAGGACGCTGAGCGTGTCCCCCCGTAGATGGTAGGTTTGCACATGTACTTGGTCGTGGTAACGCTGGAACTCGATGAGCGATAGGCTTGGGTGATCCCCGGATTCTTTCCATGTTGTCATGAGGTGTGCTGGATCTGTGCCGTGCTCAAGCATCTCTTGATAGGTGCCGAGGTAGAGATGCTCGGAGAGTGTCTCAGTTTGAATCGAGGTGACGAAGGTAATGCGGTCACCGAAGACCTCCTCAAAGTCACGTTCGCCGTTACATGGAAGCGTTGTCACCAAACCCCGCTCGGGAAGCTCAGTTACTGTGTCAGTGACCACTTCACATAATGTGGTGGTGGCGTGTTCAAACCGCAGGACGTGGCCGCCTGGGAAAATCCAGGCCTCAAAGTCAAAGTCAGCATGGCTCGACTGTTTACGTCCGGCAATCTTGAAAAACTCGGGATGCACAGGCCCTCGAAAGAGCAGCATGCCGTAGGGCTGAAGAGCGGTGGTCGGTTGGTGCGTTGCCATGTCTTGAATCCGTTCCTTCTATGGGTCTACGCAAGCGTCTTGCATGTCCAATGAGCAGGATGTGGCCTCCGAGGCCCCACCATCGTATTGCTGGACTGCGTGTATTGTTGCGGACATTGCTCAAATGGCAAGCCCTGAACTTGAAACCTTGTGAAGAATGGTTCGCAAGGGGGGTCATTGAGGGCATGGAAATCGGCATGGAGTCAAGAGTTGCGGATGGTCAAAAAAAATCAAAAACCACTCTTAGGTAGTGATATTCTGCTTGCGCGGGCTGATGTGGCGATGGATATTCCCTGTATGCCTGTGCCGAAGCATGCAGGGCTTAAAAAGGATGGCGATTCGCTTACGGATTTCCATGATTGTCATCCCATGCCATCCACGCTAGAGGCTTTGGAGGCGATGGTTACGTCGCAGTTTCCATTCTGCGAGAGCCTCTCTGGTGCGACCCGGTGCGTCTTTGGCGAGGGGAACCCAGACGCTGAACTCGTCTTCGTTGGTGAAGCCCCCAGCAGCGATGAGGACCGTCTCGGGCGACCCTTTATGGGTGCTGCTGGCCGAAAACTTGATGAAATCATCGATGCGATGGGCTTCTCGCGCGAGTCGGTCTATATCTGCAATGTACTGAAAGCTCATCCGCCAGAGAATCGCAGGCCGCTGCCTGAGGAAGTCCAATTGGCGGCACCCTGGCTGTATGCACAACTTCGGCTGATCCGCCCGAAGGTCATCGTTGCGCTTGGCGGTCCGGCCGCTCAACTCCTCTTGTCGACTGAAACGGGCATTATGCAGCTACGAGGGCAGATGGCCGAATGGAGAGATCCAGGGTCTTCGCTTGTTATCGCAGTCGTACCGACATTTCACCCGGCCTACTTGCTGCGAAATTATACGAAGCAAGTGCGTGGTCAGATGTGGGAGGACATGCAAGCCGCAGTTCGAGCCTTGGAGAGGGGCTAACACGCGTCAAGAGGAAGGCAATGCCCTGTTTCTTGCCCTCTTTCCTTTCTCGCCAGAAAAAAAAAAAGAGCCCGCCGTTGACCGCCAACGCACAGGCTCCTTGTGGGGGGGGCTGAGTTATGGTCATGTATTCGTCAGTCAATCCCACGGGGTTCCCCTTCCCATTAAAAAAAGAGAGAATCATCGCTCTGGGGTATGGATGATGAGGGTGACGGGACCCTCGTTGGTGCTTTGTACCTTCATGGCCGCACCAAAAACGCCGGTTTGAACCAACAGGCCATGACCACGAATGGCCATCGTCAATGATTCGTACATAGGTTCGGCCTGCTCGGGCGAGGCGGCTGATATGAAACTTGGCCGATTTCCCTTGGTGCAGTTGCCTGAGAGGGTGAACTGGCTGATCAGCAACACGCTGCCAGCGACATCTGCCACAGACTCATTCATCCGATTCTGCTCATCGGGAAAGATCCGCAGGTTGGCGAGTCTGTTTGCCATCCAAGCAACATCGTCCGCGGTATCACGCGGCTCGATGGAGACGAGAACCAATAGGCCCCTGCTGATTGCTGATTGCACATCTTCGGCTGCGATATCAACTGAAGCCGAGGATACTCGTTGGACGACCGCAATCACGTTCCGAGTGCCAACCCAACCGATGCAATCATGGCATGGCCCTGATCATCTAAGGGGTGCTGGTGGTAATCGATCATTTCGATCGTGCTTGGTTGCACGATGCCCAGCAACGCCATCATGGCGCCAATGCCACTCCAACGATTGGCATTGGCATTCCACTTGATAGCTGAGAGGAACGCCTCGGGGTCGCCCTTGGAGAACGTGGCGATGAGTTCGCGATCGGTGTGATCTGCCTCAGCTTGCCGCTGTGCATCGATGGCACGCGGTTCACCGAATTGCGGGCCGATATGGCTCAGGTCTCCTGCTCCGATGACTAAAGTTCGGCCTTCGGAAGCCGCGATCACCTCACGCGCCGCAGCAATAAATGCCTCGGTCGTCACGCTTGGCTCATCGTCTATTGTTGGCTCAAGTGGATTCGGAAGCAGCACGCCGACGACCTTGGGTCTGCCGATGCATTGTTGAATCCATGGCACCTGCATTTCGATGCAATGCGATGCGACATGATCGATTTCATCGCTAGTGAAACCTTCGCCCAAATGACCAACCAAAGCATCGACGAATTCGGTGTCGCACTCCAGTTGCCCCATCGGGCTTTGGAAGCCCAGCCGTGTCCCAATCACGCCATCGCCAATTCCAAACTGATTATTGCCGAGGAGGAGCACGCGGGTGATGTGTTGATCGTGGATGGCGTGGTAGAGGCCAGCGTATACCTCAACAGCGCCGGAGTAATCGATGCGTGGAGCGAAGAGACCGGCTGGCTGAAATGAAAGTTCAGGGTCCTCAGTGGCATCAAGCCAAGTGTCCAATGTGTCGTGGCAGGCTTTGGGTGTCTCGCCAAGCATGCCGCTTTGCCGAAGCGGCAACATGCCCTCGGCGTGCATACTCCTCAGCATTGCCTCTTCCAGATCTTTGGATGTGGGCCCCCACAACAGCCCAAGTTCATCGAGTTTGGCGACCAATGTTGAGACGGCCTCGGCAGGAGCCTTGAGATTCGTCGCAATGTTGTCCTGAGTCCACTCGCCGTTGAAATGTTGCAGTGCCTGGGCCATCTCAACAGGAATGACGATGGTCTGCCGGCATAACATGAGTGGGTCACGCAGGGCCAGCCCCTGCTGTCCATGCTCATTATTTACTGGCTGAGGAAGGACCCTCCTCAAGTGTGGACGCTCAAGATGAGGTGGCAACGGTGTTGGTGAGGGATCCATGGGGGGCTCCTAGGGGGGAATCGGGCAGGCTACCGCCTTGGGTGGCGTTCTGGAACCGATCTATTCATACCGCCCCGGCAATTCTTGCTCGAGCCCAAGAACTTCAAGTTGGACTTGGACGTAGACCGACGACAACGTGCAAGAATTCGCAGGGATTGAGTCAATCGCTGCAATTGAGTGGCCGAAGTGACGTTGAGATGGTGCCCCTTGATCGTTGAGAAGGGGCACTTGCTACGGGATTTCCAGTAGGATGCCCCAATTCCGAAGAGATCAGGAATGCTCCTGTGTGGGCTGGAGCAAATTGAACGTGAATGAACCACGATTGAGGACCAGTCGCATGAAGTTGACCAGAACAATCACCCAAATTGGCCGCACAGCCCTGCTTGTTGGGGGGTTGTCATTAATGACCTCCACCATGGCACTGGCGCAGGACAATCCGACCTCTACGCCGAAACCAGACCAACCGACCCCGACGGCTCAGCCAACGACGCCAGCTGGTCCTACTGGCGGCTTGCTTCGTCCCCCAGCTAATGTGACCCCCGCTGCAGGCGCTCCGGAGCGGGTCCAGATCATTGAGGCAGATCCCCCGATCATTGAATTGGGCGAGTTCTCGACCAGCGAAACCAAGGCTGGCAATGTCATGCTTAAGAACAATGGCGACAAGCCTGTGACGGTTGTCTCGGCGAAAGCCTCATGTGGTTGCACGACTGCTGACTTCAAGCGAAATACCGTCTTGCAGCCGGGCGAAGAAACTCAAGTCACTGTCCGCATGCGAGGCGGCCCCACCGCTCGAGTGCTGAACAAGACAGTGACCTTCACCATCGAAGGCTATCCCCAACTCAAGGTTCCAGTGAAAGGCAAGTCGATTGCCTACGTGACGATGTTGCCCGACCGAGTTGGCATCAACGAAAATCCAGACGGGAAGATTGTCTTTCAGTCAATTGACGAAACGCCTTTCAAGATTCTCAATGTCCAGCCTTCTATCGTGAAGGGTGAGTTGAACAAGGAAGCCGGTGTTTCGCAGGAAGTGTCTCTCGACTGGGATGCTTTCCTCGACACAGCCAAGAACTCCCGCGTGACGTTCTACTTTGATCATCCCAAGTGCAGCCAACATTTTACGATTGTGAAGTTGGATGCAGAGCAGCGTGGCGATATTCGGAAGAACGCTGGCAATGCTTCCCCAGGCGCCAAGGACACCAAGGGGCAGCAACAGGCTGGCCCTGGTCTGACTGCAAGCGGACAAGCGACGGGTCTTGCAACGCCCCGCACACAGTCGCTGGCAAACCTCGTTCGTCGCGGCAAGACTGCCGAAGTAAAAGAGCGTCTGAAGGGTGAAGCCAACGCAGCGGGTACCGATGATTCGGGTACGCCACTACTTGCAATCGCTGGCAAGGAAGGCAATGTTGAGATGATGGTTGTCCTGCTTGATGCAGGTGTTGATATCAACCAGACCGACCGCGTCGGTCGCACGGCCCTTATGCATGCAGGTACTTCCAAGAGTCCGCAGGCGGTTCGCCTGCTCATCGATCGTGGCGCAGACGTCAACCTACGTGACAGTTTCATCGGCGGTGCGTTGGCTTGGACTGCGGGCTTCGGTGATGCCGAGTCTGTGCAGGATCTTCTAGATGCTGGTGCGCAGGTCGAGACAGTCGGCAGCGCTACTGGCTATACGCCGCTGATTTGGGCATCCGGATTTGGTGACCCCAAGGCCATCCCAATGTTGATTGAAGCGGGTGCCAACATCGAAGCTGGCGACGGCATCGATGGTTCCACGCCGCTTATGCACGCATGCAAGACGGGAAAGATCGAAGGAATGCAGGCACTGCTTGCTGCAAACGCTTCTCACTCGGCTCGTAATCGTGTCGGCCAGACGTCGCTGCTCGCAGCGGCATCACATGCGAACGGTTCGGCAGACAAGATCAAAGTGCTGCTCGACAAGGGCGCTGACAAGAATGCCAAGGACAACTCTGGTCGCTCGGCACTGGACTTGGTCAAGGCTCGGACAGACGCGAATGCATCAGCAGTGCTCGTGATTCTTGAGGAGTAGTCCTGATTCACAATCTCCAATGATCTCTTCCGCCCGGGCCAGTCTTCAAGAGACGGGCCCGGGCTGTGTTGTGGTAGGCTGGGTTGTTGCGATGGGGCAAACATATTTAAAATCGTCAGAGTAAGGACACGCTATGACAACCAACACTGCAACCACGACGAATCCCACCTACGCCCGTTTGATTGAGCGCGTTCTTGACGACAGTAGACTCGCTCGGTGTGGGGCTGTATTGCAGTGGGATCAAGAGACCAAGATGCCACCTCAGGGCGTGGAGCCTCGAGGCGCCCAGCTTGCCGTCCTTGCGAGAGTCGCGCATGAGCGAAGGACATCTTCCGAAGTTGGCGACATGATCGCAGCATGTGAGGCAGCGCCGGACATTGTTGGTGACTGCGATTCAGATGAAGCGGTCACGATTCAGCGGCTTCGGAAAGATTACGATCGCTCCACGTGTATCCCGTCTGCACTTGTTGCTGAGGAAGCCCAACTCGCCTCGCAGGCGCAGCATAATTGGGCCGAAGCCCGCCGCAATAACGACTTCTCGCAGTTTCAGCCATGGCTTGAGAAAGTGGTCACACTCTTGCGGCATAAGGCCGACTGTTTTGGCTGGGCCGAGGGTGGTGAGCCATGGGACGCGTTGGCTGAGGATTACGAGCCCGGCTGCACAGCAGCGTGGGTCGAGTCTGTCTTCACGCCGCTTCGCGTGCGTCTGCAGAACCTTCTCGATCGCATCATGGGTTCGAGCACTCCACCAAGCAATGCATTCAACGAAGTAAAGTTACCCGTCGATGCCCAAGAGGCATTTGTACGCGACATCGCTTCAAGTATCGGCTTTGACTTTCAGCGTGGCCGTTTGGATGTCTCCACGCACCCATTCTGCACGAGTTTTCACCCCCGTGATGTACGCATCACGACGCGATTTCACGAGAACAATGTCAACGATGCCATCGGCTCGACGATGCACGAGTGCGGACACGGCATTTACGAGCAAGGACTTCGGCAGGACCAGGCGCTTCTTCCGCTGGGGCAGGCGGTCTCGCTTGGCATTCACGAGTCACAGAGCAGATTGTGGGAGAACCAAGTGGGTCGCTCGCAGCAGTTCTGGCAGTGGTGCCACCCTCGATTAAAACAGCACTTTGGCGATGCCGTGAACACGCTCGATCTGAGCGCGGTGTATGGCGGCGCGAATATCGTCAGCCCAAGCCTCATTCGTGTCGAAGCCGACGAGGCAACGTACAACATGCATATCATGATTCGCTTTGAGATCGAGCGGTTGCTGCTCAAGGGTGATCTCGCCGCTGCCGATGTGCCCGCTGCCTGGGCCGAGCGGTACCGTGAGTATCTCGGCATCGAGGTACCGGACGACGCCAATGGTTGCTTGCAGGACGTGCACTGGTCCATGGTGTCGATGGGCTACTTCCCAACGTACACGCTTGGCAATCTCTACTCAGCACAGTTCTTTGATGCCGCCAAGAGAGCGATGCCAGGTCTTGAAGACGGGTTCGCTACCGGCGAATTTGAGCCACTTCGTACATGGCTTAATGAGAATATCCATAAGCAAGGGCGTCGTCACTTGCCAGCGGACTTGTGTGAAGTCGTGACTGGCTCGCCGCTGTCGGCGGACTATCTGATGGACTATCTCGAAGGCAAGTTGGGCGCGATCTACGGGCTCTGAGTTGGAAGTCGATTGCTGCTTTGCCGCGACGTGGGGGTCACGCTTAGGATGTGTGACGCGTTGTTACGCTCAACCGTCACGCTGCAGGGCGAGTCTGGCTGTAGGACAGCGATGGCGTGTTGCACTTCAGCAAGATCTCGGACCTGCTTATTAGCAATCGCAACAATGATGTCGCCTGCTTGTATGCCCGCCTGGTCAGCTGGGAATCCATCAAAGACGCCTCGAACAACGCACAGCGGTGCATCTGCGCCGAACTGCTCCCGAACGGCAGCGTTGCGATTGCGCAGTGTGACGCCAAAGAAGCCGCGTTCGGGGCGTCCGCCCTGTACGAGTGAGTCGGTGACCCGTCGCACCATGTCAACCGGAATGGCAAAGCCAACGCCGGCGCCATTGCCGGTGGTCGTTTTGATTGCGGCATTGAGTCCGATGACTCGGCCGTGCAAGTCAATGAGCGGCCCGCCGCTATTGCCAGGATTGATTGCGGCATCGGTTTGAATCATGTGCTCAAATCGACTGAGGCCAAGATTCGATCGTCCTGTGGCGCTGACGATGCCGGCGCTATAGGAGTGCGAGAGTCCAAAGGGACTACCGACGGCGAGTACCCACTGCCCAACTTCGGCTTCATCAGCGAATTTCGCGGGCACAAGATCGGTTGCATCGATGCGAATGACGGCGAGGTCGGCCCCGCGGTCGAGCCCGACCGTCTCAGCTTCAAATTGGCGGCCATCGTGCAGTGTGACCATGACGATGTCAGCACTGGCGACGACATGGAAGTTCGTCACGATGTGCCCAGGCTCTGAAATGATCAAACCCGACCCCGTTCCTTCGATATACGGGTTTCGAGATCGCCGCCGCTTGCCGTGTTGATCTATCACTTTCCCTGTCCCAATACGAACAACAGATGGCTTGATGCGTTTCGCAGCCGTTTGAAACGCATCTGAAAGTTGGGTTGCAAAGTCGACTGGGTCGTGGCCAGGGTGGGCGTTCGTGGTGGGGCACATCAGGAGTCCAGCGGTCAAGGCAATGCACAAGTTGAGTCGAGTTGGCATGGGCTGGGTGAACTCCCCTTTGAGTTGACAGTCCTGATCCTAGCCCGCTATCTGTAGGGGGCCACCGATTTCTTCAAGCTTTCATTGGCCGGCACCATTGC
>JAQWLT010000057.1 GCA_029247205.1 Phycisphaerales bacterium | reverse complement strand
AGCTCGATCAGGGTAAATGCTCGCCGTGTAGGCAAGTTCCGAGAGGTGTTTAGTCGTTGGTTCATCAGTGTGTTTATTCCTGCAATGGGCCATATGGGGCCGCGGGTCAATCAACGCATCTCGCCACTGCACACAGTGGCCAAATCAGTTTACCGGGTTATTCGATTCACTGGTGTGTACTCTCAATCACGCTCAGTGGTCCTTTGGGCCATTGGGCCGTACAAATCCTCTCCATAAGGACGTTATGACAATGTGCCAAGAAAGCAAGTATTGGTCCGCAATTCTCCGTCCTTGGGTCCAAGAATGATTGAAAAAACGGCATATCTCAAGCTGTAGCCGCAAAATCAGGGGGCCCAAAAAAGACCCACGACGGCCCCAGCAATGCTGGACCCGTCGTGAGGGATCAAATCAAGGGTTGAGCGGAAGGCTTAGCAATTGTTGCCATAGTCTTCAATGACGAGCAGGATGTCGTTGACATCGCCGACGCCGTCTCCGTTCACGTCGCCATCTGGCGTTCCGTATCCACCGACAACCAGCAGAAGATCGTCCACATTCACAACCCCGTCGTCATTAAGGTCAGACGGGCAAGGGTCATCTTCGCAAGACGGCGCACCGAGACTGACGTAGTAGAAAGAATCGCCAGGGCCCGAACGCCAAAGTCCGAGCACGCCACCGGCTTCGCCTGGTGCTGCATCTGAATCGAAGCGAAAGTTCACCAAGGTCCCCCAGCGGATAGCGGGGCCAGTGGAGTTATTGGCCGATGTATGTGCTGGGGTTGAGAATGTCAGCAAGCCCTTCGAACGCTCATACGTCCAAGGCGTGTTCTGAATCGTCTCACCAGAGTGATACTGCGGCATACGAACCTCAACATTTGAAATCTCGACGCATTCTGGCACAGGAATGCTGAATGAGCCAACAGAACGATGAGAGGTTTGATTGTGAATGAGATACTCGTAGTGATGGGAACCGTCGCTGTTTGAGCTCACAGCATTGCCAAAGTGAAGCAGTCCATTAGCAATACCTTCGCCGCCTTGTCCTGTTTCATCTGTGAATACTTCAACCACGGTTGCATTTGGATCGACTTGTGCCCATCGAGTCACTGCAGGAACTCTGAATTGCGTCGGGGACAATCCCGTGCAGTTTGTTGATGAAGTAAATCGCACTGCTCGACATGAAGCATTGTTGTTCTGCACGTCCCAGACACTTTCGCCTGGCTCGACGTATTGGCCTTCGATCCAGTACTGAGCGCCAGAATTCTGACTGGGTTCGATGTCAGCGGGAAGCACTTGGATGCGGGCACGGATCGTTGATGGGCCACTGGGTGCAATCGAGAATGGGTATGCATACTCTCCGGTTGTAGCGTTGATCTCGCTCCGCGGGGCATCCACATTGGCATTGAGATCGGCCCAATAGGTGTCAGCGCATCCGATACCCAGCGTGTTGCATCCAGTGCTCTGGCAACTGCCACAGCCAGGTTCACTCACCGCACAGAAACTGTGCTTCAGCCAACTCACGCCGATCTGTTCAAATCGTCCACTCTTGTAGCGGTAGATGTTTTGAGCAATAACTGGCACATCAGTAGTACCGCCGTACCAAGGGGCAACAATATTGCCTTCGTTACAGGCGGTCGTACCGACGGCCCAGGCTCCGATTCCGCCTGATGCGCCGTAATATTCGATGTCGTTACCGCCGCCACCGTAGCCGTCTTCGCCCACAAACACTGTGGTGACGTCATAGAAATCTAGCCCTGCAGATGCCGACTGGGTTGAAGCAAGCATCCCGCCGCCAATCATGGCAAGTGAGAGCGAAGCAAAAAGTGAAACTCGCATATTTCTCAATCCTCTCTTTGGCAGGCACTTAGATGGCCTACTGGTGTCTTTCTAACTACCGACAAGTAGCCGATGGTATCTCCTCAATGTACCGCATATGAGGCCGTACGCTCTATCAATCCGCCTAAATCGACTGTTTGGTTCCCCGTTTTTTAGAATGGCTCTGGCACAATCGTGCCCATTTCGGGCTGTTCCGGACTTTTTCCGCCTTCGGTTCGCCACTTATAACGAAGCCAGAATAACTGGGCGGCATTTCCCACGGTGAAGGAGAAGAGGGTCACCTCCAGCCCAGACCACCGGCCTATGAGTACCCCCGCCACAATGATCAGCACCGTCACAATCAGAAAGAGGCCTACCGAGCCGGTCACCGCTCGAGTTCGGTGCTGATGAACAAGCAGGCCCTGCCAGTGCGATTGCAAAAAAGTCAGGATCGGCAGGGGTACGGCAAGCCAGAGGGCAGCCACACCAAGGTCTGCAAGTTTCGGATCAAGGCCCATGGCGTCTTGAAACCAAAGGTCAGCCAGCGGGGTTGTTGCGATGATGCCAAGGGCGAGTGTGAACCCCATGCCCCAACCCCATGCAAATCGATGCAACTTCGCCTCGGCTCCGGGCTCGTCAGCGTGGGCAATGACCACCTCATTGAAGGCCAGCCCCGCAGATCGCATCAAAAACGCCAAGCCGCCAAGCGGTCCCCATACGGCGAGCCCCTCTAGCGGCAGTGGCATCCGCGTGATTCCTGCTGTCGCAATCGGCTGGGCTGCCAACACCAGCATGGGTGTCAACGCGAGTGGGACATAGAAGGCAAGCAGCGAAGTTGCATGTGGTTTGCTCAAAGCAGTTGCGGCCGCCTGCAATGTGCCCGGAAGCAACTGCTTCGCTCGCATTCGCACAAATGCGGCTTCTGCAAAGACGCCAAGTGACAGGCTGGCCGTTGCAGTCACAATACCGCTGAACCCGTTTCGCCAAAACAGCCAGAGAGACATGAAGGTCACAATGAGCCGAACAATCGTCCCTTGAATGATCGCGGCACGGTGACCAAACTTGATCAGTGCACCTTGTCGAAAGCGGCGGTCGGCAATGGCCCACGTCCAAAACACCATGATTTGTAGGCCCAAATGAGCTGGAGCCTGAACAGGCCCGGGGACATCAAGCAGGGGCACCACAACAAGTCGGTAGAGCGGCGTAAAGGCAATGACTGCCGCCAGCACCGTCAAACCGATTGATAGCCGGACCATGAATCGCTCGAGTTGACGGAACGACTCGGTGTCGCGGCTCCAAGTGGCTGACGCTGCAAGCATCATGATGATGGGGGACTCAATCAGCAACGCAATTGGAAACACCACGCCACCAAATGCAGCGAGCATGATCTCCGCCTGCGGGAGTCGTCCAACCACGCCGCTGATAGCAGGCAGTTCGACGCCCATCAAGAGCCAACTCGCAGCGAGCGGCCACCACGTTCGAAGAATCGACGACGCTTCGAGGGGAAGCGGCTCAGCTGATTTCACGTACTCACCCTCGCCGCCATCATTCGAGAAATTTCAAATGTCGGCCCATTGAGCGTGCACTCTGTGTGAGCTGCCTCGGCTTGTATATCTGGGAAGTCACTTCGGCAGTGTGCGCCTCGTGATTCTTCACGGCTTGCCGCCGAGTGCGACATCGCCTCTGCAATCAAGAGCATGTTGCGAAGTTCCCATGCTTGGGGAACTGGCGGAGCAAGTCGCTCGGTGACATCCGACCAGAAGGCTAATTGCATCTGAGCCGATAGAAGTTGCTCACCGGTTCGCTCGACGCCAACTTGGCGAGACATCAGCGCCTTCATCGAATAGGTCAGATCAGTGAGGTTCAGCCTCACTGGCGGGGTGGTTTCACCAGTATCTGGGTTCACTCGGGCGGATGCATAGTCGGTTGGATCGATACATTGCCCGCATCGGTGCCCAATGACAAGCCCTTCAAGCAGCGAATTCGAGCCCATGCGGTTGGCGCCATGCAGGCCCGAACTGGCACACTCACCGACTGCCCACAGCCCAGGTGTACTGGTTCGGCCATCGATGTCAGTCTTCAGACCACCGATCATGTAATGGGCTCCTGGGCGAACTGGAACCGGATCGGTAGCGATGTCTATTCCGAATGCTGCGCAGGTCCGACTGATGCCTGGATACAACTGGTGTGGATCGCCTGCAATCTCACTGAGATCCAGAAATACATTGGTGTCGCCAAGGTTCGCCATGCGTGTGGTGATTGCTCGCGTGACGACGTCACGCGGGGCGAGTTCTGCGTCGGCATGGGTACTTGGCATGAAGCGATCGCCATCACGATCACGCAGTACACCGCCGCCGCCACGAACAATCTCGCTAATCAGTACTCGGGCTGCACCGGCGATGTACAAACAAGTGGGGTGAAACTGAAAGAATTCCAGATCACGTGCCACGGCGCCGGTCCGCAGGCCCATCGCAAGACCGTCACCGGTAGCAAGTACCGGATTCGTTGTTTCACGGTAGATTTGTCCTGCGCCTCCAGTTGCAAGGACCACTTCGGATGCCTGTAACGCAACGACTTGCCCACCATCAAGTTTGGCCAACAGACCACGAACCCGACCATGCTGGTCGGTCAACACATCCAACGCAAAAGCGTCACCGAACATCGTGATGCGATCAGCCTGTGCAATGCCGCTCCGCAGTGCTTGCTGCACAGCGGGGCCAGTCGCGTCGCCAGAGGCGTGAACGATGCGATGACGCGTGTGTCCACCTTCCCGTCCAAGTGCAAGCGATCCGGTTTCACTGCGATCAAAGCTTGCGCCAAGGGCCATCAGGCGTTCGATCGCCTCAGGTCCACCGGAAATGACAGTCTGCACGACATCCTCATCGCAAAGCACACCGCCGCATGCAAGTGTGTCTGCAACGTGTTGATCAACGGAGTCATCATCAGCCAGCACCGCTGCCACGCCGCCTCTGGCCCAACTTGTATTGGTATCGGTACTCGCACCCTTTGCAACTACGGCGACCCGAAGTCCTCTCGCAGCTGCAGCCAATGCGCACGTCGAACCAGCTGCGCCGGAGCCAACAACAACCACATCAAACCTCATGGTTGCGACACGATCCGGCGAGACTCCTGTGGGCAGTTTGTTCATCCCATTCCCGCCTCGGTGATATCGATCATCCGCTGGAGGGCCAGCGTGGCATCGTGGACGAGCATTGCTTGCTCCGATGACGAGAGCCGTGTTCGGGTGCCAGAAGCATCATCGATCTGGTCACCTGGCAACACACGATTGATCTCCGGAGCTTCGCCTCGTCTGAGCAGATCGAGCATTCCAGCAAGATGCGGGGGGTCATTTCGGCTCATCGTAGCGCAGCCACACCCGGCAGCAGTGGCGTCTGGAATATCAGCAAGGTGACGTACTTCGACGCCTCGACTTTCAGCGAGCCGCCGAGCGTTTTGGACAAAATGCCCTTCTGTGCCGATGGCGAGCTTTGCTCCGGGCAACGCATTGGCAACTTTGGACCAAAGATAGTTGGTGCTCCCAGACCCGTCTGCCGCTTGGACCACCTCGAGTGGGCATTCGGGATGCACATGCACCTCCCATCCCTTGGCTTGGTACCACTGGACATGGTCCGTCGTAAAGATGGTGTGGACGCCACAGAAGCCGCCCCAAAGAATCATGTCGGCCTGATCAAGTGTATCGAGGCCGCCGGGCAGATCATGCAGGCAGGTATCTCTGGAAAGCATGCTTGGTGGTGGTAGCACAGCAATCTTCGCAGGATCGATACCCAGTCGATGCGCCGTGTTGCGGCCAAGGTGTGTGTCGGGGACAAAGAAGACTTTTTCAGACGTCTTACGAATATTGTCGACGACGAGGTGCGCATTGCTGCTGGTGCATACTGCACCGCCCGTGCGTCCAGCCAAGGCCTTGAGTCGCCCTGATGTATTCATATAGGCCACAGTCGCGAGATCGTCGCCGTATCGCTCAACGAGTTGAATGGCGATTGGATCAACCATCCAATCTTTGGCCATCATTTCCATGGTGCAGCCAGCACGAGGATTGGTAATCCAGACTGCTTGATCTTCAGCTGCCAGAATGGCAACGGTCTCGGCCATGAAGTGAACGGCCGACTCGACAATGACCTTTTTATCTGGCTGGCGAAGCGCTTGTAAGGCCAGCACATAACTGTCTGATACGGCGCCGCCATAGCGTTCGATCATTGAGACGATCTCGCCACCCATATAGAAGTGCGCAAGCAGCAACAACGAATCCCCAAAGTAGTCCGTTGCCGGCAGTACATAGCTGTCAAGCCAAGGAAGCACACTTGCTGCGGTGTGATCTGGCAGGGCGAGGTACTCCTGGGCATATGGCTTGAATGCGTCGTCATATCGATCAAGCGGAAAGTTCGCTTGGCAAACAGGCAGATCGGGCTGGAGCAGCAGACCGGTGGTGCCCAGAGCGGAGGACGTCAATGACACAGGAGAAGGAGGCATGGGAATTGTTGATTGTAGAGCGCAGCGAGGACAAGACCACCCGGGAATGCAAAACGACATCGCCCGTGACCATTGTCACGGGCGATGCATTCTGTCTATCTCACTGGATGTGCGGCAAGCCTATGCCTGCCTATCTGGGGCTAGCAAGAATTGCCGAAGTTCTCCAAGACCAGCAGGATGTCGTCAACGCTGTAGATGTCGCCGAAACCGGAAACAGCTTCCAGAATGTCATCGACGTCAACCACGCCATCACCGGTCAAATCGCCGTCACAGGGCTCTGGACCACAATTGCCCTCAGGTCCTGCGATGGTCAGCGTACCAGTGCCCTGACTGTCGTCATCCCAGCCGCCGACGCGGATGATGACGATTTCGCCCTCGGTGACATTGATCGACACCTCCGAGGTGTAGCCCTCACATCCATCGGCGTCATCATTACAGGCAAGCATGCCACCCAGACATGTCGCTTCATACAGCACCAAATCGGTGTCATAGTCGGCTGCACTGCAGGTACTGACGAGCAAACTGCCATCGCCACACGCTGTGTATCGGAACCAGATGTCGTGATACGTCTGACCATCAAATTCACAATCGGTATGGACGTCGCCGTCAGTTGTTGCATTAAGCGTACTGAAGTCCCACTGGCCATTTGGAAGGTCAAACGCCTGGTGGCAGTCGTCTGGATTGGGAATTGACCCAACTTCTACGGTGACCAGCGCCTCTTCCGAGTACACGCCATCAAAGGTGCGATACGTAAACACATCGCCGCCAATGAAATCATTGTCCGGCGAGTAGGTCACGACATCACCCATCGAGACGAGCGTGTACGGCACCGAGTTGATCCCACCACCATTGGGGTCGATGAGTTCGCCGTCGGTTGGCAGACTGGTAATCTCAAAGGAAAGCGGATTCCCTTCGGAACTCGCACCGATGAGCTGAATGTCTACGGGCGTTCCAGCATCTGTTGCTGTATTGATATCAGCGGACGAAGGTGGGCAAGCATCGCCTGTAGAGGCAATCTTCATCGTCCATGCGTCAAGCGACCCCTGGTCTGCGCCAGCGTTGTCACTCACACGCAGAGTCCACGTTCCGGTGACAATTTCGCCGATGAAGTCGGCCAACTCGCCTGGCCCGTCCGGCAAGGTCCCACCGTCGTCGTCATACACAACGTTCAGGTTATCCTCGCCACCGCCTGATTGGCCGTGCAGCCTGACCGTTACACCAGAGGGTGCCTCGAGATCGACGATGAGGTCGCCGATAAAGGTATGCGTGATGTCGAGCTCGATATCGATATCGCCAATGCAATAGGCATCGTTGACTTCGATCGTGCTGGTGATCTCGGTGTTATCCACGATTGGAATTGGCACGTCGTAGGCCGTATACGCAAAGCGTCCAACATCGAGTACGACGTCTCGGTTTGTGTCGCCTTCGCCCACTGGGTCGAGATTGTCAAACGTCACAGCACCGTAGGCCAATCCTGCGGGCAAGTTGTCGGCAGCATCAGAGAAGCCAACCACGATGACGGCGGTTTCGCCGAGACCGTTGAAATCATATTCCACAGGGCCAGCACCACCATTGAATGAGATCCATGGCACATTGGCCGAGACCTGCATTGTGAAGGGCGATGGCCGATTGCTCACCACGGTGTACGACTGCGTGGTGGTGAATGGTCCGCCGAGCGGTCCACCGGCGATGAAGTCATTCTCGGGAGTTACATCGAAGCCAGTGAGTCCAATCTCGAGCGTGTGGTTGCGATTCATTTCGATGCCATTTGTGTCATCGAATATCGAGAGCACCGATTCATAACTTCCGTTCAGCCAGCCATCGGCCTCAACAACGACAATCAGGTCGACTGTTCCATCGGGGGCGATATTGCCTGAACTTGGGCCGTTGATTGACAAGAAGGAACTTCCCTTAATCGATGCAGACCATGCGATTGCATCTGGGGAAGCATTTTGAATGGTGTAGACCACCATGTCGGGCATTGGGCTCTGGCATCCGCCGACACAGCTGTGCACAGTGTCGCCTGCGGGCTGCACACTCATGCCTACGCCGGGAAGCGTGTCGCACACGGTGTTACCAGTATTGTCGGGGTCAAGGTGATCGCTCAAGCGGCTGCTTGGCGAACTGCCGGCGGTCCACGATGTGTAGAACCGTCCGTACCAATCTTCACTGTCATTGCCACATGCGGCATAGCCACCGTGCAATTGACCAATCACATGATGGTCTTGGTCAAAGAGGGGCGAGCCGGATGAGCCAGGTTCGGTCGTACCGAGATCCCAATCAATGATCCGAATGTGATCATCACCCGGAGTGTTGTAGCCATAGATTTCGCTGGGGTCATAGTCAATCGACCATCGCTTCGCATCTACGCTTGGGTGGTGAATCGCAACCGACCAGTCGGATGCTTGCGGGCCGGCGTCCCAGCCACAGTAGGAAATCTCCCACTCATCTTGGGGCGAGTTGTTCAGACGAACGAGTGTAAAGTCACTCAGTGCATTTCCAGCGAGGAAGTCGGACCCTGTGAGAAACTGGTCAAGCGTGCCGGTTTCGCTGCCAGCGCCAGGGCAGTTGACTGCAGGGTCATTCTCGTAATTCCAGTACGTCACCAGTGAGGCGGCGTTGCCAGAGTTCACGCCGCAATGGTATGCCGTCATGAAGAGGGGGCTACGGTCGTTGCGAATATTGTTGACCATAAAGCCGGTGCAGAAAAGCGAGCCGCCAGTGGAAATCGCAGCGACGCATGGGATTTCATTCTCCCAACCTTCGCTCTCAGCGCAAGTGACGTCGTAGTTGCAACTACCTGATCGGGCGCCGTCGACCATGTCGTAGTACCCGCGGTAGCCAACATTGATGCTGGTGAGCACGACTGACGATTCGATCAGTGCGCGTTCTTTGGGATGCACTGCAATAGAAATCAGCAGATCGTCGCCGGGGACGGGTGGTGTCCACAATTCGCCGTGCGGCTTGTTGTCGTCACTTGTGAATGGGCGAATCGTGCTGCGTCCGTCTGCCGTTGCGACGGTCATCTCAGCGGAGTAGGGGAGTGACCATCGCTCGAAGCCGAGGTTGATGGAAACCGCCAGTGGAGACGTAATGCGTAGTCGCCAGTTGAGTCGTCCATCGTTCAGTACTTCCCAGATACCGTGGCTGGCAGGCGTAATAACGACGTCATGGGGAATCTCGTATCGAGGAGCAAGTCCTTCGGCATCCCGGCGAGCGTCTTCTACTTCGACTGCATGAAAGTCTATGGTCGGCACATCGATGACTGGAACGATGGCAATCGGGCTTGCCGTAGCGTGGCAAGCAGCAAAACCAAGGCCAGTCAGAAGGCTGAGTGTGGCGATAGCACGGGTAAATGGCATTCGGAATCTCCTCTCCAAAGGTGTCGCCCGGAACAGGGGGCCCTCAAACGGTACCCCAGTGAGGGTTGACCTACAACCCAAATCTTGTTCAGGTAGCAGGTTCGCTCATGGCCGCGTCGGTTGCGGCTCGAATCGCCCGCATAGCGATCTTGGCAACCACAATCGTCGCAATAATGGCCGCTGCAAGGCCAAGAAAGAGCGTTACCTCATGCATCCAGCCATCCCCAGGAGGAAGCTGCCCACCATCTTTCTTGAGATTCGCTGCCAAATCTGCTGCGTGACGGGCAGCAAACCCAACGTAGACGGTTGAGAAGTTGCCTGGAAACATGCCAAAGCATGCAAATACATAGGGCTTGAACTTGGCTCGGCTCACGGCGAGTAGGTAA
Source organism: Phycisphaerales bacterium (assembly GCA_029247205.1). Lineage (GTDB taxonomy): Bacteria > Planctomycetota > Phycisphaerae > Phycisphaerales > SM1A02 > UBA12567. The sequence continues at coordinate 7,822 of JAQWLT010000057.1, read as the reverse complement.
TTCAGCAGCGTGTAGTTCAGCGGCGAGAGCCTCAGCAGCACCATGAGTCGAAAACCAGCGGTCGATGCAGCCATATCAACAGCTTTGATCTTGGGATGTTGTGCAAGAAGACCTTCTACCCGTCCGCGAAGCAGTTTGCGGCCAATCCAAAAGCATACGACAGCAGTAATTGTGCCGGCAATAACCACCCACACGAGTCCCATCCAAAGACCGAAGATAGCGCCAGCGGCGATCGCAAGGATTGATTCTGGAATGAAGATCGATGTGCCAATCAGGAACACCGCGATATAGAGCACCGGTCCCCAGAAGCCAAGGCGATGCATGAAGGCTTCCATGGGGGACATATATGGTTCAAGCACAAAGTGGAAGAGCAGAAAGAGCCCGACAAAGAGCACTAACGCAATTCCAATTTTCACGACCACGCCCCACCAATTCGTGTGTCGCTTCGAAACCGCGTCGATATCGAGATGCAGTGTGTCTGCCATGGCAGGTGGCAGGATACGAGGATCCGCGATCTGCAGCGAGCGGCCCATGCAATGATCCTGCGTGCGATACACTACGGACCGCACCTTGCGACGCGGGCGTAGCTCAATGGCAGAGCGTCAGCTTTCCAAGCTGAATGTTGGGGGTTCGAGTCCCCCCGCCCGCTTTGGTGTGCCCCGTTGCACCACGGGTGATCTGCTGCAACTGCTGGCAGCGTGGGGGCCTTGCGAGTAGCCCACTACAGCCCAAAAAACCACCCGACCTCCGTGAATACGGAACTGTTATTCTAAATTTTCTGGACATACAGACCTTTAAACAACAGCCATCTACTGGAGATTCTTTGCAAATGGAATTTAACCAAGTTCGATGCGATAAGCGACTGAGGGCACTGTCACAGAGTGCGACTTTTACATACTGGAGCGGTGTACTCTTCGTACTGCTAGGCCTTGGAATGCGAGCCGTCGTCTTCTTTGGGCCATCGGCGGAGGTGCCAGACCCGGCAATCACCGTTGCGGTCGTCGTATTCATATTTGGCTTCTCGCTACTGATTCTGGGGTTTGTATTACGAGCCCTTTCGTTGATTGCAACTTACTGTGCGAAAATCGCTGAAGCAGCAGAGTAGATCTGACTGACTCCTCACAACTCACCAGCACACAACACCCCCGTATTCACGGGGGGTATTGTTCTATTCTTGGCCATTCGATGATGTTGTCATTGACCTACAGAGCCATCTGCTGTCTAGTAGATGATCAGGATTTAAGCTACGAGGAAAGAACATGCTGCGAATAGTTGCCGCTCTCACGAGTGCAAGCATCTTTCTACTGAACGCTGATCTCACCGCTGGAGCATGCTGCCACTCGGATGGCATCTGTAATGATTTGCCAGATGATGGCGGTACGTGGTGCGACCTTCTATTCGCCGGCACCTGGCTTGGCGACGGCACAAGCTGCAAGACTTCCAGTTGCGATGTGGGGGCCTGCTGCATTCCGGACTTCGAGTATTACTGCGAAGACCAATGGACACCGATGGACTGCGAACAGATCGGGGGCGACTTTCTAGGCATCTTGTCCACCTGTGAAAACGAGGGCATCGCCTGCGATTCTTATATCGGCGCCTGCTGTGTAGATTTAGTTGATTGCTGGGACAGCGTGACCAAACAAGCGTGTTGGGGGATGGGCGGCGAATTTCTTGGCCTGACCTCAACCTGCAGTGACGAAGGTGCCTGGTGTACGACCTACTACGGAGCCTGTTGTTACGGTGACTCTTGTGAAGAGTGGATAGAACATGACGAGTGCGACTCAGGCGGCGGTATTCCTTGGCCATTCTCATCTTGCGAAGAGGTCAGTGATATAGAAGAGTGTGGGCCAGACACATGCGACGGGGATCTCAATAACAACGGAAGCATTGATGTCGACGACTTGCTGATCTTGCTGGCTGCTTACCAAGTCAATAACGATGGTGACTGCGATGGCGATGGCGACACAGATGTCAATGATGTCCTATTCATGATCAATGTATGGGGCGAATGCTGGTAGTCCCAACAGCAACACAAAACACCACAGCACCTGAAGTAGATGCGAAGCTGACTTCCGAAACCGACGGCAAAAAATAACTGAACGTTTCGAAAGGCAGTTCAGCTACGTTCCTCTGTTTATACTTATGGCAATCTTGTTGGCCCAGTAGAGCATGCTGAGTTATTGCACAAGGCTCAGATAGAAAACCAGAAGCGGCCTGAATACTTTGTTCGAATTGATCATTCCATTTGGAGATTACACGGTCATGGTCACTCAGAAAGAATCACAACAGAACACTTACCCGGCCTTCCTGCTTCATGCTGATCGCCTGCTCTGCCTCCTTGCCGTCATGGCCCTCATGGTCGGGACCACACTGCTGGTCATCCAGATCTGGGAAAAGGACAGCTTCAAATGGATCTGGCAGATCGTGGGAAATATGGGCGTGCTCTTGGTGATGTGTATCCTCGCAATAACGATCAACCGACTGCTTGGTCGCACCACTTCGATTGTCGTGCGGATCGCCCATGCTGCCCTTGAACTCAGCGTCATTGCCGGATTCGTATTGAGCACTCTGGTGATCTGGCAGGTCACAGACCTCGACGTCGCCTGGCGAGCAATAGGGACAATTTCCGTCCTAGCCATCGCGTCCTGCATGGGCGTCGTGGTGTCACGCATGGCCACGCGCTGATCGGGCTTTGCCCGCCATCTCCCGTAAGAGAGATTCATTTCTGGATAGTGGCAACATGAAATCAGGTGGCAGCGATACATTATTTGCCATGAATGAATCTCCTGACTATATGAAACAGATGTTCGACGAGACTGCAAGGGCCGCAGGCGCCGCAGAACGCACGGCGAAAGCAGCGGAACGCACAGCACAAGCGATCGAACGTTGCAAATTGTTGCTCTCCTACATCACAGTGCTGATGATCGTGGGAATGATGTTGAAGGGGCTGGCAGGGGGCTAGCATGGCGCTCGCCCTAAATTGCGGACGCTACAAACTCAATCGCCTGCTATGAGAAGACCTCTTATGCATTCTGCCAAACCGCAGGTGGCGAATCAACTTGCTGGACCGCTCACAAGTCCGAGCGATGCCCCCTGAGCCGCAAGCGCATCAATGCAGAACTGAATATGCTCGGCCGGCTCAATGCTGAGTTCTTCGCACCCAAGGGCAATGTCGGCTCGGCTGACTGCAGCGGCAAAGTTAGCGGTCTTGAGTTTCTTTCTTACGCTCTTTGGGGCGAGGCCATCAATGCCCGCTGGCCGCACCTTGCACACGGCCACAATGAAGCCGGCAAGTTCGTCAACAGCAAAGAGGTACTTGGACATCATCGATTCGCGGGGCACGCCGCTATACGTGGCGTGGCCAAGAATTGAATCCAAAATCTCATCATCAACATCGCCTCGCTCACGGAGCCACTCCACACCTATGAATGGATGCTCTGCCTGCGTCGGATGTTTTTCGTAATCAAAGTCATGAAGCAAGCCACACACAATCCAGCGATCAGTTTCGGCAGGGGCTGCAACAGATGCGGCGTGGGCCATGCAAGCGGCAACGCACTCCATGTGCTGGCGAAGTGCCGGGCTTGCTACCCAGTCGTGCATGATGACTCGTGCTGTGTCCGGCGACATATTCATTCGCCTTCGTCGCCACGCCGTGCATACATGCGATTCGCAATGATGATGACTGCAATGACTCCTACGATGCTCAGAAGTATTGTGCCAATGATCACCATATCGCCCAAGGCCATTCCTGCAGGAACCGCAGTGGTTGCCTCGGGGATCCCCGCAATTACTAGTGGTGCGTGCATCTATGCAATCCTATGAGAAGGACTCATTCAGATCGCAGATCTGAGTATAGATCGACGAAAAAGTCGAGCGTCCGGCGGCCATCCTGTTCGCGAACTTGCGAAAGATAGAAGCCAAACTTCTCAAACAGCTGGATAGCTGGCTGTCGCTCTACACGCACATCAAGCACAACCTTGAGATAGTCATGATCACGGCAAAACCGAATGGCATGTTCCATCAATGCCGAGGCGATCCCCTGGCGGCGAAACTGCGGGCGAACCCGCAGCCTACGAACTTCAGCGACCGAATCGTCAAGCCGCTGCACGCCAATCATGCCAGCGATGTCGCCATTTTGCTCAGCAACCCAGAAACTACCTGCCGCGGCAGCGCTGAAGTAGGCCTCATGCAATTGTTCAATATCAGCCCCGGTGTCATTGATCTGTACCTGGCCTTCGTACACGCCAGCCTCAAAGAGATCACGCAACGCAGGAATATCTGCGTCGGTCGCCAATCGAATCTCTGGCATGTCGTGAGTCTTTGACATCAGGTCTTGCCAGTATAGAGAGTCGTGAAACAACGCTCTTTCCTACCTCAGGCGACAATCCAGTTCTCGAAGCTATTGCCACCACGTCGGACGAAGCGATTCGACGCACCATGACTCAAAGGCAGCATCTTCACTTGGCGTTGGAGTTACAACAGTAACCCGCCTTCCCTCAGCGGCCTGCTTGAGCAGGCGACGAAGTACCTCTGTTCGCTCGGAGTCGGCCAGCATGTACCGCATATATGCCCATGCTTGCGCGTAATAGTTGAGCAATTCGTTTCGCCCACGGGCCATGGCAGCATGTGGATCATCAGTGATGAATTCAGCAAGCGGCTGCATTCGATCTCGCCGAAGCAACCACCATGCGCGGCGTTTACGTTGCCTATTGGCGTCATGATCTATCTCGAGACCATCTGGCAGCAAACGGTACCCCTCCATCACGGTCGCAAGACCTTCATCGAGCCACTCTGGCAATTCACCTTTGAGTGATGTTTGCACATATTGATGCCAGCCCTCATGTAGCGACAAGGCAATGGTGTTGCGGCAGTGCTCTCGCTGGTCGATGTCGTACAACAACGCAACACCCTGCGAAGTGAAACCGCCGCGAGCAAGACCTTGCATCGATTCAGCGTGCTCGGGGAGAAGCATGTGAGCCAGATTGGTCCACTGGCGGCGATCACTCATCAAACATGTTGTCATGGGCTCGCGAGGTTCTGGAAGCGTCAGTGTTGAACTATTGAGCGTCTCCTGCATCTTGGCAAGTGCCGCCTCGAGCGCAACGGGCAAACGCTTGTGCAAAGCTGGAATTTGAATTGTTGTGCAGATATCCCAGCGGGGCGTGCGAATGCGGACACCGTCGTAAACAAGGCAAGACCACGGCTCAATCTCGATTGCACCATAAGGCAGCATTTCCTCAACTGGAATCGTCCCGAGAAGTACCGAACGCGGATTTGGCGAACTACACCCGGCTGCGGCAAGCAACAGGATAAGCAACCACTTCATGCCAGGGCCTCGATGGCGGCTCGCGTTGCTGCCAGATCGGCTTCAGCCTGCTGCAACTGTGTGCGAGTTTCTTCTACGAGGTGGGCAGGGGCCTTTTGCACATAAGACGCATTAGATAGTCGTCCGTTCATGCCCTTGATTGTGCCCTCAAGCGTACCGGCTTTCGCTTCCAATCTCGCACGCTCAACAACAGGATCAATGGCTCCTGCTAGATCTAGCAGCACCTCTTCACCGTCCATGGCAAATGCCAGCGTGCCTGCTGGACGGGCCGCTGGCATGGGTTTCACTTCTGCCACACGACATAACCCAGACAACACTTCGGCCTCCTGCGAAGCGAGGCCGTGGAGTGATGGCGGAGCAAGCAGGGTGATCCCAGCCTTGTTTGGCACATCGTTGTCGGATCGAGCGCGACGAATCTCTGTCACAAGCGATTGCAGCCGTGCTGTTTTCTGTTCGGCGTCTTGGTCCAGAAGCGATGCATCATGCTTCGGCCAGGCCGCCACGGCAATCATGTCAGCAGACGGCAAAGATAGTCCCGGCATACCACGCTCGCCGAGTGACTGCACATGCGGCCAGATGGCTTCGGTGACAAAGGGACAAATCGGATGGAGCATACGAAGCAGGGCGTCGAGCACTGACAACAGCACACGCTGCTGCTTTGGATCGTCGCCGACCGTCGGCTTAATGGCTTCGAGATACCAGTCGCAGAAGTCACGCCACACGATGTCATAAATCAGTTCCGCTGCTGCATTGAAACGATATTGTCCGATGGCCTCCTCTAATCCTGCGGCTGCTGTGGCGACACGGGAGAGCATCCACCTGTCTGTCACAGAGAGTGCGGTCACATCAGCTACTGGCTCTGGACATTCCACTCGACCAAGAGCGAATCTTGCCGCATTCCACGTTTTTGTTGCGAAGTTGCGACCGACATCAAATCGGCTTGAGGTGTTCTTGGCAAGCGGACGCTCGTCCGAGGGCTCTTCTCCGGCAAGCAGGCCGTAAACCGTAACCATCTCACCTCCGGCTTTCGAAGGGCTCTGCTGCACTGGTGCCGACACCCTGTGGCCAGCTGTAGTGGTGATGAATTCTGGCGAGAATGTCTCGCCGGAGTGCGGATCAACTAAATCGACCGGCAGACGAACATCCTGCGTGGCAGTGGCAATTTGCGCCATGACCAAGCGAAGCGCGTCGGTCCCGTGTGAATGAATAATGTCTCGCGGGTCGACGCCATTGCCGAGCGATTTGCTCATCTTTTGACCATGCCCGTCTTGCACCATTGGATGGATGTACACATCGCGGAATGGCATCTGCCCATCCATAAAATATCGATTGAACATCACCATGCGACTGACCCAAAGTGTGATGATCTCACGAGCAGTACACAAAACATCGGTCGGATTGAAGGCATCGAGCAGACCTTCGGTGTCTGGGAATGCACTCGGGTTCGGCCAGCCCATTGTGCTCATTGGCCAGAGCGCCGACGAGAACCATGTATCGAGTACGTCAGGATCTTGCTGGAAGCCAGCCTCGACCAGACGTTCTTCGACATCCCCATGCCCGCCGGCGATACAGACCATGATGCGTACTACGTCCTCGCCGCGATCAACAGAAATCCTTGTACACATGGTGTCGTCGTCGATGCCACACATTGGAAGGCCGCAGCCATCTGGTGGTACTGACAGAGGCTCGTCTGGTAGATCGCCCTCAATGGGGCACGTCAAGGACCACACCGGAATGCGATGTCCCCACCAAAGTTGGCGACTGATGCACCAGTCGCGAAGATTCTCATGCCACTGCTGAAATGTGCGAGCGTAACGAGGTGGCGAGAAGTGCAGCGTGCTGTCGCCGTTACTGTTGCTGCCATCGAGGCGGGCAGGCATCTCACCATCGTGTTGCTCACTGGCCATCGAACGCAACGCTTCTCCGCGAAGACGATCATCGGTCACGCGGACATACCACTGGTCGCTGAGATATGGCTCGATGGGCACATGCGACCGGTAGGAGTGGCCGACCGAATGGGAGTAGTCACGAATATTCTCAAGCAAACCAGACTTGGTGAACCACGCAACGATGGCGGCTCTTGCGTCCTCCCGGCTCAAACCCACGAATGGTTTCGCGTCGTCTGAGACGTCATCCCAGCCGTGGCGATCAGAAATTGATCCATCCGGGGCCATGATGTTGATGGCCTCGAGATCATGACGCTGGCCAATGTCCCAGTCATTCGGGTCGTGTGCGGGCGTCACCTTGAGGAAGCCTGTGGCAAACTCTGCCTTGGCATCGCCCTCGGTGCCGGGCATAACGACATATTCATCTTCGACAATTGGAATGCGGCGACCAACAATGGGAAGCGTGACATACCGGCCCCGAAGCGATTCTGCACGCGGATCGTTTGGGTTGATCGCCACCGCCGTGTCGCCAAGCATGGTCTCCGGACGCGTGGTCGCAACCGTGACATGATCGTCGCCATCTTCGAGTGGATACTGCAGGTACCACATG
>JAQWLT010000052.1 GCA_029247205.1 Phycisphaerales bacterium | reverse complement strand
TTCTTGGCGTCATCGGCACCTTCAATGAGGTAGGCGATGGCACCAGCCGTCCCCTTGGCGATGTCAATCCATTCCCCTCTGGCAACTGCGCCGTGAATGTGGATGACCTCCTTGACGTCATCAGCGCCTTCGGCGACGAGTGCGATGAGCCATTGGGTGCCTGCTGCTTCAAGGGGAGTTGTGAGAGTGACGTACCAATATCTCAGTGCGACGGACAGTGGTTCAAGGGCGAAGACTGCACCACCGTCTGCTTGCCGAGCGCTGATGTGGCCATTCATGAGGCTCGCGTCAATATGCCTGGTGACGACAACAACGAATACTTCGAACTGATTGGCACTCCAGGCGAAAGCTTGGACGGCCTTACCTACATCGTCATTGGCGACGGCTCGGAAGGCAGCGGCGTCATCGAAGAGGCCGTCGCCTTGGACGGCCTCTCCATCAATGCAGCTGGATTCTTCCTCTGCGGCGAGCCAACCATGACTCTCGCGACGCCAGACTATGCTTACGAACTGAACTTCGAAAGCAGCGATCAAACTACGCACATACTGGTTTCTGGCTTCACCGGCATCATCACAGACGATCTTGATACCGACGATGATGGCGTACTCGACTCCGAGCCATGGGACGTTGCAATCGACTGCTTGGCCTTTGTCGGCCCAGACCCAGCCGCTGGTGATCTCGTGTACTGCGGCACCCAAGTTGGTCCAGACGACATCTACACCCCTGGCCATGCTTATCTGTGCGATAGCAACTGGTACGTCGGAACCTATGAATTGTCTGTCCTGGACACGCCTGGCATGGACAACCTGTGCGACGTTGAGGATACCGACGGCGACGGCGTCTTTGACATCGTCGACAATTGTCCTGAGCTTGCCAACCCCGATCAGGCTGACTGTGATGGGGACGGATACGGCGACGCTTGCGCAATTGCAGACGGGATCTCCGCCGACTGCAATGTAAACGGCACACCCGATGAGTGCGAAGTGGATTGCAATGGAAACGGATCGCCCGACGACTGCGATGTCGCCGATGGCACCAGCCTCGATTGTGATATGAACGGCAACCCGGACGAATGTGATCCGGACTGCAATGGCAACGGCGTACCTGACATCTGCGACATCGCCGACGGCACGAGCGAAGATGTAGACGGCAATGGTGTTCCCGATGAATGCGAAGGCTCTGTCTTTGTCATCAACGAGATCAACGCTGACCCAGACTCAACCCTTGGCGACGCCAACGGCGATGGTGAAGTGGACGCCCAAGACGATGAATTCGTCGAGTTGGTCAACGCCAGTGGCAGCGACATTGACATGAGCACTTGGACCCTCAGCGACGGCTTCGGTCTTCGCCATACATTCCCGTTTGGCACCATCGTGGGCGATGGATGCGCAGTTGTGATCTTTGGCGGCGGCACCCCAACCGGTGATTTCGGCGGAGCCATTGTAATGGTCTGTTCCACTTCCACTCTTGGCCTCAACAATGGTGGCGACACCATTACGATCGCCGATGGCGATGGCATCGTGCAACTGGAAGTCGAGTACGGAAGTGCGAGTGGCAACCAGAGCATCAACCTCAACCCCGATGTCTACGGCATCGAATATGTGAATCACAGCGATGTGGCTCCTGATGGCTCGCTCTTCTCGCCTGGCACCCGCGTTGACGGCGTCGGTTTCGGTGGCACCTGTGGAGGCGGCAGCCTTCCCGATGGCGACGGTGACGGCATCCCAGATCTGTACGACAATTGCGATCTTCCCAATACAGACCAAGCTGATTGCAATGAGAACGGCATAGGAGATGTTTGCGACATCGCTGATGGCACGAGCATTGACGACAACGGCAATGGCATTCCTGACGAATGCGAGCAAACCGTTGGTGGTGGGTGGATTAACGAGTTCCACTACGACAACGCAGGTAGTGACACCAACGAGTTTGTTGAAATCGTACTGCTCGATGGTATTGATCCAGCATCGGTAACCCTGACCCTTTACAACGGAAGCAACGGGACCACATACGCTTCCTACAACGGTGCTGAATTCACGGCAGGCGATGTCGGGACCGGCTACGCCATCTATTCACTCGCCCACGCAGGCATCCAGAACGGTGCCCCAGACGGGCTCTGTCTAGATATCGATGGGGCAATTGCACACTTCATCTCCTATGAAGGAGCCCTAACGGCCACCAGTGGCCCTGCAGCTGGTCTCACCGCTGAGGATGTTGGCGTCGCTGAAGGCAGCGGAACCACCGAGTTAAGCTCTCTGGGCCTCACAGGCAACGCTGGCGACTCCGCTGGATTCGTATGGACGGTTCTCGCCGACCTCGCAAACGCAGGATCGGCCAATGAAGGGCAGACCATCACCCCCTGAGTGCCCCATAACGGCCATTCTGGCCACTTCATCCACGATTTAACCCCATGGCCTTGGCACTTGCCAGGGCCATGGGCTGTATTTGAGTGCTCAAACTCAATAATGAGGACCAAAAAATCAGACCAGATACCTTCAGAACAATGGGACAAGTCCTTGACAGCAACCCTCTTGCCGATCACATTAGGGGGGTGGATGCCACCACTTGTGGCAGACACTGGGTTCCTGAAGAAAACCCACGGCCCTAGCGGGCCGAAAGAGAAGGAGTTTGAATGCCCTGTTTAGGCATTATTCATATTTGAGAGTGTCCACTGCACGTCGTTCGTGACAGTGGTTTTTGCGTGGGTATTGAACTACCCAAATCTTTTTGAGAGAGCTTCCGGCAATTCGCTAGAGGCATAACCCGTCTTAGGAGGGGATTCCAAGACATGAAAACTTTACCGTCCTGTCTCTGTATATTCGGCCTTGCTGGTCTCGCGACCGCTGGCGTCGGTTCAACCCTGATGGACCAAATTGGTCCAGATGATGGTTCGAACATCGACGTTAGCAACATGCTCGCGAACCAACTCTTTAGTGCCGCTTTCAGTGTTTATAGCGCCGCAGCAATCGATGACTACGAAAACCCAGGTGGCGTTCCTGTCGCAGGCGTTGACGCTGTCATTGGTGGTTGGAATGGTTACGTCAGCATTGACGGCATCATCGGCCTTTCTGCGAACTTCTACAGCACACCTGATGCCGCTGGCCTCAATTTGGTCGGCGATGTGTCAAATTATGACGTCGCTGGCGCCCCCGTCGGTGACCCAAACTGGACCTTGACTGACGGCGGGATGGGCCTTGTCGGAGTTGCTTCCGTCATGGCCAACCAAGTCGGCACCAACTATGTCGGCCTGGTACCAGACAACGAGTTCGGTACCAACGGCCAAACTGGCATGGCTATCGGCTTTGAGGGTGACCTCAACAGCTGGCAAGCCAACCCAGGTGGTGGCTTCGGCTTCGGTCCACTCCAAGTAAATCTAAATAACTGTGCAATGCGGGTACTCAGTGGCTCAAGCGATCCGTGCGATATTCCATTGGGCGATTGCCCAAATGACATCACCGGCCCCAATGGCGTGCCTGATGGCCTTATCAACGTCGATGACGTTCTTGGCGTCATCGGCACCTTCAATGAGGTAGGCGATGGCACCAGCCGTCCCCAGGGCGATTGCAACCCGTTGCCTTTTGGCAACTGCGCAGTCGACGTGGATGACCTTCTTGCCGTCATCGGCGCCTTCGGTGGCGATTGTCTTCCAGTTGGTGCATGCTGTTTCGGCGTGAACGGCTGCGATGACGACGTCAAGGAAGCCGACTGCACTGGAACATGGAACGGCGAAGGTTCTTCTTGCCTCTCTTCCTGCTTCCCTGGTGCATGCTGCGCTGCAGATGCATCTTGCACGTTCACACTTGAAGAGGACTGCAGCGGCACCTTCAGTGCTGGCGTTGCATGTGCTGACGTAACCTGCGTCGAAGCACCTGCGAACACCGTATGCTCTGGCGCAATCGCTATCAGCGACGGCGACACTGCCATCGACAACACTACAGCACTGACCGATGGTCCTGATGACTTCGACGGTACGTTGTGCGACAACTTTGATACCACTCAGATCGCCAATGATCTGTGGTACTCCTACAGTGCCTCATGCGATGGCGCAGTCACCGTGTCCACATGCGACACAGTCGACTTTGACTCCCGCTTGGCCGTCTACGGTTCCTGCGGTGGTGCAATGATCGCCTGCAATGACGACTGCGGTGGTGCCAATAACGGGCTGTCCTCAGAGCTGGCATTTGAAGCAACTAGTGGCACGATGTACTACATCCGTGTCGGCAGCTTTGCAGAGGGTGCCACCGGCACTGGCGTTATGAGTGTTGCTTGCGACATTCCTGAGCCAGGTGCCTGCTGCCTCAATTCAACAGACTGTCTTGACAGTCTGTTGCCCGCAGACTGTGCGGACTTCGGTGGCGAGTACAAGGGTGCTGGCACTGATTGCGCCACCGTCATGTGCGGTGCTGCTGGCGACTCCTGCGGCGAAGCCGTGGCATTCGCTGACGGTGCAAACGCGTTCGACACATCCAACGCTACGGACAGTGGCTACGGTGAGCCGGACGACACCCAGTGCGATGGTACGTATCTTGACTGGACAGCCAGCCCTGATGCTTGGGGTCGCTACGAGGCTGCTTCCGATGGCACCCTCTCAGTAAGCCTCTGTGATGCTGCTGGTTATGACACGTCGCTCGTTCTGTATTCGGGCAGCGACTGCGCTTCCCTCACTCAGATCGCATGCAACGGTGACAGCACCGTTGAGACTGGATGCCAGCAGTTCTACTCTGGTGTTTATGACCTCCCAGTTTCTTCTGGAGATGTCATCTACATCCGATTGGGTGGTTGGCAGGGCGCTACTGGCCCTGGCACATGCACCATCACCTTGGTTGGTGCTGGCGCTACTGGTGCTTGCTGCGTTGCAGGTGACTGCATCGGAGAAGTCACAGCACCTGATTGTGCTGGTTTCGGTGGCACTTGGTACAACGGCGGTACTTGCGCCGACACTGACTGCCCACAGGATCTCAGCTGCAACACCGGTAACGGTGAAGGTCCAACTGCCGTCGATGGCGCTTGGACTGCAGGTACGGCAGATAGTGGCGCTGGCTTTGCCCGTGCTGCTATTGCATCAGCACCTAGTGTTTCTGATGTAACTGCCTACGGTCTGTCGCTGATCTACAGCGGCGGCTGGGGCGACTGCAGCGATGCTACGACCATGCCAGTTGCCATGGACCTCATGGACGCCAGTTACAACGTACTTGCTACGGCAAGTGCTACCTACTCCGCCACCAACCTGGTCTATGCAGGCCTTTACGGTCTGCATGGTTGGACAGCTGCACCGGCTTATACCGGTACTGTTGATGCCGTCTCTGCCTACTCGCAGAGTGCAGGCGAAGGTGAGTGCTGGTTCCTCTGGATGTCGTCTGATGCAGGAACTTCCTACATCAACGACGGTACTGGTTGGGTTGCCGAAACATTCGGCTGCAACTACTGCATCACTGAGTGATGCACTGATGACGGTCGCCCTCTGGGTGACCTGACCCACGGTTCTTCCATCCCCCCGGTCTTCGGACCGGGGGGATGTTTTTTTTGAGGCGGCTATTCCCCCTATACAGAGCAGGCGAGATGGGGAGCGAGCGTTGTGGAGTGGCAGAGTAGGTCCGCCTAGGTCCGGCTAGGCGGCCTTACCTGACCTTGGTCAGCACCATCGCGAGTACAACGAACACAACTGCGACAATCCAGAATCGGATAACGACCTGCCCTTCCTGCCAACCCTTCAAATGGAAGTGATGATGAATGGGCGCACAGCGAAAGAGCCGCCGCCCCTCACGGGCTGCGCCAAACTTTCGAGTCAGTTTGAACCAACTTGTCTGGGCTGCGCTACTGGCAAACTCGACATAGAACACCCCGCCAATAAGAAGGAGCAAAGCTTCTTGCCGCAACGCGCAGGCAATCACAGCCAGTAATCCACCAAGCGGCAGAGACCCTGTGTCGCCCATAAACACCGAAGCAGGCGCGCAGTTGAACCACAGGAAGCCCAGGCAGGCCCCCGCCATGGCTGCAGCGACAACCATGAGTTCTGATGTGCCCTCTACCCACGGGAAGAGCATCATGTGGGCTCGCTCGGGTGAACCGCCGATATAGGCCAGCACCATCAATCCCATGGACGCAATCACGACCGTTCCAGGGGCCAGCCCATCCATTCCATCCGTGATGTTGACCGCATTACTGGTGCCCGCAATGGCGCATGCCACGAGCGGGATGAAGATCCACAGACTCAGCACGATCACTCCTGGCTCGAGCACCAGTGACTCGCTCTCGGGCTGGTACGTCCGCTGGAACGGAAGCACGAGTGATCGAGCAGCCAGATTGTCGCCAGTGAGCCGCCACAAGACCAGAGCAGCTACAACACCAATGCCAAACTGAAAGAGCAGCTTCTCCCAAGCCTTCAGGCCCTCACGTGACCCGGGCGTTCGACAGGAGACGGTCAACTTGATCCAATCGTCGACGGCCCCGAGAACAGCAAGCCAGATCAGCACCACCAAGGCAATATGCACGTATCGATTTTGCAAGTCCGCCAGCAACAGCGTTGCAAAGATGATGGCCCCAACAATCAAAACGCCCCCCATCGTGGGCGTATGGCGTTTCGAACCCATGAGAGCATTCAGATCGGCATGCTCAAACTCTGGCGAATCACCAATCTTCTGTTTGATCAGCCACCGAATGCATGGCTTGCCGCAGACCAGCACAAAGACAAAGGAGGCAATAGCTGCCATGAAGACACGGAACTCGATTTGATAGAGCACCTGCAGCAGCGAGTACCCCACCCACTGGCCAAGCCATTCATCACCGTATTGCAAGAGGTTGTAGAGCATCCGGCTCCGACTACATCGGCAATCAGTGGCCTGCGGCTTCGGCTTCAAGCAGAATCGCAACCCGTTCGAGCGCAATTCCTCGTGAAGCCTTCAGAAGCACGGTATCGCCAGAGGTAAGTTGGCCAGCGATCCGCCGCATACAGGCCGCGTCAGATCGAGGCTCATGCACGATCAACACACCTGGGAGCCCATTTTCAAGCTCCTCTGCGAGTGAACTCATCTCTACGCCAACCAAAACAACGCTGGCAAGTGGTGCCACCTGGGCAAGGGAGGCAAGGAACGGCGCAAGACCGCGGTGAAGTAAGGCAGACTGCGGCCCCAGTTCAAGCATGTCACCCAAAATGAGGACTAATCTGCCATCCGCTGGGACAAGTTCAGCCATCGTCTCGAGGGTGCTCACCATCGATTCTGGATTCGCATTCCACGTGTCATCAATGACCGTGAGACCTCCGATTGCTCGAATCTGCATCCGATGAGGAGAGGCCTGCGAAGAAGCGAGACCATCTGCGATGACAGCATCTTCAATGCCCATCAATCGAGCAGACAGGATGGCTGCCAGACTATTGACGGCCCCATGGGCCCCAGGCAGCCCAATCTCCCAGCGGACACCAGAAACCTCCATCCAGCCAGGCCCTCGAGCGGTCATCACGTGATCGGCCTGCAACTCTGGCCCGAAGGTCTCGATGACGGCCTCGGTCTGTGGAAGTGCCCATGCCTGATGCCGCACAAAGCCTCGTCCATGAGGCTTGAGAACGCGAAGTAATTCGTACTTCTCGCGGGCAACTTCGTCGAGTGATCCAAGTCCTTCCAAGTGACCATGACCAACCAGTGTCACGATGGCAATGTCTGGCTGGAGCACTGCAGCCAAGGCAGCAATCTCCCCTGGGGCACTGGTGCCGACTTCCGCCACCAGTACCCGATCAGTGCTGCGAGCAGCCAAAATAGTCAGCGGTACGCCAATGTCATTGTTAAAGGAGCGTGGACTTGCGACAGTCGGCATGGCCTTTCGGCACACATGGGCAAGCATGTCTTTGGTACTGGTCTTTCCGGCAGTTCCAGTGATTGCAATGACTTGCAGGTTTGGCAGGCTCGCTCGCCACGCCCCTGCCAGCAACATCAAGGCCCTACGCGAGTCGGCGACCTGCAACAGCGGGAAGCCAGCGGGGCCCTCCACCCCCTGTTCAACCATCGCAGCTGCAGCACCGGCAGCAAACGCCGAGGCAAGATGGTCGTGCCCGTCGAAGGTAGGCCCACGCAGTGCCACGAAGAGTTGCCCACTGAGGTCCTCCCGCGTGTCGGTGCCTACGCCACGGACACATACTTCTGCAGATGTCTTGTCGATCTGCCCGCCAGCCATCGAAGCGAGCGTCCCAAGCGTCGCCATACTCATGATGACCTGCTCGCTGATTCGATCGCCCGCATCGCTACGGCACGATCATCAAACGGGATGGAGTGGCCCCCAATCAATTGGTAACGCTCGTGCCCCTTGCCAGCGATCAGCACAATGTCATCCGGCTTCGCTTCAGCGATAGCCTCTTCAATGGCAAGACTGCGATCAGGCTGAACATGCAAGAGGGGCAGACGCTCGCGTGCCACACCACCCACCATGTCGTCAAGAATGACCAACGGATCTTCCGTCCGAGGATTGTCGCTGGTGAACCACACGAGATCTGCAAAATTGCTTGCCACGCGAGCCATTCGCGGCCGCTTCGTTCGATCACGGTCGCCGCCACATCCAACAACCACGATGATTCGTCCAGATTTGACTTCATCTAGCGAACGAAGCACCGCCTCAAGTGCCCCGTCGGTGTGCGCAAAGTCCACCAGAACGCTCGGAGACTGGCCAACGAGCTCAAGTCGCCCCACCGGCCCCCGCGATTGCTCAAGCCGCTGGGCCACCTGCGAAAGATCTTCGCCAAGTGCCTCAGCAACGGCCAACGCTTGCAAGGCGTTCATCGCATTGTGCCGGCCAAGCAACGGAACCCGCACATTGACAGTACCAGTGCATGCTTTGACTTGCATGTCCACGCCACTGCAATCAACTGAGGACACGCTGCCGAGTACATCACCTGTTCCATCGAGCGAACACGCGATCACCCTCGCTGCGCATCCCACGGCCATGTCACGAACAGCCGGGTCATCGGCGTTGATCACACAGATTGCGTCAGTATCAAGCCGTTGCAAGAGGACGCGTTTGCTCGCAGCATACGCCTCCATCGTGCCGTGATAGTCGAGATGATCACCGCTCAGATTGGTACACACCGCTGCAGCAAACCGAATGCCATCGACACGTGACTGCGAGAGTGCATGACTGCTTACTTCCATAACGGCGTGGCCACATCCAGTACTGCGGCTACTGGCAAGCCAACTAGCGACTTCCTCGGCCATAGGCGTCGTCAGGGTTGCATCATGCTGGATTGCACCATCATCGATGGTTACACCACCCATCAGCCCACACGGGCGAACACCTGAAAGGAGCTGCTGCAGTAACGTCGTAACGGTGGTCTTGCCATTAGTGCCAGTCACACCCACAACGGGCATAAAATGTGATGGATCACCACAGAATCGATGCGCAAGCACAGCCCCGACATGGCCCAGCGAAGCCGAGCACAGAGCCGGTCCGGTTGCCGCCTCGCAGCCTGATTGATCACTCAAGATGGCGACAGCTCCAGCCCGTTCTGCAGCAGCGATAAACATGCGGCCATCTCGTTGACCTCCGGGCCGAGCGAGAAATATGTCGCCTGGCTGCACACGGCGACTGTCCTCCACGACACGCCTTGCAAGCACATCCGCCGCTCCTCGCAGCGGACGCACATCAAGGCCGTCAAGCATCGATCCAATCGTGATATCGCTCACATGTTCACCGTACCCACTGCTCAATCTCTCGGCCAGCCGGTCATGGGAGGATGAGCATCGCATCGCCATAACTGTAGAAGCGGTATCTCTCGGCGACAGCCACGCGGTAGGCCTCATGCATGAATTCGATGCCCATCTTGGCTCCGACGAGCGCCAGCAATGTCGAGCGAGGCAAATGGAAGTTCGTCACCATTCCTTCGACTCGGCGAAAGGACCATCCCGGCGAAATGAGCAGTTCCGTCGATCCGGCCAGTGGTCCCTCTGCAAGTGTGTCTGGAAGAGACTCCAACAGCCGGGTAGTCGTCGTGCCAACTGCCACCACGCGACCGCCTTCGCCCGGACCTTCGCGAAGCATCTTGGCTGCGTCGGCGTCAATCGACCATGTCTCGGAGTGCATGTCATGGTCTTCAAGCCGCGACGCCGTGACCGGTCGAAATGTCCCCTCTCCGACATGCAGCGTAACGGCCGTCTCGGCAATACCCTCGGCACGGAGCTTCTCACGAATCGTGTCTGTGAAGTGCAAGCCTGCAGTCGGCGCTGCAACCGAGCCAAACTGACTTGGATTGGCAAAGGTCGTGCGATACCAGCGGCGATCATCTGACTCATCGATCTCCTCTCCCCGACGCGACCTCGCCTTGAGAATGTATGGGGGCAGTGGCGTGCGACCGAGAGAGACCAGAACGCTCGCAGCCGTGTCTGTGCATTCTGGTCGAATCCGCCAGGCGTGACCGACCTTCTCGCGCAACTCCACACCAATCACCTCACCATCCGGCGATTCCAATTCAACACGCTCACCCACTGCCAGTCGGCATGATGCAGTGAGCATTGCCAACCAATCTTCACCGACCGATCGCAAGTACAACCCGTCAACGCGACCGCCACCCACCTCGCTACCTCGAGCACCCACTCGTACTACACGGCGGCCAACAAGACGCGCGGCAATCACACTTGTGTCATTTCGGACGAGCAAATCTCCGCTCTGAAGAAACGCCGGTAGATCAGAAACGCAAGCATGCTCGATCGAACCGGCCCCGCACCGAACGACCAACATCCTCGCCGAATCCCTCGGCTCGACGGGTCTCGTCGCGATCAACTCTGACGGGAGGTCGTAATCGAGCAGATCAATATTCATACCTGCGGGCCGACTTCAATACCCTCTGGCAGCCACTGGACCAATTCCGAGGGCACCCGCTTGAGTCCGCGACGAATCGCTTTCGCAAGCGCGTATCGCATCGCATCATCTCTCCGCTTGCGAACGCGATCAGTGACATTGAATCCGCGAGCGGCCATCTCCCGCAGCGACCAGTCCCAAGCAAGATGTTCCTCTTCACATCGCAGACGCCGCATTCCAAAGCCAGTCGCGTGGTGGCCAACTTCATGCATAAAGACAGCACAGGACATCGGCCCACGCGGGTAAGGAGACTCAATCATCCGTGTCACGTTCCCCGCCTTGTCACGAAGCTCCCAAGCGCAGCCACTGGTGCTGTTTCGCCAGCGATGCACTCGTATACACCACACTCTCTTCATCTCATCAACCAACGCGTCGTATCGATCTTGACTCGGCCTGCGGCGGATCAGCTTGGGTTCAACTTGGGGCGTTGGCCGTCGCAGTAGGCCCCACAATGTGCGGATTGAACTCATGATCTCACCGCTTCGAAACGCACAGGCCACGCGTGCTGGCAGCCATTGGCCCAGTCGGCAAATGACATCACTCGCCCGCCTCGGGGCTGTACTTCGAGCAACTGGACCGCACCGCCGTTACACCCAAGGACTCCCTCTCGACTGAGTGTGCCGGGCTGAGCAGGCGTATCACTGGCCGTAGCACGGGCAAACCGAAGGGGCTGCCCATCAATCAAACCATCGCAGCCAGGCCACGGGGCGCACCCATTGATGCGGCAACGCAAATCCGCGGCTGACATGTCTGAAGAAATGGCGGCCGACTGACGAGAAAGCTTCGGTGCTGCAGTTGCAACCGATTCATCTTGCGGCTGGGCGTGCACTGTGCCCACGGCAAACTCCTGCAGCACACGATTGACGCAGCATGGGCCCAGCAGCGAGAGTGAGTCGTGCAGATCACCGGTCGTATCACACAAACCGATATTGATCGTAGCGGTCGCCAGCACGTCACCTGCATCCATTCGATCAGCAAGTGTGATGACCGACACTCCTGTCTGGGAATCGCCCGCCATCACGGCATGATGAATTGGAGCAGCTCCACGCCAACGCGGGAGCAATGAACCATGCAAATTGATAGCGAACTGGTCGGCCAATAAGGCAGGTGAGAGTTTCTGGCCAAATGCAATGATCACCCACGCATCTGCCTTGGCAGAACGAATCGTCTCCATGACCGCAGGGTCATTCACGTTTTTCACGCGAAGCAACGGCATGCCACTCAACTCAGCATGCGCAGCAATGGGAGTAGGCGTGTCACGACGGCTTCGCCCGGCAGGTCGATCTGGCTGGGACACAACGAGGGCAACATGCCCGAGTGATTCCAGAACAGGAAGACCAAAGGATCCGGAACCAAAGAAGACGATTTTCATTCCGCCGTGTTCCATGCGACTTCAAGCACGCTTCAGATCACGAATGGCACGTCGATTTCGCAGGCGATCCATGGTCGTCATTCGATCAATGATCAGGATGCCATCGAGATGATCACACTCATGCTGGTACACGCGAGCAAAGTGGTCATAACGGTCTTCAGACAATTCAACACCGTCAAGCGAAGTGGCCGTCAGACGGATCCCTTCAGGCCGCCGGACGGTGACTTCGATTCCAGGAAGGCTTAAACAACCTTCAATGTCTTCGGCCGGGGTTGAGTCGAGCACTTCGATCCTTGGATTCACGAACACTTGACCCCCGTCGGCATCGCGATCGTCTGGATGACGTGTCACAAAGAGTCGCCATGGAACACAAACCTGTGGCGCAGCGAGCCCAATTCCCTCGGCTTCATGCATCAAGACAAGCATGCGAGCAGCGACCAATCTGACCTGGTCATTGACGGTGCCAATAGATTCGGCGCATCGACTGAGCACATCAGCGGGATAGGACAGTATTTCTAGCGTTTGCGGTTCGATCGCCACGGCGACCATGGTAGACCGGCGACACACATCCTGCCCACACCGCACTCTGGCATCAGAGGTGTCAAAATG
>JAQWLT010000032.1 GCA_029247205.1 Phycisphaerales bacterium | reverse complement strand
TGCAGCGACCATAATGTTGCCAGCCGACGAGTCGATTGTCATGCCCTTCGTTGCGGCCACTTCTTGGTGCAGTTGAACGCCGCCGCCGCCACCGAGCGTCACGTCTGCGCCATTCATAACGGCGTCAACACTCAATGTCCCATTGGTTGTAGTGGCGGTGAGATCACCTGTGGCATCTACCCGTGACTGCACCGTGAGTCCGCCTGCGGCAGCCAAGATCACAGCGTCTCCGCTGATTGCAGCGGCATTGGTGATCGTCCCGCCTGTCGAGGCGATGTCGACGACACCCTGCGATGCTGTGATCGGCGTGTTATTAACAATGTCGCCACCGGCTCGAAGGCTGACATTGTTATCCCGCGATTCAATACCACTGCTATTGAGCGTCAGCCCGCTCGCTGCAATCAACTCGATGTCGCCAGCTGCTAACAGGTCTCCCGTGTTCACAACCGCTGCCCCAGAGAATCGCAAATTGCCATCGACTACAAACACACCGTGGTTGGATAAATTACCTGCAGATTCGAAGTCGAAACTTTCGCTGCTGTTGGCAATAAATTCGCCTCCACCAGCAAGTCCAATAGTTAAATCGCCGCCGGCACGCATCACAATTACGTCTGACGCCACAAGTGTCGCTCCGCTTCCAGGCTCTTGCTCGTTGACACCAATCGTCACATCGCCTGCAGCATGTATCGACTGCTGCGTCACTTCGACTGTGCTTGCGATGAGCGATAGCTCATTACCGACGGATATTTCTAGCGAACCAAGCTTCGAGTCAGCTAAGCCGAGATCTCCTTGCAAGGACGCGATTTCGTTGCTTTGTAGCCTAAGGTGGGACACGCCATCACCAGCGACACCCGACCCTGTGAGAGTCAGTGACGAATCACCAAAGAGCTTGGCGTCAGATTCCATGCTGATGCCACCAATAAGTTTCAGGTTGGGCGCGGCGATCGTTTTGGAAAAGTCGCCCATCGCCAACTGAATGTCTTGCGATGCCAGCGTGGCGTCACCGACAAGGCCTTGCAATGATGCCTCAAAACGAAGTATGACAGTCGAAGCAAGATCAAGGGTGCTCGATACAAATGACAGCGTTTGCCCGGTTCCAACGCCAACTCGTCCAAATTCACCATCTGCGATCACGCTCTGTGAGAGCATGGCGAAGTCCACGGCAGGCAGCGGCGCGGTGTCAGTATTCACGCGAGTCTTGCCAGCAGAGTGAATAGTAAGTTGTCCAGCTTCGCCATTGCCTGCGGTCTGGCGAACAATTGGCAAGAAGGCAAGTGAATCGCCATCGATCGTTACGTTACCGCCATTGCCACTCCAGACGCCACCAGTTGCGACGATTGCCGTGTCCTGATCGGCCCACACAGTCCCGTTGGTTGATCCCACCGTAATATCGCCAGCATTGGCTCCACCAAATGCAGCCCCACCACTGGTGTCGAGCCGTCCATCTGCGCGCAAGATTGTGTTGGCATAACTACGAAGTGCAATTGATCCCCCATCTCCAATCGCTCGAGCAAGTCCTTGGTGCACGATGGCGGTCCCGATGATGTCGATCGTGCCGGCTGTCGTGCCGCCTACATCGATGAGCCCGGGAGTAGCAACGTCGATGTTGTCCATGCGAGTCCAAATAGCACCACCTTGAGCCACAAATTCGACTTCCCCGCCCTCAGCATGAATCTCACCGCTGTGCTGAATGGCCAAGCCAAGCATGTCGCCAGCGGCCAGTGTGACCCCAGTCGAAGCTGTCACGGTACCGCTGTTGGAAATGCCAGGGTCAGTTGGCACAACCGTTGCTTCGTGCATACCCGCTTGCGCGGTGTAGTCGCTGTTCATCTCGCTTCCATCGATCTCGACGGCAATGCGACTATTCAGCAAATCCTTCAAGATGATGGTGTTGCCGATGGCCATGACGACCATGCCCGCGTTAATGGTGCCCGTGTTCTTGACACGATTACCAATCAGGGAAACATGATCTGTGCCATTGAGTGTTCCACGGAACTCCACTTCGCCAACCCCAACATTGAATGTAAGCGAGTCGCCCATAAGAAAATCGTCATTGGTCACACTCGCAGCCGCTGCATGCAAGCTTGATGCATTAACGATTGAGTTCTGCCCGAAGATGACACCTGCAGCGTTGACGATGTACACATGTCCCGCCGTGGCATTGAGCATGCCGTTAATTTGTGTCGCACCCTCACCACTGACGCGATTCAGGACGCGGTAGCCATCTAGGCCAAAGTAGTTCAGTGTCTCATTCGAAGCGAGGTTGAGGCTTGTCCAATCGATGATGTGGCGGTTGGACGGATGATCGCCCGGCAAGCCCACATTGGTCACGGTGCCAAATTGATTAATGAATCCACCGCCCTGATCTGTAACGAAAACGCCCCCCTCAGGAGCAGCCATCGCAGAAGATGCGAATCCGAGGGTGATCGCCACTGCGAATGCGCAGGTCTTCCGGCTGAAGTCTGCTGCTACGATTTCTACAACCCGTCCCAATTGTGGATTCATACTGGCCTCATCTCTCTCAACACGTTTGTAGGCCCTCCAGGGCCTGTCTCTGCTGCAAATAGTGCAGCCTCATGACTTTACCCGCCAAAACACCAATTCAGAAGGACAAGCTTGCCTGAACGTAGACGCGATTATGCCCCGAGTCATACAAACCATTCTGAAGTGATTTCAGAGCCCAGCCCCAATCAAGCCGGATTTGAAGATTCCGCTTGATGGCTAATTCAAAGCCAACGCCTGCCGAGACCAGCGTTTCGTTGAATTCGCCGAGAATATCGCCGTTCTGAGTCAGCCAAGAGGCATCAAGGAAGCCAAGCAGCACTAAATCCCAGTCAGGTCTGCCATACACATGCTGTGGAGACACCCGGAATGGCTCGCCAAACAGGCGGCCCGGTTCGGCCTCCATCCCAAATGTCCGGGGGAGGTGGAATCGATACTCGCCGGTCAAATTAATAGCATTATCGCCAGCGGCAATGGAGACGGGGTAGCCCCGATTGGTTCCCGGACCACCGGCTACCGATTGGAATTGGGGCAGGAGCCGATTTCCAAAGGCATATTGCCCAGAGAAATTCACCAAGAGTTCATGAGCAAGGGTCGACGAACCGGGCGTCGATGGATCGGTCCACGCGGCGAGATCAATAAGCGGCTCGAGGTAGACCGACAGCGACGTAGACCAGTTCAAACGGGCCCACTGGTTCGCTGGGTTGAATCGATTGGTCACAAACCCGAGTCGTGCCAATTGCTGGGCGTCGTGCGAGGTGACGTTGGCCTCCATACCGATGCTTCCACGCAAATTGGACCACTGGCCGTTGCGATCAAATTGAATCATTCCATACGGGATGAGGAACGAGGCCTGCTCCTGAAGCTCGAAGCCAAGCAGGTCATTGCTAGCGCTGAGATGCTGCAGCCTTGCACCGCCGATGATGTCAGTAAAGAAGGGTCCATCTTGATAGACATTCAGTCGTAGGTCACCCCCACCAGCCCATGAATGGCCAGTGAATTCGTTTGGGAACCCACTCACGCCAAATTGATCAGCAAAGTACTGACTCCATGAGCCATTGACGCCCCATCGAAGACGTCCATCAAGTCCGAGCGGCGCCTCATAACTACCAATGACTGCATTGGTATCCGATCCGTTTGATGTCACATATTGCAACGAGAGAATGTCATCGTTGCCGGTCAACTGCGAATGTACAAAGCCAGCGCGAAATCGCTGGTAGCCCTCACTCTTCGTGCCAGTATTGCCGTACTGAAACCACAGACTCCATGGCTTCTCTTCAGCAATACGGTAGGTCAGGTATGCACCTCCAGCGAGGCCACCTTCTGCCTCGGTCAACTCAATGGCGATTGGCGGACCTTCACCGGCAATTGATGGCTCAACATTCTGGCTCACCAATTGATTAGTCACGCTGCCTTCAATATCACGGCCCGGGTGGCGGCTCAGAAAGTACAGGTACTCGTCGAGTTCCTTGCGTCGAATCAGCGACCCTTCACCGTCCACGTCACCACCTTGCAACGGCGACTGATCGGCGATTCGCTGATGCGTGGGGTGATTCACCCGTTCTTCTCCATCAACACGCCCCCCCGAGGCGATGGTGCGGACCTCGACCACCCTGCCGACGGTCACGACCAGCGTCAATTCGGTCCGGTCGCCCCGCAGATCGGCACCTGCATCAGGTCCGGTTGATGGAATCTGTGACTGCAAAGGCCGCACGCCAATGCCCATCAAGTCTTGGTTCACGAGATGCCTACTAATGGCATTTCCGATTGCTTTGATGGCGTCAGCGTCATACAACATGGGGCCAGCTTCATTCAGCGCAGCCAAGGTGATGGCAGCACGTGGCCCTTCGCTGCTGCCAGTCCAACCATGTTCATCATGGCCAAGCGCAACTGAAATCCATTCAAAGGACGATGCGGCAGGCAACTGGGTATGCGGCGCGGCGTACATGACTTCGAAGGGCCAGGCGACGTAGTACACGCCCCCATCCACAATTTCACTCTTGATCGCAAGTGGCGGCATATATTCCGGACGGGGCGGGGGATGAAGCGTAAAGACAACAAAGCGTCCGTCCTCTTGGTCAACAATCGCTTCGGTCAACTGTGTATGGGTCATGCCCACTTCGGTAAGCCGACTCTGCAATGCGTTTCGAACGGCGCGAGTCGCCGACGGTTGCCAGCCACGCGTGGGGAATCGCTGCAAGTCCGCTACCGGAAGGAGATCTCCGGTTTCTCCCCATCCGGCCTGTACTGCATCATCTACCAATCGCAACCGAACACTGGTGAGTGTGAAAAGCGAATCAGCGGAACCCCAGGCTTCATGCTCAGGCGGCCAAACAATGTGAATGCCGTCGACTTGTTCGACCTTGGAAACTTCTACGGGCGGTGCCTTTGCTGCTTCAGCTACAGCAGCAGGAGGCGGTGCCTTCGCTGCTTCAGCTACAACAGCAGGAGGGGGTGCCTTCGTTACTTCAGTTACAGCAGCTGGAGGCGCCGCAATAACCACTGTTTTTACTTGTTTTTCAGGGGCCGGCGGCAATGTGACATGGGCGATGTAGTTGAGCGTCACGCCAGCCATACCAGATGCACGCTCGGTGTGATCAAGCGTGGCCGTGCCTGGCAATGCGTTCTGCGAAGCGGCATTGCCGATAGCGGCCGTCAACGCGCCAATTGCTTCCGGAGTCCATCGAAGCTTGCGGTCGTCGGACAATTGTCGAAGCGGCATCGAGTCGCGTGGCGCTGACATCACAACACCGCCTCGCACTGCAACCGGAACAGTGAGTGAACGCAGCAAGTCCGAAGGTGCTGGCATCGAGTCGCTCTCACCCTGCCATTGCAAATGAATACCTGCAACAGCTTCGCCAGCCACACGCTGCTGGTGCAGTGGTACAAGATCTGACGGGAGCGCCGCGTTCGCCTCAAATCCTGGCAACGGGAAGTCGGCAATGAACCAGACGTTGTACGAAGGCGATTGGCCCATCCGTACTTGTTGCAGAGATGGCTCGACGATGACGCCCATGAGGCCACCCGCTTCGAGTTCGCCCTGTATGGCGGCAGCGATGACATCGAGCCCAGCAGCATCAATATGCACACGCCGCTGACGATTGAGTGCCGTCAGGTCGGTGCGAATGCCGGGCGTACCGGACGCCTTCACACTCAATCCATTCGCGGTTCGACTCAACCGAAACGGCGTGCGTTGCAATGCGTCCAGTGAGGGCAGATCTGGGCTCGCAGATTGCCATGCCAATTCGAAGCGGTTGATATCCCATGACGTCCCAGCCACTGCGACTTGGGTGCTGCCGAGCAGCACAGCCATCACCATCCAACCTATGCCTGCTGCCAATCGATTGAGAACCATCTTCATTCCTTATCTCAACATGGGGCAAGCAGCCCCCAAAGAGGCCACATAGCTGTATCTATTCTTAGGGTCCCTCAACCCTCGCCGTGCAGGATCGCAGCCTCGGTAGGTGGCGTCAACCGAAGCGGTACAACCAATCCTCAGACGAGCCAAACTGTAGAAATGGGAGCACTTCTCCTTCATTCGCCTCCCGATTGGTTCGACATCTCCCATGCAGCCGGCTTCCAATAAATCCCATACGGCCTGCGGAGACCAAGAACATGATCCTTAGTACAGCCTATGCACTCATTCTCGGACTTTCTTCATTCTCGGCCGAAGCGACCACCCCATCCGGCTGGTCAACGGAAGGGGCAATTGTCCGCCCAAGTAGTCCCATTTCACTCGCCACAGGCGATTCATTAGGGATGGCATTGATGGAATCAAACCCCGACCACATACCCCCTGTGCTGGCTGCGAGACTCCGTATCGCCAACCATCCCACAGTCGCCTGGGCCGTTATGCCAGGTGAGCAGCACTTCGCTTTGGGCCAGTGAACAACTCAACCAGTAATGCGTGGCCTCAATTTGGCCAACGCCCGCTTCTCGCGGACAGTGCCTGCCATGGATTCGGCCCGCTCCAAGAGCGCAGCAGCGGCACCACTTCCGTAGCGGCGCGACACAATCGGCAATAAACGCTCGGTTCGCGTGAAGAGTGCCCCAGGCGAGATCGCCTGAGTCAGTGCTGCCAATACTCCATCCGATGTGCCCTCACTCAACGTAGCTCCAAAGGCAGCCCACAACATGTCGCCGTCAAGCATGCTTGGCGTTGCCAACTGTGACCAGGCCGCAAGCATTGCGTCGCGATCACCTTGACGGAAGAGGGCGCCAAACACGGCGGCCGCTGAAACCGAGCCACCTACATCCTTTTGTGTAGCAGCAGTCCAGAGTTTGGCAGCGATCTCATCCTTCCCAATCAACACCAATTCCGAAATCGCAGTTGCAAATACTTCGTCGCTCGGCGCGGTCTCGGTCTTCTTCATGAACTCCACAGCGGCATGCTGAACCTGAACGACACCCGCCTCGGCCGGCATCGCCGGAATGAGCAAACGCAAAGATCCCTTCGGCGGCGGCGCCAACATCAGCGGATCGCCAAGCGTATTGAGCTGCCATGGCCGCGACATCGCTACATCAGGGTCTGGCCACCAACGCGCTGCAACAAGAAATGGAATGCCGCCAGCAATACGCTTTGCAAAGAGCTGCGGCGGCACAAACGCATGGAGCTGCGGTTCATTCGTCGAGCCCACGTAGGTATAGACACCACGATCAATCCACCGGCCACCCACCGTTGCGCTACTTTCCGGTGAACGGAGCGACCAACTATGGATCATCGACAGTGCAGTGGGTGTGTTGAGCACAGGCAAGTCCCCAGGGTCGCCGTCCTGATCGCCCGACATGCGAAAGAAGTCGGCGTTCCCTTTGCTATTCATCAAAGCGATGTCGGTTGAAAGCCCTTGCGGATTTGCCCTTTGTAATTGCAAGAGTCTTTCATGCTCGAGCAGCGTCACTTGATACGTGCTGCTCTTGAGCAACTCGCCTGCAGGCCCAAGCCCCCACTTCGACCATGGTGTCGTATCGGGATACGTATCACAGAGCCACGCATCCACACGCGGGAGAAATAGACTGCAATTGGCGATCCACGCGCTGCGGGCCGAAGAGCCAAAGATCCAACCTGCGATGGCCCAGCGTTGGCCATCTTCGCTGCGTCCGAGCAGATCGGTGATCGCTGCTGCATCACCCTTTCCTGCAGTCTCAGCACCTGTTGTACCGCGACCCGCCATCTTTCTACAAATGGTCAGTGTGTCAATGTCATCGCCGAGTGAAGACCATGAACGCCCCGTAGCAGTCGCAGCAGCCTGGACCGCTTGCACCAAAGAGTTGGTTTGAGCCAAAGAGAGGGTTGCACCGCTTCCACTGGCGCTGGTCGTCACCCAGGCAATGTCTTGGCCACGACCGGCTGCAAGGAGCAAAGCAGCAGCAGCAGCGGGATCGGTTGGGCTCGACACGATGAGGCCGGATGGGGCAGGAAGACCAGCAACCATGGCCGCCTTGCGGGGGGATCCACTTCCATCCCACGCTGCGGCGGCAGCAGCAATGATCGCCTCGCCGCTCGGCTTGTTGCTCCCCACAGAAGCGCGTCGATACACGACTTGCGGAACGAATCGTCGGATGAACATCGGGGCCAAGAAGTCATCTTCTATGAGCACCGGCCAGTGGGCCTTGGGTGACCATCGCCCCACTTCATCACAGAGCGTCGCCAGATCCGGCACAAGCACGACTTGCCGAGCGACCGGTACCCGTGCCCGAAGTTGCATGGACGACTCGCCAAGCGAGAGGAACCAAGGAAGCTGTTTGCTGCCCTGCAGAGCCGGGGTGGCATCAAGCAGACTGATCACGATCAAGACGATTTGAAGCATTCGAGCAGCATACCGAGGGCGTCCTGCGGTACCGTTCCCGCCATGATCCCGACTGCACGAGTGATTTCAATCGGCGCCTTGTCCTCCCATCCACTGTGGCATGAGCCAGCGGGGGTGAGAACAGGCCATGCCACGACGACTCTCATCACAGGAAAGGACATGACGCTGATCATCGATCCATCCCTTCCCGCGGCGATGCTTGAAGCTCGCCTCAGTGAACGCTCGTCAACAGAAGCGGCGGAAATCACCCACGTTTTCTTGACCAGCGCAACGGATGAGCACATGCGAGGTCTCGCCGCGTTCCCGCGTGCAACTTGGATGGCTTTTGAATCGGAAATTACCGCTGCTCGGGCCAGCACCCATGAAGATCTTGGCTTAGCGCTTGAGCACCCTGAAGATGGCGGAGTCGAGCTGCTTACCGCTCGCCTGACCTTGCTCGAAAGACTTCGGCCTGCCGAAGATTGCTTGGCGCAGGGCGTTGATTTGTTTCCACTTGCTGGCGTCACGCCCGGCTCTTGCGGCATCCTTGTATCACAACCCACACGCACAATCTTGATTGCTGGTGATGCCGTTGCAACTCGCGAACATCTTGAGGATGCGCAGGTCTTGCCATACTGCTGGGATCGCCAATCGGCACAGGACTCATTTGCGGAAGCCATTGAAATCGCCGACATCATTGTGCCCGGCAGGGACAACATCCTGTTGAATCCAACCCGGGCGCGATGACATGCGGGGCGGTCTACTGCCTTCATGCAATGTGAGACACACCGGCTAACTTCGCGATCGCCCTTGTTTGTAAAAAAAAACGTCGACGACCACGATGGTCGCCGACGTAGTCGGTCTGGAAAAACGGCTCCGCCAGACCAATGAGGAGAGGGAACGGACTTCTTCGCCTTTCAGCGAACAAGCCCAGAAGGGACGGTGCAAGGAGGCGATTCGCAGGCATCCCAGGGAGAAAGGGTGCCGAGCCATGAACTCGACCCCCCCACAGTCCGATTCAGCGAAGCAGGGCACACCTCTTAAATCCGAAATTGGTCAATTATGAGTCTGGTTATGCAAGATGACTACAATCACCGCCATGGCTGAGCACGTAGCGCTCTATGCAGGGTCCTTTGATCCACCGACGTTGGGACATATCGATGTCATCAGCCGCGCGAGGCGAATGTTTGACCGCATCGTGGTCGGCGTCGGCGAAAACCCCAACAAGCAGCACATGCTCGCCCCAAAAGATCGTCTCTCGTTGATGCAGAACATCGTGGACAGCCTGCCGGCCGCAGATGGCGCCCCAGTCGAGGTCCAAGCGTACGGCGGTCTCACCGTTGACTTCGCCCGCATGGTTGGGGCTTCAGCACTGCTTCGGGGTATTCGAAATGTCACAGACCTTGCAAGCGAATGCCAACTTGCGATCGCCAATCGCCAGGTCGCTGACATCGAGAGCGCCTTCATCATCACAGACGAGCGGTATGGCTTCACTTCCTCAAGTCTGATCCGCCAGATCGTTGAACTCGGTGGTGATATCCAGAAACTCTCGAATATCGTGCCAGCGGCCGTGCTTGAACACTTGAAACAACACGGGTGATGGCGATGCACACTTGCTCAATTCCCGAAGGCGGCCTATGAGTACAACAGTTCGCTGGGTTCTGCTAGCTGCAGTGGCCGCCGGTTTCATCGGCGCCATTGTTGCCCGAATGGCAGGCATCGCTCCAGTGTCAACGG
Source organism: Phycisphaerales bacterium (assembly GCA_029247205.1). Taxonomy (GTDB): domain Bacteria; phylum Planctomycetota; class Phycisphaerae; order Phycisphaerales; family SM1A02; genus UBA12567. Next base: position 7,750 of record JAQWLT010000032.1, on the reverse strand, counting down.
TGATTGGCGCTGCCGTCGGCGGAGGAATCGGCGGGTGGATCGCCAAGAAACAAGCTGACCAACGCAATTCCTCACAGTGAGTGTGCCTCAGAAGGAACCAAACAGATGAAGAAAATGATCATCACCGTGCTCATCGCTGCAACGCTGTCAGCGATCACCATCACGCTCATCTTCAAGTTTGTAGGTCTCGACGATGGTGCACCTATTGCAGGCGGAATAGCAGGCGGAATAACAGGCGGAATAACGTCGGTCTGGGTGCTCGGCCGTGCGGGGTACCAGAGCAAGAAGTAATCGGTTTGAATGCGAGGCGGCCGACGTCACACAACAAGACCAGACGCGCCCCATATGGCCTTGAAGTTCTCCCCAAAGACAAAGTTCTCTTCGGGGAATTCAAGGCCCGCCATATTCTGATCAACATGGCTGAACATCAGGTTGATGCGTCCGATCTGTTGCCACACATCCCCACCCGGATTGGGGTCATTTGTTCTGGCTTCCACTGTGCCTCGCGTCACCGCACCAGCGGCGTCGATGCGGTCCATGGTCGCTGTGTACCGAAGTGTCATGCCGGGCAAAATATCAGCGGCAAACTCGGCCTTCGAGACCTTGGCGAGCACGACCTTCTCTTGAAAGTCATTGACCGCGCCGACCATGATGCCGGATGTTTGGGCCATGCCCTCGACAATCAGCGACGCGGGCATCACGGGTATCGCGGGCGTGTCACCCCGAGCCGGCAAGTGATCATGCAGATGTTCTTCGGCAAGACTGGTGTTCTTGATCGCAACAAGTTGCACACCCGGGTCATGCTCAACAATTCGGTCAATCCACATCCATCGCATCAGTAGCTCAGTAACGGGCGATCAGCCCGCCTCTGCCTCTAATTTGAGTGACACAAACGTTGCCAGTGACTGCACTGTGATGAGATCGCCAACCTTCATGACTTCGCGATCGGAGTCAAAGGCGGTGAAGTCAATATGCGGCATCCGCTCGCGAAGCATATCCATGCCCGAGTCAGTGAACTTCCCGTCTTGAACCCAGTCGGCATTGTCCATGACATTCTCTGGGAATAGTTCGCCCTGATCAATCTTGAACGGCTTCTCGGGCGTGCCGAATGCCTTTTCAAGGCGGAATACGATGTCAAGAAAATCGATCGACTCGGCGCCGAGATCGGCAACAAGACTCGCGTTTGGCGTGATCTCGTCATCGTCACAGCCAAGTGCCTCTTCAAGTACTTCGCTGACCTTGCCAAAAATATCGTCCTTCGTCATGAGCATGTCGTCTCCGACTCCTGCAGTTGGGCCTCTACTGCTCGAAGGAGCTGTGGAGGCCGCATGGTAAATCGTCCAGAAATGGCGGTATCGCCGTCACCGGGCATTCCCTCAACCGTGCCAGTGCCGCGACAGGCGACTACGCCATCGGCGTCCGGCTTTGAAACTGTCACCTCAACCCGAAGCGCCTGCCCGGGTCGCACCATGGCACCATATTTAACGGCCCGTACCGAGCCTGCAACCCAACTTCCATCATGTGTCGACTCTAAAAGCTGCCTCGCCGCCTGCACCAACGCTTCGAGCATGAGGACGCCTGGGAGGATGGGAAAGCCCGGAAAGTGGTCGGCGAGGTACTCCTCAGCGGCACTTACCTGCTTACGAGCAACGATCCGGTCGTCGCCAACTTCCAACACATTGTCAATGAGAGTAAATCGCATGGTCTGATAGCGTGCAAATGGTACCCGAGAGGGCCCCGGGTGGTGGCGGCCCGGAGTCGAAACCACTATCCTGCTCGGCTCGAACGGGTCAGTGGCATAAGTCCTTGGCCCCCCACTTCGCAACCCCTACCACGGCAGGACAAGACATGGCCAGCACCGGCACCGTCATTCAGGTCATCGGATCTACATTCGATGTGCAGTTCCCCGAGGACAGCCTTCCAGACATCTATAACGCTCTTACGTGCGATCTAGAAGTCGACGGCGTCTCCAGCACGCTTTATGGCGAGGTGAGCAAGCACCTTGGCGGCGGACAAGTGCGATGTGTCGCGCTCGGTAGTACCGACGGCCTTCGCCGTGGGCATCCATGTACCGATACTGGCAATCCACTATCCGTGCCCGTCGGCGACGGCGTGCTTGGCCGGGTTTTCAACTTGCTTGGCGAACCGATTGATGAGCGAGGCCCCGTCAGCTACGAACGAACCCGCCCAATTCACCAACCCCCACCGAATCTAGAAGATCTGAATCCGAAGACCGAAATTCTCGAAACGGGTATCAAGGTCGTTGACCTGTTGTGCCCATTCGTGCGTGGCGGCAAAATCGGTTTGTTCGGCGGTGCAGGCGTAGGCAAGACCGTCATCATTCAGGAAATGATCGCACGAGTCGCACGTGGATTTGGTGGCTACAGCGTGTTCTGCGGAGTCGGCGAGCGGACCCGCGAAGGCAATGACCTGTGGCGTGAAATGCAAGAGGCCGAATACACCGACGCCGAAGGCAATACCGCCCATGTCATCGACAAAGTCGCAATGGTCTTCGGTCAGATGAATGAGCCACCCGGCGCACGTCTTCGTGTTGCGTTGTCTGGCCTCGCGATGGCCGAGGACTTCCGTGATAATTCAGGCAAAGAGACGCTGATTTTCGTCGACAATATTTTCCGCTTCACCCAAGCCGGTTCAGAGGTGTCCGCCCTCCTCGGACGCATGCCTTCAGCCGTGGGCTATCAGCCAACCCTCTCGACCGAGATGGGAGAATTGCAAGAGCGCATTACATCCACCTCACGTGGCGCCATTACGTCAGTGCAAGCGATTTATGTGCCGGCAGATGACCTCACCGACCCAGCCCCGGCTACAGCGTTTACGCATCTCGACGCCTTCGTCGTGCTCGAGCGGAGCATCGCTGAGAAGGGAATTTACCCGGCTGTTGATCCGCTGAACTCTTCTTCTCGCATTCTTGATCCGCAGATCTTGGGTGATCGCCACTACCGCGTCGCTCGCGAAGTGCAGCAGATTCTGCAGCGGTACAAGGACCTCCAAGACATCATCGCCATTCTTGGTGTTGATGAACTTGCCGAAGAGGACAAACTCGCCGTATCGCGTGCACGTCGCATGGAGCGGTTCTTGTCGCAGCCTTGCTATGTGGCCGAGCAATTCACAGGCTTCCCTGGCATCACAACGCCTCTTGCCGATACGATCGACTCGTTCGAACGGCTTGTTGCAGGCGAGGGCGATGACCTGCCCGAGAGCGCGTTCATGTACGTGGGCAACCTCGAGGATGCCAAAGCCAAGGCAGAAAAGATGGCAGCAGAAGCCGCCGGCTGAGTCAGCCATACTGATCATTATTCATCGCAACTGATGCGTGGAGCCTCCCGGCTCCACGCATCAGTCGATTTTGCAGCTCATGGCATGGCCAGCAGTGGCCCGCCCGGGACAGGCTGAAACGGTCAACTGGCACCTCCGCTCAAATCGAGGAGCCAAACAGCAAACTGGCAACTACCCCCGCGGCCCCCATAGCTTCAATCAGAGATTCAGTTTTCTTCCACGCTGTGTACGAGAGGTGGGCAATCTACTCCGGCTGGGTGTCTTGCTACCCTTGCCCCTTACATGACTTGGAGCACACCCATGCGACCGTTCGCCCTCGCCGTACTTGCCACCACTGCATTCTTGACTGCCTGTGAGGGCGAGAGGCCCGCGCCGCCTACTGAGACTACAAAGGTGGTTGAACCCGTCAAGCCCATCGTTGACGTAGCCACACTGCCTGGTAACACCGTGCCAATGAATATCACTGGCACCGAGTATGCCGATGGTGTACGCGGTTGGACAATCGTGGCGGGTGCTGGCGAGATGCTCCCCACCAAGCCAACGACCGCAACCATCCGCTTACGTGGATGGACGGCCAACGGCGAGCAATTCTTTGGCGATGCCGAGTCGTGGGATGAATTGGTGCTACCAACAGGCGACGCCGCAGCATTCGGTGGCTGGGCCTCGGCTCTGACCGACATGAAGATCGGCGAAGTTCGCAAGGTATGGATTGCTTCTCAGGATCGTGGCACATGGCCGATTGCCGGGGCAAATCCTCAAGACCTCGTACTCGACCTCGAACTCGTTTCGATTGGTGAGGAACTTCGTATTCCTGATGTCGTGCCTGGCGCAGCCATTGGTGACGCGGCAAAGCATGGCTCGTCGTCTGGCCTTCGTTGGTATGACCTCACTGCAGGCCAGGGGAAGCCACTTGCATCAGGCGATACTGCCACGGTAACTGCAGTTGCGTGGCTTACAGACGGCACGCTCTGGCAAGACTCGGGACGAATGCCATTCGTATTGACTTTGGACGAAACCGCAATGCCCGCACTCCGAGAGGGGCTTGTGGGCATGACGCCTGGAAGCACTCGCAAACTGATCGTGCCCCCAATGCTCGGCGGCGGCTTCGACCCAATGGGTGATCTGCCGCCCGGCACAACACTGATCATGGACGTTCAGTTTGTCGGTCCAGCTCGCACCGCGGACGCAACCGCCGAGTGATTTGTAGCGGCGACAATCGCCAAGCTGTTTATGCCTCTTGCGGCCCCGATTGGTAGGCCTCTCACTCCTAGATGAACGCGGATTCTCCGCAAACATTGGTCGTTACCCTCACCGGAACGGACGTATGCCACACTCGCACCCTTTCGGAGCAATCTCTATGAACCGCACGCTGCTCGCCTGCCTCGCCGCAACCTTTGTCACTGCCACCCATGCAGGCCTCACGCCAGCCGTCCCACAAACCCCCAGCGAACTCACCAGCCGCTTCGATGTCGCAATGACCGACGCAGATAGTCGCATCGCGACCATCATTGCCGTGCCCGGTGACCAGCGAACATTTGCCAACACAATCGCTGCGATAGACGACATGAATGCGCACTTCGATCGTGACGCCAACATGCTTGCGTTCATGGGTTATGTGCATCCGGACTCGGCAATGCGTGATGCAGCAAGGGACATTGAACAACGTTGGACAGATTGGTACGTCGACACAGGCAAGAATGAAAGCCTCTACGCAGCCGTCCAGACCTACGCCGACACGCAGCCCACGCTTACGGGCGAACGAGCGCGACTACTGGAGTTCATCCTTCGTGACTACCGCCGCGCGGGGATGGGGCTGAGCAAAGCCAATCGCGAGCGATTGACCGTCATTGAAAAAAAGATGAACGAGTTGTCGATCAAATTTGATCAGAACATCTTGAGTGATGCCTCGACCGTCTTCTTGAGCGAAGACGAGTTGGCTGGAATGCCAGATGACTACATTGCCGGACTCCAGCGAGCCGGAGACTTGTATGCCCTTGGCATGGACTACCCAACAGCGTTGCCGCTGCTTGACCACTGCCCGAACGAGCAAACCCGTCAGAAAATGTGGATCGCTCGGCGCCGACGTGCCAAAGCGAATGTCGAGACGCTCGAGAAGTTGCTGAAGCTTCGTGCCGAGCAAGCCACACTGCTTGAGTATGCCCATGCGAGCGACTTTGAAAATGAAATTCGCATGTCAAAGAATGCTGCGACCGTTGAAGAGTTCTATGTGACGCTTCGTCCAATGCTTGCCAAGAAAGCAAAGGAGAACCTTGAACTCTTCACCGCCGCCAAGCGAGCGGGCACTGACGACCCGTCTGCGGTACTGCGTCCATGGGACTTCGGCTACTGGATGGAGCGCGTTCGCGAGCGGGACTATGACGTCGACTCAAATCTGGTGAAGGAGTACTTCCCATTTGAGACTGTCCGCGATGGCATCTTCGAAATCACGCAGAACCTATACGGCATCGACTACAGGCCGAAGGAAGCCCCAGTGGATGCGCCGTTGTGGCACGAAGATGTTGAATTCTTTGAGGTCGTCGATCGCAAGAGTGGCGATGTGCTTGGCGAGTTCACGATGGACATGTATCCACGCGAAGCGAAGTATGGCCACGCAGCACAGTGGGGCATTGTGCCAAGAAAGGTATGGGCCGATGGAAGCGTGCAAAAGCCGGTCGCAGCGCTCGTGTGCAACTTCCCCAAGCCAACCGAGGATCGGCCAAGTCTGCTCACGCATGACCAGGCCGAGACGTTCTTCCATGAGTTTGGACACTGTCTACACACACTGTTGACCGAAACAGACACCACACGTTTCGCTGGCACAAGTGTCGAACGCGACTTTGTCGAGGCGCCGAGCCAGATGCTTGAGGCGTGGGTGTGGAGTCCAGAGACATTGCCGCTGATGAGCGGCCACTACGAAACAGGCGAACCCTTGCCAGCTGACCTCTTAGAACGAATGATTGCGGCCAAGACGCTTGGCGCGGGCATGCTCGACCAAGGCCAAGTATGGCTCGGTTCAATTGATCAGGCGTATCACACAAGCCCAACCGGTGAAATGGACACGACGCAAGTTGGTTTGGACATGGTGGAGCAATGCACGCTGCTTGAACCGGTGCCCAATACTTGGTTCCAGGCTGGTTTCGGTCACTTGACTGGGTATCAGGGCGGTTACTACGGGTACCTCTGGTCGAAAGTCTTTGCCGAAGACATGGCCGAGCACTTCGAGAAACTCGGCATGCTCAGCCCTGAGGCTGGCGCGCATTATCGAGAAGCCGTGCTTTCCAGAGGTGGCTCGGTAGACGCATCTAAAATGCTTCGCGACTACCTCGGCCGCGAGCCTCGCATGGACGCCTATATCCGCAGCCTCGGCCTGAACTGATGTCAACATAGTCCGACCCATCGAGTGGTTCGCCCGGGTTTGCGGGGTCGCTCATGGAGGCTCATCGTACTATCCCCATCGATGCCCACCCGCCGCACGATCCTGCACGCTCTCTTGGGAGCACTCCTTGCGATACTCGTGCTCGCGGCCATCGGCTGGTGGCTGGCTGGGCTCGCGCCGCATTGGTACCAGCCCGTTGAACAAGACAACGCCGGGGCGCTGGCCCTTGGCGAGACCGCGGAGTACCGCCTGGTCGAAGAATTTCAGCGCATCCGGCCCACGGATGAAGTCTGGCGACTGCGCATCCCGGAAGCGGCCATCAATGCATGGCTCGCGACGCGTTTGCAGCAGTGGCTCGCCGGTCGCGGTAGCGACTGGCCGGCAGAACTTGGTTCACCGCAAGTGAGAATCACGCCCGCTGGCATCACTGTTGGTATGTCAGCCGATGCAATCGGCGGTCGAGTCGGCCTGCTGACTCTTTCGCCCATCATCGCCGACGGTCAACTCCGACTCCGTCCCGTTGGTGGCGTCGGGCAACTACCGATTGGTATTCCCACGAGTTTGGTGCTGCCGCATCTCGCCGATAAGTTTGGCGCCGACAACTCAATCGCCTTCATTCAGACGCTGCTGCAAGGCAAGTCAACCCCAAGCACTCTGGACCTTGTCGATCACCGAACCGTGCGATTGCATAGCGTGACACTGGAACCAGCCAACTGCGTCATCCAGGCTTCAACCCGATCCGACAGATGATTTCTCGGTTTGTCCTACATCCACTTGGTATCGCCATTTCACTGACAGATTGAAGGTTCTGTCTGTGGGTGTGGGAATCGAAGATAAATGAATCAGGTGGCGGTTGCCCCCACTGATGGGGGCTACAGCCAATACCACCTTGCTGGAGACCATTTCTATGCATCTGAATGCAGAGGTCGATGCGCATCTGGTCGAGTGGTGCCCCAGCCACCAACCACCGGGCATCCCCCCGCTACCATGCTCGACCTCACCATGGCGGCGAGGAGCGGAGTGATATGCCCAACTGCACCATCAATGACGTTGTTTGTGAGTTTGAGGACGGACAGA
>JAQWLT010000066.1 GCA_029247205.1 Phycisphaerales bacterium | reverse complement strand
CCAATCCAGTTGCTCGAGGACGTGGGCTGAATAGTGACGACTTGATCGGTATGTTGCTGCAGCATCTTCCACGACCTGCCGAGGAGGTGCGATCATGATGCCCTCCTTTGGCGTTGATCAGTTGCCCCCACCGAAGACCATCGAAGATCTCTTGGGTCCAGCCTTACTTGCTGCGATGGACAGCCTTGAGTTGACCTCTCGTAAGGTGCTTGCCGGTCGACTGCATGGTGATCGTCGCAGTAAGCGACGTGGCTTCAGTATCGATTTTGCGGACCATCGGCCATATGTCGCTGGTGATGATCTTCGCTATGTGGACTGGAATGTGTACGCTCGGCTCGATGCGCTCTTCCTGAAGTTGTATCTCGATGAGGAAGATCTCAGCGTGCTACTTGTGCTTGATGGGAGTCCGTCGATGGACTGGGGTGACCCGTCCAAATGGACGTACGCGCGGCGGCTCGCGATGGCTATTGGCAGTATTTCTCTGGCAAGCCGGCACCGCGTGAGCATCGCTAGTTTCTCGGGCGATGGTGTCGCGCAATTGCGTGACCTTCGAGGTCGCGGGCGAACTGCCGAACTTGGTCACTGGCTGCTTGATCGTGAGATCGGCTCGCCCGCTGCTGGAGATGAGCTTGGCAATGCCCTGCGGATCTTGGCGCCAACCCGCCGTGGCCGCGGTGTTGCGATTGTGCTGAGTGACTTTCTTGGTGGTGAGGATCCACTTCCGGCGCTTCGAGTGCTTGGTGGCGGCGGCGACGACTTGCACTGCCTGCAAGTGCTGGCTCCACAAGAAATCGACCCAGGCGGCCAAGGAATGACGGGCGATGTGCGACTTGAAGACGCCGAATACGGAGGGCCGCGTGAAGTCACAGTTACGCCCGCGTTGCTACGGGCATACAGGGCGAGGTTGGATGCTCGAGTGCAACTGGTGCGCGACGCCGCCCATGGATGCGGCGGAACGCACTTGGCAGTTGGCAGCGATACAGACATCGAGTCTCTGTTGCTTGGACAACTCAAGTCGGGGGGAATGGTGCAATGACTTGGTTGACGCCTTGGTCTGCCTTTTGGCTACTCCTTGCGTTGGTACCAATTTTACTTGCGCTATACATTTTGCGGCTGCGGCGAGCGAGGCAACTCGTTCCGTGTACGAGCCTCTGGACCGAGGCTGCTGAGGATGTGCAGGCGAACACCCCATTTCAGCGGCTGCGTCGAAATCTTCTGTTGTTGTTGCAATTGATCGCCTTGCTCTTGATTGCATTGGCGATTGCGCAGCCTCGCATTGAGGCCGCTGCTGGTCGCGGCGAGCGAACGGTTCTTCTTGTTGATTGCTCAGCCTCGATGCAGGCGTATGATGGTGGGGGCGGGCGAACGCGTTTTGAGGCTGCAGCAGATGCAGCGATGGGCGTTGTTGATCGTTTACACCCGGGAGGGTGGTTCTCGGATGAGGGCGGACAAACAATGATTGTGTCGCTTGGCGCCGGGGCTGACATTGTCCAGCCATTTACTGGATCTCGGTCCGTGCTGCGGGCTGCGATTGGCAGACTTGAGCCACAAGACACCACAGCAGAATTGGGTGATGGCTTGAACATGGCCCGAGCGTGGGCGAGCGAACCAAACCCTGATGAGCCCCGCGCCCTTTCAGAGCCAGCTCGTATAGAAGTATTTACCGATGGTGGTCTCATCGATCTCGATGATGTTGCAACCCGAGATAATCCGATCATGGTCCACCTTGTTGGTGAAGGCACAGCAGCGAATCGAACGGTGCAGTCTGTCGCCGCTGAGCGAAGTGCAGAGGACCCCGATGCGGTGCAGGTGTTTGCATCACTCTGGAATTGGACCATTGAGCCACGTGATGAGCGTGTGCAGATGTCCCTCGATGGCGGCGCGGTGCATATTGAAGACGTACGTTTGCCAGCAGGTCGTCTCGATGAAGACGGTGCAATCACGCCGGGCCGACGTGACATGGTGTTCACGCCGGCCACGCGGCCGGATGCTGTGTTGGTCGAGGTACGACTGATTGGTGACGATATATTTCCGCTCGACGACGTGGCATGGACGGTCGTGCCTGCGAGAGAGTCAGTCCGGGTCATGCTTGCTGCGGGGACGGACTCCATGATGGCCCGAGCAATTCGGGCTGTGCCGGGCGTGACGCTTCAGGAGTTTTCTGATGATGTGTCTTCCTCCGACGTGTTGGTTCTTGATCGTGTGGATGTGAGCATCCTTCCCGATGCGCCCACCTTGTCGATTGACACCACGTTGCCCTCCAGCATGGTGTCATGGAACCAACGGCGTGGAGCCGAGTCGATGGCTATTGGTGATTTTCGCCATCCAGTGCTGCGTGGCGGCTCGCCCATTGATTTGTGGGTTGGACAACCGCAGGGCGTTGCAATCGATGCATCTGTTCGGGCTGTTTTGCGTGGCGAGAATGGTCCGCTTGTGCTGGCGTGGGAAGAAGCCGGTCATCGACGGGTGCATATTGCATTCGATCCTGCGCGAAGTTCTTGGCCGTGGGATCCAACCTTCATGAGCTTTCTGGTCGACACATTGGACTGGCTTGCATGGCGGAGCGGGGGAGAGACTGCAGGTAATGGTGTTGCTGGCGGATCTGTTGCGGTTCGACTTCCGGAGGGTGTTGAGCAAGCGGTCGCGATTTCGATTCGCAACGACTTGCAGCCGCTTCGTGGTCGCTCGGGCGGCCGTGCAGCATGGGGGCCGGTGACTACTGCTGGCCCGTGGCTTGTTCGATGGGACACGCCCCAGCGTGGGCACAGTGTGGTGGCGGTGCAACTTCCAGCGGCGATCGAGGGGGACCTCTCCCGACCTGAGCAGTTGATGATCGGTGGCGAGGCCGTTGATAACGGGGCATCACTGGGCCGATCGGTGCCCCTATGGCCGTGGGCAATTGGGGCTTCCTTGCTCGTATTAATGATCGAGTGGGCTGTCTTTACCCGCCGCATCGCGTAGTGAGGTCCGATTTGCGAGTCTTTTGGACTGGGCGTGACAGATTGTGAGGGTCTCCGCGGAGACGTAGTAGCTTGCCAGTGTGTTTGCTGGTGGCATTGCGTCCTTTTCTTTGGAGACTTATTGCCATGCAACCACAAACTTTGACTCTTACCCTGATGGCCGCCACACTCGCCGGCACCGCTGTAGCGGATGTAGTTACAAGTCAATACACATCGAGTTCCAACTATGAATTCGAAATCGAGCACATGCCCGACTTCGATCAAGTGCGTGACACCCTCGCTGTTGATGACAACAGTGATCCAGGCGGCATGTATTGCGTGCCAACATCCTTGACCAACTTGCTCGGCTACCTCGGCACCCATGGGTTTCCAGATGCAGGCCCAAGCGCTGCTGACTGGGAGGATGAGGAGGACTTTGACCTCATAACTTCTTACATCAACAACATGGGTATTCTTGCCGGTACCACCGGAACGGGTGGTACATATCACGAGCCCGCCTACGATGCCATGGAGTACTTTCTTCAATGCCGACTTCCAGGCGTGTTCACGGTCACTGAGAACCTCGCAACCAACACGACTGGTCCTACGCTTCGGAGCATTGCGGAGAACAATGTCAATGGTGCAATCACATCATTGTCCTACGGCATTTACGATGACATCGGAAACGACATCTGGGGCCGCAAGGTTCTGAGCCGTGGCGGCGGCCATTGCATCTCTTTCGTTCGTGGCTATCGCAACGGCTCGACGCGAGAGATCGAATATATGGACCCCGATGACAGTAGCAACTCCAGCACCCAGTCCACATTTGGCGCCGAGTCCTACGACGTCAATGCTGTGAGCTTTGTGAAGGCCTCCACGATCGTTGGAGCATCATTCAAGGGCTCCCGTACGGGCAGCCGCATTATGCGAACGAGCAGTGGCAAGTGGCGCATGATCGACGCAGTCATTCACGTTCGTCCTCGCGCTGGTTACTCGTGGGATTCGAGCGAGAGTCACTGGAATATCATCTGGCCTAGAGAGTGGCTCGCATGGATGCCGCGCCCAGCCCCCGTGCCAGGACCACTTGGCATGCACCTGCAGGACTTCACCGTCGGACCATTCAACAACACGCTGTGGTATCTCGACGCCGCCGCTCGAGACAAGGCCTACTCGGTTCGTCTGAGCAACGGTGAATTAGAAGCAGTTGACCTGCCGCATACTGGTGACCAAATTGCCTTCGCTCGTGACCACGCGTTACTGGTGCTTGGCGAAGGTCAACTCAGCCGACTGCACCCCTTCGCCCAGCACGGCGAGCATGCGCCCGAGCCTTTGACGCTTCAGATGCCTGCTGGCATGAAGTACATGGCGATGCCTTCTCTTGGCGATGACATGTGGCTTGCTGGTCCAGAATCACGCATGGTCTATCGCGTCTCCCAACGGCTTGATACGGGTCCCGTCGGTATCGAGCTTCCTCGGGACTGGGCCACCTCGGTTGGCGTGCATAGCCTCGCGGCTTCATCTATTCCCCAGTGTCCCTTGGCCATTCTTGGTACGAACGGTCTCATCTATCTTTGCAAGGTCGGCGATGGCGAACTCGTTACGGTCGATCAGTTTTCGACAGACGGTGCGATCCGCAGTATCGAGTTCAATGACGAGGGAGATGTCGTAGCCTTTGGCGATCAAGGTATGCATCTGTACCGCGCTGAAGACGGCATGTGGGGTGAAGTTTCAGATCATCCATTTGCCACCGAGCAATTCTCTGCTCAGTCCATGATGGCTACGAGCCGCACGAATTATGATCAGGCCCAACACGGCGGCGACGAGTGGCGTCAGATCCGTGACATCGATGCAGCTGACGGTGATATTGATGGCAATGGTGCCGTCGATATCAGCGACCTGCTCGAGTTGATCAGCGTCTTCGGTAGCCAGTCCGATGCCGCAGACCTTGATGGCGACGGTTGGGTTGGTGTCAATGACATGCTCGTCCTGCTCGGCAACTGGACCGAGTAGCAGTCAAGACTTTTGAATCTATGGAACACACAGCGGCCTCGGTCTTCGGACCGGGGCTGTTGTGGTGACAGGGATCAACTGAGTTCTGGAGGGACACCAAGGAACTCTTTCATGTGTTGGTCATACATCGCCGAATCCTCTGGTCGAGAGAGGTCCAGCCGCAGTTCGTTGATGACCTTCGTGCCTTGGCCGATCCAGGCCTCCCAGCGTTCGCTGGTGATATTGGCCGCAATCCACTCGCCAACTGGGCCTCGGAACGGTGGGCCATCCAGCGCGGTGCCGGTCGGTGCTGCTGTTACTTGCGTATCGTCGAGGTTTGGCCGTGGCCTTCCGAGGCCATCAAGTAGATCACCCATCGCCTCCTGCGGCATGCGGTCACCTTGTGAGGCTGCAACTTGGTACCCGTGTGCAAGGAGGGTGGCAGCCTTGTCTTCCCAACCGGCCGCCACCATTGCCTGCCCGCATAACTCATAGGCCTTACTCATCTGCGGATTCAGTTCAATGCACCGCTCAAGGGACCCAGCGGCTTCAGCGGGCCGACCAGCTTGCAAGTAGGCCGATCCGAGACTGAAGTGGGCCATGTCATTGGTTGGGTCTGCCAAGGCCATGTTCTGGAATTGAGCGATGCGATCTTCGGTGGTGTTCATGGGCGACAGGGTAGCCTGTACAGCACATGGCTGATCTCTCGATCGATTTCGCTGGGCTGGAACTGGAGTCGCCGCTGATTGCTGCGGCGGGCATGGTGGGGTATGGCCCCGAACTGGCGAGTGTCGATGGCTTGCGTGGACTGGGAGCCATCATTACCAAGTCCATCACACTCGACGCTCGCCAAGGGAATGCAGGCATGCGAGTGACCGACTTGCAGTCCGGCATGCTGAATGCAGTTGGCCTGGCGAATGTCGGTCTCGACGCCTTCATTGGGTCTGTGGCCTTGCAGATTCGGGATCTGCCTGTGCCAGCGATTCCATCAATCGCGGGACACTCTATCGGTGACTATGAGCAAGTTGCTGCAGCGATGCAGGCAATGTCCTTTGTCAAGGCGGTGGAAGTCAACGTGTCCTGTCCAAATACTGATGACGGTCGCGCTTTCGCAGAATCTCCTCAGAAACTTCACAATCTCTTGGTCGATATTCGAAGCGTCCTCAAGCGGACGGCCATGATCGTGAAACTGCCACTGGACTTCGAAAGCCCGAGCACGGCCGCTGAAGTTGCAGTCGAGGCTGGCGCCGATGCGTTGACGTTGATCAACACGATTCCAGCCATGTCGATTGATGTGCGCACGCGTCGATCTCGCATTGGTCGAAGCGCAGGCGGCGCAAGTGGGCCAGGTATTCACCCGCTTGCTGTTCGGATGGTGGCCGATGTGCATAAGGACATTGCCGGTCCGGCGGGCATACCTATTCTTGGCCTCGGTGGTGTCATGCAGTGGCAGGATGCCGCCGAGTTCATCCTGGCCGGCGCGACCGCTGTTGGTCTTGGAACTGCACTCTTTGTTGATCCACGCCGGCCACGAAAAGTGCTGCGGGGCCTTCGCAAGTGGGTCAAGTCGCAGGGCTGTGGCTCGATTCGAGACTTAGTTGGCGCGGTCGAGGTATGACTAGAAACTTGATACAAGCGATGCAAAGGCGATTCCACGTTCGCGAAAGTCAGCGAATTGGTCCCATGACGCACAGCCTGGACTGAGCAGCAAGACATCGCCCTCGTTCATGCGTTCAATGGCGCGACGCACAGCTCGATCAAGCGTGCCGCATGACTCCGCTGCGTCGCCGGCATCGCGGGCGATCATTTCGCCGGTATCGCCAATGGTGTACAGCCCCGCAAGCGTGTCGCTGAGCGCTGAAATCGGTGCGAGCGAGACGCCCTTGTCATATCCGCCGGCAATGAGATGAATGCGAGCGGGTTCAGGAAAGGACGCAACGGCCAAGAGAGTGGCTTCGGGTGTTGTTGACTTCGAGTCATCAAAGAAGCGGGGCGGGTATGTATCGCCCAGTGGGCACAAGCGGTGTGGCAAGCCGCGAAATGACGACAGTGTTGACCCATCGATCGTGGGGTCCACGGATTGAGCCAGCGAGACAGCCATGGCAGCATTGAGCAAGTTGTGGGTGCCGGGCAGGCGAAGTGAACCAGAATAGTTCGGGCAGGTCTCGCCTCGAATACAACATTCGTTCTCCAGTTGATATCGGTGCACGACCCCTTTGCAGTGGCGGTAGTGATTCTCGTCGCCGTGCCAGTCCAGGTGATTGGCTGCAATATTGGTGATGCCTGCAATGGCTGGTGACCAAGAGGGCGACTGATCGAGCCAGTAGAGTTGTGCGCTGGAGAGTTCGAGCACCAGCCACGTGTCTTCATTGATTGAGTCCAGTTCACGCAGGAGACTGCCGCCGATATTGCCGCCGAGACGCGCATCGATGCTCGCTTCGCAAAGTAGATGGGACGTCATTGCGGCGGTGGTCGACTTTCCATTGGTTCCGGTGATGCCGATGCACCGCGTGCGGTCGACACGTTCAATAAGTAGACGAATCTCGCTGCTCAGTGGTACGCCCGCCTCGCGAGCAACTTGTAAGAAGGGGTTCTGCCAGGGTCGCGGCACTGCTGGATTGACGATGATGAGATCGGCTTGGGCGAAATCGGCTTCGTCGTGACGACCAAGCACAAGCCTGCAGCGATCCGTGTCAAGCCGACCCAATGGCTGGGCAAGGGCGGACTCATCACGTAGATCGGTGATGGTGACCTTGGCGTCCTGCTCGAGCAGCCAGGCTGCGACGCCCTCGCCGCCGCCAAAGGCACCAAGCCCCATAATCACGACACGTTGTCCTGAGAGATTCACTGAGGGCCGATGGTACGTACCATTCGTGCTTCCATGAACCTTGAGACCGAACCAAAGACGCAAGAACGTAGACGCCCGCTGTCAGGCATGGCGATCATTGCGGTCGTGCTGGCCTTTCTGCCCATGTGCGTGCCGCTCAATTTGCTTGGCACCACGCTGGGATTTCTGGCGAAGCGTCGTATTGATCTCTCGGGCGGTGCCATTGGTGGTCGAGGTGCCGCCAGGGCGGCCATCTGGGGCGGTGTGATCATGACGGTGGCTGGCTGGTGGGCTTGGACGTCGTTGACCGAGTGGGCCGAGGGTATGGTTCAGCAGCAGGCCTCAGCAACAGCAAGTGCATTCATGGCGGATATCCAGAAGGGCGACTTTGAGTCGGCAGCCACACAGTGGTCGCCGGAGATTGAGACGCCGGATGCCGCTGCCATGAAAAAGTTCGCCACCGCTGTTGCTGCTCTGGGAACGGTGGAAAGTGTAGGCATCCGGGCCATGCAACCGCTGTCGTCGGACTCGATAACGCCGGCGTGGTCGGCCCGGCTGATTTTCAACTTCTCCGAAGCACAACTCTTGGGCTCGGCGAGGTACGACGTCTTGATGGGTGTTTCCTCGACCGAGGAGATGGTGCGCCTTCGTCGTATTGTGATTGATGCTTTGGACGGCACCCTTTCATTGCCG
>JAQWLT010000006.1 GCA_029247205.1 Phycisphaerales bacterium | reverse complement strand
TTACAGCGCCTAGTCCGGTACCAGGGTTGATCCACTGCCAACGAGCATAAAGCTCATCGTTATCTGACATGTGCATACCAGCACCGACTTCGAAACCGATGGAGTTGACGTCTTCGCCACCAGTGTCATCGTTAGTACGCTGATACGAAACGGAACCGTATGCGTTCCAGCCGTCAGACTGGTACGAGAGGTCGCCGGATACGAGCCAGTTCTTAGGTGTGCGAGTATCGGTCGCAGGGAGAGCGTTATTCACGGCTGCGCCGCGGAGGTAACCACCACCAACGCCAAGAAGCATCCCGTCAGTTCCACCCTTGGTCGAACCGATGTGATCGAACTGAGCCCAATCACCTTCCAGAAGCCACTCGCCGCGACCCGTGATGGACCAACCATTGTCGTTGGTATTCCATGCGTTATTGCCGACGTTATTACCCGCGTTTGTGGCACCATTGCTGAACATTCCGTTCATACGGAAGTTGTCCCACGAACCCTTGGCCATAATGCCGTTGGTGATCTGGGAAGAAGCCCAGTAGTAGTTGTAGGAACTACGCTCGATGGCCTGCTGATCCTCAGCATTGACCATAAACCCACGCATGACGTTCATCTTCTGGCGACCCATTTGCATGGACCAGTTGTCGTTCACGTGCCAACCGCCGTACGCCCACTCGAGGGGACTGTTGGACAGACCACCACCATTGTTGGCGTTGTAGGGCGACCAGTCAAGACGAGCGTTGTAGTACGCCACGCCAGCAAGTTCACCGGAGAAGTTCAGTGCAGCGCGAGTGGTTTCAAAACCGAACGCTGTCTCGTGGGGATCATTTGTTGCACCACTCCAGGCACCTGGCTGATGACCAACATTAAATCGCTCTTGGAACAGACCATTGATCTTCATCGACCACTTGCCATCGGCACTCTGGACGAAGAAACCATTGCTGTAGCCGCTGGTCGCACCATTGCCCTGAAGGCTGGCACGGGTATCAGCGTCAGCGAGCACATCCTGGACAATGCCACGGACTTGCTCACTGCGTTGTTCGGTGAGCCAATCACCGTTTTGTTGGGCCGAAAGCTCGGCGATGTGTGCTTCTGCGGCCTCTAGGCGAGACTGCAGGTCGTTAGAGGCCTCACCGGTACCGGCGACGGCCATCCCGCTAAATGCGGCAGCACCAATAAAGATGCTTGCCTTGGTCGCAAAACTCATCGTACGACTCTCCTGTTTACCGAGCACTGCAAGTCATCCCAACGAGGGACCGAGCACCCGAGAACTGACTGACTCTCCGCAACACGCTGGTACACAGCCGCGCTACGAACTTGATTCAACGCCTATCGACCAACAGCGGTCGATCTGTTGAAGGCGAGGATGATACTGAGATCGACCCGGACTACCACCCCGAGAGCAACTTTCTCTAGACATTCTGACTCTCTGGCCAAGAGACGCCGCGTAAGCCCTTTGCCAGCAATCTCTTACGGGGCTCTCTCTGCCGAATTTATACTGAAATAATCCTTCCATGCAAGCATATGTGCCACACAGCCCTCTTAAAGGGGGTTCATGCCCCTTATAGCCCCACAGAACGCCCCCATGATGCCACAGACAATCGTCTGATAACCGCAGAAAAAAATTATGGCATCCGCCAAATCCACGCAAAGAAATGCCACATTGCCGAGCAACGCTGGCGGGCACTGGGGGATTCTGGGCCAAAGGCTGTCTCAGCTCGCCAAGACCACCACAAGCCCCCCACGCGGCCTCGGGTAATCAGTAGCAGGCGAAGAAGTCCCAAGATGGCGTGAAGGTGTCGCATGGGCTTGTACAGCATACGGTGGCCGGACGGATGGAGGGCCCTACGCGGGTGGGCTGAATCGACTGCCAATCAGGCCGATTTTGTGATTCGGGGAGGCCTGGCCAGGCATAAAGGGCAGCACGAGCCAAAGCAACGCAAGGCACCCCAACGAGCCAGCCCACAACCAGGACGTCCATCCGAGATACACAAAGATGCTGGTCATCAGCAGTACAAGTAGCGAGAGCGGTATCAGTCCCTCCCAAGCCAGCCGCATGAGTTGGTCAAAGCGGAAGCGTGGCAGCGTCCATCTGACCATCATGGTCAAGAAGACGAGCAGGAAGACTTTGCCCAGCACGATCCCGAACTGCAGCAGGATCAGCAGGATCCCGCCCGTTTGCGGAATATCCCAGCCCGTCAGCGGGTTCAAGGACCAACCACCAAGGAAGAGGGTTGCAAAGAAGGCACTCCCGATGACCACATGGATGTATTCGCCCATGAAGAAAAGTGCCCACTTCATCGACGAATACTCGGTGTGCCAGCCGCCAATGAGTTCCTGCTCGGCCTCGGCAAGGTCAAAGGGCGCCCGGCCGGACTCGGCCAGCATGCACAGATAGAAGACGATGGCCACAATCGGCTGCTGAATCAGGAACCACTGGCCATCAAGTTGCTGCGCCACGATTTCCTGTGGCAATAGCGTGCCAGCAGTCAGCACCACACACAGCAGAGCGAGCCCCATCGGAATCTCGTAGGAGATCATCTGTGCGGTTGCCCGCAGGCCACCGATGAATGAATACTTATTGTTAGATGCCCAACCACCAAGACCAACGCCGTACACGCCAAGCGAAGCTGCAGCGATGAAATAAATAACACCAATATTGATGTCGGCCCCCATGATCGCCACGGTGCGGCCATCACCGATCTCTAAGAAACCACCCCACGGAATGACGACAAACCCGATCATCGCTGGAATCACTGTCAGTGCAGGGGCAATCATGAACAGCACGCGGTCAACACCACGTGGCATGAACTCTTCCTTGAAGAACAATTTCAACCCGTCTGCAATTGGTTGCAGAAGCCCCATGGGGCCAACGCGGTTGGGGCCAATACGGTCCTGAGCCCAGGCGCACACCTTGCGTTCAAGAAGAATCAGGTATGCCGCTGCCCCCAGACACATGTGCAGCACCACGAAAATGACCATCATCGATGCAATGAATTGTGGCAACCAAGGAGGCATGAAGCCGGGGAGGGTAACAGCCCGCACCCACAAACTGGGCAGAGCGGCGAACTAGACAGATTGATCTACGGCGACGCCCGGACCGTAGGCATCTTGCAAGGCCTGCACCTGCCAGGTGCCGGCACGCAGAGCGGCGATGGCGCGAACGGCCGCCATCGCGCCAGTGATCGTGGTGATCATTGGCACCTGCGATCGAACCGCCATCGCTCGGATTCGGCCCTCATCGGTATCGGCCCCGGTTCTTGTGGGCGTATTGATGATCAGGTCGATTTCACCATTGGCAAGGCGGTCAACGATATTGGGCCTGGCGCCCTCGCTAATCTTGCGAATCGAAGTCGCGGCAACACTATGACTGGCAAGCAGATCGCACGTGCCCTGCGTGCTATGCACGCGGAACCCCATCGACACCAACGCGCGGGCGACGTCAACAACAGCCTTCTTGTCGGCGTCGCGTACGCTCAGAAAGACATCGCCTTCGGTTGGCAGCGGCAGCCATGCACTCATCTTGGCTTTCGCCAATGCCACCGGCAACGAACGGTCAAAGCCCATTGCCTCACCGGTCGATCGCATTTCAGGGCCAAGCACCACATCAACACCCGGGAACTTGCCGAAGGGGAAGACCGGTTCCTTGACCGCGTAGAACCCGGTCTCCTGTGTGGCAATCTCCGATTCAAGGCTCTGCAGCGACACGCCCATCATGACCTTGGCGGCAATACGCGACCACGGAACACCCGTTGCCTTGGCGACAAATGGCACGGTGCGACTGGCACGAGGATTGACTTCGATGACATAGATCTCATCATCCCGAATCGCGAGTTGCAAATTCATCAACCCACGCACACGAAGTGCCTCGGCCAAAGATTTTGCGTGCGACTCAATGCGGCGACACATCGCTGGGCCAAGCGTATCGGGCGGAAGAATGCACGACGAGTCGCCCGAGTGCACACCAGCCTGTTCGATGTGTTCCATGATGCCGGCAATAACAGCGCGGGGGGCGTCATCGGATTGGTCAATCTGGCTACTTCGCGTTGCGTCATGAGGCACAAAGTCAGCAATGACGTCAACATCAACCTCGGTTGCATCACTGAGAAACTGATCAATCAGCACTGGCGCATCCGCGAGATCGGACACGTCCACAGCAGTGCGCATATAACGGTCGAGCGCATCTTCATCGAAGCAGATTTCCATGCCACGCCCACCAAGCACATAACTCGGACGCACGATGACCGGATACCCAATCTCGCAGGCAATCTCCTGCGCCTGCTCGAGGCTATACGCAATGCCGTTGGGCGGTTGCTGCAAGCCAAGCCTATCCAAGATGGCCTTGAAACTTTCACGATCTTCAGCCTCATCAATTGCTTCGAGCCCCGTGCCAATCAAAGGCACCCCAGCGGCAGCGAGCCCATGGGCAAGATTGAGTGGCGTCTGTCCACCAAACTGCACAATGCATCCGGCCACACCACCGGATCGATCGGCAATCGCAGCACTGCCACCATTCAGTCGCTCGACAATATTCAAGACATCTTCAAGCGTGAGCGGTTCAAAGAACAGCAAGTCACTTGTGTCGTAATCGGTGCTGACTGTTTCCGGATTCGAGTTGATCATCACTGACTCGAATTGCATTTCTTTACAGGCAAAGGCTGCTTGGCAACAGCAATAGTCAAACTCAATGCCTTGGCCAATTCGATTTGGCCCACCTCCCAGAATGACTATCTTCTCGCGATCACTCACCCGAATCTCGTCGTCTTCGATGGTTTCACCATTGACAACGAATGGACGTTCGTACGTTGAGTAGTAGTACGGCGTCGCCGCTTCAAATTCTGCAGCACAAGTGTCAACCAGTTTGAATACCGGCTCAACGCCCAGTTCAACTCGCCTCGCACGCACCTTCAGAATATTCTCGGTGTTGATCACACCGAGATAGATCATGGCGAGTTGCGGATCGCTGTAGCCATTCTGCTTTGCGGCACGCATCAATGATGTGTCGATTTCGTCAAGCGACGAACACGCGAGCAAACGATCTTCGAACTGCACGAGCGATCTGAATTGATCGAGGTACCACAAGTCGATGCCAGTCAGATCATTGATTCGCTCGAGCGACCAGCCGATCTTCAGGGCATACCGAACGTAATACAGCCGGCCTTGACATGGCACAGCGAGTTTGCGGGTCAGCGTTTCTTCGTCAACAGGCCACTCAACTTCTCCACCTCGCTCGGCAGCAAGCCAGCGATCTTGGGTGTCAAGTCCGTAACCAAATCGCTTGACCTCCATTGAGCGAATGGCCTTTTGAAAGGCCTCGCAAAATGTGCGACCGATGCTCATGCCCTCGCCGACCGACTTCATTTGCGTCGTCAGTGTCTCGTCGGCCTCAGGGAATTTTTCAAACGTCCATCGTGGCATTTTGACAACGACATAATCAATCGACGGTTCGAAACACGCTGATGTTGTTTCGGTGATGTCGTTACGCAACTCATCAAGTGTGTAGCCGATAGCGAGTTTGGCGGCGATATGCGCGATCGGAAAACCTGTCGCCTTGGATGCGAGCGCACTACTGCGAGACACGCGTGGGTTCATCTCGACGACGACCATCTCAGCAGTCTCTGGGTTGATGGCGAACTGCACATTTGACCCGCCAGTTTCTACGCCCACTGCACGAAGAATGTCGAAAGAGGCATCGCGAAGACGCTGATACTCGCGATCACTCAGCGTTTGAATGGGCGCGACAGTGATAGAGTCGCCCGTGTGCACGCCCATGGCATCAATATTCTCGATGCCACAGATAATGACACAGTTGTCCTTGCGATCACGAACGACTTCGAGTTCATACTCCTTCCAGCCAAGCACAGATTCATCGATCTGCACCTGATTGATACGAGAGGCCGCAATCCCGCGACGAACCAAGTCTTCAAACTCCTCGCGGTTGTACGCGATCCCACCGCCACTTCCGCCAAGCGTAAATGCAGGACGAATAATGGCGGGGAGCCCGATGACATCGAGGTATGCGAACCCTGCGTCGAGTGATGTCACTACTTCGCTTCGTGGCAAGCGGTAGCCACATGACTCAACAACCTTGCGGAACTTCAGACGATCCTCAGCTCGCTCAATAATTTCGCGAGTAGCGCCGATCATTTCAACGCCGTATTTCTGCAGCACGCCAAGTTCATCAAGTTCGCATGCGCAGTTCAATGCGGTTTGCCCACCAAGTGTTGGCAACACCGCGTCGACCGGTGTACCGCGATCCTTCTCGAGAACAAGAATGCGTTCAACGGCGTCGACCGTGATGGGTTCGATGTAGGTGCGATCCGAGAACATTGGATCGGTCATGATCGTGGCAGGGTTGGAGTTGACCAGCACGACCCGGTACCCCTCTGCGCGCAGCGCCTTGCACGCCTGCGTGCCGGAGTAGTC
The DNA here is from genome assembly GCA_029247205.1 of Phycisphaerales bacterium. Taxonomy (GTDB): domain Bacteria; phylum Planctomycetota; class Phycisphaerae; order Phycisphaerales; family SM1A02; genus UBA12567. The sequence continues at coordinate 32,464 of JAQWLT010000006.1, read as the reverse complement.
GAATTCACAGCCTTGGCCGATGACGATTGGGCCGGAGCCAAGAATCAGGATGGTGTGAATGTCATCGCGGCGGGGCATGGGTGATACCGGATCTAACAAAAGATACCAAATCGACGTACTGCCGCGGGGGAGCTACCGTGCATGTCATGCTCATCGGAAGCACATTTTCTGCTGCCTTGCCTTGGATTGTTGTCATAGTGGCATGGTTGGCGTTCATAGCCGCTTGGTGGCTGATTGTCGTGCCATGGCTTCGCTGCAAGGGCACGTGCAAAGCGGGGCTCGGCGCTTGTTGGCGACTATCAGCGGCGTGGATTGGGTGGCGGCAATCGCTGGTTGTCCAGGGGCGGCAACATATCGCCACCGCTATGGCCGAGGGAAGCGTGATTGTGATTGCCAATCACACCGGCGCGGTTGATCCACTGCTGGTACAGGCAGCGATGCCTCGGCCGGTACGGTGGATGATGGCCCGCGACATGATGAGCCGTGGATTCGACGATGTATGGTCGATGCTGCAGGTAATTCCGGTTGAGCGAAGTGGCAGTGATCCGAGATCAATGCGGGCCGCTCTGCGGGTACTTAAAAACGGCGAGGTCTTAGGCGTCTTTCCAGAAGGCCGTATTACACGACCACCTGAAACAATTCGACCCTTTCTCGACGGCGTAGGTCTGTTGGCCGTGCGATCCTCGGCCTGCGTGCTTCCATGCTGGATTTCCGGCACGCCCGATGTCGATGGCATGGCTGGGTCGATCCTTGGCCGAAGCCGCAGCCAAATCATGTTTCTAGAGCCAGTGACCTATGACCGTTCATGGACTCCAAGTGATGTCACGGCGGACCTCCGCCGCCGCATTACCCAAGCAAGTGGCTGGCCTGTCAATACTGCGTCGATGCCGCTGATGCTTGGGGCCGCAGACTGAGGAAACGTCAGGGGCCTTTGCCAGCCATGACCTGCGCGAGAAGTGCCTCGGGCGAATCGATGTCTGGGTGCTGCGAGAGTGCCCGGTCGACGAGTTGTCGAGCAGTTTCAGGCCGCTCCCCGAGGGCGATGAGCATGGTCACCGCGTCTGCGGCGGGCGAACCGGCAACAGGACCCGGCCCCATCTCGATCGTGCTGCCAGGCCCAGCGAGCCATGCGTCCAGTTTTCCTGATAGTTCCGCGATGATGGTCTCGGCCGTTCGTTTGCCAATTTCAGGCAAGGCGACCAAGTACGTGGCGTCGCGGCGAGCAATCGCCGCTGCAATGTCAGCAGCAGGCGATTGCAGCGCCCGGAGGGCCTTGCGATGGCCAATATTCTTGACCGTCGTAAAGAGTTCGAAGAATGCCCGGTCCTGCGTCGATCCAAACCCAAGCAGGCGAGGCACGAGGGAAGCGCCTTGCCCCGATCCTTCCAGTACCAGGAGCGTATGGAAGACGACCTCGCGGCCAATACGCTGGTGCAGCGAATCGATATCACTGCCAGGAACCCGTACATCCAGCAGCAGCGGTCCGATGGCAACCTGAGCGTGATCGGTTCCGACGGCCTCGAGCTTTCCAGTAATGCGTGCAAGCACACGCAAAGCCTACCAGTCTGGGCAGCAATGGACGAGCGGCGAGTACCCTTTCCGGCATGCACCACGCAATGATCATGGCAGGCGGAAGCGGCACGCGGCTCTGGCCAATGAGCCGAGGCGGTCGGCCTAAACAGATGGTTCCACTTGTTCATGGCCGGAGCCTCTTGTGGCATGCGGCCGAACGGCTTGAGGGCCTTGTCCCGAAGCCCAATCGATGGATCTGCACAGGCGAATCGCATCGATCGCTCATTCTGGATGACATCAAAGGCTTTGACTCGAAGCAGATCATCGGCGAGCCTTGCCCGCGTGACACGCTCAATGCCGTAGCGTTGACAGCAGCGATACTGCACCAACAAGATCCGGCTGCCGTATTTGCCGTTTTGACCGCCGACCACCTGATTACACCCCAGGAAACATTCGCAGCGTGCATCAAGACAGGCTTTGCCTTGGTCGAGGAGTCGCCAAGTCGCATGGTGACTTTCGGCATCGAGCCGACCTTCCCAGCGACCGGCTTTGGCTATGTCGAACTGGGCGAGCCAATCACAGGGCACGAGCCAGCGTCAAAGACGATCCGCTTTGTCGAAAAGCCCGGCGAGGCGACGGCCCGCGAGTACGTGGAATCGGGCCGCTTCAAGTGGAATTCGGGCATGTTCGTCTTCTCGGCTGCCGGCTTCCTCGAAGCGTTATCGCAGTTTGCCCCTGATTCAGCAGACGGGATGGCCAAGATTGCCCAAGCATGGGGTACGCCTTCTCAGGAGGACGTACTCGGAAGCGTGTACCCAGAATTGCCCAAGATCAGCGTCGACTACGCCATCATGGAACCGGCCTCACACGACGATGAGATTGAAGTGTGCACTGTCCCGATGGATGTGCAATGGCTCGATGTCGGCAGTTGGACTGCCGCGGGCGAGACAATTGAGCCTGATGGTGACGGCAACCGCTCGTTTGGACCATCGTGCCACCTTGACTCCCAGCGAGTGATCAGCATGAGCGAAGACTCCGAGCACTTAATTACAACGATTGGATGTGAAGACTTGGTGATCGTGCACACCCCCAAGGCAACATTGGTCTGCCCAGCGGATCGGGTCCAGGAAGTTAAGACACTGCACGGCATGCTGGACGAGGAGTGGCAGTGAGTGACGCGGCTACTTGGTGTCGATCTTGGTGACAAACGAACCGGTCTTGCCGCCGGCGATACCGAAACCGCCAGCGTATTCCCGCTGAGCACCCTCCATGTGCCGCGTGGCAAGGCCTTGGTCGCGGCCGTGGCTGCCGAGGCCATCGAGCACGACGCCGAAGCCATCATCTTGGGCCTACCGCTCAATATGGACGGCACCGAAGGCCCGCGGGCCACACTCACTCGCACATTTGGCGAGCAATTACAGGACCGCACAGGCCTGATCATCTATTACCAAGATGAGCGACTGACGAGTTTCGAAGCAGAGCATCGGCTCCGAGGCCAGCAAGACACTCGAGGCGCTGACGCCCACGCAGCTGCAATCCTCCTCGAAGAGCATATTGCAACACACTGACCTGTACTCGGCTTATCTCGTTGCAAACAAATGACTTAGGGAACCATCCTGTGGCCGGTGATCACTGCGCTGCGTGGGGGTCGAGATACCAGTGCAGGCGGTCTCCAAGCGTTGCGGCCAAGGGAGGGCTGAGTGCGAGGGGTACACCACAGCCGATTGCAAGAACGGCGAACATCGTGCAGTCCGCTTGAAACGATGCATCCATGTGGATGCTTGACTGGCCGTCGTCGTCGCGCACGCCGCATTGCACGCCGGATGAGACAACCGCGGCGTCAAGTGGCCGGCCTTCAAGCGAGTCGCGCAGACGCTGCGAGTAGACCTCGGACCCCGCTGCAGGCATCGGGTGTACCTGCTCCATGGGAATGCCCGCCGGCCAAATCAACGTTTCAGCGAGACGCTCGCAACTTGTGGGCGTCGCATTGGTGAACCACAGATGCGTTTGCTCCCAGGGGAAACCACGTAGGTCCGGATCCATCATCATCTGACGCCACAGAGGCTGGAGTCGATCGTCTCCGGACACTGCGAAATCAAAGCGGCCGTGATCTTCAAGAGCTGCCTCTGCAACTTTCAGAAGCTTCGCGATGAGGACGTCCATGGCCTCTTCCGCCGACGCTTCTACACACACGATTCCCGGAAGGTCCGGTGGGTCTGGAAGATCCAGTGGCTCCAGTTCAAGAGGCTCTTCGCTCATTGGTTCGTGGCCACATCTTGATCTGGCGAAGCCCGCCAATACCACGACAACATCAACACACTCACCATCAACATGAGTGCGCCGTTTGCTTGATGGGCACTCGTAACAAGTACCTCCCACACAGGCACATCCGCTGTGATGCCGATCTCTGGTCGCATCATGACCGCCGCAAGCCCGCCAAAGCCAAGCAGAATCTGCAATCCAATAGCAATCAACAGAATCCAGCCAAGCCACTGAAACACAGGATCACGGCCATTCATGGAACAACCACGCAAGCCAACAAACACACCCGCGATCGCAACGACCACAGCCATGGCGATATGTCCCATGAGCGCGTGCGAGGCTCCAGGCGTCTTGGGTCCAAACTCGGTGATCATGTGTCGATACGCCGCGCCAAGCACAAGCTGAATCAAGAGGAACACAACCAAGGCAATCGCGAGTTGGCGATCGACCGAGACTCGCCCCTCGCCCATTGCCAAGTCGCCACGCCGCCATCGAGAACTCGTGGCGGCTGCCGCGAGCGCCATGATGGCAAGAAGTATCTGGGCAAGTACGCCATGGGCAACAGCCAACACCGTGCTTGGGCTCAGATCTGCTGCTTCTTGGCTCATCGTGAGATTGCCAGTCACCCGCAGTCCCCCGAGTACGCCCTGCACAATGACCAAGATGAGCACGATGATTCCCAAGAACCCAATCCACATGCGGCCATCACCAATCCACAACATGCCGCAGAGGGTCAACGCCGCAAGACCAACAAACATGCCGGTCAAACGGTGGGCGTGCTCATAGAACACGCCACTGCTTGGATCGGCCACCATTTCTGATAGCGGATACAGCAGCATGTTGTGCCCATAGGAATTGGGCCAATCCGGAACGGCCAAACCGGCCTCAAATCCCGTCACGATGCCACCGGTCACGATCATGAAGAACGTCAGTCCAACCACGACCCAACAGAAAATGGTGAGCCAATTGCCATTCGTTCGCCATGTAGCAATCATGCTTCCAATCAGACCGCCAATGCCGCCGACCACCAGACATCCAGCCAAGATGCCGATGATCCACCCAGCACCGCCCGCCAACTCACTCTTGAGCAGACTTGCAACAATCAGAAGGTTGAGAATCGCCGAAACCAAGCCCACAAGCACGCCGCGAGCCGCTCCCTTGCTTACAGTTGCAGATTCACCAAGGCCCTCATCAGCCCGCCCAGCCACGATGCCCCCCATCAGAAGTGCCAAGAGGGCAAGGCCAAAGAAAAACTCGCCGATCACCGCGCCTGGGACAAGAATGGCGAGATAACTGAACAGCCACATCAATGTGGTTGCTCCAAAGCCCGCCGCGAGAATGCGACTGATTCGTGTATTTGCCGAAGCAACTGTTGCTGTGGACTTACCGGTATCAGTCACGGCTGGCTCCTCGAGTACCGCTTGGCGGTGGACGTATACTAGCCCCCCCAGCCGGGTGCAGCACCCGTAGTTGAACCACCACATGGACGAGTCAGCACCCAACTCCCAACCCGTCGAAGATTCGACAGCGCCCCACCGAACGCTGCTGCATCTCTATGCAGATCTTGTGAAGATTCGCTTAAGCATGTTGGTCGTGTTTACAGCCGGCGTCGGCTGCATCATGGCCAGCGGACCAACGAACACGATTGACTGGCTACTAGTGCTGTGGACGGTCGTTGGAACCATCGCCTGCGCTGCATCGGCCAATGCAATCAACCAGATCATAGAAGTGCGACGGGACGCCCTGATGTTGCGTACGCAAGGACGACCCCTACCCAGTGGTCGTCTCAGTTCAGTACATGGTTGGATCGTTGCCGTTGTTCTGGCCTATGGCGGGTTAGCCCTCCTGTCGCTCGCGGTCAATATCTTTGCAGCCGGACTGGCATTGTTGACACTGCTGCTCTACGTATTGGCCTATACACCACTCAAGCCGATCACCACATTCAACACACTGGTTGGAGCTCTCGTCGGCGGGCTCCCCCCACTCATTGGGTGGGTCGCCATTCGCGGGGAGATAGACGTCGGCGGGTGGACACTTGCGGCCATTCTCTTTGTATGGCAACTCCCCCACTTTCTTTCGCTTGCCTGGATGTACCGCGATCAGTATGAAGTGGCTGGGTTTCGCATGCTGCCATCGGTGACTGGAGGCGAGCGAGCCGTGTGCGAGGCGACACTGCTCTCGACCCTACTGCTTATTCCCCTCTCGCTACTGATCGTCACCGTACATCTCGCTGGTGCCGTCTACGCAATGTTCGCATTGCTGCTTGGCATATGGTTTACATGGAAAGCATTTGCTTTCTTTCGGCATCGGACTCGCACCACGGCTCGAGCGACTTTCCTTGCGAGCTTGCTCTATCTGCCCTTGCTGCTGCTCGTCATGATTCTTGATCGAGTCCCACAAGTCGAAACTATATTTGTCTTGCTGACACCAAACACGCCATGAACACGACGCCAACAAGTCCAAAAAAATCATTCTTGATGAGCGGTGGATGGGTCTTGATCGGCTCAGCGATCTTGTTTATCGCCGTCATGGTGTGGGCTCTTGCCCCGGCCGTACTCCGCATGACCAACCGCCCGCCCGGGGATGGCGCCTCGCTGCACTCCTATCAATTCGACCTCTCCAACCTTCGGTTGCCAGAAACAGCCGCGCTCGAGACGGCCATGCTGCATCGTGACATGGTGCCAACGCTTGACTCCCCAATAGAGATCCTGACCGCCCAAGAAGTAGAAGACGTTGCAGGCACGCGAGCGAAGTACTTGGTTTCGAACGACCCGATCGTTGGGGTGACGATTGGCGATCAGTCTCGTGCCTATCCCTTATCAATGCTCCATGTGCATGAATTAGTGCACGACGAACTTGGCGGCATACCAATTGTTGTCACATGGCATTGGCCAAGCGCCTCTCCACGCGTCTTTGATCGACGAATCGATGGCGACACGCGCACCTTCGGCATCAGTGGATTGGTCGCTGGAGGAAACATGGTCTTCTATCCACGCAATAGTGATGGACGGGTCGGCGATGAGCCACTCATCTCTCAACTGCTTGGCAGATCAATCACTGGACCAGAGATAAAAGTTGACTCCGTCCCGTCACGATTCACAAACTGGCAAGCTTGGCTACAAGACAATCCAGACACCACAGTTGCAGGTCGCGATGCTGCACTGAAGAAGCGATACAGGCATGCTGACCCTGCGGCCTATTACGTTTCAGGCGGACTCATCTATGACACTCCTGTGCTGCCAGAAGAACCAAACGCCAAGTCGCCGGTGCTACTGATCGATGGCCCAACACCCCTTGTTGTGACACACAACTCTGCGGCTGGCCTCGAGCCACCCGGCCCATGGAAACTCATCCCTCCAGGAAGCGGCAACCCTCCACGCATTGAACGAACGAGTTCAGAGGCAACAACAGACGTTCGGCACAGCTTGTGGCACTCAGCACATGCACTGGGGCTTACTCCTCTGGTACCGTGATCCGCTCGCAAGGAGCACACGATGCGAATGACAACCCTGCTCATCCTCTCGTTCGTAGCTGCAGCTGCTGCGCATCCGACTGATCAACCGTGGCGACCCGAGCAACTGCTACCCGGAGCCGATCCGTTTGAACGGCTCGACGACCGCGATCTGCCATCGCCGAACCGATTTCGCGCCGCCAGCGGCGCTCCCGGGCCGGACTACTGGCAGCAACAAGTTGACTATGACATTGAAGTCCGCCTCGACACCGCCGCGCACCGCCTCGAGGGAAGCGAGTCAATCTCGTATCACAACAACAGCCCTGACACATTGCACTGGCTATGGGTCCAGCTTGATCAAAACCGGTTTCGGCCTGATGCCCGAGGGCAGCTCGCTGAGCGAGCCCCCAACTTGAATTCGGGTATGAGCTACGACTCTCTTCGTCGCCATCTCGGCCGCGCAGAATTTGAAGGCGGTGTCGCACTTGAACGCGTCGTTGACAGCCGCGGCCATGAATTACCGTACATCGTCGACGGAACCATGATGCGAATAAACCTGCCATCCCCTCTCAAACCAGGCAACACGTTTGCGTTCCAAATTGACTGGACCACCGCGATCGTTCCCGACCACATTGCAGGTCGCAGTGGCTACGAGACATTTGATGACGGCCGCACGCTGTATCAAATTGCACAATGGTTCCCGCGGCTCGCGGCCTATACCGACTATGACGGCTGGCAAACCAGACCATTTCTTGGCCGTGGCGAGTTCACGCTTGAATTTGGAGACTACAACGTTGCAATCACAGCGCCCTCCAACTTTCTCGTGGGCGCAACCGGGGAACTGGTCAACCCGAAGAAGGTATTAAGTTCAGAACAGAGAGCTCGACTCAAGCAAGCGGAGAAATCGAGTACTCCGATCATGATTACGACCCGAGAAGAGTCAAATAAGTTGGTCGCATCACCAACCGATGTTGAGAAGACTTGGCAATTCAAAGCAGACAATGTGCGAGACTTCGCCTTCAGCGCCTCACCTGCGTTTGCATGGGACGCCATGGGCGTGGATGTACCGGGCCGCGACGAGCGGGTGATGGCGATGTCGATGTGGCCAATCGAAGGCGATCGCTTATGGGATCTCTACTCTACACACGCTGTAGCGCATGGCATCGAGTCGTACTCTCGCACAGCGATGCCCTACCCATGGCCCGTTGCATGGTCGGTCAATGGAGTCGTCGGTGGCGGCATGGAGTATCCAATGATGACCTTCAACGGGCCTCGTCCTGAAGAAGATGGCACATGGACCAAACGCGCGAAATACGGCCTGATTTCGGTCATCATTCATGAGGTTGGCCATTTCTGGTACCCAATGATGGTCAACAGCGATGAGCGGCAATGGACTTGGATGGACGAAGGAATCAATACCTATCACCAATTTCTCGCTGAGCGAAGTTGGGAAGAGGACTACGCCCAGAGCCATGGTCTGCCTCACAAGATCACCAACTACATGGGCAATTACGGCAACACACGGCCGATCATGACCGCCAGTGAGTCAATCCTGCACTTCGGCCCAAATGCATACGCCAAACCTGCCACGGCGCTCAATATCTTGAGAGAAACCGTTGTCGGAAGAGAACTCTTTGACCACGCCATGCATGCCTACACGCGGCGGTGGGCATTCAAGCGGCCCGAACCTGCAGACTTCTTTCGCAGCATCGAGGATGCCAGTGGCCGCGACTTGGACTGGTTCTGGCGGGGATGGTTCTTCGACACACGCCCCGTCGATGTCGCCATCGAGTCGGTTGAGACCTTTCGGGTCAACAGTGGCCGGCCGGCCGTTGAGAAACTCGCCGACAAAGAAGAGGAAGAGATCGCTGCACCAACAACCATTACTGAACTGCGAAACGAAGACCGGTCACGGCGTATAGATCTCCATCCGGAACTGGTTGACTTCTACAGTACATTTCAGTCGCACGACGTCACTCCTGCAGACGAGCGGGCCTATGAGAAGTTGCTTGAGGAATTGGACGAGGATGACCAAGCACTACTCGATACCGACGCGCAGTTCCATGTACTGCACTTCACGACACATGGCGGACTGGTCATGCCACTGCCCCTTCGAGTGACCTACGAGGATGGATCAACCGAGGACCTCATGCTTCCGTCAGATCTTTGGCGAGCAGATCCACGCAACGCCTCCAAGATGCTCATCCGCAAAAAATCGATTGCGTATGTGGAACTTGATCCAAATGACGAACTCGCTGATGTCGACCGCAGCGACAATCGATACCCCCCTGAAATCAACGCCAGCCGATTTGGACTGCGAGGCGAGAAATCATCGTCCAACCCAATGCGTGATGCGGCCAACGAACTGGCACGCGCCGAAACTGAAGCGGCCATGCAAGCATGGGCGGCAGCGGTTGGGCCAAGACTTGAGGCGGCCGGCGATGATGCCAAGGAACAAGTGGCCGCAACGATGTCTCGATCACTCCCGCATGATGGATGGGGCACTCGCGTTGCGCTTGTGTTAAGTGAGGGCATCGACGGCCAGGCGAATATTCGATTGAGCAGCCATGGCAATGATCGCGTGCAAGGCACACCTGATGACCTCAGTGCAGTGGTTCACCGTGATGGAAGCCTTAGTCCAATGCGAACGGCCCAAGAGCGACCTGAGCCGAAGTGACCATCGATCACAACATGATCAGGGCGAGAAGCAAGACGATCCACACCGCATCAAGAAAGTGCCAATAGATTGCCGTGTGTCGCAATAGACCATGCCGGGCGTTCGTCCAGGTGCGAAAGACTGCATACCAGCCAAGCATTGCCAGAGGCACAAGCCCGCCGATCACATGGGCTACATGCAGTCCTGTAAAGATCCAAAATCCGGCGATGGCAACTCGGTGCTGATCAGTCATCGTCTCCAACTGCGACACCTGGTCTGACCAATTCACCCACGCCCAGACTTGCATGGCCGTAAAGATCAGCGCCAAGACCCCAGTCCATACGAGGCAAATCCGAATGCCGACGTCCGACTGTTGCTTCGCGGCTTTCACAGCCCCAGCAAATGACAGACTAATTGCCAAGAGCGAACCAGTGCTCACCCATATTTGCCACGGCAAGTGCGGCAGGTCCTCTGGCCACACTGTGTTACCGAGCCGGATGAGCAGCACAGCCAGTACCAAGCCACCAAAGAGCATGGCAAGTGAAATGAGAAGAAGGAGCAAGCCAAGCGATCCAGCCCTCACTTGTGCGGCCTCTGTTGCGTAGACGCCACGGGCGCCTGCAGCCTTAGTGGTCGGCGGGTGTGGCATGGTCGGCATCGCTGCTGCCGTGATCTGCGGACGGATCAACATGGGCAGTGACACCATGCTCACCAGTGGCTTGGGCGGCCTCCAATGCATCCAACTTCAACTGAATCTGTGGCGAATCTCCGGGAATAATACTGGGCTGGTACTCAGCCGAATCCAAGAGCGCGAAGCCAATAAAGACGCCAACAAAGAGAAACGAACCGACAAACACAAAGCCAATAAAGGATCGCTCCCATCGAAGGTGCATGAAGATCAAGCCCACAATGGTGCACTTCACAACGGCCACGCCCATCGCCACCAGAATATTCATTTCGCTCAACTGCAATTCAACAAAGTCGAGTTTGGCAACCCAAACCGTCACCACTGTTAAAATGAGCAGCGCGAAGCATGTCCCGACCAACATCTTGATCGGAACAATATGCCCAACAGCCCCGTGTTCGTGATTTGATGATGACATCTCGATAACTCCGTCAGATCAGATAGAACAGCGGAAAAAGGAAGATCCAGATCACATCGACAATATGCCAATACAAGCCCCCAAGATCGATGGGCGTGTAGTACTCACGACTAAAGTGGCCCTTCATGGTCTTGAGCAACAACCACAGAATGACAACACCGCCAATCACGACGTGGATGCCGTGCAAGCCTGTCATCAAGAAGTAGATCGTAAAGAACTTCTGCGCATTAGCTGGACGCTCGGGGTCCTGCAGAGGATGAGCGAGATGCACAGGCTCGCCCGGCGTGTGGTGCTCGGCATACTGAAGCTCACCTGTTTGATCGATGATGTTGCCAAGAACGCTTGGTGGAAGAAATACAGCCATCTCGGCAATATCAAGTGACTCTTGATTGGTCGTCATTCCCTGTGGACCAATAGCCGCCTCGGGCTTGTTCCAACGCTGCGCGTCAGCTGGAGGCGATGGCATTTCTGCTCGCTTCGCATCTTCAACTGCAAGTGCCGTCGATGCAGCAGCCTCAGACTGTGCAATGGCGGCCTTCTTCGCGATGGCAGTCTCTTCAAGCGGCATCCACAGTTCTGATGCGTGCGGCTGCTCGTAGAAGGCCATACCGGGGTAGAAACCCTCGTGGAACTTGTGGTTGTACTCCACATATTTGATGGCCATAAAGCCGGCCGCACCAAAGAGCGTGAGGATAAGGGTGACGATGACGGCGCGATTGTTGCCCCGCGCAGCGAATGTGACGGCCATGGCCATCGTCATGCTGCTGATCAGCAGTACGCCAGTATTGATCGCACCCCAAGTGGTATCGAGAAATTGACTGCCGTACTTGAAGATCTCGGGATGGTTCGATCGCCAGATCGCATAGGCGCAGAAGAGCCCGCCGAAGAGCAGCACCTCGGTAGCAAGAAAGAGCCACATACCGAGTTTGCCAGCTTCAAACTGCTGCACCGGATTCTTCCAGTGGTGGCCAAGGAACTCCGGGTGATCATGATCGTGATCATGCCCGTGCTCCTCATGGCCGTCTGATTGGACATGCAGTTGAGTCACAATCGATTACTCCCTGTGGCATTCATTCGCCAGATGCCTCGCTGTGTGTCATGCCAGGATGCTCAATGTCCTCTCGCCACACATAGCCATTGGTGGCGTCGTCCCATCGTAGTACCGAGAAGTCATAACAATCACCGACTGCTGGCTGCTCGGAGAAGTTGTCATGCGGCGGTGGTGATGTGCACTGCCATTCCAAGCTGCGACCACCCCATGGATTAGATGCTGCACGACGTCCACCAAAGACTGACGCCAAGAAGTAGCCCGCCATCGTGAAGAATGCGATGGCCATGATGTACGCGCCAATCGTCGAGATGATGTGATAGGTCTGGAAGCCAGCATCAGCCGGGTAAGTTCCATATCGACGCGGCATGCCATGACTGCCGAGCATGAACTGCGTGAAGAAGGTCATGTTGTAGCCAATGAAGAACAGAACAAATGCGAATCGACCTGCATTCTCGTTGTACATCTTGCCTGTAATCTTGGGCCACCAATGATGCAAACCGCCAATGAAACCGATCAAAGCTGATCCCATCATGGTGTAATGAAAGTGGGCTACGACGAAATACGTGTCGTGCAAGTGGATGTCGACAGCGAGTGTGCCCAGATACAGACCTGTAAGCCCACCGATGAGGAATAGCACAATGAATCCCATGCCATACAGCATGGGCGTATTCCAACTGATTGCCCCCTTGTACATCGTGGCAAGCCAGTTGAACACTTTTACTGCCGATGGAATAGCCACACTGAATGTAATGAACGAGAAGATCACATTCATCAGTTGTGACTGACCCGACGTGAACATGTGGTGGCCCCACACGATGAACGAGAAGATCGCGATGGCAACCGAGCTCCATGCAATGAAGCTGTATCCAAAGATGTGACGATGGCTGTGCACAGCAATCAACTCGCTGACAATGCCCATTGCCGGCAAGACCATGATGTATACCGCGGGGTGGCTATAGAACCAGAAGAAGTGCTGATACAGCACTGGGTCCCCACCGAGTGCGGGGTCAAAGATGCCGATACCAAAGGCACGCTCAACGGCGAGCAAGGCCAGCGTAATACCAAGCACCGGGGTCGCCAACACCTGAATGACTGCAGTTGCGTAGATCGACCACAAGAACAGCGGCATGCGGAACCAAGTCATGCCGTCCGGGCGAAGGCGATGAATCGTCACGATAAAGTTCATGCCGGTGAAGATTGAAGAAAAACCCAGAATGAAAGCACCGGTCACCGCCGGAATGACACCGCTCATAGCGGAACTCTCATCAATGCTATACGGCGTATAGAAGGTCCAACCTGTGTCAAGTCCGCCGACCATGGCATACACCATGCACAGCGCCCCGATAACCCACAAGTAGTAACTCATCAAGTTCAAGCGGGGGAACGCAACATCCTTGGCCCCGAGCATGATGGGCATCACAAAGTTGCCAAGCGCTGCTGGAATACTAGGAATAATGACTAAGAACACCATGATGCCGCCATGGAGCGTAAAGGCCTGGTTGTACTGATCCTGATCCATGATCAAACCATCTGGAACCAGTAGTTGCGTACGAACAAGCAATGCGAATACGCCACCGAGCAAGAAGGCACCGAGGACAGAGACGAGGTACATAACGCCAATGCGCTTGTGATCTAGCGTCAGAACCCACGACATGATGCCACGTGTGTACGTCAGATAGTTATCTTCGAGCGTAGGCTGCTCGAGCGATCTGGTATTCATCGTCGTCATCGATCTCTTCCTTCCACGGTGATCTCACTGCTCACTGTTGTGCTCCAGTGGAAATGTCGGCGTTGTCCAAATTGGGCTCTTCGATCACATTGCCCTGGTCGTCGACAAGTTGGTCGAGATTCTTCAACATCAAGATCAGTGCATCGATCTGTCGTTGCTTGAGCTGGCCTTGGAATGTTGGCATCGCACCCGTGTAATTTTGAACAATATGGCGTTGTGGATTGACAATCGAATCACGGATGTAATTCTCGGGCACCTCAAACTCGCCACCTTTGCCCATGAGGTCCTTTAATGACGTTCCATTGGTAAAGACGGTTGAGCCCTTCTTGGTGCGGTCCCACAATCCTTTGAAAGATGGCCCGGTTCCTGACTTACCGTCAAGGGAATGGCATGAGGCACAGCGGTTGTACAGACGAGACAAGGCGTACGCCGGAAGGTCTTGATCCTCAATGTCCTCGTACTCGCGTGCGAGTTTGCCGAGGCGTTCTTGGAACTCGTCCTCAGGCAATACATTTACAACGGCGAGCATCTTCGAGTGATCCTTGCCGCAATACTCCGTGCAATACAGCCTGTACTGGCCAGGCCTCGTGGCTTGGAACCAGAGGCTGCTGTAGCGACCAGGCACGACATCGTTCTTCACACGGAAGGCAGGCACAAACAAACTGTGCAGCACATCCGAACTGGTCATGATGAGTCTGACAGGTTTATTCAGTGGTACCGTCAACTCAGCTGCCTCGGTGACGCCATACTCAGGATGCTGGAATGTCCATGACCACTTCTGAGCCGTCACGCGAACTTCATAGGAATCACTTGGGGCTTCCATCAACTCAAGGAACCCAGTCATGCCGAGCCAGAACATCACGCCCACGATCAGCAATGGGACCACTGACCACGTCAGCTCAAGTGGGGTGTTGTGCGTCGGCGCATCGGGATCAAACGTCGCATGCGAGGAGGGCTTGGCGTAGTATCGAATAGCAAAGAAGAGCAAGATCGCCACGCACAGCGCGAATGACACGTAATTCACGTTATTGATGAAGTAGAACAGCCCGTCCACTTCCGCAGCAACGGTGGACGCGTTCTCAGGCATCCAGAAACCGCCGCCAGAGGTTGCTTCGCCCAGTTTCATCGTTGCCAGCATTCCAAACATGCTCATGACTGCATTCCACCAGTTTCCAACACCGGACGAGATGGCCCGGAATCATGCCCATTCTGTTTGCCACGACCACTTCGACTGGAACGCTCCAATCGAAACAATACGAAGATGCCACCAAAGAGCACGATAGCGCTGATCCCAGCGCCGAGCCGCATAATCTTCCATGCACTAGGAACAAAGCTGCCTGCTTCGGGGTCCCATTGAAAACAGTTGAAAAGCAGAAGCGTGTCCATCAGCGATCCAACCTTGCCCTGTGATGCATCGACAATTGCCAATCGCAAATCACGCGGCAGGAACCGCACATCATTCATGTACTTTGAAATGCGGCCATCTGGCGTCACGAAAGTGATACTCGAAGTGTGAGCAAACTCGCCGCTCAACTCATCGAACCGGTAGCCAAAGCCAATGGCCTTCGCCAAAGCGTCAATGTTCTCTTGATTACCAGTCAGGAAAGGCCATGCAGACTCAGGAACTTTCTCATCAAGCGCAGCGAGATATCCAGCACGGTTCTGTGCTGCGATCGCTGGGCCTTCATCGGGGTTGATGCTCACAGTCACAATGTTGTATTCGGTCCCGAGATCGAGATCGACATCACGAAGACCGTCCACCAGACCATTCAATGTAAGCGAACATAACTGAGGGCACCGGTAGTAATTCAGAGTGAGAATGACCGGACGCTCGCTATCGATCAAATCCGACAGCACTACTGTCTTGCCACTGTGATCGACAAATTCCAATTCCAATGGCACCTGCTCATCAAGTCGTTGCACAATGCCAACACCATCAAGTTCTGCAGGCAACTCATCGGCCAGCAGTTGCGCAGCAACAGGCGTCGCCAAGGTGGCGGCAGCGACTGTGACAAGCAACATGATGTGGCTACGTACAAACATGTGAAGGGGTCAGTTCCCAGACCCTCCCCATTTCTTCTTGACAAGTTCCCTCGCCGTACTCATTGGCACAACAAGAGTTCTCTCGCCAGCAAGTACGCCATCGGCGTCGGTCCACTGTTCCCAGTGAGGCTCATTCATCATGGCCAGCGCATCAGCCTCGCGACGAATCTCGGCTTCCTGAGAGCGGACTGATGTGACCTTGCCATGCAGTTCAGCCCGCTCGGCTGCGTAGTAGAGCCCCGTCACCGCGAGCGCGGTAACGACCGTCAAGATTGCACCAGCAATACCAACGACCCATGTTGGCCCACCAGAGGGGTCTTCATGATCGCCGGGGAGTGCCGTGCTGTGCTCTGATTCGTGACTCATCAAAAGTTCTCAAATGCCAACGCTTCGGAGAGACGCGGGTCGGCGGTTGGGGCCAAACTGGCTCGGCCAAGGAAGAAGAATGTGCCGCACACAACAAGCCCAAGCATGCCGAGCAAGGCGGTGAGATTCAGAATTGATGGATTCCAACCAATCGCAACCTTGCCGGCATCAACTGCGGTCTGTAATTGATTCCAACTCGTCGCCTCTGCCAACGCGACTTCAGGCACCATCGGCATCAATAGCCAATAGACATCGATGATGAACATTGCCAACATCCAGATAGCAATGAGCACCAGAATATTGCGGAACCGCTTCGTCCAGCGAGTGATCAGCAGCACAAATGGCAGTGCAAAGTGGCCGACGATCAGAAGCCAAGAGACGAAGAACCAGCCACCCAATTGCCGAGGAACAAACCACTCAGTCTCGATTGGAATATTCGCATACCAAATGAGCATGTACTGGCTGTATCCGATGTACGCCCAGAAGACGACACCGAATGCAAACAATAGTTTGCCGAGATCTTGGAAGTGCTCGCGTGTGAATGCAGCCTTGCCATACCCGGCGCCTCGCAGCAATGTGATCAGAATGATGATTGAGGCGAAGAAACCCGTGCAACTCACGGCGAACCAGTACACGCCAAACATGGTCGAAAACCACTTCGGCTGAATTGCCATGATCCAGTCAACAGCTGCGAACGTCTGTGTGAACCCATACAGAATAATGCCGATGGGTGCCCACCACTGCATTCGCATCGTGCGCCGCACATCGCCATCACTGTCCTGTGCCACGCTCTGCGTGCGATAGAACCGCGCGAGCAAGGCCCACACGCCAAGGTATACAACAGCGCGAATGGACCAGAACGTGGCATTGAGGTAGCCCATCTTTCCAGCAAGAACGTGATCGCTCTGCATGTACTCGACATTGCACCACTCAAAGAGTACCGCTCCCTTGCCGGTCCACACCAGCACGAGAATGGGAATGAACAAGATCCACAACCATTGGAGGTTGGCAGCAATGGCCTCGGCAGGTCGCCGCACGGTCACGGACCAGCCCGCCTTGGTGATGTGCTGCAAAAGCACAAAGAACAATGCACCGAGACAGATCGCCGTCGCCACCATGAATCCAAACAAGTATGACTTCCAGAACAATCCTGATCCGCCAAGGCCATCGAGACCAAGCGTTGCAGCCAACCCGCCAAAGCCCACGAGAGCGCCAAGCATCATGCCTGAGGTTCCAAGTTTGCCAAGGTGGAGATCACCCGTTGAATGTCCCTGTGTCATCACGAGCCACCCCCGTCGAGATTTCGTATTCGAACCGGAAGCGAGTCAGATTCAGGCACGGCATCCGCAGGTGCGTTTCGGCCAATTTGCAGGGCATACACCCAGGCTGTGATCGCCCAGCGATCGGCTGGTGTGATCTGCGAAGCGTAGCCGGCCATTGTTTGGAACCCATCACTGATGGTGTGAAAGATGCGACCCGGGGGAAGAGCCTGCATATCGGCCTGGTGAAGGTTACGAGGCTGCACCCAAACAGTGCCATTCGTGCCGTTATTGAGCAGCACCATCGCGCGATGATGAATGGTGCCATTGCCTTCGCCCGTCACGCCGTGACATGGAAGGCAGTAGATGTTGAAACGATCTCGACCTCGATCAAGCAATGCGTCATTCAGATGGACCTGCGACGGGAATGCCGTTGCATACGCACCATCCACAAGTCCAAGACTGAAGTGCGTATCACCAACCATGTCCCCCTGCGCTACGGTGCCCGGAACCCGTGGTCGCATTGCCCGACCATCATTGAAGAGCAGACTCTCATGCTGGGCCAAGTATTTTGGCTGGTTATCCATGTTCTGGATCAGATGAATGCGAGGCTTGTCACTCGGCATCGCACGAGCACGCAGAATGAGTGCTGGCGGAATGAGCAAAAGGCAAGCCAAGAGAATGCCGGTATAGATAAACCCCGTAGGGATATCCCAGAAAGTACCAGTGACACGATTTTTTGAGTCTGGAGTACTCATGAGATCAGGCCTCCAACTCGACAATGCGTTCTGGATCAAGTGACTCTAGGAATGCCTGTGCCGTTGAGCGGGCAAACTTTGGATCACATGCCTCGATCACCAAGACAAAGCGATCGTCGGTAATCCGCTTCATCTTGGGCGACTTCAGCACCGGGTGATACAAGCACGGCAATTTGTTCAGCACCAGCATTAACGACACGGTTGCCAAAGCCGAAAACAAAACCGTCAATTCAAATGCCACTGGCACAAAGGCCGGAGCGCTCACAAGAGGCTTGCCTGAAACTTCAAACTGATAACCAACCACAGGAACAATTGCCCAAAGATTGAGCTCAAGCGAGTTTGTGAATACCTGCAGGAAGATCGCAACACACAAGCCGGTCATGCCCGCAAAGAAAACGAGAATTGGCAAGATGGTGAACTGCACCCCCATCGCCTTATCAAGACCATGCACCGGAAAAGGAACATGACAATCAAACCAGCGATAGCCCGCTTCTCGCGTCTTGGCCGCGGCCTTGTAAATCGCGGCAGTCGACGAGAACTGAGCTGCAAGACCCCAGAGAGGTGTCGTTTCGTTTGTTTGCGTTGACGGGCTCATGCGTCTGCCTCCCCGTCGTGACCATGGTGTGCATGCGGATCAGCTTCTGGCATGACACCTTTGATTTCGGCAATTGCCAGCACAGGTAGGAATCGAATAAAGAGCAGGAAGAGCGTCATGAATAGCCCAAAACTTCCAACAAAGGTCATGACGTCAACCCAAGTCGGTTGAAACCAGCCCCAGCTACTGGGCAGGAAGTCGTTGGCAAGACTTGTCACCGTGATAACGAATCGCTCGAACCACATTCCGAGGTTGACGAACAGTGTGATGATGAAGATCACCCAAACATTGCGACGGACTGCCTTAAACCAGAAGAGCTGCGGGCAAATCACATTGCAGGAAACCATGATCCAGTAGGCCCAAGCATATTGGCCAAAAGCTCGGTTGATAAAGGCGAACGACTCGTAGACCTCGCCGCTGTACCAAGCCATGAAGAATTCCATGCCGTAGGCGTAGCCAACCATTGAGCCCGTCAGCAGTACAACCTTGCACATATTCTCGATGTGCCGCATGGTGATGAAGTTCTTAAGCCCCCAGAGTTCGCGTGCAGGAATTGCCAACGACAACACCATGGCAAATCCACTGAAAATGGCACCCGCGACAAAGTACGGCGGAAAGATGGTCGTATGCCAACCAGGCAACTGCGAGACGGCAAAGTCAAACGACACAACCGAGTGGACCGACAACACGAGTGGGGTTGCCAATGCAGCAAGCAGCAAGTACGCACGCTCGTATCGATGCCAATGCCGCATACTGCCTCGCCATCCAAGAGCGAAGAAACCATACGCAATGGCCTTGACCTGATTCGTCGCACGATCACGCAGCGTAGCCAAGTCAGGAATCATGCCCACGTACCAGAACAGCAGTGAAACTGTGAAGTAGGTGCCGACTGCAAACACGTCCCACAACAGCGGGCTTCGGAATTGCGGCCACAGATCCATCTGGTTGGGAATCGGGAAGAGCCAATAAGCCAACCACACTCGCCCGATATGAATACCAGGAAAAAGACCGGCACAAATCACGGCGAAGATCGTCATTGCTTCTGCAAACCGGTTGATCGACGTACGCCACTTCTGCCTGAACAGGAAGAGGATGGCTGAGATCAACGTTCCTGCATGGCCAATGCCAACCCAAAACACAAAGTTCACGATGGGGAAACCCCACATCACAGGGTTGTTATTGCCCCAGACGCCCACACCAGTAACAACGAGATATCCAACCAAAAGACCAAGGGAGGACATCAATGAGAACGAGATGACGAAGGCGATGTACCAAGCCATCGGTGGCTTCTTGGCTTCATTCGCCCGCAAAATCTCTGCAGTGACAGTGCCAAACTCATGATGGTTGAGCACGAGCGGCGCACGCTGTCGCGGGTCGTCGCTCAGTTCATCGATCGGATTATCGATCGGCAGCGTGGTCATCCGTCATGCACCTCGTGCTTAGCTTCGGCCTCATGCCCATGCTCTTGTTTGTGCCCATTTCCGTGCCCGTGATCAGCCTCGCCATGGCCAGCACCGTGTGACACAAAGTCATCTGGGAATCGCTCGCCGCTTGAAGGGTTTGTGATACGAGCCATAAATTGGTTTCGCGGCTTAACGTTCAGTTCGCCAAGCAAGTCATAGGCCCGACTACTGCGATGGAGTTTGGTAACGCGAGATGAATCGTCCAGTAAGTCGCCAAACACGATCGCACCTGTCGGGCATGTCTGGGCACAAGCCGGAGTGATCGTGCCATCAGGAACGACTACTCGCTTGGCCTTGGCCTTCTCGGCCTCAGGCAACTTGACCCACTTGTTTCGGGTTTCAATCTTGGCTGCTTCAATCCTCTGCGTGCACCACGTGCACTTCTCCATCACACCCCGCATGCGAACCGTGACATTGGGGTTGAACTGCATTCGCCTGAGCGGATCGCCGCCACTCTGCCGCTTGATGTAATAATCAGGCTGCACCTGCAGCATGCCAGTTTCGCGTAGTGGATCACGGCGGAAGTAATCGAAGAAGTTGAATCGCCGCACTTTATACGGGCAGTTATTCGAGCAATACCGTGTTCCAACACAGCGGTTGTAAACCATCGCATTCAAGCCGTCGCTCGTGTGAACGGTTGCAGCAACAGGACATACCTGCTCACACGGTGCATTTTCACAGTGCTGGCACGTAAGCGGCTGCATGGCAATGCTCACTGGCTGTGAGGTATCCCACTGGCCGCTTACTTGACGGAATCGGTAATAGCGATCGATTCGCAGCCAATGCATCTCACGGCCCATGCGAACCTGATCCTTGCCTACGATCGGGATATTGTTCTCGGCCTGGCAAGCCGTCACACACGCGCTGCATCCGGTGCACTTAGAGAGGTCAGTCGCCATGCCCCAGCGATAGCGAGCACCTTCAAACTGTGTCTCTTCAAACAGAGACAAACTGCTGATCACATGATCACGATCGCGGGCAAAGTTTGGATGGGCTGCGAAGGTCTCAGCTGAAGCCTCCCTGAACAACATCGGAAGCCTTGCTTGTGTGCCCTCGCCACCAACGGAGTCGATGGCATAGTGGTCTTGGGTCGTCACAAGCTCCTGAGATTCGCCGGTGCTGGCGATACTCGCTCCTTGCTCGGTCCACAAGCCATTGCCTGTGCGAATGGGATAGGCATTGAATCCGGCACCAGCCGCGACCCGGCCTGGCCAATCGCGGCCATAGCCAAGAGTCAGCGTGGCAGTTCCATCGCACTGGCCTGGCTGCACAAGCACCGGCCCGGCCACACTGCGATTCCCGACATTCACGGTCACCACATCGCCACTGCCCACACCAAGATCAGCCGCGGTTGATTCGCTCAACATCACGGCGTTGTCCCATGTGAGTTTGGAGATGGGATCGGGGAGTTCCTGCATCCAACCGTTATTGCCCATTCGTCCGCCAAGCAGCAGGCCAACCGTGAAGATAACTTCGATTCCAGCAGCCTTGCCTACGCTCGAAGTTGACATTGCCTTCTTCACAGCTGTTACATCAACTCGCGGCGTTTCGCCAACGGCGGCCTTCAGTAGACCGTCATGCAAGGCCTTTCGCCATACGGGACTAAATGAGGGCTCTGTACCTGCAGGCGTCATTGGCGTGGCAGTCAAGTTCTCAAACGTGCGCCTGACAATCTCAAACCCCTCGGTCGTTTTCTCGCCCGCCAACATCGCAAGCAATTCAATCTCGCTCCGTCCACCCCAGAGAGGAAGAATCATTGGCTGGCGAATAGATATTGTGCCGTTCCAAGCTCGACCGTCACCCCATGCTTCGAGTCCATGCGCCCGCAGCAAGTGCCAGCGGCATGCTGCCGAAGTCTCATCATCTTGATCGCCCACGTGCACCGTGTGAGCAACCTTTGACATTGCAGACGCTAAGTCCAAGTCCGCCGGTGCATCCCACACGGGATTGCCACCGATCACAACCAGCGTGTCCACGCTCCCGTTATTCATGTCCACTACCAGTGAGGCGAGCGAACTCGTTCGCATTTCAGGCTCAGGGACCCGGGCATAGCTCACGGTCGAGCCAGTATTGCCAAGTGTTTCATTCATCAGTGCGCACGCTGCATGTACAGCGGCAGGCTGTGAAGGACCTGCCATCACGAGCGAGTGTCCACGACGCAAAGTGAGGTCAGCGAGCATGGCCTTGCCTGGCTTACTGCTCATCGTGCCACCGTCAGTAATCGCTGCGGCCAACTCAAGTGCCAAGGCAGTAATCTCACTTGGCCGCATGACATATCGATCGTCGGCACTTGCACCCGTGATGCTCAGGTCGGGCTCGACCTGATAGACCCGGTTCATCGGGCCCTCGTCTGGGGTGCGTCGACTCGCCCACCCACGTGCCTGTGCAAGCATGTCAGGATGTTCACCAAGGAAGTCGCAATCGAATGAAACTACGACATCTGCCTTTGCAAGATCGTGCACTGGACGGAACGGACCACCGATCGCCAGTTCGAGGCCTGCTGCTTCGGCGGGGTTACCGATGGCATCCCATGTCGTCCAACTTGCCTTCGGGAATCGCGTTCTCAATGCACGCTGCATTCGCTGCACACTTGGCGACCCACTCGACTCCGCAAGGAAGCGAAGGCCAGCTCCGTCGCCAAGCGACGTTGCATGCGACTTCCACCATGATTCAAAGTCTGCCCATGTCTTGCGGGATGCTTTGGCTGCAGCGCCCGGACGCTCGTGTACATGGCGTGTGCGATCTGGATCGTAGAGATCAAGCACCGTTGCCTGTTGCCACGCGGTCAACGCGCCGAGGCTACCGGGATGTGCCGGATTGCCTTCCAGTTTGGTCGGTCGGCCATCAAAGCACGTAACAAGCACGCCTGTGGCAACACCAGCTTGTTCCACAATGCTTGCGTACTGCTCAGGCACTCCGGGGATTCGACCTTCCGGCCGGTTGGCATACGGCGCAATCACTTCGCGGGGCCATCTGCGGCAGCCGGTTAGACCGACGCCAGCAAGAGCCATCGACGCACCCATGACCTTGAGGAATCCACGACGATCTGGACCGTCGAGCATCGCCTCGGCCCCACCAGGAAACTCCCGATATAAAAAGTCGCGAAATTCAGGCGTGTCAGCAACCTCATCGAGGCTACGCCAATATCTGCGGCCGTCAGAGCCGCTTCCATTTACCGATGGCATGTGGTGCAGTCCTGTGAGGGATGAAGGTCGTTGATCTCAAGCCAGCGATCGCCCTCGGCGATTCGTTCCGCAGCATCCATATCCCAGCCCCACTCGAGTTGGGTCACGAGATCAGGGTTTCGCACATGCGGCGCAGGATTGCGATGGCACTCAAGGCACCAGCCCATGCTCAGCGTATGCTCTTGCCACACACGTTCCATTGTGTCAATTCGACCATGACACTCAACACAACTGACGCCACGCATGACATGCGCGGAGTGATTGAAATAGGTGTAGTCGGGGAGGTCGTGAATACGCACCCATTCAACAGGTCGGCCTGTTTCGTAACTATGAAACAATGGCTCAAGCAATTTGCTCTCTGGGTGAATCTGTGTGTGACAGTTCATGCACGTTTGGGTCGGTGGGATCGCAGCATGCGCAGCAACCTCAACCGTGTTATGGCAATACCGACAATCAATGCCCAGTTCGCCCGCATGCACCGCATGACTAAACGGAATTGGTTGCACGGGCTGGTACCCAACATCAGTTGATTTAGGGCTGAACCCAAATGCGACCATGAATGCGACGTAGAGCGGCGCAGTCATCCCCGCAACCACCGCTGCTGGCAGAAGCAGGTTGGACCAACGAGGGAATATGAAGTGGTATCGACCCATAGATACACCGATCCTGCGGGTTTGTGAAAACATTCACGATCTAGAATCAGCCATGGTCGGCACTTGAGGGCCATCTGTCAAGGCGAAGTGGAGGCAAACCTGAGTTCGAGGGATGGCGGGAACAGAAGCTCAAGGTACTCCAAAAAAACTTTGCGCCGTGGCATCGGTTGCAGCCTCGAAATCGGCATTGCTCATCCCACGACGTGCGGCCAAATAATGGGACACATGCACGACATTTGCGGGCTCATTTGGCCAGGTTCCGCGGTGCGGCTCCGGTGTCAAATACGGACTGTCAGTTTCGACCATCAATCGATCTAGAGGCACCTCATCAGAAGCTGCCGCAACATCTGCCGCATTTCGATAGGTGACTACGCCCGTAAATGAAACATGGGCTCCGAAAGCCAGCACTGGATGAATAAGTTCTGGGCCTTCTGTGAAGCAGTGAAACACACATCGCGATCCACAGATGCCGACCCGCTTGAGCGTCTCGAGGACCTCCTCGACCGCCCGCCTGCTATGCAAAATGATGGGCTTAAGAGCCCCGCCAAGGCCGTCAACCTGTTTAACGACAGCGAGTTGCGCCTCAAACAGTGCTCGCTGGGCTGGCAAGGTTGGGTCGGGCCAGTGACCATCGAGCCCCATTTCGCCCCAGGCCAGACATCGAGGGTGACTGATCAACTGCTCTAATTGCTCCAGGTTATGGTCGCGGCCAGCCTCAGAGGGGTGCACGCCTGCCGTGCACCACACATCCGGCTCGGCCTCGGAAAGCGATTGAGCTGCATACGCGTCTTCCACATCGACTGCCACAGCGATCATGGCCGAGAGGCCAGCCTCGCGGGCCGTAGTGAGGATCGCCCCGAGCCCGCCCTTGTATCGATCACCTGTGAGATGGCAATGGGTGTCAATCACGTTGGCGGCAACAGTACCGCAGGATGCCCCCACCATCCATGCCGGCCTGCCCTACGATCTCTCACCAATGCGAGTTATTACGCTCACGCCAGCCGCCGCCGAAATTATGAACGCCATTGGTGCGGCTGATCTGCTTGTCGGAAGAAGTCATGAAGATGGGTTCCCCCCCGGGCTCGCTGATCTTCCAATTGTCAGCTGTGCCAGTATTCCTTCTGCAAGTCCGGCTCAAATATCGACTGCCGTGGATCTGGCCATTCGCACGAACGGATCGCTCTACACCCTCGACATAGACCGGATTCGTGAACTCCGACCAACACTCCTGATCACCCAAGACTTATGCAGCGTGTGCAGCGCCGATCTCGGTGCCGTACAGCAACTCTGCAAGGAACTCACACCAACACCTGCCATTTGCTCACTCAACCCCCGATCCATCGAAGACATCTTTGACACCGTCATAGAAGTTGGCCAGGCATGCGGGCACACTGAAGACGCAGCACGAATCATGGTGGCACTGCGAGCCCGATTTTGTGATGCTCGCGATCATGTCAATCCATATGTCGATGGACCACGGACGGCCGTCATCGAGTGGACTGATCCGCTGCATCTCGCTGGCCTATGGACGCCCGGCATGATCGCCGCAGCTGGCGGCCTGCCCATTGGGCCACGTCCAGGCGAAGCCTCACACGCCATCGACCCTTCGGTTCTGATTGAGGCGAGGCCTGAACGCATCATCATCGCACCCTGCGGCGTTGCACTTGACAACATTGAGCCGCATCTCGACGCACTCCGAGCAACCGACTGGTGGCACGCACTACCAGCAGTACAAAATAGTCACGTTCAAGTACTTGATGGCACCTCGAGTTTCAGCCGGCCTGGGCCGCGTCTGATCGATGTGTTTGAGTGGCTCGTGCCTTGGCTCAGGGATCCGCAAGCGGCTTCGGATTTTCAAATGGCTGCGGCGGGGCAATCATGAGTGGTGGATTCACGGTCACCTCAACATGATCGCCATCAGGAAAAAGGAACTGAATCTTTTGCCCAGCAAGCGGCCACTCGCCTTCTGCTTTCACCGTGACCGTCGACATCCATGAGGGATGAATGCCAGATTCCTCTTCGGCAAAGCCCACCTGCTTCCAGGGTGCAACACTGACCGTCAAGAGATCTGGCACAGTGACACTTGGCATTGGCGGGGTTTCAGCCGACTCCATGCGCAACCTTGTTGTACCAATACCGAGTGGTGGCCGCAGCCTCACAATATCTGGCGTCAGACGCAGCGTCCGCGTTGGCAAGCCTCGGGCCCGCACGGTGAGATCAATGGATCCACCGGTGTCAAAGAAGATTGTTACGACGCCTTCCTTGTCACCACTGCGATCAAGTCGCAGAGAAACGGGCACATCGAGCACTTCACCTGGCTGAACAATTTCTCCAGACACAGTCGCTTGGGTGCAACCGCATGTGCTCTTGGACTTCACGATTTGAATCGGGACACTTCCCTCGTTGGTCAGTTCAAAGATGTGTTGAAGACGATGTGGAGGTTCCTCAAAAGATACGAGTCCAAAGTCATGCACGCGAGGGCCGCCAAACGGCGCCCTCGACAGCAACATCCAAATGCCAAGACCTACAAAAAGCAAGACAACGACGATGGCGATGGCCTGCTGCTGCAGCGATCCACGGCTCTCTTTTTGAATCGACATGGCTCCATCCTAATCAGTGGCTATTGGACACACCTGTATCACCACACCAATTGTCGTGTGGGTCGGTTCCTATCGCTCGCCCTGCCGATGTGGCAGGATGACTCGATGGAAGAACACCTCTCCTACGCATCAGAGCGGTCATTCGTTCGGCATGGCAATTGCGACTCCAACATGCTGGGCTGTACATGCCCCGTTCAGACCCCCACAGTGTGTGATGCCGACGGAGAACCACACGATGAATATTGATCGCTTCACGACCATGGCAAGGCAAGCCATTGCTGCCGCGCAGATGCTCGCCCGTGATGCCTCGCACCCCGAATTCGGACCACTGCACCTGCTGCAAGCCTTATTGAACGACGATCGCGGAACGACGCGAATGCTTATCGAGCGGGCTGGTTTCAGGCCGAGCACGCTCAGGGAGTTAGTGGCGGCTGAACTTGCCTCTCTTCCAACAGTCTCGGCCTCTACACCACATGAGCCCATCCCAAGTGGAGTGCTGAACAACGTTCTGGAAGAAGCGGAGCGGAGGGCTGGTGACATGGGTGATCAGTTTGCCTCGGCTGAACATCTGCTTCTGGCACTGGCCACGATCGTCTCGCCGAGCCAAGCCGCCATGAATACCGTCGGGCTTGACGCAAGCCTGATCGGCGAAGCCATCGGGCAAGTCCGGTCCGCATCCGGCATCAACGCGATCGATGACCCAGAGGCCGATTCGAACTTCGAGGCGCTTGCCAAGTATGCCATTGATCTCACCGCCCTTGCACAGTCTGGCACACTCGACCCTGTCATCGGCCGCGATGAGGAGATCCGCCGATGCATGCAAGTACTGAGCCGTCGAACCAAGAACAACCCAGTCCTCATCGGCGAACCTGGTGTTGGAAAAACAGCGATTGCAGAAGGACTCGCGCAACGCATTATCAACCGAGACTGCCCGTCATCACTTCGCAGTGCTCGCATCATGGCCCTCGACGTTGGGCAACTTCTCGCAGGAGCTAAGTTTCGCGGTGAGTTTGAAGAGCGACTGAAGGCCGTTCTCCGTGAAGTGCAGGCCGCTGAAGGCCGCATTGTGTTATTCATCGACGAACTACACACCATCGTTGGCGCTGGCCAGGCTGAAGGATCTGTCAGCGCAGGGAACTTGCTCAAGCCCGCTCTGGCGCGAGGCGAACTCCGCTGCATTGGAGCAACGACACTCAACGAGTATCGCCAGCACATCGAGAAGGATGCAGCGTTCGAACGACGCTTCCAGCCCGTCTTCGTACAAGAACCAACCGTCGAAGACACAATCGCCATTCTTCGTGGACTCAAAGGTCGCTACGAAGCGCATCATGGCATCCGCATTCAAGATGCTGCGCTTGTCGCCGCTGCTACTCTTTCGAATCGGTACATCTCCGATCGGTTCCTGCCGGACAAGGCCATTGACCTACTCGATGAGGCCGCATCCCAACTCCGCATTGAGAATGACTCAATGCCCATTGAACTCGATGAACTCAGACGACGCCTCCTGCAACTTGAGATCGAACGCGAAGCCCTGCGTAAGGAGAAGGATGACGCATCCCGCATTCGGCTTGAGGTAATTGAATCAGAAGTCGCCGATCTCGACGAACGGAATCAATGTTTGACAGCACAATGGGAAGTCGAAAAGTCTGAACTCGATGATGTTCGCGCGGCCAAGGAACGCATCGATGCGTTTCGCACTGAACTTGAGCAAGCACAACGGCGAGGCGATCTCGAAGTGGCTGCCCGTATTCAATACGGAGAAATACCTGATCTGCAAGCGAGAATGGCCGACATCGAATGCAAGCTCGATGCAAGACAACAGGACGGCGACAATCTTGTCAGCGAAGAAGTTGGTCCAGAAATGATCGCGGACGTTGTCGGCCGATGGACTGGCATTCCCGCGACGAGACTCATCGAAGCGGAACGAGATCGACTGCTCAATATGGAAACAGCTTTGCAGCGGCGTATCGTCGGGCAATCCGAAGCCGTCGGTGCGGTCAGCGATGCTGTTCGCCGTAGCCGAGCCGGACTTGGCCAACCAACACGACCGATTGGTTCCTTTCTCTTTCTCGGGCCAACTGGCGTTGGAAAAACTGAGCTTTGCAAAGCTCTTGCTGAGTTTCTATTCAGCAGCGAAGGCGCCATGGTTCGGATCGATATGAGCGAGTTCATGGAACAGCACGCCATCGCGCGGCTCATTGGCGCGCCTCCCGGCTATGTTGGCTACGAGGAGGGTGGCCGTCTCACCGAGGCCGTGCGGCGTCGTCCCTACTGCGTCGTTCTCTTTGATGAAATCGAGAAGGCTCATCCCGACGTCTCCAATATTCTCTTACAAGTGCTCGATGACGGCCGCCTCACCGACGGCCATGGTCGCACCGTCGACTTCACCAACACAATCATCGTGATGACCAGCAATATTGGTTCGGCCCAACTACTTGAAATGAGCGATCGCGGCGACTCAGATGAGGCCATTGAGGCTGCCATGCGTGAGCAACTCAAACACAGCATGCGCCCTGAACTCTTGAATCGAATCGATGAAACGATTGTTTTCCACGGGCTCAGTCGCCCTCAATTGCGACAAATCGTTGAGGTTCAACTCGATCTGCTTCGAGCGCGACTCCGTGAGCGAGACATTGAACTGGATGTGTCAAACGTCGCGCTCGATGCATTGGCGGAGGCAGGATGGGACCCGCAATTCGGGGCTCGTCCTTTGAAACGCGTCATTCAGCGACAGATCGAGAACGAAATCGCTGTCAGGCTGCTGTCCAATACTGTGGTGGAGGGTTCGCGTGTACACATTGACTCTGATGGCGAACGCTTTGAGTTTGAGGTGACAGCGCCAACGCACACTGGGGCAACACAAAAAACACTTAGGGAAACTGCTGTCAAATAGACACTTACAGCCATCCCCCCGATTTCTTGCGTATCGTCTTCACACAAACACATACACCCTCCGTAGTGGGGGCATCAAACGGCGGGCCTCTCACCGCCTCCCCTGGCTCCTCTCTCAATCGGGTCGACCCGAAACAAACCCCTCTTGTTTCGGGTCGACCTGTTTTTGGACTTCACGCATGAACCAACGAGGACACCGCTTGCTCTAGCCAGACCTGCTGTAACATTCCCAGCGTGAGCGAACTCACCCTGCAAACCGCTGGCGAATCACATGGCCCTGGCGGCATCGCCATTGTGAGTGGTCTTCCGGCCGGACTCATTGTCGATGAGGAATTCATCAACGCCGAACTCCGCCGACGCCAAGGTGGATATGGGCGTGGTGGGCGCCAACGAATCGAAGATGATCATGTTGAGTGGCTTGGTGGCATTCGACTTGGGCAGACGACCGGTGCCCCCGTGGCCTTGCTCGTGCCAAATCGTGACAGCCGGTTGGATGATCTTGAACGCACTCCCCCAGTACATCGCCCCCGCCCAGGGCATGCTGACCTCGCGGGTGCAGTGAAGTACGACACCGATGATTGCCGCAATATTCTTGAGCGCGCCAGTGCAAGGCAAACCGCGGCCCGTACGGCGGGGGCCGCCTTGGCTCACTGCCTGCTTCGCGCTCTGGGCATCCAAGCCTTTGGTTATGTCACGGCGATGCGAGATATCGAAATCGAATTGGATATCACCGAAACAACGATTGATGCGGCGCGAGCTGCTCGAGACGAGTCCTCTATGTACTGCCCCGACGCCGACGCCACCAAGGGCATGGAGTCGCATGTACGGTCAGCCAAGAAGAATAAAGACACTGTTGGCGGTCTCTGCCGAGTACATGTACTGGGTTGCCCAATAGGACTTGGTTCTTGCATGACCCGAACAGCATGCCTCGATGGCAAACTCGCTGGTGCAGTCATGAGTATCCAAGCATTCAAGAGCGTCGAGATCGGGCTCGGCCGCGAAGTCGCCGAACGATGGGGCTCAGAAGTGCACGACTCCATTGGACAAGATGCCACCACGCGCGACACACGCAGTCGAGGGTGGATACGGGCAACGAATCGAGCAGGCGGAATTGAAGGCGGCATGACCAATGGGCAACCTGTCGTCGTTACAGGCGCTATGAAACCAATCAGCACGCTGCTACAAGGGATGCCGAGCGTCAACCTCAAGACCGGCGAATCCGAGCGAAGCGATTACGAACGAAGTGATGTGTGCGCGGTATCAGCGGCGAGTGTGGTGATGGAACATGTCGTCGCATTTGAAATCGCTGCAGCAATGATGAACACCTATGGTGGCGACACCATGGACGAACTCGCACGACGCCTCGGCTAGCTGCTTCCTACTTCCACAAATCAACGGGAGGCGTCTTGCTAGTCCACAACATTTGCTGCGCTGCGGCTTGGGCAAGCCACATGTCGCGGCCAGTTGCAACACCGCACCCAATGCGTTTGGCGGCAAGCACAAAGGGTGTCTCAAGTGGGTCGTAGATCGTCTCAAGTACAACACTCTTGGCGTCAAGCGCCACATCGCTCGGCAAGCCAACAGCCTCAAAGGCATCACCCAGCGGCAATGGGCCATGGGCCATTCCCACACTCGTCGCCTGCACCACAACGTCGTACCTGCGTGGCGATGAGCCCACACGCACGCTGTCACCGAGCGATAGTTCGCTCGCCATTGCCTCGGCTGTTTCAGGCGTGCGATTGAAGACATCAACAGACGCGCCAGCACCAACCAGCGCCGAGATGGCCGCACGCGCCGCGCCGCCAGCACCAAGTACCGCCGCATAGCCGCCACTCAGCACCGCGCCAAGCGATGTCAGTGGCTCGATGATTCCAATCCCGTCGGTGTTATCGCCCGCAATCGCGCCACCACTCTCAACTGTCAAGGTATTGACGGCGTGGCACGCAGCCGCAGTCGCCGATACTGCCCCACGCCTTGCCTCAATAAGTCGAATCGCATCAACCTTGTGCGGCAGCGTAATTGAGACACCGCCAAGGTGCGTGCCCTCATCCTCAAGCAATGTCGCCATCGTTGCCTTCAAGGACTCCCACCCAGCGGCAACAGGAAGTGGAAGATAGACACCATTAAAATCGGCCGCATCAAAGGCGGCATTGTGCATCACAAACCCAGGGCTCTTTCCGATGGGATCTCCAAGAAGCCCAAATATCCGAGTATCCGGACCAATCTGCGAAAATCTATACTGCCGAGTGAGTGTGTCCAGTGTTGGTTGGCCAGAGGCAGTTGCGAAGACATCGCTCGCTGCAGCAAAGGTCGCCATACCACCCCATGCGCCAGCCATCACCCGAGTCATGAGGCCTGCGGGGCCCATACACAGCGCAATCATCGGAGTAACTCGCTCGGCCAATAACTCGCGGCACTCAACGCAGTCCCTGAGCGTCCGAGCCTGCCATACAAGTTTCACGGCATCGACAGGCAATGTCTGCATTGCAGCAGCGCGGCGGCGAAGATCAACAGGGCGGCCATCAAAGTCATGGAAGGAGCAAAGCACGCTGCCGCCCGCAGCGCGGACAGCTTCAGCTGCAACACGAACCGCTGACGATCGTTCCCAGCGTGCGTACTCGATATCGATCCATACCCCGTCAAGACGCAATATTGCAGACTCTTGGAGCCATGCCGCAAAGTCGTCATCCCCGCCAGCGTATACGCCGCCTTCTTCACGGCTTCGACAGGTCAGCAGCGCTGGTCCTGCATCGACAATTGCTGTCGTCACCGAGCATGCCTCGTCGCGGCCACATATGGCATCGAGCCGCCACTCAATCATGCTGGCCCCGTGAGCGCGCAGCGAAGCGGCGGCCTCGAGCGATTCGCTCAGGGCCGCCGCTTCGG
>JAQWLT010000065.1 GCA_029247205.1 Phycisphaerales bacterium | reverse complement strand
CAAAACACGCCCGCTTTGGCTCACGCAGATGACCGAGTTTCGCACTGTCATGGATGCACTGAACTGTCCGTGGTTTCCGGTGGCTGGTAACCATGATGTGTACTGGCGTGGGCCTGGTCGGCCCGCGGGCGAGCACGAGAGCGACTATGAAGCTTTCTTTGGTCCGCTTTGGTACGCCTTCGATCACAAGGGGTGCCGATTCATCGTGCTGTACACGGACGAAGGCGACCCTGCAACGGACACGCGTTCTTTCTCACGTCCTGAGGCGCAGCGTATGAGTGCTGCGCAACGGACATGGCTGCAAGACACACTTGACTCCTCAACTGCATACCGACACGTCTTCGTGTTTTGCCACCATCCCCGGTGGCGGGGTGGACAGTACGGCGATGATTGGCAGACAGTGCATGCCATGCTTCGGGATGCTGGCAATGTCACCGCTGTCTTTGCCGGCCATACCCATCAACTGAGGCATGACGGTTCGCGAGATGGCATCGAGTATCTCACGCTTGCGACAGTTGGCGGGCATCTTCCAGCGTCGACACCAGCTGCCGGACATCTTGACCACATCAATATTGTCATGGTCCGTGATGAAGGCATCGCCATGGCGACTGTGCCAGTGGGTGGTGTGATCGATCCACGAGCGATGACCGCGACGCACCAAGCGATGGTGTCGGCGATCATGGCGGCGGCCCCACGTATTGACGGACTGACGGTAGCCAGCGACGGTGTTGTGCAGACAGCAGTGCCGGTTCAATTGACGAATCCAGCGAACGACTCGCTGACATGGAGTGTGTCCGTTGTATCGGACGATCCACGTTGGCAGATTCGTCCTGATCACCTGCACGAGACAGTCGCTGCTGGTGAGTCAGTGGACATCCCATTTCAGCTGTACCACCCTGGCCCACTTGACGCCGATTGGGCACTCCCGCAGCTTGAGTCTCAAGTGGCATTTTCTGATGACGCTGGACGATGGAATGTGTCCGGCTTGCGGCATGCAATCGGCGTGCGTCCGACATCGCTCACGAGTGATGAGGGTGACGGCGTGTTGCACCTCACTGGAGATGGCGCTTCAGTGGTCATTCCATCTGCGAGCATTCCAGTACCGGATGGTCCGCTGACAATTGAGACGTGGGTTCGGCCTGAAAATCTTGACGGTCGTCGAGGCTTGATCGCCAAGACGGAGAGTTCAGAATATGGACTCTTTGCGAGCGACTGGAAACCCTCCTTCTCTATCCACATCGACGATCCATCGTGGGCCCCAGCCGCGTACCGAGAGGTGGAGTCTGGCGAAACGCTCAGCAAAGGCGTTTGGCATCACGTGGCCGGTGTATTCGATGGGCAGGAAGCAAGGCTGTATGTCGACGGCCAACTGGTTGGCAGCACGGCTGCTCGTGGTACCCGAACTCGCAATACGCGCCCACTGATTATCGGTGGCGATGTCAATGAAAATAGTTTGCCAACATCCTGTATTGCAGGGCAGCTTGATGATGTGCGGCTTTCCAATGTGGCGCGTTACCAAGGAGAGCGGTTTACTCCCGCAAGTCAATTCAAGACTGACGCGAACACGATGCTGCTGCTGCCATTTCATTCTGCGATGGGTCCATTTGCTGCGGATGCATCGCAAGCCGGTGCGCATGGTGTCTTGGTTGGTGGGGGTGTGGTACGCGAGGGCATCAATCGAGATTGATGAAGCCAGTGTCAGGGTCGACGCTGACGAAGCGGCTGGAGTCGCGAATCTCCACGCGGAGTTTCTTGGCAGGACCACCCAGCGTTTCCAGCCCACCGAGTGGATCAAAGATGATCATTGCGCCAGTTGGGCCGACCGAGGCGTCGAGTGCGAGGGCGGCTCGGCCTTCTCCACACCTCACAGAGAGTGTTCTGCCTTGATGGGAGGCATCAATCGTGTCGACCAAGGCGATTGTTGGTGCGTCGGCATCGACGATTCTCCATCCACGGCCATCTTCATCCACGGCCAGTGCAATGCGGCGATCTGGTCGACTCAGGGCCAGCATTTGGGCGTGTTCGAGATCTGAAGAGAGCAACCGGGCTGTTGCATCCACGGTCACGCTGTCGCCATGGACGGCCATTGGCATGACCAGTGCTGCCACCACTGCAAGTACTGCAACCACCAGCATCAATTCAAGTAGCGTCATTGCACGGCGAATCATGGGCGAGTTTCTCCGCCTGCTGTTGCAATGGCATTGGCTTCCCATGAGTCAATGTCGCCGCCGCATCGTGTCATGACCATCTCAACCGGCATCGGCCGTTGCATCCACCAGCCGTCGATCGGTGTTGTGATGGTTGTTCCATGGGGCCTTGTGAGCAGTTCACCGAGTCGTTCGATCATCTCGACCCGGGCAAATGAGTCGAGCCCCCCTGGGCGGAGGTCCATCAAGTCCAGCCGTTCTGCCATGTCGGTCAAAGCCTGCAAGCCTCGACCTGATTTGACACGGTGGTCGTAATACAAACGGGCACCTCGACGAATATTGATCTCATCTCCAGCAATTCGGCCCAAGACGGTGGATCGATCCAGTTTTATCTTGGCCATCGGTGCTTCGATCACGCCTTGCACCAAACTTCGCTCACTGATATCCCAGTTAGCCTGCGTTCCACCAGTAGGAGTTGTCAGTCGAATGCGTCCAGGGGCTGTCCAAGCAATTTGCTGCTGCCGCCACGTGCTATCTCGGGGGGCTCTGCCTTGGGGGGCACCGATGACAGCGCGATGAAGTTCAACATCTCCAGCAATGACCAGCGTGAATTCGACGCCTTCGGCAATCTCAATTGAGCTTCCTGGCCGCATCTTGAGATTTCCTGCAACTGAGAGCGTGCAATTGGCTTCAATGATAAGTGTTGCATTGCGATCAAAGTGCAGATTGCCCGTGACATCGTGGTCGGTAGAAAGTTCAATTGAGCGAGACGGCTCGATCTGCATCGAGATTGGTTCCTCCTCATCACTTGTGTTGATCGGAGTTGGAAGGTCGACACCTGCGAGGCCAAAGACTCCAAGAATCGAGGGCATCGTCGCGTCGCCGGCCGATCCGGTGCTGCCGTTGTCAGATACATGGAGGGAGAGTTCGCCGTCTTCTAGATCTCGATTTGTGCGACCGGTAAAGTGTGTGTCGCCCATGGAGGCAAGTACTCGGGCGCCGCGGCCAGATCCATTCCACGACTTCACGCGGGATGGCCCCTGAATAGTGAGTTCGTTTGCAGCAAACAACACATAGCCGGATAAGTCTGACTGTGATTCATCATCAAAGGGATGGATCGTGGCCAATCCTCCGGCTTGTTGGACCATATCCTGCACTCTCGATGTAGCTTCAATGCGTACGACGCTTGTGGCAGTGTCAGGAGGCAAGCCAGTGAACTCGTCTAAGAGGCGGACATCAACCGTTCCAGCGCCCATCGGGTGATCCTGAAGAACCCACCCATCTGCGTGTGAAGATTGCCATGGGGCCTCAGACTCGAGCATCGACACAGTCAGTTCCAATGCACTTTGTGCCGTAGCTCGAGCAGCGGCGGCATGCGATGAATTGGCGGCCATAAGCGAAGAGTTGTCCTGCGATGCAAGCCATCCAAGCACGAGTGTCATGGCGGTGGCCATCGAAATGAGGACCATGAGTAGGGCGGCGCCTCGGCGTTGTCTTTTTCGTGAGTGATTCACGGTGTCTCCTCCTCGGGTGGATCGTGCATACGGATTGAGTCGCCGAGACAGTGTTCGAATGTCGTGTCAGCCACAACCAGTGTGTAGTTGGCTTCGACGGTGTGGCGGTCCATGGCCGCTGCTCGTCTAGCCTGTGGTCTGCTGGCCGCAGTTGTGGCGAACACGCATTGCTCGATGCCGCTAATCAGCGTAATTGAGCCCGAACGCAGGCCTGAGAAGTTGTCTAGTTGGGTGAACTCTGCCCACCAATCGACGCTTGTTGGATTGGCGTACGGAACTTCCAACCACTGATCGGGATCAAGGATCCACTGGGTACGGAGTTTTTTGGTTATCGCGTCGTATGTAATCCACCGTACTTCGGTGGCGTCGATGGCGTCGTCTCCGTCGCTGTCTTCCAGCCACAGCACAATCTTGTCATCTTCACAGTCGAGCAAACAGCGACACCGAGTGATGTAGGACGACAGCCGTGCCTGCGCAAGTCCAGCGCGAATTGTAGAAGATCGCGTGTCATGTTGATCAATCATGTTGGTGGTGAGCGTCGACATCATGGCGGTGATGCCCGCGCCGACAAGACCGGTGATCGAAATAGCCAAGAGAACTTCGAGGAGTGTCATGCCTCGGCGATGGCGTTTCATTGGCTGACCTCTGCAAGAGCTCGTGGTAGCGGAAGGAACCGAACGATTCGGGTGAGCGATCGATTTCCATCGCGTGACTCGACTGCGACTTCAACGCCGCTGATGGCGGCCGAGATAGGTGATGGGATCATGTGCAGGCGTCGGTTGGTGTCAACATGAAGAGAGAACGCTTGATATCCCGTTGGGAGGAGTGGTAAGGCGGTCTCGCGGCCTGCTCGGATGTCACCTGTTGATTCCACGTGGCCATCCCATCCACCTCCGGTGATCGGATCAGTGAAGTGTCGGAACCACTCCTCGTCCGTGCTGAACTCAGCCGAGTTGACCCCGGTAATGCGTGCCATGAGCATCTCGCAGGCAAGCGTGGCGGATACGCCACGTCGGGCTTCTTGGGACTGTGCTGTGCCGGCCGAGAGAGCTGACATGACCGCTGTGACGACAATCAAGAGGACTGCGGTAGCGAGCAAAGCTTCCAGCAGCGTGAGCCCTCGCTGGCGGCAGCGGGGCGGGCGATTTCGAGGCCACAGGCCGGGCCGATGGCTCGATCGGTTGGCAGTACAAAGAAAGCGGCCCATGAGTCTCAATGTCGGATTTACTGCCCTCCCGGCCCAGTCAAATGTAGTAACGGATCAGCGATGCCGGAACGCGGATTCGGCATGACCCGCACAGACCTACCGCTTCAAAACCTGCACGGTTTGCTCTGGTCGGGGATACTGCGCCAATGCCGTACAGGCTCTCCTGGTACACAGCCGTGGAATTGCTCCGCGTCATCGGGTTCGCAGCCGCGGTACTCGCCGTAGTGACGGCGTTTGGCGCGATCATCAAGCCGTTAGCGGGCGATGCGCCTATTTCAGCGATGCAGGCGCTGAAGTACGTGGGCCTCTCTCTGGTGCCGATGATGCAATACGCATTGCCGTTTGCCGCTGGCTTTGGCGCCACGATTGTGCTGCACCGGATGGCAACTGACAACGAGATCATGGCGATGTCGGTTGTGGGACTTCGGTATCGAACCATCCTGATGCCAGTCTTGGTGCTTGGTCTCGCGATGATCATTCTGATGGCAGTGCTCGTGCAGGTCATCATTCCTCGGGTGTACGCGGTCATGGGACGCGTCATCGCAGGTGATATCACTGCAATCTTTGAACACGCGGTATCGCAGGGAAAGCCGGTGCGATTTGGAGATATGGAGATCTGGGCTGAGTCGATGCATGTGCAGATCGACCCGCCGGGTTCCGAGGCGAATGAACGTATTGAGTTGCGCCGAATGGTGGCTGCACGGCTTGGGCCGGACGGCTCAATCGAGTCGGACGTGTCTGCTGCTGGGGCGGTCTTAGATCTCTACGAGCGTGAGGGCATCGTTCTGATTCGAATGGCGATGGACGACGCCGTGTCGTGGGAGTCGGCTGGTGGCAATCTGCGTGGTTTCCCAAGGCTTGAACCAACCCACGCCATTCCAGTGCCCTTGCCTGAACGGACCGAGCCGATGGCCATGACACGCTCGGAACTCTTGGCGGTCGACGCTGATCCATCGCGCTATCCCGTGATCTCCGCCTTGTACGAACGGTTGGCCGACGCTCTCTTGCAGATGCGTCAACGCGAGGCCATACATGCTGCATTGAAGGCGACGGGGTCGGTTGATCTTCTCGCCGCCGATCGATCGGGGCACTCGTGGCAGATTCACGCAGGGGGACTTCGGCGGGGGGTATTGAAAGCGAATGGGAAGCAGCCGATTCGTTTGACTGAACTTGGTATTGACGGCCAAGCAATTCGGACATTCCAGCCTCGTGTTGCTGAGTTGTTGGTTGAAGATGGCGGTCTTGATGGACGAGATCGGCGATTGGTGTTGTCGATGGATGATGTGACGGTCTACGATCCACCCGATGCAGCGAGATCCAATCACCGAGCATCGGTGCTGTTGGGCAATCTACAGCCACTGCATGCGGTGCAAGCCGAAGTAGAGTTAAGCCCCTCCGTACTGTTGGAAGAAGCCCGCGCATCACAGGATCGCTCGCCCGGTGTGCGGCAGTCGCTTCAGAAGATTGAGGACGTAACGTCCACGCTGCACGGTCAGGTTGTAAGTCGGCTATGGCGTCGATGGGCAATCGCAATCACAGCTGGTTTGCTGCCCCTGCTTGGAGCAATCCTCGCTTTGAATATGCGATCTGCTCAGCCACTTTCGATCTATATGGTTGGATTTCTGCCGGCCCTGCTGAATCTGGTTTTGATTTCTGGTGGCGGCGGATTTATTCGGCAGGGTGAGTTCTGGGCTGGTTTGTCAGTGATGTGGAGTGGCAATGTGGTGTTGGTGGCCATCATCGCGGTGGGGTGGTGGAGGCTTGCTAAGCACTGACCATGACACGCCTTGATCGACATATCGCCGGGCGGGTGCTCTTGAACTTTGTGCTGCTGTTTACAGCGCTCTATCTGTTCGCCGCGACGGTGGACATCATTCTGAATCTTGACGAGTTTATGAAAATCGCTGAAGACGAAGTTGGCACGGATGCCACGTGGATTCGTCGACTTGGTGTGGCGATGTTGTACGCGGCGAATTATCACTTGCCGCAGTTCTTTCAGTTCTATGCATGGCTCTATGGTCTTGTGTTTATGGGTGCTGCGGCGTTTACGTTAGCGCAGATGAGCCGATATCGCGAACTTGTTGCCGTCATGGCAATTGGCATGAGTTTACGGCGTGTCGCCATGCCATTCTTGGTTGTTGGCCTCATGCTTGGTGGTCTACAGATACTCAACCAAGAGATCATGTTGCCTCGTCTTGCTCCACTTCTTCTTCGCACGCATCAGCATGCAAAGCAGGGGTCGGTAGATGCCTTCCCCGTGAAGTTCACTGACGACGCCAATGGCACACTTTTGCAAGCGGCCTCATTTGATCCAGGTACTGAGACGCTCACCAGGCCTACGCTGATCGAGCGAGATGTCGCCGGGCGCACAACGCGGCGATGGTGGGCAGCGACAGCGACCTGGAATACACAAGTCAAGGGCTGGGATCTCGTGGAGGGCCGGACAGTCGAGATCGCCTCAGACAGTCGAGGCTCAACTACTCCGAAGACAGCGATATTGGTAAAGACCGATCTTTCGCCGATGCGGCTGACGATGCGACGCTATGGCCAAGTGGCGAGCATGCTGTCGCTGTCACAGATCAACAGGATGTTGCAGTGGCCAGACGCTCGCGAGTCGGAGGCACTTCGCCGAAGTGCAGTCTCGCGATTCGCCATCGTGGCCCTCAATCTACTGATCTTGGTCATTGGGCTGCCATTTTTCTTGGATCGACTTCCTGGCAGTTTGTTTACGCGGGCAGTCCGCTGCGCAGTCATCATTCTGCCCCTGTACTTCACAGCGGCGGGCATGATGCTCGTCCCCTTGGGCTTTGTTGGGGTTCTGGTGGGTGTCCTGCTGCCAGTGCTGCTGCTCCTTCCGGTGGCCATGATGCGGGTCGGATTGATTCGCACGTAACACCATCGATTGAATCTCGGCCAGTGGCGGCATCATTCCCGGACCCTATTCACTTGTGCAATTGGTGTTGGAGTCGCGGCACCCCTTGGGCCGAAGAAGGACCGCCGGCTTGCATTCGCTCGTCGGGTTCACTCCGAACGCTGTGGCCGGCTTCGATGGTGAAGGGCAGGATGCCCCCCCCGGTTCACCGGGTTTGCAGCGGAGCCGCCGGCCACGAGGGGCGACCATGCACGTCCAGACGACACGCTTTGGAACGGTCGAAGTCGGCGAAGATCGGCTTCTCGATTTTCCGACTGGCCTGCTCGGATTCTCTAGTTACACCAAGTTTGCCTTGCTTCAGCCAGATGAAGACGGTGTCTTCTATTGGCTGCAATCTGTCGATTCGGCTGAACTTGCTTTTGTCGTGACCGACCCAAGTCGTTGGTGCGATGAGTACGAGGCCACTATTCGCCGTGAGCATATGGATGTGCTTGATCTCGAAGAGGTCGGTGATGCCCGTGTCTTTGTCATTGTGAACAAGTACGACGAGACGCTGACCGCGAACCTACAAGGGCCGCTGGTTGTCAATCTCCGCAATCGATGCGGGATGCAAATTGTGTTGTCAGATCAGCGATGGACCACTCGATGGGAAATCGCAAGGCTGCAAACCCCCGCGACGCCACAACGCGCGACCGCTTAGCAAGAACTGCAAACTGGAGATTCGACATGCTTGTGCTGTCACGTCGCCGGGATGAGTCCATCATCATCGGTGAAGATATTCAGGTCACAGTCATTGATGTGCGTGGAGACAAAGTGCGTCTCGGCATCGAAGCGCCATCATCGATTTGTGTTCATCGCAAGGAGCTTCGCGAAGCTATCCGCCGCGAGAACGAAGAAGCAGCAGCCCTGCGGGAGTTGCCGGACGTCAACGTCCAAGGGTCAGCATGACTCGCGTGTCATGAACCGCTGCAACCGCAGCCACCACCGCAACATCCGCCACTGGGTTTCGTGCCTGAGACTGCTGGCGTTGCATCGACCGAGAAGATGCTCTGCACCCGTTCCCACGTTCGATCACGGCCTTCGGGGTCCTCAATTGGCGAGTCAGCCTCGCTCATTGGTCGCAGTAAGGTCATGAGCGAACTGTCTTCGACACATCGGTACTCATAGAGAGGCATGAGCGTTGCTCCGCTAGGGAATGGCGTTCAGGGCATTGTCAATATCTTCGAGCAAATCGTTCACGTCTTCAATGCCGATCGAGAGTCGAACGAGCGAGTCGCTGATACCGAGTGCTGCACGTTGATCTGCAGGTACTGCGGCATGGGTCATGATGGCAGGGTGATTCACGAGCGATTCAACGCCGCCGAGCGACTCAGCAAGCGTGAAGATGCGGACGGCTTCGAGGAAGCGGCGTGAGCCTTGGAGGTCGGTCTTGAGTTCGATCGAGATCATGCCACCACCGGCGGGTTGGCCATCGAGTTGCATCTGTTTCAGCGCGACAGCGTGCTGTGGGTGATCATTTCTGGTTGGATACAGAGTGGTCTTAACTTTTGGGTGTGCTGCAAGCATGTCAGCAACTTTGCTTGCCGACTCGCAGTGCCGACGCATGCGGAGGTCGAGCGTCTTGATGCCTCGAAGCACGAGATAGGAGTCGAGCGGGCCGAGGATCGATCCGACGGAGTTCTGGTGGAATCGAAGTTGCGTTGCAATGTCAGCATTGCCGGTTGCGAGAATGCCCGCGACGACATCGCTGTGGCCTCCAAGGTACTTGGTTGCAGAGTGCATGACGACATCAAAGCCAATCTCCAGTGGTCGCTGCAAGATCGGCGTGGCGAATGTGTTGTCGCATGCAGTCAGAATGCCACGCTCGCGGGCGATGCATGCGATCGCAGCCAGGTCCGCTACTTTGAGCATCGGATTGGTAGGCGTCTCGACCCAAATGAGTTTGGTCTGATCTGTGATGGCAGCTTCAAGGGCAGCTGTGTCAGAGAGGTCGACGAAGCTGAACTGCAGCCCTTGTGAGCGGGCGCGGACTTGGGTGAATAAGCGGTGTGTGCCGCCATAGAGGTCGTCCATTGCCACCACGTGGTCGCCTGCAGTGAGTGTGTCAAGCAGGCATGAGATAGCAGCGAGCCCGCTGGAGTAGGCAAAACCGCCAAACGAAACATCTTGGCTTTCGCTGAGCGCCGACCCTTCGAGTCGCGAAATTGATCGCTCGAGTGCGTAGCGAGTGGGGTTATGGCTGCGTGTGTATTCGAACCCTTGGTGTACTCCGGGCGAGCACTGCGCGTAGGTAGAACTTAAGTAGATCGGTGGCATGACCGCGCCTGTTGTCGGGCATGGTGCTTGTCCACCATGAACGGCCATTGTTGCCAATCGAGTCGAATCGGTTGTCATATCAGGTGCTCATCCGCTTTCGGAGGTAGGAAATGAGGTCAATCCGCGTGATGAGCCCCAAGTACTGTTGGTTGTCCATGACGATCGCCACGCGATCTGCCCGAAATATTGGTAGCAGTGAATCAACAGAATCACTTGCAGACACCGTGTCAAGTCGGCGGCTCATGTATTCAGAGAGGGGCTTGTGGAAGCCGTTCGGATCTCGAGTAATGGCCATGAGTACATCGGATTCGTCAAGAATTCCGCAGAGTGAATCGCCATCCAGAACGGCCATTTGACTGACGTCGTATAGCCGCATCATCTTAATGGCTTGCATGACGGGCATCTGCGGCGTGAGTG
Source organism: Phycisphaerales bacterium (assembly GCA_029247205.1). Classification (GTDB taxonomy): domain Bacteria; phylum Planctomycetota; class Phycisphaerae; order Phycisphaerales; family SM1A02; genus UBA12567. The sequence continues at coordinate 6,177 of JAQWLT010000065.1, read as the reverse complement.
TGTAGTCTTCGCGATCGCAGTGCCTACGCGCGATGAGATCGCGAAGATCATTAGCAGCTTCAACCTCGATGAATCCCTGATCACGCATCCAGTAGTCGTTGAACATACGGCTGAGATACTTTGAGCCGTGGTCACACACAAAGGATACGACGGTGCGTGGCTCAGACTGACGTCTGCACCACGTGAGTGCTGCTGAGAGAAGTGTGCCAGTTGACGATCCTCCCAAGATGCCTTCCAAGCGAAGAAGATCACGAGCAGCATCAAAAGATTCGGCGTCACTGACTGCGATCGCTTCATCGATGATGTCGAGATTGGCAACCTCTGGCACGAAGTCCTCGCCAATACCCTCGATGAGCCAGCTACCTGCTTCGACTGTTCGCCCTTCGTTGATGAGGGGCGTCAACATGGAACCAACTGGATCTGCCAACACCAACTGAATGTCTGGGTTCTGTTCCTTGAGATAGCGACCCGCTCCTGCGAGTGTGCCGCCAGACCCGATGCCGGCGATAAACGCGTCAATTGTGCCCTCGGTTTGCTGCCAAATTTCTGGCCCAGTGCCGGTGTAATGGGCGGTGGCATTGGCGTCGTTTTCAAACTGGTTGACATAGAAGCCACCAGTTTCCGTTGCAATGCGAGCAGCAACCTCTTGGTAGTAGTCGGGGTGTCCCTTTTGCACATCCGAGCGTGTGATAGCGACCGTTGCTCCGAGTGCTCGAAGGTGCGCAATTTTGGCTTCGCTCATCTTGTCAGGGACGACGACCGTCACGCGATAGCCTCGGAGCCCCCCAACGAGAGCCAATGCAATACCGGTATTGCCTGCAGTTGCCTCGATGATGTGTCCACCTGGTTGCAGTTCGCCTGATGCTTCAGCAGCATCGATCATGGACACCGCAATTCGGTCTTTAATGGAGTTTCCAGGGTTGCTCGCTTCCAGTTTGAGCAGCAAGCGGCAGGGTCCCGTGTCGAGTTTTGAGACCTCGAGCATGGGCGTGTTACCAATCATCGAGGCCAAGCCAGAGTAGATGGGCGCTGGTGTGGACGTCACTTGTTCCGAATGATTCATGCGTGGCACATTCTACTCTTCGTCGGGCTGTAGGGACATGCTGAAAAAGAAGAGGACCGGGACGAGCAAGCTCGTCCCGGTCCTCCGAAAATCACACAAATACACTCAGGGCATCAGTTGGAAAGAACATCTCGGCCCTTGTTGCCGCCCAAGGTTGTGAAGTGTACGCCACAAGAGTTCGCGCCATCACTGGCTTGACCGCCGCCTGCCTTCCATCGACCTTCTTCGAGCAAGTAGCCCGCCGTGCCCGTTGGACTTTGGCGATGCCATAAGCCGTTATTGGATCCGCCACCTGCGAGGGCGTCGTCCTGCTTGGCTTGATGGATCGAGACGTTACGGGTTGAACCATCCATCATTGCCATCACTGGAGATGAGTCGTAGTGGGCATTCATGATGAATGGAGCGCAGCCGTTGAAGTGGAAGCCCTCACGGTCGTGGGGGTCCATATACGTGCCTTCAAAGTGAGGAGCAGGTGCGCAGTGGAACGAGTTGTTTTGGAGCATGTTGTGCTCCGAGAGGAACGATTTGAGGCTGGAGAACTTCGCCATTCCCATTCGCTGCTGGCGGAAACCAGTGGCGAAACTCATGGGATCTTTCCAGCCCGACGGGTCGTACACCTTGCTCGACATCATTCCTGGAGGCGAGAAGCAGTAGGAGGAGGGGAGGCCGCTGAGGCGACCGTCACCACCAACATTGAGAGCTCCGCTGTTGCCACTCCAGAGGAAGTCCTCGGAGATGTCGCAGGCGTCGCCTGTGTTCTGGAGGCAACCGTTCTTCCGCATGATCTCGATCATCGCAGAGTCCTTCGGTGCATAGAACATTCCAGCATTGGGGCCGCCGACGGCCTTGGACATCTGGAATGAGTTAGGGAAACGATGCGTTCCGAGACCTTGATCTGCGAGTTCTGAACCAGAGCCGGGCGTCAGGACATCATGCCCAGGGTTATTTGGGTGGCCACTGTGCCAACTCATTGGAAGAATGAGTTCGGGTACACCCGAGCCGCCCCATGAGAAGGACCATGCGCCATTGTCGCTGCCTTCGCCCCATGAAATTCCGATACTTTGATCGAGGTAGCCAGTGTTTGAAGCTGTGACTTCAATCCACTTCTGGAGGGTCTGGATAGCCGTGCGGCCATTGGCAAACGCGGGGTTTGGAGCACCGCTTGGTGCAAGGATGTTGAAGTCGAATGAGGACAAGTTGTCCGGGCATCCGTTCCACAACTTGTTGTAGTCATTTTCATACGTCTTGTTGAGGCGATGAATTTCGCGGACGTTGACCTTCGACTCGTTCACCATCGCCGAGTTACGGGCTGATTGAACGGCCGGCAGAATCAGGCCGACGAGCAGTGCGATGATCGAAACGACCACCATTAACTCGACAAGCGTGAAGCCAGATCGCTTCGTTGTCTTCATGATGCAAAAACCTTCCAGATGCTGAAGCCGAGCGACCATCGATCGACTTATGAGTCCGCCGCCACGCAGTCCTGTTTGGGCCATGCCACGATACTGGCACTCGGGGTGGTGTGGACTGAATCAGGCTGGAGAATGCGGAGAAAATCGCGTTCTACAAACCGTCACGCCAGACCGAAACCTTCGAGTCTTACATGGTGCTCAAGCAGGTCCACTCAGGGGGACCGTTATGTCGGTGGGCGACGAGACGTGCGGCCAGTGCCCACCATGTCGTGATCTCCGCCCCTGAGGACGAAACTGGCCACCTACAGAATGCGGGGAGAGAGGCTCCCTGTCAACCGTGATGCGGTCCATTGGAGGTAAAAAGTGCAGTATTCAGTGATCAAAGAGGGGGCCTGAGGAGGGCTTGCACCCCGCCCGTTCGCGTCCAGATGCGGTCAATTGTCGACCTTGACGGGTTCTGGCAAGCAGGCCTGCTTGCAGCAGGAAGGGTTCGACAAGGTCCTCGAGGGTGCCGGAATCCTCGCCGAGGGTGGCTGCAATGGCCTCAAGGCCTGCTGGCCCACCCTCATAGGTCTCTGCGAGCACCCGCATATACGAGCGATCAAGCGGATCGAGCCCCCCATCGTCCACGCCTTCGAGGAGCAACGCCTCGCCCGCAAGCTCGGTTGTAATCGTGCCTTCGCCTCGGACCTCTGCAAAGTCACGCACGCGGCGGAGCAGTCGCAGGCAAATCCGAGGCGTTCCACGGCTTCTCGCAGCGATGAGCGAGCGAGCCTCGCCTGAATCAAGTTGGATGCCCATCCGGGTAGCGGCCCGCTCGAGAATTGTGTCGAGATCATCTTGGCTATAGAAGTCGAGCCGGTGGGCAATGCCAAAGCGGCTGCGCAGTGCGGCCGTGAGGAGTCCAGCCCGCGTCGTGGCGCCGATCAACGTGAATGGTTTGAGTTGATAGGTGACGACTCTCGCGTGCATGCCGCCGTCGAGCGTAAAGTCAATCTTGAAGTCTTCCATCGCCGGGTAGATGTACTCCTCGACGGCGGCGGGAAGTCGATGAATCTCGTCGATGAATAGTACGTCGCCTGGTTGCATGCGAGTCAATGTGCCCACAAGATCTGCACCCTTGGTAAGTGCGGGCCCTGATGTAACGTAGGCGTGCGAGTTCATCTCTTCTGCGACGATGTGCGCGACTGTTGTCTTGCCGAGTCCAGGGGGGCCGTGGAGTAAGAGGTGCTCCATTGGGTCGCTGCGGCCGCTCGCTGCTTTGAGTGCAATACCAAGTCGTTCGCAAAGTTGTGTTTGGCCAACGAATTCGTCGAGTCGACGAGGTCGCGGTGCACCAATCGAGTCGGGCAGATCCGATGTGTGTGTTTCGGCAGTGACGATGCGTTCAGTACTCATACTTGATCCGCGTTGGGCTCCTTGCACGCGTGTTGCAGCACACCCGCTCGCCACTGTATGTCCAATGACTGGCCTGGTTCGCGAAGCGGCGCAAGCAGTGCCGCTGTTATGGTCTGCTGCCAAGGTGCTCGGCCTGGCTGCCCATGGCAGCCGCCTAGGTACCACGCAGCCATGTCAGCTCGAGAGAGGGCGATCGCAGGTGAGACGCCCGCAGCAAGGGCTGAGGCACAAAACGCATGCCACAGGCTGTCGACAGCGACGCGATCTTCTGGAGCATCATCTTTTTTGGTTGCAGGAGGAGGCGAGAGAGTGGATTCGCGTGCGGCATCAATCGAGGCGAGCATGGCATCTCCATGTCGCGTCGCAATTGGCCGGGGCATGCCCTTGATGCGGCCGATGGCTTCGGCCGACTCGGGTCGATCGCGGGTGAGTGCCATGAGCACATTATCGGGAAGTACGGCGCGAGGAGGCTTGTTCTCGCTGCGAGCGATCGTATCGCGGGTCTCAATGAGATGTTGCAAGGTGCGTCGTTCAACGGTCCGCATCCTGCGAGATCCTTCAAGCTTACGTTGTTGATTGCTTAAGTCATTGTGATGCCATGCAGGATCTTCAAAGACTGCGCAAGCTTCGTCGGCCCATTTGGCATGTCCATACGTGTTGATGCGTTTCATGAGGAATGCATGCAATAGCGGAAGGTACCGAACGTCATCAGCGGCATATCGAAGTTGTTTCGCCGAGAGCGGCCGAGCATCCCATGCGGTGAATGTCATACCTGGAGGCATCGGCGCATTGACCACGCACTGCACAGATTTCGTGAGTGAACAAGGCCACGGAAGCCCGGCGAGCCCAGCAAGAATCTGAGTGTCGACAATGCGAAGGGCCGGTCGGCCAAGCAGTCGATTGAGAATCTGAAGATCTTGTCTACCAGCATGCACAAGCGTGATGCGGTCTGGTGATGCAAGTACTTCAAGCAATGGACAGAGATCTTCAAACTCAAATGGATCGATGAGAAACACACGTTCACGACTGCCGACCTGTATCAGGCAGAGTTCCGGGTAGTACGACTCCTCGCCGATGAACTCGGTGTCATACGCAATGACATCGTGTGCCGAGAGATGCTCGATTGCCTCGCCGAGGCCTGTGGCATCGACCACCAAGGTCGCAGTTTCACTCGGTATGTCCGGGTGGTTCGGAATGGGCGAAAGCGAACCGGCATCGGCGTGCGAGGCTTGGTGTTGTTGATCGCGTCGGCTGCGGCGACCGCGTGGAGACTTACTGGTGTCAGGTGGCATTGACGCACAGGGTACCGCAGGCCTGCGGCGTGCTCATTTGTTGGGTTGTGAGCAATGTCCCCCGGGCCCCCGGCTGGCCGGACGCCCGAAGACGTCCGGCCAACGGTGGGAACTCAGTAATCCATGTGCTCGCCGGCAGGAGCCTTCTCGGCGGGCTTCTTGATCTCAGTGATAGCGCAGTCGGTTGTCAGGAGCAGGCCTGAGATCGATGCTGCGTTCTCGAGTGCAACTCGTTCGACCTTGGTTGGCACGATGACACCGGCCTCCACAAGATCGCAGTACTCACGGGTCAGTGCGTTGAAGCCATAGGTGTCGCTATTGGCCTCTTCGACCTTCTGAGCAACGATCGCACCTTCCATGCCACAGTTTTCTGCGATCTGGCGGATTGGAGCGGTGACGGCGCGACTGATGATGTCGATGCCGAGCTTTTCGTCGCCTCGAGCCTTCTTGCGTGCACCTTCGAGGGCAGCGCGTGCTCGAATGATGGCTGTGCCGCCGCCAGGAAGAATGCCTTCCTCGACTGCTGCGCGACATGCGTGTAGCGCATCCTCAACACGGGCCTTCTTCTCGTGCATCTCAACTTCGGTTGCGGCCCCAACGTTGACTTGGGCAACACCACCGGCGAGTTTTGCAAGACGCTCCTGCAGTTTCTCGCGGTCGTAGTCGGACGAGGAGTGGTCGATCTGGGCACGAATCTGATCGATGCGTCCCTTGATCTCGCTGCTCTTGCCAGCACCTTCGATGATGGTTGTGTTGTCCTTGTCGATGGTGATCTTCTTGGCTCGGCCAAGGTCCTTGATGCTGAGCCCTTCAAGATCGATGCCAAGCTCTTCCATGACGGCAGTGCCATTTGTGAGCGTGGCAATATCCTGCAGCATGGCCTTGCGGCGATCGCCAAAGCCAGGGGCCTTGACAGCACACACCTTGAGAATTCCGCGGAGACGGTTGACCACGAGTGTTGCAAGGGCTTCGCCATCAATGTCCTCGGCGATGATCAGCAGACTCTTGCCAG
>JAQWLT010000024.1 GCA_029247205.1 Phycisphaerales bacterium | reverse complement strand
TCGATGCCAAGCCAAGCCGCGTGTGGGCCTCGGCCGATGCCATGCACCTTGGCTCCGGCGACAACATCTACGGTTTCCAGGGTCTTCCCGCCACCGGCGGCTCGATCATCGACAGTTGGATCATCGACTACAACGACAACTTGACCATCCAGGACAAAACACTCTTGGGTGACTTGGTCGTGACACGAGTCGCTGATGAGCCGGCCCCAGTTGCTGATTGCCCTGTCGTGCAAGTGCTCAATGTGGAGTGCGGCACAATGTTCGCGCCCTTTGAGTTCGACTTTACGTTCGGTGTGAGCAATATGGATTCTATGCACACCGTCACGAGCGTTTCCATGACACCTCCTTCTGGCGACACCTTGACGCCTGACCACGTCACGATGGCACTACCACCGCTGCACTCATGGTCCTTTGATTCGGTGCTCACCGGCGCCGCGCAGGGTTCCACCGTGTGCATCGACTTCGAGGTCACCTTCAGCAACGGTGCTGTCTGCACCGAGACGATCTGCATCGATCTTCCCATGTGCATCATCTGGGAGCCTGGAGACTTCGACTTCAATGAACTGGTCAATATCGATGATCTCATGATGTTGATCGGTGCATGGGGCGATGCCTGTGACGGGCAGGACAACAACTGCACGACGATGGATGCTGATGGCAGCGGTGTGATTGATACAGGCGATTTGCTGGTTGTCCTTGAGAATTGGTCGTGATGACCGAGTGGGCGGGCTTGCCCGCAATTCCAAGATCAAGCGCCGGGAGCCGAGTAAATCGGCTCCCGGCTGCTCTTTTTGGAGTGTGATTGGCCTCAGCAGCCTTGAAGTAAGATTCGAATGGTCTTTCCTGAAGGAAATCTGGTTGCCTCGACGCCGCATGCGGGTAGGCTGGCAAGTGCAAGACTAGAGGGAGCCGCTCAAACCATGGACATTTCAACCAAGGCATTTACTGTAGCTATGACCGCTTGTATAGGCGTTTCCAGCCTTGCGGTCGCTGGGCCCGTCTTTGATGAGCCACCGGGCGGCGCAGGTACGAGCCGGGACGACGCAACAGATGTCAAAACCGAAAATGGTGGCCAGGTTGGAATGATCACAGGTTCGCTCACCGGCACCTCTGGCTTTGTCGGAGGCGGTTCTGACTACCAGGATGTGTATCGCATCTACATCGCCGATCCAGGAGTGTTTCGAGCCGACACAATGATGCTCGACGGGGCAGATAGCCTTCGCGATCCAATGCTGTTTCTGTTCAATGAAGAGGGGCACGCCATCATTGCCAATAACAATATTGGCAATGATCAACCACAATCAGGGTTGGTGAACGACGATGGCAATGGCTCTGCATTCTTCACGCAGCCCGGGATTTACTACTTGGCCATCACCTCTGCTGTGAGCGAGGCGACAGCCATGATTGCGAACGAAACCGTGCCCCTCTTCGAGATGGGTTTGAGCGAGAATCAGACCGGTATTATTCAACCTCGAAGCAGTTGGTCTCAAATCCCTTGGACTGGGTGGACGCAACCAACGGACTATGAAAATTTCGGTCATTACGAGATTGCATTGCAGGGTGTCGTATCGCTTCCGGCGCCAGGTGGCTTGGCCCTTCTTGGGCTGGCCGTTATTGGGAGGCGTCGCCGCCGCCACTGACTTCAGTGGGGGGCCGAGCACGATCCGCCAATTGCGCTGCAGTGATCAAATCGCCTCGTTTTTTGGCGAGGCGAGCCATCGTGGCCAAACACTTGCGTGCTTCCGGACTTTGAGCCCCTGCCACATTGGCGAATGTTTGCATTGCCTCACCCATCAGTACTTCGGCAATCTCAATATTTCCACGAGCTTCGGCCAGTAGGGCGTCGAGTCGCTTGATGGCCGCTTTCGCTGTTGTCGAATCCGATGCTTTGCGAGCAATATCGAGGTTTGTTGCAGCATGATTGAGTTCGCCGACCATCAATAGTAATTCGATCTCAATCAACCGCTCATCCCGATGCGAAGGATGTCCTGCTGGGAGCAAGTCGCCACGTAGTGTGCGAGCGCGAACAAGATGGGCTCGTCCCGCGGCCGCATCTCCTTGCAGCACGCCAAGTCTTGCCAGGGCCGCCTCTGTGTTGGCAATCGAAACGGGGTTGCCTTGCAATTCTTTGATTCGTAACGCTTCGATCAAACTTGTCTCGGCTGCTTCTAGCTTTCCGAGCCGAGCAAGGCAGTTGCCGATGTTGTGTCGCAAGGCTGCAATCCGCCAGTCGGCCTGGGGATCTTCCGAGTCAATCTCGACGAGCACAACAGCCTCTCGTAGCAGTGGAAGCGCCTGTTCAGGTCGATTGACGACATGACCGACAGCCATGCTGTTGAGAAGATTGCTCAGTGCAACACGACGCCGTTTGACGTCAGTACCACCTCGGGCAGACGATACAAGTTCGCGATGTCGATGCAGCGCAGTAGTGAGTATGCGATCAGATTCATCTGTTTTTCCAAGTCGGCGTAGTGAAGCGCCAAGATGGTGCATGGTCGTAGCAGTCTCTTCGCTTTCCGGATCCGTTGCTTGGCGATGTTTCAGCGCCGCCTGATAATCATCTACGGCTCTTGCGTAATCTGCTTCTTTATATCGGAGTCGACCCCTCAAGTGAAGGAGTCGGCCAGATGTGAGTGATGGCGAATCAGTGGAGAGTTCGATCGACTCAGCTGCGCGGTCGATGGCAGCCTTGGCGTCGGACCAGCGGCTATTACCAATGTGATTCTGTGCAAGATCGAGTCGGACAGATGCCGCAATCATGGGATAATCAGTGAGATCTGTGTTTACTACGTGCAGCCACTTCTGCATCATCTCAGCCATGCTTGATGCAGCGAGCGGCTGATCGACGTTTTCTGCATCTGCGGCTCCAAGTACATTGGACACCATTCCTACAGTTCCCCGGAGACGTTCATTGGCTTCAGTTGCGCGGCCCCACGCTACAAACATCGTGATGCCGAAGGCAATCAAGAGTCCAACGGTGCCAATTCCGATACCTACTGGCAGCCAGTGCCTGCGAAGAAACTTCCGTGTGACGTACCACGCATCATCGCGTCGTGCTTCGATTGGTTCATTGCAGAGCCAATGTCTCAGGTCTCGAGCGAGATCTGCTGGGCCTTGGTATCGCCGGTCAACATCTCGGTCGAGCGCTCGAAGGAGGATGGTCTCGAGATCACGTTCAAGCGTTGGGTCCAAACTTCGAGGGGGAGTGGGGATTGCTTCAGCAATTGTTTGCACAACGTCTGCGATCGAACCTTCCAGTACATAAGGACGTTGGCCGACCAATGCCTCATATAAAATAACCCCTAACGCAAAGACATCAGTACGAACATCAATGCGATCCGGATCGCCAGATACCTGCTCGGGTGAGGCATAGGCAAACGTGCCCATGAATTCGCCTGCAGTCGTGACTTCAATTCGCGAAGAGTCCCATTCAGAGTCGTCCACTGGTTTGGCAAGTCCAAAGTCAAGTACGTGGGGGGTCCCCTCAGTATCGACGAGAATATTGTCTGGCTTGAGATCTCGGTGAATGACACCTTTGAGATGTGCAGCTGTAACGGCGTCACAGGTTGTTGCGATCAGTTCTGTGACGAGTCGTCGCTTGGCGTCACGGTCGGTCGGCGCATTGCGGGCGAGCCATGTGTCCATGGTTAGACCATCGACAAACTCCATGGCGAGCCACGCGCGACCATCTTCGGTTGTGCCGCTGTCGTACACCGTGACAATACCGGGATGATTGAGCGCGGCGACCATTTCAACTTCACGTTCGAAGCGGATAAGTTGGCGCTCAGATGCAAAGGCGCCTCGGAGCAGCACCTTGAGCGCTACTTGCCGCCGTGTAGCCTTCTGTCGCGCGAGAAAGACGGCGCCCTGAGCGCCGCGGCTGATCTCTCCTTCAATTTCGTAGCCTGCTGCCTCAGGGGCTTCGACAATCGAGCCTCCGCCGAATACGCCCGCCTTATGGGCAGCTGCGAATTCGTCGAGAAAGCGATCCTCGGTGCCGCCTCCAAGATCCGTGCGGACCGTCGCATCGATTTCGGTGGATTGGATCCTGGAAATCTCAGCAGCAACTGAGCCGTCGTCGACTTCATCAAGGAACCGTTTGATGTCAATCGACATAGTCGCCCCGAAAGCGATTTTCTTGATTTCCTCATCTGTTGGCCTGCGAGGGTCAATCGGAGGTGTCACAGAGCGTCCTCTTCGTATAGCGACTCAAGTTGCTGCACGGTCTCTTGGAGCCGCTTGGCAATTCGGCTCTTCGCGAGATAAACATCATTCTCGCTCATGTTGAGTTCTTGCCCCACTTCGGCGACGCTTTTGCGATGGAACACGAGCATCTCAAAGGCACGGACCGTGCGGTCTGCAGTCTTCGAACTGGCCTGTAAGTCGGCGAGGGCCTCGCGGAGAATGACGTGGCGTCGTTCAGACATCCATACATCATTGAGTTCTCCATCGGTTGGAACGGTTACCAAGGCCGACTCGCCGCGGGCCTCTTTGCGAACACCTCGCTTGCGATGCACGTCAACGATTTTCGTTCGAGCAATGGCGAGGATCCACGATCGCATGCGGCCACGCTCTCGGTCATATTTTCCCTTGCGGTACTCGTTGAGTACGCGGAGCATCGTCTCTTGTGCGACGTCTTGGGCATCTTGATCTGACAGCCCGAGTCGTCGCGACATAGCCACGACAATGGTTCGGTAGCGTCTATCAAGCACTTCCCAGGCGGCATCACCATCGTCGGCATTCAGTCCCTGAAGCAGGGCAGTCGTGGTGTGGGTGACATCAAGCATGGCAGGCCCGTGCAAGGTACCCGAATGACCTCTACAGCACGCCTTCTGCAAGAGGGTAAGACCCCAATACTCGTAGCAGTACGCAGTGCTCGCTGGCCTCATTGATTGCTTTAGCCATCACAGGGTCATCCCGGTGGGCATCAGCGTCGATGAAGAATGTGTAGTCCCAGTTCTCTCGTCCGCTTGGCCGTTTGTCTATATGGCTGAGATTGACGCTGGCATTACGGAAAACCGCTAGTACATCGACAAGGGCGCCTGGCGCATGTTTGGTCACAAACATGATCGAGGTGCGATCAGTTCCTGTTGGTAGTGGACGCTGTCGGCCGAGCACGAGAAAGCGTGTGATATTGTCGGGCTTGTCGCCAATGCGTTCGGCGAGCACGTTGACCGCATAAATCGATGCTGCGAGCCGAGCACCGATTGCAGCGATACCGCTTCCTTCTGCAGCCATCTCAACTGCGGCTGCGGATGATGCGGTCGGAATGAGTTCAGCGTTCGGTAGATGCTGGCGAATCCACTTTTTGCACTGTGCGAGCACTTGTGGCTTTGAGGCAAGTTGGGTGATGTCCCTACGCTCGCAATTCGCGAGTAGGCAGTGCGATACTTCAATGAGAGACTCGGCGCATACTGCTACATCATGTTCAACAAACGCGTCGAGCGTGTCGGTGATTCCACCGACGATTGAGTTCTCCCATGGAACGAGGCCGTAGTTGGCGGTTCCTGAAATTACTTCGCGGAATACCCCGTCGATATCAGGTGCTTCGAGAATATCGACAGAATTCCCAAAGTGTCGCGTAGCGGCAACATGACTAAATGATCCGGGTGGCCCGAGGTAGGCGATGCGAAGGCCTTGCTCAAGTCCAAAACTACCTGACATCAATTCACGCCAAATCGCTTCAAGCGTGCGGCCTGACAGCGGCCCAGGATTGAGCGAACGAATTCGGTCGAGCACTGCTCGCTCGCGGTGGGGGGCATATACGGGTGTGCCGTCGCCTCGCTTGACGCGTCCGACCTCTTTAACCACCGCTGCACGGTCGCTCAGTAGCCTGACGAGGTCAGCGTCGAGCGCGTCTATCTGCTGTCGAAGTCCGTCGAGATCGGTCATGGTGTGATGTCCTGTATTGCAGTACCGGGGCGTGCAAAGAGAAGCATTCCCAGTGACCCAGTGGCGACAAATCCAGCCAAGGCGATAAACGCAGCATCAAATCCGCCGAAGGTATCCGTAAGCCATCCCGTCAGGATTGGAGTGAGGAGTCCGGAAAGGGAAAAGAAAGTAACCATGATGCCTGTCGCTGCAGCGGCGTCATTGGGGAAGAGGTCGGTGCATATTGAATAGTACGCCGCATTGGCCGCCATTGAAAAACCAACTCCCAGTGAGAGCATCAGGATGGCCACGGTTTGGTTATGTGTGAAAATCAGCGGCACAAAGCAGAGTGCGCCCAGCAATTGAAAGACCCAGATCGGGTGCACACGGGCTTTGCGAATGCTGCCCGTTTTCGACATCCGATGGTCCGAGTACCAGCCGATCAGTGGAATGAGTAGGCAGGCGAGTCCCCATGGAAGTGTGCTGAACCAGCCGATGCTGGTGAGGTCCATATGCCATGTCTGCTCGAAGTAACCAGGAATCCATGTGATGCCGAACCACAACACGTATCCAAATCCGAAAAATGACCAACTTGTCGCGAGCATGGTGGGATGTCGGAGCAGTCGCCACCATGGGTGCCGATTGGTAGTTCTCGTTGCTTTAGGAACGTCAGGTGTGCGGTAAATGAGTTGAAGGGCCACAACTAACAGGGCGCTTCCGACGGCGAGCACGAGGAAAGCATTGCGCCAGTCAATCGAATCAATGAGGTGGGAAAGGATCGGTCCACCAAGTAGGAGAGCGGCGGGCACGCCGATCAACATGATGCCGACTGTTCGGCCGGCTCGTTGAGGTGGCATCCAATCCGCGACGGCTCGGTTCATGGCTGGGAAGTTGACGCCTTCACCAACGCCGAGCATGAATCGCATGATCAAGAAGAGCACCCACAGTTCGGCCAGCCCCAGTGCCGCCATTGCGACTGACCAGATCAAGAGCCCGATTGTCCAAATCAGCCGAACGCCATATCGGTCGAGCAGTACACCGCTCAGGGCATTGACAGCGAGGGCTCCGAGGGCGAAAAGTGAGATCGCCAGGCCAAATGAGGTGTTCGTCAGGCCGAAGTCTTGCTTAATCGGTTCGATTGCAAAGGAGATGACCGCTCGGTCGAGGTAGTTCACCAGGCACAGCACCAAGGCCAAGATCGTGATGGCTATGGCGCGGCGGGGGATTGGTTGAGCGTCCATTGAAATAGCGAGAACTCCATTCTGTCTGCACCGGTTGGGTGGATGGGCACGATACCTTGGCTGCATGCATGGATGTCAGGGTGAGCAGGAGGGAGTGGATCGGATCGTTGATCTGGTCCGACACACGTGGGGCTGGGATGCCTTGTATCCAATGCAACGCGAAGCAATCGACGCGGCAATGGTCGGTCGAGACACGCTTCTGGTGCTACCGACCGGCGGCGGCAAGTCGCTGTGCTTTCAAGTGCCTCCGCTTGTGCTGGGCGGTTTGGCGGTCGTGGTGTCGCCCCTCATTGCCTTGATGAAGGATCAGGTTGACGGCTTGCAGCAAGTTGGTGTCGCTGCAGGTTGCTTGCACGGTGAACAAGAGACGGAGCTACAGGATGAAGTAGTTGCTGCTGCAGATCGCGGCGAGTTGCGGCTGCTCTATGTCACGCCCGAGCGTTTGGTCTCGCCAAGCTTTCTTTCGAAGCTTGCCAGATGGGGGCCACGATGGATCGCGGTTGACGAGGCACATTGCATCAGTCAATGGGGCCATGACTTTCGGCCCGAATACCGCCGGCTTGCAGAAGTTCGCGCGGCGCTGCCAGGAGCATCGATGCTCGCGTGCACGGCGACCGCGACGGTGCAAGTGCGGCAAGACATTCTTTCGCAGCTTGGTTTGAATGACCCGCTGGTGCTTGTCGGCGCAATTGACCGACCGAATCTGACGTATCGTGTGACACCACGCACAAATGGACGCCAGCAAGTACGCGAGGCGCTCTCTCGCCATCGTGGGCAGGCAGCAATTGTGTATTGCGCGACCCGCAAGCAGACAGAGTCGACGGCAACAGCCCTCAAAGCGGATGGATTTTCTGCAGCGGCCTATCACGCAGGGCTTGATCGCGCAACGCGAACCCGCGTCCAGGACGACTTTGCCTCTGAGCGTGTCGATGTTGTGGCTGCGACGGTGGCATTTGGAATGGGCATCGATCGTTCGGACGTGCGGTGCATTGTGCACACATCGATGCCGGACAGTCTAGAACGCTATCAGCAAGAGACTGGACGGGCTGGCCGCGATGGTTTGCCGGCTGAATGCGTCTTGTTTTTCTCGGGTGGCGATGCCGCACGATGGCGAACGCTGCACGAGCAAGGTGATGATCTGTTAATGCTGCCATTTCGCCGCACCATGTTGGAGTCGATGCAATCTTTTTGCGCGACCGCAGTGTGCCGGCGTGAGATGCTCGTCCGACATTTTGGGCAGGTACGCGAGGATGGCGGATGCGGCGCCTGCGATGTATGCCTTGGCGAGGTCCATGTGCTAGCCGATGGAACGATGACCGCTCGCAAGATTCTCTCGGCCGTTGCGCGAACTGGGCAGCGATATGGGGCGGGCTATATCGTTGATGTTCTTCGAGGAACAGGACTCGATCAAGTCACGCGTCGGCATCATGATGAGTTGTCAGTGTTCAATCTGTTGCACCAACTATCTAAAGGTGAGTTAACCGATCTTGTTTGGCAACTCGTTCATCTTGACTTGCTGATGAGAACGGCCGGCGAGTATCCCGTTTTGTGCCTGACCCAGGCCGGTGGAGAGGTGATGCGGGGAGACCGTGAGATTTCTCTGCTCGCACCACCGAAACGACCCGTCCGCGCCGCTGCCGGCGAGCAAGAATCGTGGGAGGGGGTAGATCGTGACCTCTTTGATCATCTCCGTGGACTGCGGCGAACACTTGCAAACGAGCGGGGCGTGCCGGCCTATGTGGTGTTTGGCGACGCCTCGCTGCGCGACATGGCACGTCTGCGACCAGCGTCGAGTGAGGCCTTGCTGGAGGTCAAGGGCGTCGGCGACCGCAAACTGGCGGAGTATGGAGAAGCCTTTCTTGGGGCCATTGCAGCGTGGCGTGGTTAAAAAATGCGGGCTCGTTTGTGGATTGAGCTCGGTGAAACTTGCATCCGGAGTCATACTGGTGTCGTATGAGGTATTGTCGCCGCCCTCTTCTCGGAGAGGCGAAGAGTTGGTGCAATGAGGAATGAGGAGAGCCCTTTCAATGTTCAGACATCTCTGGATTGGCCTGTTTGCAGCCACGGTCGCAGCCGCGGCCGATGAGCCCACGCTGCGTGATGGCGTTCTGTACTACCCAGAGGGCTTGGACGTTCCCGCTGCCATGACACCTGTTGAGGCCGAGTACATCCGAGGCCATCCATTGGGTGCTGGCCGATCTGCGACCTCGCCGCCGGTTGGGCCGCTTCGGTGCGCAAGCGAATATGAGCCGATGGCGGGCATTTTGCTCGCGTGGGAGGGTGGCAGTTCTTACACCAATATTGTTCGGCAAATGGCTGTGAGCATTACAACGATCGGTGATGCTGACGTCTTCATCGCGTGCGATTCAAGCAGCGAGGCCAACTCGGTGGCATCTACGCTCTCGTCCTATGGCGCTGACATGAGTCGCGTTCGAACGATAGTGCGAAACACTGACAGTATCTGGATTCGCGATTACGGTCCGCGGTACTGCCACGAGGGATCTTGCCGAGTGATCATTGACCATGTGTACAACCGGCCCCGTCCAAATGATGACGCTTACTCATCCTACTTTCAAAACGCGGTCGGCCATGCCTATTACAAACACGATCTTGTGCATGGCGGCGGTAACTATCACTTGAACTCTGTTGGTGTTTCTGCCGCGACTGAGTTGATTCTTAATGAGAACCCGTCGATGAGTCAGGCCGATATTGTTGATGTGTGGCGAACGTATCAAAACGTCGAGACGCATATTCACGACGCATTCCCAACATCTGTGGACTCCACACAACACATTGACATGTGGATGCAGATTGTTGGCGACACCAACATCATCATCAGTGACTGGCCCGACGATAGCGGCAGTATTCAAGATCTGATTTGCGACGAGGCAGCCTTGTACTACCAGGGCCTTGGCTGGACGGTCAGCCGCACGCCAGCCTTCGATTCGGGTTGGACGCACTGGACATACACGAACATGGTGCTTTGTAACGATCTTGTGTTGTTGCCGAAGTACGACTACATCTCGAATACCTTTGACAGTCAAGCGCTGGCAGCAGTGCAGGCAGCGATGCCAGATCGACAGGTCGTGCAAATTACATGCGATGGCCTTGCCAACTCTGCCGGTGTCATGCACTGCATCACAATGCACATGCCGGCTCATGTTGGCGGAATCAATCCGACGACCTATGTCCGTAGTCCGAGTGGAGGGATATTTGATCCAGGCGATCTTGTTCCGGTGCAGTGGATCTCGGATGATGACGAGTTTGATGTTGTAAATGTAGACATCGACTTCTCAGTAGACAGCGGCGTATCTTGGTCGTCTGTGGTCAGCATGACGGCGGATGACGGCACGTATGTTTGGGAAGTGCCTGATGTGGCCACCAGCAACGGCGTTATTCGCGTGCGTGCTCGAGACGGCGATGGCAACCTCGGTGGTAGCCTGAGCGGCGAGTTCGCGGTTGAAGGCACGTCGGTGCCTGGAGATGTCGACGGCGACGGGTACTGCAATGTGAATGACATTCTGGCGGTCGTGGCTGCGTGGGGCCCGTGCGCACCATCGTGCCCAGAAGATCTCGATGCTGATGGCTCTGTTGAAGTCGACGACATTCTGATTGTGCTCGGCTACTTTGAAGGTTGATCAGTGCGGAGCTGGCCTGAAAGAACGTAGTCGAGGATCTCAACAACCTGCTCAGGCGTGCGGCACACGGCTTGTGCGGCAACGTCCACTTCCTTGAGTGCGTGATCAAAATCTTCAGGGTGTAGCGTGACGATTGGAATGCCTGATGCAACGGCGATGCCTGCATCGAAGGCCGCATTCCACTGGCGATACTTCTCTCCGAACCGCACGATAACCAAGTCTGCAGTACAGATAGCAGCACGCGTGCGAATGGCATTGATTCCGGCGGCCGCCTGATCGCGAGAGAATGTATCCGGCTGCTTGCCAAGAATCGCCTCGCCGCAGTTATCGCTATCGGCATGTTCAGTGACGGGTGAGAGCAAGTCGACGTCGAGGCCGCGCGAATGAACACCCTCTGCAATGCGATCTCGCCAGTCAGAGTGAATCTCGCCTGCGAGATAGACCGTGAACGACATCAGATCAACCTATGATTTCGACGATTTCAAAGGTTCGATCGCCTCTTGGAAGAGCAACACGGATCTTCTCGCCTACTTTGGCTTTGAGCAGTGATTGCCCGAGAGTGGAGCCGCTGGTGACTTCGAGATAGTCCAAATCGAAGCGACCCGATGAGTCGCCAACAAGTTTGTAGAGATCTTCGTCTTCGGTTTCGATGTCTCGCAGCCTGACGGTCGATCCAATGAAGACCATTCCGTCAGGTGTCTCAGAGGGATCTGCGATGATGGCCGTGGCAAGCTTCTGTTTGATCATGTCGATCTTGGCCTGATTCATCCCCTTGTCCTCGCGGGCGGCGTGGTACTCGGCGTTCTCCTTGAGGTCGCCAAGTGCGCGAGCTTCGGCAATTCGAATGGTGATCTCGCTATCGGCATGGTGCCGCTCGGCGAGTTCCGTCTCGAGACGGTTCTTTTCTTCAGTTGTGATGTATTCCATTGGTCGGTCTCTGCTCGATTTTGACGAGGTAAAAACGATCGTCCCGGCTCAAACCGGGACGTTAGGAGACGAGTGTGGCGAGCGGGTCGGCCTGCGTCAAGCCGCAGCGGTCAAAATCTGGCTTTATAGCCATAGAAACGGCATTGGGCATCTTATTGGCCGGTTGTATCGTTCATTGATCCACTCTGATTTGCGCTTGAATTGGTCAATGTGCCTCTCTGTCTCGTGCCCATCGTCGACCAGAATCAAGGACGCTTCCCACGCTAGCCAGAAACTGGAGAAGAAGGGTTGTGGATGACTGGTACGGCTCACCATTCGGAGATAGCCATCCGATCGCAAGAGTGATCCAAATCATATCTGGGGTGATGAAACCGCGATATGCATATCAGTTGATGAGGCACATTGACCTATCCATGCCAAAAAGGTCTGCTTGCGAGCGGCTGGTGGACGATGGCATTTCGGGGTGCCGGGCAGACTTGCATGCATACGCCGCAGCCAGTGCATGCATCGCTATTGATCTGTGGGCGGCCTACATCGTCCTGGGAGATCGCGCCGTCGACTGGGCACTGATCGACGCATAGTTGGCAGGGTTGCCCTTGATAGGGGAGGCACGCCATCGTGTCGATTCGGGCGGTGGCCATGGTGAGTGGAAGTTCTTGGCGAAGTACCCCGGGCTCGCAGGCGGAAATACATGGTGTGTCGATACACATCACACATGCTTGTCTAATGGGCTCAATGAAGGGTGTTCCCGCTCGTCGCTCACCAGCTTCGGGCGGCGCCCAAACAATAGCATTGGGAGGGCAAGCCACGACACAGTCACCGCACCGTGTGCACGAGGCGAGAAACTGTCCTTCTGCGACGGCACCTGGTGGCCGCTGAAGAAGTGAGAGCGAGAGGTCGCGGTGGCGGACGGCCCGGCTTGCTGCGGCACCTGCCTTGGCTGCCTCGCGGATCGGCCGAAAGAGTTTGCCACGAAAGAATTCGCGTCGGCTGAGATTTGGTCGATCTGCCATGCGTGACATGATATCGCTCAGAGGCGGTGCATTACAATTGTGCCATGAACGAAACGGACTCGATTGAGCCGCCATGTGATGTGACGTGCGAGTACCCAGCCGGGTGCCGACGAGCATGGCTGTTTTGGTTGCTGCCGGCACTTTTCTTTTTATATGAGTTCATGCTTCGAGTCTCGCCGAGTGTCGTTGAGTCCACGTTGCAATCAGAATTCTCGGCGACTGCGGCTGCATTCGGCTTGACCATGGGTATGTACTACTACGCCTATGCGCCGATGCAACTCATCGTCGGACTTCTGCTTGACAAGTTCGGAAGTCGCCGGCCATTGGCGATTGCGGCTCTTATGTGTGCTCTTGGTGCAGCGTCGTTTGCAATGGCCACATCATTGGGCATGCTTGGTGCTGGGCGGCTACTTCAGGGAGTTGGATCGGCCTTCGCCTATGTTGGGACGATCTATGTGGCGAGTGTGTGGTTTCCATCGAGCCGCCTCGCATTCATTGCCGGAGTGACCGCAGCACTTGGTATGGCTGGCGCAGTTGCTGGCGAGACCGTGCTCAGCCACATTGACCACTCCCTTGATTGGCGGATGTCAACGTGGTGGTTAGCCATTGTGGCACTGGGTCTGGGTATTGGGATCTGGATCTTGGTACCAAAGCGACCTGCGTGGTTTGAGCACAATGTGCTCACTTCGAGACGGAAGCATGGCGGTGGAATATTCTCGGGACTCAGCTGCGTGGTCCGAAGCCGTCAGACCTGGATCCTCTCCTTAATCACAGGCATGCTGTACTTGCCAGTAGGCACATTTGGCGCTCTGTGGGGCGACAGCTACATGGCGAGCTTGAAAATGGATCCAAGCGATGCGGCCAATGCAGACGCCATGCTCTTTATTGGGCTTGGCATATCGGCGCCGTTTCTAGGTTGGCTCGCCGATCGCACTGGGCACCACCGGCGAATGCTGATCATCGGCCTGCTGATCGCCTTGGTTGCCATCGTGGGCTTGCTCATGCTGAGTTCCTCTGATTCATCAGCTGCATTCCCGTTGCTCTTCGTACTGGGGTTTGGTGTTGGGTCAATGGTTGTGGCCTTCCCAATGGCAATGGAGTTGAACCCGCATCACGCTCGAGGGGCCGCCATCACATTTGTCAACTTCTTTCAAATGCTGCTTGCGGGTATTGGACAGTGGTTCATTGGTGTGCTCCTAGACTGGGGAAAGCCCACAGGCTCGGTTGCTACCTATGACGTCAGTGACTACCGAACTGCGTTCCTCATGCTGCCAGTGGGTCTCGTGCTGGCTCTAGGGCTGACTTTCTTTCTGAGAGCTTCAAGGCCAATTGTTACCGGTTGAGCCTTGAACGCATCGATATTTGTGCCATACTAGACTCAGGGTGGATGAAACAGGAGAGTCTCCGTGAGCGCAATGCTGATGACCACGGCTTGTACGGCTTTGATTGCAAGTACAGCACTGGGCTTTGATGTGACCGAGACCGAACAGCTCAGGCTTGAAAGCATCAACGTGATGCGCATCGTGTACTCCCCATCCCTGCAAAAATCAACAGTTACCGTGACTCGCGGAGCATGCCCGCAAGAGCAGGCCACGCATACCGACTCGGACTTTGGAGCAGGCCAATACACCTTGCAGGCAGGCTTCGCCGAGAGCGAAGCCGCCGGGGCTTCATGGACGCTTCAGCCAGACCGATTTCCGTTGAAGTTCGACTCGGCAGAGATTCTCTTTGCGACCTCTGCAACGACCCAATCAACTACCACCGAGTGGGGCATAGAGGTTTGGGAAGGCACACCAAGCAATGGAACGAAACTCGCGAACTTTCAGTCGGACGACTTGATTCTGCCGCACCTGAATATGCCGCCTGGGACATCAGGCACGATCATTCAATTCATGATCGACCCGGGTGATCCAGAGCAAATCTATATCAATGACAATGGCACGCATGCCTACACAGTTGCGTTTCGTGTGATTCGTCACAACAGTCCAGGCAGTCCATGCTTGACGGCGCCCCCAACTAATGCCAACGCCTTTCCAACGACGGATATCGGCGGATTGGATTCTCCAACCGGAAACTGGATCGATATGGTCACTGGGCCTTTTTGTGTATGCGGTGTGGGCTGGAATACCTTCCAGCAGATTCCGAGCATTTGCACGCCAAGTGGAGACTGGGTTCTTCGCTCGCACTACACGCCCTTTGGCTGCGCACCGGGCAGCGGCGCATGCTGCCTCGGTGACGGTTCGTGTGAGATCAACAGCGAAGACGCCTGTCTCCTTTCAGGTGGTAGTTATGAGGGCGATGACACCGATTGCGGTTCAACTTCATGCCCGCAACCAACTGGTGCCTGCTGCCTCGAGTCCAGTGGAAATTGTGTTGATTCAGAGGCTGAAGTCTGTGCAGCCTTCGGTGGCGTGTGGCACTACGGTGAGGATTGCAACGACTGGGTCTGCTTCCCCGAAGGCGCTTGCTGCTTGCCTGATGGGAGCTGTTTGGACATGGAAACACCCGAGTCATGTGTGCTTGAGGGCGGCACATTCCAAGGTGATGGTTCGACATGTGACGCAGTTGATTGCCCTGCGCCAACGAGTTGGTGTTGCACGAACGCTGGCAGTGACTGCTTCGTACTTGAAGAGGGCGACTGCACGCTGTTTGGTGGTGAGTGGGGACCTCCTGGTGGCATGTGTGATGATGCTGACGCTTGTGACGATGCCAGCCCTTGCCCAGCAGACATTGACGGCTCGGAAGTTGTCGATGTCGACGACGTGTTGGCGGTGCTCTCTGGCTGGGGCAATGTGGGGCCGAGCCCGGCCGACGTCAATGGTGACGGCATTGTTAATGTGAACGATGTGCTCATGGTGATTTCCGCTTGGGGTCCGTGTGTGGAGTGAGCCCGCCGAGGCCTACAACCCTTCAATGCCGAAACGCCTTCTGCTCACTATTGCCACCACCCTCTCCCTTCCTGGCTGCGACAATCGCATTGTCACTACAGCCACTACGCACGAGCACAACCCCATGCCTCTCGCAGCCACAGGCGTCTACGCCCACGACATGATCAATCTCGAAGGCAATGCAACCAGTCTTCCGGCGGGACACGTCACGCTGATTGTCAACGTTGCGAGTCAGTGTGGCTACACCCCGCAGTACCGCGACTTACAGACCTTGCACGATACGTATGCCGACCGCGGATTTGCGGTCATCGGATTTCCGTGCAATGACTTTGGCTCACAAGAGCCAGGCGACGCGGCCGCAATCACGGCCTGCGCTACTGGGTTGGATGCATCCTTCATGCTCATGGACAAGGTCCATGTCAAGGCTGGTCCAAATCAGTCTCCCCTCTACCGGGACCTCTCACAGGCGACTGGCGTGCTGCCCAAGTGGAACTTCGGGAAGTACCTCGTCAACCGCGAAGGTGTAGCGGTGGCATTCTTTGGTTCAAGTGTGGGGCCGATGGATCCCGAACTCACTGGCGAGATCGAGACGTTGCTCGACCGGCCTCGCTAACGACGTCGGCGTCGTGGTCCGGCAAATCCAGCCAGCGCTAAGACGACCAGCGAGCCTGGGGCTGGAACGGCGTTGGTAATCTCTGCATCAATCTCAATGGCACCGTTGGTGAATGCAGCAGTATCTGCTACTTCCCAGCTACCTGAATCGCCGAAGGTGATCAACTGCAAGACTTGCTCCTGCATGTTGTGCATGCCGAGGTCATTGAAATGAAAGGAGGCGTTTTGCCCCAAGTTCAACTCGGTCAGGGCCATGGCTTCAAAGGAGAGACCTTGTTGCCACTGGAACGAACCAGCGCCAACTAACCAGTCATCGCCGGCAGGGGAAACTGTCCAAGTACCGCCAGAGTCTTGGTTGACCATCGTTGTATCGTGGCCTTCCCAAAAAAGTTGACAGCCAAGTACAGATATTGGTGGTTGGCCTGGTGCACTGCCATCGTTTCCACCGAACAAGTTGATGAGGGCAAGCCCACGATCAGTTTCGGCAAGCAGAATCGACAGGTGCCCGACTGTCTGAATGTCAGCGGCTATCAGGGACTCATTGACTGCGAATAACTCTTCTTCTGTGATGAGGCTGCCGCCATCACCAAAGAGCCCTGGGATTGTCCCGGCCGTAAGATCGACGGTTTCGTTATTCAGCGTCAGACTCACATCGAGCGAACCAGCCAATGTCGGGGTCGCAATCGAGGTCGAAGCAATCAGGCTCACGAGATAGAACTGGACTCGCTGCATATCTCTCTACGCTCTCCTCAACTCGGTAACGCTGTGGCCTGACTTGCTGGAACCCATTGTAACCAACGAGTTTAGTGGAATTCCAGTTTCGTAGCATACCTGCCTTTTGGCATACTTCCAACAAGGGATACGTCAGTAGAAGGGCGTTTGGGTCCCCAATAATCAGAAATGGAGGTGTATTGGGGCTCTGAGAGGCACTTAAAGCAGTGGGCTGAGGAGCCCAGCGAGATTGTGGACCATCCGCTTGGTGGGTGGCTGGTGCAGCCATTTGGCCGTGTTCACCGGTTCAGAGTCGTTGAGATACGACATTTGAAGGAAGTGGAGCCGACTCGCAAATTCAGGGCACCAGCCAAACATGCTCACTTCCAGATTGAGTTCAAGGCTTCGGCGGTCGAGATTGGCCGATCCGATCATAAAGAGAGAGTGGTCAACGGTCATTGTCTTGGCATGGAGTAGGCCCGCTTGGAATTCTTGAATCTCTACACCTGCCAGAATAAGTCTTTCGTAATGGCTGCGACTTGCGAGTGACACAAGGTGCGAGTCATTGCGTGCTGGGACGATCAAAGTTGTGCGAACGCCTCGCATGGCTGCGGTAAGTAAGGCTGCTTCGGTGGCTGCATCTGGAACGTAATAGGGCGTGGTCAATACAAGGGTTTCACGAGCAGCATGAAAGCAAGCTTGTAAGATGTTGGTCAGCGCATCATTATTGAAATTTGGACCCGTTCCAACGATATGGCAGGCGGCGTCACCGTCGGATGGTTTGTGTGCGGTCTGGAATAGATCCAAGAGTGGCTCATCTGTGGCGACTTGCCAGTCTTCCTGGAAGATTGCTTGTAAGTCCCGAACGGCTGGCCCTTGAACCGAGACCATGCAATCGACCCACGGGGCATATTTTGCCTTCGGGGCAAAATCTGGCGACGCGATGTTGCGGCTTCCGACCCAGCCAATTGTATTGTCAATAACAGCAATCTTGCGGTGGTTACGAAGATCAAGTCGAGAGAAAAACATTCGAACAAGGTTTGCAGGTAGGACTTCGACGAGGTGAATACCGCTGTTTTCTAGTTCACGGCGTAAGTGTGATTTGAGAAAGTCATGCGAGCCACCCGAGTCGACAAGCAGCCTGACTA
>JAQWLT010000017.1 GCA_029247205.1 Phycisphaerales bacterium | reverse complement strand
CGGTACTTGTGCAACGGTCGTGGCAGATGCTGCCGGCTCCGAAGCGCGGCGAACTCGTTCGCCGCATGGGCAATGCATTCCGGGAGCAAGAAGAGCAACTCGGCGGACTAGTCACGATGGAAATGGGAAAGATTCTTCCCGAGGGTATTGGTGAGGTCGTTGAGTGCATCGACATTGCAGACTTCGCCGTGGGACTGTCTCGTCAGCTGTACGGTCTGACCATGCCCAGTGAGCGTCCACTGCACCGCATGTACGAGCAGTGGCACCCACTCGGAACGATTGGAATTATTACGGCATTCAACTTTCCAGTCGCCGTGTGGGCATGGAACGCCATGCTCTCGGCAGTGTGCGGCAACGCTCAGATTTGGAAGCCAAGCCTTGCGACGCCACTGACCGCAATTGCGATGACCAATATTGCCCAGCGTGTGATGCGTGAGCAAGACGTCTTTCAGCCGGCGGAAGGCGACCCTGCTGATTTGTTTGGTTTGATCATCGGTACCGATGATGAAATTGGCGAGACCATGATTGCTGATCGCCGCTTGCCCTTGATCAGCGCGACGGGTTCGTGCCGAATGGGGCGACATGTTGGCACGCAGGTCGCCAAGCGATTGGCCCGTAGTTTGCTTGAATTGGGCGGGAATAATGCCATTATTGTGACTGAGACAGCTGATATCGACCTCGTGGTCCGTGGCACGGTCTTTGGTGCAGTTGGAACGGCGGGCCAGCGATGCACATCGACTCGACGGCTGATCTGTCACGAGTCACTCGTTGATGCAGTCACAGACGGCATGGTGGCTGCATACAGCACGGTCCCGATCGGTAACCCACTCGAATCGAGCACGCTCGTTGGACCACTGATTGACCAGCGAAGTGTGGATGCCATGCGAACTGCTATCGAATCTGCACAGGCACAGGGCTGTGAAGTTCTGTGTGGCGGCGTCGAGGGCATTGATACATTTGTCGACGATGCTGGCAACTATGTGACACCAACCATCATCAAGGTTCCACGTGGTCAAGTGCCAGACATTACACGCGACGAAACATTCGCACCGATTCTGTACATCTTTACCTACGACAGCCTTGAAGAAGCGATCGCTTTGCAGAACGATGTTGTGCAAGGCCTCTCCAGTGCGGTCTTCACAGACTCCATTCGATCGGCCGAGCGATTTCTTTCGCACGCAGGTTCTGACTGCGGCATTGCAAATGTCAATATTGGCACGAGCGGTGCCGAGATCGGCGGGGCATTTGGTGGCGAGAAGGACACGGGTGGCGGCCGCGAGAGTGGCTCGGATTCGTGGAAGGCCTACATGCGACGACAAACATGCACAATCAATTGGGGCGATGACCTGCCGTTGGCGCAGGGAATCGAGTTCGGCTGATCGATACGAATCGGTCATTCATTCGGCTTCGAAGGCCTGCCATTGTGTCCCTTTCGGATTCGTCTTGGGCTCCCGACCCGCATGTGCGGGATCGGGCTGACGCTATCTGGCCAAGCCTGCAAGCGAGTAATCCACATCTTTTTGATGGCCGCTTGATTCAGGTGGCGGGAGTCCATCGCAATGGCGCGGGCGGGGCTACGATTCAAGGCTTTTCATGCGACTATCGCTGGTATGCAGTGCAGATGATGGGGGAGCGGTTCGACACGGGTTGCAGGCCGCTGGGCGTCAAGGGCATCACTTGCTGTGGTGATCGAGTGCTGTTCGCCCGCCGCGCATCTTGGACGATGTGTTTTCCAGATATGTGGGAACTGGCCCCGTCAGGTGGGGTTGAACCGGGCAATTCGCCGGAGTGTGCGATATCGATGGAATTCGCCGAAGAGGTTGGTGGTCAACTCGCAGGGCCAGCCCGGGCAGAAGCAATTTTTTTTGACGAGATAGCTCAAACCTGGGAAGTCATTCTGCGACTTGATGTCACGACAACGGACATCACGCCTCCAACGAACGAATACAGCGAATTCAAGTGGTGTCTCCCTGCGGAGTTCCCTTGCGAGCTTACGCCAATCGCCCAGCGCATCACACAGCAGTTATAGCGAAACTGCCTTTGCTATTTCTTGCTCGCCAAAGGGGGGAGCTACGCCGGCTTGGCGTCAAGCCACTTCGAGACGCTTTGCAGGTCGCGAGTGATTTGGGGAGTGACCAGCAGCGTGAACGCCTGCCCCGCTTCACATCGCTGCAACCGGGTGGCTCGCTTGCGATTGGTCCACGGGCGACCTGCACGGACATAGGTGACGTTGTCGGTCTGTCGGCGACGACGAGCGAGCATTCGCATGCCCTTTTGGTGCTCGGGCTGCATCCACATGAGACGTTCGATCGTCTTTACCTTGGCCGCGGTCGGGGGGACCGCGTTCACAGTAAAAGTCATGGTGGTGTTTGTGGTGATGTCGGTGCTCATGGGGCTGGTCCTTGTGGGGAAGCCCCGTAGTATATCAGGACCGGCCATCGATCAAGGTTGGAGTCCAGGAAGTGCCCAGAATCGCCTACTCAGAGCCTGCAACCCGCTCGATTTCATCGAATGTTGTATGCCCCTCGGCCACAAGATTGAAGCCAAACTCTTCTAGGGTCGTGAATAGGCCTTGTTTGGCCAAGTCGCGAATGCCCTTGATCGACGGGCCCTTCATAATGAGATCACGAATGGAGTCGGTGATCTCGAGCAACTCAAAGAGTGCTCGTCGGCCGTAGAAGCCGCTCCGCAGGCATCGTTTGCAGGCCTGCGGGACATAGATCTTTGAGAGCCCCTCGACTCGTTGTCCCATCCGAAGCGTTTGGGCTGGAGTCGGCGAAACTGGCTTGCGGCAATTTGGGCAGAGCAGTCTGACCAATCGTTGGGCGACGATGAGGTTGAGCGCGTTGGCAACAAGTGGCCCTTCAATGCCCAGATCGAGCAGGCGGAAGACGGCGCCGATGGTGTCCTTTGCATGCACGGTGGTGTAGACCAGATGCCCCGTCATCGACGCTTGCATTGCCACGGTTGCGGTTTCTATATCTCGAATCTCACCGACGAAGATGACATCTGGATCTTGGCGTAAGACAGATCGAAGGACGCTGTGAAAAGTCGTCCCTTGATCGTGATCGATCGGAATCTGCGTGCAGCCTTCAAGGTAATACTCAACTGGATCTTCAATCGTGATCGCATTGCGTTGCTCGACGTCGATCTCACGAAGGCACGAGTACAGTGACGTTGTCTTGCCTGATCCGGTTGGGCCGCATGCAAGCAAGAGTCCAGCATCCTTGGTCGCGATGCGTCGCAGTTTCTCGTACATCCACGGTGTGAGACCGAGTTCATGTAAGCGACTCGGGCTGTTGCTCGAGTCAAGTACGCGAATCACGAGTTTTTGCCCGTGTACCGACGGCGTGAGGCTGACTCGGTAATCCACCCGGCGGCCATTGATGGATACGGAGAAGTGTCCATCCTGTACCTGATTCTTCTGGCTCGTCTCAATCTCACACAAGATCTTCACAATGCCGAGCAGTCGTTTGAAGATTTGCTTCGAGAATTGAACCGCCGAAATCATGGTGCCGTCTACGCGTAGTCGGACCGCACAACCTTCGATACGCGGTTCGATATGCAAGTCAGTTGCTCGAGTTCGGAATGATGCGTACAAGAGTTTTCGGAAGGCGCGTGTTCCTTCGGCGCCATCGCCGTCACGTCCTGTGTCGAGTCCGCCCGAGCGAGCTTGATGTACGGTGACACCTCGGTTGTCGACGAGACTGATGTCTTCTTCGTCAAAGCCGCCATGTGCGCCCGAGTTGATGATGTCTTCGAGTCGGCGCTCCCAATTGGTCTGGGCGCCTTGCTTGACGTCTGCCTGTAGGTCGATATCGAGCGTGTCGAGGTCTGGCGGAAACAAGTCATCTTCGACTGGGGCTGCCGCTTCCATCTCGGGCATGGAAATTAACTCGTCTGGATCGATGAAGGTAATGCGGGTGCGGCCAATTCGCACGATGTCGCCATTGCCCAGTTTGTTCGTGGTGACCTTGGTGTCATTCAGATTCGTGCCGTTGCGGGACTCAAGGTCGCGGACCTGAAATCCGACCTCGCCTGGTTCGATAACGCAGTGATGTCGGCTGGCTTGGCTATCCTTGATGACCAGCGTGTTGTCATCAGCCCGGCCAATGGTGACTGGTTTGTCAGCCAACTCGTACCGGCGTTGGCCCTGTTTGGTTTTGACTTCAATTTGAGGCATTGAAACTCGCTTACCGCCGTCGATTGGAGGGGCTTGGGGCCACAATAGCCTCCATATCCCGATCAGATCGATTTTTCATTCTACGTGAAGCAAGCCTCTCATTGGACATCTGGGCCCCGGCATGCTTGAATGTAGGAGACGATGCAAATACTGCTCACTAGTTTGATGCTGATGGTGGTGAGTACAAGCGTGCTCGGTCGCATAATCAGCGTGCCGGCCGACAAGTTGACTATTCAAGAAGCGATCGATTCGGCCGCCAAGGGTGACCGTATTGTTGTCGCGCCCGGCATCTATACCGAAGCGATACGAATCGAGCACAAGGAGATTACGGTCGAGTCCGAGACTGGGCCAGAGAGAACTCTTATTGATGCAACCGGTTTGGCGCGACCTGTGGTCACGTGTATCGGAAGTAGCAACGACCTCCTGATTATTCGAGGATTCAGTCTCACTGGTGGTTTAGGCGATGGGACACGCTATGGACCAGCGGCCACGATAGGCGGAGGTCTATTGATTCGCGGCGGGTCACCGACCATCGAGAATTGCCGAATCGTGGGCAATGTTGTGACGTATGAAGGCGGCGGTGCATGGATAGGTGGTGAAGCATCACCTCGTTTTTTGCGGTGCACCTTCACGTCAAATCGTGCTGAGCGTGGCGGCGGAATATTGGTTGAGGACAGCCAAGCCGCCCTTGTCGACTGTCGCTTCATGGCCTGTATTGCAATCTTTGCTGGTGGTGGAATCGTGGCGGATAACAGTAGCACGATCACCATTACTGATTCAACCTTTGAGGAGTGCAGCGCCGCTCATAATGGTGGGGCGATTTATGTCTATGAGAGTATCGCTCGAATTGAACGCTGTATCTTTGTTCGCAACACGGCTGGCCTCTCCGGAGGTGCCATCTATCAAGGATTCAACGCGAGGGCGACGCAGATCGATCTGCAATTTCGCACCCTCGGCGACAGCGTGGCAGGGCAGTGGTACTCGGACATGGCCCAGCAGCCAAAGGGCGCGTGCTGTATTGAAAGTCTGTGCATTGAGGTCACCGAACACGCCTGCCTCGAAGCAGGTGGTCGCTGGGCTGGTAGTGAGACAGATTGCATTGCAGCTCTGGCTGCAGCTTGCCCGGTACCTCAGCCAGGCGACCTCAATAGTGACAAGTTCGTGGACATCCGTGACGTCGCCATCATGATGAGCCTTTGGGGGGACGACCTTCCGCAAACCCAGCCATCGCCAGCAGCGGAGTCTCCTACAAGTGATTCGCCGGCTCCAGTCACTCCAAAGCCCTGATTTGAAAGCGGTCTTGGTCTTGTCCAGTGCACATGGTCGCAGGTAGACTGCCCGCTTTCAGCATCGGTGTAGGATAAATCGTAGTGATGACCCAGACAACCGACCTGCCGCAAATGAGCTCTCCCACACCTGTCGACTCTGTCGCAATCCGCTTTGCCGGTGACAGTGGCGATGGGATGCAACTCGTTGGTGGTCAATTCACCAGCACGACTGCCGCAATGGGCAATGACTTTGCGACCTTCCCAGACTTTCCGGCTGAAATTCGGGCGCCCCGCGGGACCACCTTCGGCGTGTCGGGCTTTCAGGTTCAATTCGCGGCGAAGCCGATTCATACGCCAGGCGATGCTGTCGATGTCTTGGTGGCGATGAACCCGGCTGCATTTAAGACAAATGTCAACTCGGTCCGGCCAGGCGGCATGGTGATTGTCGACGAAGACGAGTTCACGAAGGTGGGCCTGAAGAAGGCTGGCTATGCACCAGATGTAGCACCACTTGCTGATGAGGTTTTGTCATCGCGCTACCGCATCGTCAGCATCCCATTGAGTCGAATGGTGCGAGAGGCGCTCGCAGACTCTGGCCAAGGGGCCAAGGAAATTGATCGCTGCCGCAACATGTTTGCGCTTGGTTTGTTGTGCTGGATGTATGGCAGACCGCTGACGCCGACGATCGATTGGCTTGAGTCCTACTTCCGCGATAAGAAGAAGCTTCCTGAGGTCGCGGCGATGAATGTGGCTGCGCTCAAGGCTGGTTGGGCATTCGGTGAGACAACCGAGGCCATTCCAGAGCGATACCAAGTGGCGGCCGCCGAACTCCCCCCGGGCCTGTACCGAAAGATCAATGGCAATGAGGCGCTTGTGCTTGGCTTAGCTGTTGCAGGATCGAAGGCCGGCAAGCAGATCAGTTACTGCGGGTACCCAATCACACCAGCTTCGGACTTGTTGCATGGACTTGCGGGCTTGAAGCGGTTTGGCATTCAGACGTTTCAAGCCGAAGATGAGATTGCCGCGGTCGCTGCCGCGATCGGCGTGAGTTATGCGGGCGGTATTGGTGTGACTGGTACTTCAGGTCCAGGCTTGGCGCTCAAGGGCGAAGCGATGGGTCTTGCTGTGATTCTTGAACTTCCGCTCATTGTTGTCGACGTGCAGCGGGCAGGACCGGCCACTGGAATGCCGACCAAGACCGAGCAAGCCGATCTGCTTCAGGCGATGTTTGGGCGATCTGGCGAAGCGCCATGCATTGTGCTTGCCGCAGCGTCCCCTTCAGATTGTTTCGATATCGCAATCGAGGCTGTTCGCCTCAGTACGCGGGCGATGGTCCCAGTCATCATTTTGAGTGATGCCGGTATTGCCAATGGGGCCGAGCCTTGGCTGGTGCCAGACGTGGAAGCGATTCCAGCAATTGAGATCAAGCATCCGCAGCCTCAGCCTGATTCGGCCGAGGCATTCGAACCCTATCTGCGCGACCCTGACTCGCTCTCCCGACGTTGGGCTATCCCCGGGACACCGGGTCTAGAGCATCGTCTTGGCGGCTTGGAAAAAGATGGCACGACAGGAGCTGTTTCGTACGACGGGCCGAATCATCAGGAAATGATTGCTGTTCGGGCTAACAAGGTTGCCAGAGTGGCCGATGTCATTCCTCCGATCGAAGTCGGTGGCGATGTTGACGCAGACACATTGCTCCTTGGATGGGGTGGTACGCAAGGTGCCATTCTTTCGGCTGCCGAGCGATTGCAAGCAGATGACATGCCGATGGCCATCGCTCACCTGCGGCATCTCAACCCAATGCCGTCAAATCTTGGCGAGGTGTTGGCGAGATATCAAAATGTCATCATTCCAGAAGTCAATAGTGGGCAATTGTGCATGTTGCTTCGAGGCAAGTTCTTAGTTGATGCCAAGCCGATCAATGTCATACAGGGTCGTGGTTTTCATGTAGACGAGCTTGTGGGAATGATCAAGGATGTGCTGAAGGAGGCTGGCTCATGACCACGACCGACATGCCTCTGCCGACCTATAAGCCCAAAGACTTTGCAACCAATCAAGATGTACGTTGGTGTCCTGGCTGCGGTGACTACGCGGTGCTCGCTGCTGTTCGCAAGACACTTCCAAAACTCGGCCGTCGAAAGGAAGAGTTTGTGTTTGTGTCGGGCATTGGATGTGCTGCCCGGTTCCCGTATTACATGGAGACGTACGGGCTGCACTCTATTCATGGTCGAGCTCCAGCCTTTGCAACTGGTATCAAGCTTGCCAACCCTGATCTTGATGTGTGGATCGTCTCTGGAGATGGTGACCTTTTGTCCATTGGCGGCAATCACACGATCCATGCCATGCGGCGGAATGTTGGTGTTCGCATCTTGCTGCTCAATAACCGAATCTATGGACTGACCAAAGGTCAGTACTCGCCTACGAGTGAGCGTGGCAAGGTCACCAAGTCGACCCCACTTGGTTCAATCGATGAACCGATCAATCCGCTCGCAATTGCGCTTGCGGCAGAGTGCACCTTTGTGGCCAGAGCGATTGATGTCGACGCGAAGATGCTCGTTCCGGTTATGGAGCGTGCTGCCGGGCATCCTGGGTGCGCCTTCACAGAGGTCTACCAAGACTGCAATATCTTCAATCACAAAGCATGGTTTTATGCGTCGCAGAAGGACTCGCGACCCAACAACACAGTCGATCTGGTCCATGGCGAACCGTTGATCTTCGGCGAGAATCGTGACAAGGGTGTGATGATTGCCCATGGACGCCCGGTCGCTGTCACCATTGGCGATGGTGGTGTGACAGAAAAAGACTTGCTGGTGCACGATGAGACTGACCGGGCGCTTGCTTTCACGCTTGCCAATATGCGGCATCCAGAACTTCCAGAGCCACTTGGCGTGCTGTACTGCAGTCCGGATCGTCCGGCTTTTGAGATGGCCAGTCGCGATCAAATTGCACATGCTCAGGAAGCCAAGCCAGAGAGCAATCTCGTTGACCTTGTACGCGGACACGACACGTGGACAGTCGAGGGCTAAATTTACTTCCGGCCGCGTGTGATGTGCTGATCGTTGGCGGTGGGCATGCTGGTGTCGAAGCGGCCTGGTCCGCATCACACATGCTTGGCGAGCAGGGAACGGTAGTGTTGTTGACGATGGACCCGACCCGCATCGGCGTCATGTCATGCAATCCGGCAATTGGAGGTCTTGCCAAGGGCCAGGTTGTTCGCGAAATTGATGCGCTTGGAGGGGTCATGGCGCTCGCAGCGGATGCCGCTGGCATCATGTTCAAGGTACTGAATCAATCACGTGGGCCAGCAGTACGAGGCCCGCGAGCGCAGTGCGACAAAGACATATACGCGGCGAGCGTGCAGGCGATGATAAAGACGCGGGCTAATATTCTCGTTGTCAAAGGAACCGTCGATGACATTATGCTTGAGCGTGGTGTCTGTGTTGGCGTGCGGTGTATAGATGGTGAGTGTCGTGCCTCAAGTGTCGTGTTGACAACAGGCACCTTTATGCGAGCCATCATGCACACGGGACCGAAGACTACACCGGGTGGCCGGGTCGGCGAGGGAACTGCCGACGGCATCTCAGGGTGTTTGCAGCGACTTGGCCTTGAACTTGGTCGATTGAAAACCGGAACACCTCCAAGACTTCGCCAAAGCACCATCGACTGGGATGGTCTTGATTCACAACATGGCGATGATCCGCCGGTGCCATTTAGTGAAATGTCTAGCAGTAGCTTTCCGTCGCTCGAGCAGGTCACGTGCCGAATTACAGGGACGACTGCAGCATCGCATGAACTCATTCGCGCCAATCTTGATCGTGCGCCAATGTTCAGTGGACAAATAGATGCTGATGCCGGGCCACGCTACTGCCCAAGCATCGAGGACAAGGTTGTGCGATTTGCAGATCGCCAAAGCCATCATGTCTTCCTCGAGCCCGAGACACTCACAGGCGAGTCGATCTATTGCAATGGCATCAGTACCTCTTTGCCGCCCGAAGTGCAGGACGGCGTCGTGCGAGCCATGGCCGGTTGTGAGCATGCGGAGATTCTGCAGTATGGCTATGCCGTCGAGTACGACATGGTGCGTCCGCACCAGATTGATGCGACCTGCATGGTGAAGTCAATCCCAGGGTTCTTTTTAGCCGGTCAAATCAATGGCACGAGTGGGTATGAAGAAGCGGCGGGGCAAGGTTTGATTGCAGGCGTCAATGCCGTCAAGCGAAGTCGCGGCGAGGACCCGGTCCGGTTGGCTCGAGACGAAGCTTATATTGGCGTGATGATGGACGATCTCGTCACGCGAACCCCACGCGAACCGTATCGTTTGTTCACCAGCCGAGCTGAACACCGCATGTTGTTGCGATCGGATAATGCTGATGCGAGGCTGACCGCGATCGGTCGCGCCTGGGGCACTGTCAGTGACGAACGGTGGGCCGCGTGGCAATCACGAAGCGAGCGTCTGGTTGATATCGCTGATCGCTTGTCTACAACAAGTGGTGAGGGCGGTAAGAATCTCGCGGCGCTGGCGAGAAGGCCAGACATCGAGGTCAGCGAAATCATTACGCGGCTCGGGGGCGGCGATCATCCAAGTGAAGTTGAGCGTGCGATCACAGACACACGATATGCGGGTTACGTCAAGCGTCAGCAGGTCGAGATCAAACGGCAACGCGAGGCCGACAATGTCCGAATTCCTCAGCATCTAGATCTCAGTAGCATCACCGGCCTTCGAAGTGAAGCTGCCGAGACGCTTACTCGATTCCGTCCGGCAACCCTCGGTCAAGCATCTAGGCTCGCCGGGGTGACGCCTGCTGATGCAACGGTACTTGCGGTGGCGATTCGGCGGGCCAATGCCGTGGTATCAGACGGAAGCGGTAGTGGCCACGCCACGCAAGATTGAGCTCGCGTGAGATCTCGTTGTGTGCGATTTGATCATGCAACGTTCCCGGCATCCCCGTGTCCTTTGATGTATTGAGCATCGCTCAGTGGCCAGGACATGCTGAGTTGGTCAGTTCTGCCCAGGAATTCCGTTGATTTTTTGGAGGACGGCTGCGAGCAGTTGGTCGTTTGGCCGCTGCGCGAGCACCGGTTGAAGCAACTCGCGGCATCGGGCGATCGTGTTACGCGCCAGTGGGGGTCCTCCGAGATACGGCTCGAGTCCAACAACCTGCTCGATGTACAACGGCAGGTCCTTACGGGCGTCTGCGTCGTTCGGATTTCGTACGAGGTATTGCAGCAATAGTTCTGCACCGGCTTTCAGTTCGGCACGGCCGCGTGTTTCGTCACCACCGCCAGCTTCGAGATAGGCCAAGTAGTACCTCGACCACGCCCAGTCTCGCTGTGCTCGGCCATTGGCGGGTGCTGCGTTGGCAAGCAATTTGAAGTGCGAGAGTGACTGCTCATAGAAGGGGCGGGCCTCGGACCTCGCTGCTTCTGCGTTCTGAGATGCAGAGATCTGTTCGTAGAGTGCAAAGCCGTGCCGTCTGAGCACCAACGCAATATCACGCTTGACCTTTGGGGCGTCGGCCTCAGAGATGTGCTCTTCCAGCAGCAGTCTTGCTTTTTGGACATGAGTCAGCATTGCCTCGAGATCACCTACTTCGGCGTTGCAATCGGCTATTCGAAGAAAGGCATCGCTCGTGGCCCTGACGTGTTCGAGTTCTACTTGTCCCTGATCGATGAGATTGAGGCCGAATGTCACAGTGTCAACATAGAAGGGTTGAGCTTGCGTGGGCGATCCTGCGAGATACCGAACATCGCCACGTCGAATCAGGATGCCAAGGTGCATCAGTGTCGCAGCCTTGTGTGTCGGATTTCTTTCAAGCCAAGAGTCATTGAGTGTGGCGGCTTCTTCGTACAGTTCTTGTGCGTCCATTGGCCGCCCAAGATTTGAATAGGCTCCTCGAGATCCACCAAGGACATCACCTACATCCATGCGAGCGCGAATGCTTGCGTTCAATATGGAATCG
Organism: Phycisphaerales bacterium; assembly: GCA_029247205.1. Taxonomy (GTDB): domain Bacteria; phylum Planctomycetota; class Phycisphaerae; order Phycisphaerales; family SM1A02; genus UBA12567. Next base: position 5,429 of record JAQWLT010000017.1, on the reverse strand, counting down.
GTGTCTTGGATGGCCGACGCATTGGAAAGACGATGCAGTGCGTCGGCTCGGTCTTGTACGAGTTCGGCAATGTTTTGGCGGACATTGATTGAAGCATCCATGCGTTGTAGACGCTCATAAATATCGCCTCCAAGCATGGCTGCTGCGTTGATTTGTGCTTCGAGGTCGGCGTTGGAGGCTTGTAGTGTGTCACGTTGGTCGGCAATAATGTCGAGCGTGATAGTTGACCAAAGAAGTCCGCCTGTAATGAGTAGCAGAATGATGGCCCCGCACGCAGTAAGTGCTTGGTTGCGGCGAACAAACTTTCGCAAGAGGTATGCCTTGCTTGCCCGCCGTGCAAGGATCGGTTCATGGTCAAGGAAGCGACCGATATCACTTCTCAGTTCCATGGCGGATTGGTATCGGCGGCCTCTTGTTTTTTCGAGGGCCTTGCGGGCAATCGTTTCTACATCGTTGGAAATACGAGTATCAACAGTACTGAGTCGAGTCGGCTCTTCTTGTTGAATGACACGCACCATCTCGTGTAAAGCGGCTTCCCTCATGTCATACGGCAGGTGATTGGAAAGTAGCTCGTACAGAACGACGCCAAGTGAATACACATCTGATCGAGCGTCGATGTCCTCGGGGTCAGCGTCGCACTGCTCGGGGCTCATGTATTGAATCGTGCCAACAAGTTGACCGATGCTGGTCATTTGTGTAATGGCAACCTGATCCGAGTCAGTTGCGCGGGCGACACCGAAGTCGATGAGCTTTGGTTCTCCACTTCCTCCGACGAGCACATTGGCAGGCTTGAGGTCGCGATGAACGATTCCCTTGATGTGTCCATGATGCACGGCGCTGCAGATCTTCATGAACAGGACCAGGCGGTCGCGGGTAGATAGATTATTCTTGTTGGCGTACTCGGTCACTGTCATCGCATTGGGGATGTATTCCATAGCGAAGTAGGGCATGTCGCCCTGCGGGCTTGACCACATACCGGTCTGATAGATCTGCGCAATGTTTGGGTGACGCAGCCTTGCGAGTGTTTGAGCTTCAAACTTGAAGCGAGCAAGCAAGGCTGGTGAGGCCAGGCCAGGCCGAATCATCTTGAGTGCGACCCGCCGCCGTGGGTTCTCTTGCACTGCCTCATAGACAGTTCCCATGCCTCCGGATGCGATTGACCGGATAATCCGAAACCCATCAAGCAGATCTGGAATTGTCGGCATGCCGCCGCCGTCGAACGGGCTGCTTGCTGGAGGCTGCCAGGGGTGGGTCTCATCGAGGGACCGTGCCTTTGATTGGTCATCAGGATTGGTCATATGGGGTGTAAGCCCATTATTGCTCATTCTGTACTCGTTGGCCTTCCAAGAAACCACATTTGCCTGTGGACGGCCTCAGGGGGTGTAGTAGACTCAGTTTAGATATCTGTGCGTGGAAGTCGTGTGGAGGGGATCTAGACACGTGATCAATTATTTTGCCCATCGCATTGGTTGCGTGCTTGCGCTGGTTTTGACTTCAGTGAGCCTCGCTGAGGCCGGGGAGAATGACTGCACTGATCCAGGGCTCGGTGCATGCTGCTTCAATGGCGGTGTGTGCTATTGCCAAAGTGAAACTTTCTGTGAAACCTGGGGCGGCGTTTTCTACCCCGGACAAGAGTGCGCAGACATTGTCTGTGAGACGAATTGCGGTGGTAACTGTAGTCCGGGTGAGACACTTGACTGTAACGGGTACTGCGTCCCACTAAGCTGGATTGGCGACGGATTCTGTGACAGCGGCGTACGTCAGTGGGATACTGAGTTGATTTATTTGGACTGCGAGGAATTCGGCTGGGATGGCGGTGACTGTGATCCCACGGGCGACATTCCTCAGCTCGACGGTGCTTGCTGCCTTGGCGATCAAGATGGTTGCGATCGATACTGCCAAGTACTCTCCTTTTCTGATTGCATCGCCGGTGGCGGCGTCTTTCTCGGTGAGCAGGTTTCGTGCTTAGAGGGTATTTGCCAGTGTGCTCCCGGCCTTATTGGTGACTGCGAGGGCAACTGCTTTCCGCTGCATTGGTTCGGGGATGGGATTTGTCACGACGACGCAAGGTATCCAAACTGGGAGGATCGACTTTCTCTGGGATGCTTGGAATTGGCCTGCGATGCAGGAGATTGCATAGGTCTATGTTCCGGTGCCTGTTGCTTAGGCAATTCCTGTAATGAATCACTGAATGTGATTGAGTGCTCCAACTTGGGCGGCGTCTTTTTGGGATCGGGCTCTGTCTGCAACGGAGTAGCCTGCAGTGACTACGTTGTGCCTGTTGGGATCAGTTCCGAAGTGGAGATGCCGTGGGGCGAAGCGGGCGGTCGAATTGGTCAATACGTTGCTGCTGGAGGTGGATTACTTGTTGCATCTGTCGTTGACATTCAAAAGAGTGGGGGCACTTCCAGGGGAGCCCATGTATACGATGCAGACGGTGTGTTTCTCGATCGCTTAGTGCTCGCCACACCAACGACTACGTCGCCTTTTCTTGATACCGATGGCGAACGGGTGGTCTTGGCCACCAGTGGACAAGTTGAGGTGTACGCGCAGTCCAGCGGGTTCGAGCTCGAGGAAGTCATCGCCACGCCTTTTCAGTGGTTTCGCGATGTGGTGATCTCAGGAGATCGGATAGTCGTCTGTGGGTATGTAGATGGGGTCGCGACCGCGTTGATATATGTACGAGCTGGTAGTTCCTGGATGCAAGAGCACTCGATTGAGCGCGATTCAGAGATTAAGTCTGTTGACCTCGATGGCGATGTTCTTGTACTTGCGGACACATATGGCGTGAGTGTGTATGAGCGAACTGCTCCAGAGGGTTGGTTCTTTTCGAAGGATCTGGGTTCTGAGAACAATCAAATAGCAGTATCCATCAGCGGTGACCGTATTCTGCTCGGCGAGCCAGGGGGCGAGGTCGGCGGAGTGGTTCTGGCGGGGCAGGCCCGTGTGTTCTACAGAGAAAGTGGCGAGTGGACGCAAGAAGCAGCGCTGGTTCCGGTCGATATTCAACAAAGCGATGAGTATGGGGTGGCCGTAGCGATTGATGGTGATGTTGCTGTGGTTACTGCCACGGCGAATAGCGGACAATCTCTTCGTGGGGGAGTAGCGGTCGTGTATGAGCGCGTTGATGGTGTGTGGACGCAGTCCACCAAGGTGTTTGCCAGCAGCGCGATTCAAGATATGGGATTTGGCGCGTCCATCGGAGTGACGAATCGCTCGATGATTGCTGAGTGGGAACGAGTTGAAGATATGTGGACGTTGTACCGGGGTGCGGAGACCTACATGCTTCCAACATCAAATTGGACTTCCAATGAGGGTGGCGAATTTGGAGATGCTGCTCACTGGGTCCCGCAGCCACCGACCTCCGGCACAGCGAATGTTTCCCTGCCGGCCAGTTTCGAGTTGAATGCGAGCGGGGTGCTTCCCATTGACAGACTTCTGATTGGACCAAGTCGTCCAGTGTTGACAGGTAGCGGTGTTGCCTTTGGCAGCGTGGGCTCAGGCCTACTGCAAGTGCAAGGAACACAGTCGTACACTGGATCATTGACAATTGCTGAGCAGCTCAGCGTCACTGGCCGAGTCTCTGTTGGCGGTGAGGGCAGCCCTGGCATCTTGAAGTTGGCGTCTGGCGGCTCGCTACTCGTATCAGAGAACCTGGACATCAACCGAAGTGGAGAGTTGCAGGTCATGCTTTCTGACGGGGGCGATGTGCCGATTCAAGTCCAGGGAGCAGCCAATCTTGATGGCACGCTCTCAGGAGTATTGCCCAGCGGTGCACAGCCAGTCATTGGGGATAGCTGGTCCATCATGGAAATCGGCGTGATCGAGGAGGATTCAAAGTTCCCGGTGGTTGTACTGCCAGGACTTGGCGTGGATCGGTATCTCAGTGTTCAGTATGCAGAAGGGATCCGCGGCAACGCCACCATTGTGTTGACCGTTGAGCCTCTCAAAGGCGTCTTTGATTTAGGGGATCCATCTGAGGACGTGGTCAATGGCCGCGCCGTAGATATTGTCGTGGCCGATTTTGGTTCGGCGGCGGGTGGGCCTGACGGCAATGACGACATCGCATTAGCGATTTCTGGAACGCCTGGACTTGTTGTGATTTTGGTGAGCGACGGTCTGGGTGGCATCAGCGAACAAGTATCTTTGACCGTGTGTGACAATCCAGTGGGCCTCGCAGCGGGTGACTTTGATGGCGACAGCCGTTTAGATGTCGCCTTTGTTTCGACTTCACTGGACATCGTGCAGACGCTACTCAACTCGGGCTCAAATATCAGTGAGATGGTGCTTTCCATCGCGACGCCGACTGCAAGCGGGCCTGTTGATGCTGCAGTCTTGCAACTTGGCGGCGATGATGAAGATGATCTCATCGTGGCGTGTGCCGGCGATGGCACGATACAAGTAGACGGAAGTTTGTTTGGTGAATTGCAGATCTTTGAGCACGTAACTGGATTTGTGGGCGACTTCACGGAGTTGGCCTCGGTCACCGTCAGTGGTAAACCAGGGCAAGTGAAGCCCGGTAGTGTTGGTTCGGGCAAGGGCGGACGCCGTGCTGCCTCAACACTTCTTGGTCTCAACGAATTAGTTGTCATTGAAGAGTCCGATGGGGTATGGAGTGAACACCAGCGCATATCGGTTGGGTCTAAACCATACGACTTAGTCATGGATGATCTCGATGGTGATGGGTTCGACGATGTGCTTGTCGGCAATAGCGGATCCAACACAGTGTCTGTGCTCCTTGGCCAAAGCAATGGCACGCTTGGCGATCCACAGGTATTTGAAGTTGGCGAGAGTCCGCAGAGTCTCACGCTGCTCGATTATGACGGCGACGGTGATCACGATCTTGCATTCCGATCGTACAACGAGGTAGAGGAATCAACGGTCACACTCTTGAGCAACGATACAGAGGCTGGATCTGGCAGCATTGCATGGGGTGAAGATTGGATCATTGAGGAGGGCAGTGCGGTGTCGCTGGTTGCAAGTGGCCACCTCAATGGAAAGAAGACTGCGGATCTTGTCACGGTTCTGACCCCGATGGGGCTCCGTGGTGAGCACAGTCCGGTGCGTATTCGATCTGCCAATGCTGTCGTGGTTCCTTGCGAAGGGGACGCGGATGGCAATCATGTGGTTGACGTCAACGACATCCTTGTGGTCATTGGCGGCTGGGGCACCCCAGACGGCGACGTGAATGGGGATGGCGAGACCACTGTTGATGACCTGTTGCTGTGCATCTCCAGTTTCGGTCCGTGTATGTGATCATTGTGGCTTGTTCGGTAGAACGAGCGAATCTTGGTCCACATCGTCAAGCCATCAGCATTCTTGAGTGGGCTGTGGGGTGACGAAACTGCCCGTCTGCGATACCCTGCACGCTTCGCCACCGTAGCTCAATTGGCAGAGCACCTGATTTGTAATCTGGAGGTTACCGGTTC
>JAQWLT010000001.1 GCA_029247205.1 Phycisphaerales bacterium | reverse complement strand
CGTGGTCCGATCAATGCCGCTGGCATCTCGCACATCGAGCCCGGCTTCATTGCCGCCCTTGAGTGACACGCTTACCTCTTCCATCGACAGTCCAAGCGAGACCGTTCCGCCATTCTGCCCGGCGGCGATCGTCGCAGCGCGGCCCCCAGCTGCTGTCCATGCAGCAATGTTGCCACCATCTTCGGTTGCCCACACTCCGGCTGCGGCACCACCGGTTTCATTCCAGAGAGCCAAATCGCCGCCATGATCATTCGACGCCAATCGAGCAAGATTTGCACCTTGTGGCGACCAGAGGTCAAGCCGTCCGCCGCCTTGATCGCTGCCTATTGACATCACAACCTGACCGTTGGCGTTGAGTACTTCTAACTGGTGTGTTCGGATGGCATCTATGCGAGTGACGTCGGTCGCGGCGCTCAGAGCGGCAAGGCCAAGCCCGCCGGCCGTCACCATGAACGCCCACCGCCATCGTCGCTCACGCCGTGCGCCTTGGGCGACTGCGTGTTCGAGTACTGCAAGACGGGTTGTGGTGGAGTTCGTTGGAGTGTGGTGTGTCATTGGGCACCTCAGGGAAGTGTTGAGGGTGAACAGATCAATCAGCAGCAGGGGTCGGTTGAAATTGGGGCATTGGCCGCTCGGGGCGAAACGCTTGCCCATGCTTTGGCATAGAGTTCGGTCGGAAATGCGAGATAGCCTGGATATCCCTTACGGGCTTGCAAAACGGCGTCTCGGTCAACAGTGACGACTGCAACGGGGTCTTCAGTTTCCAGCACGACCGTGCCGTCTGGTGCCACGACAATGCTCGCTCCACCAATCTGCACGCCCCCTTCGGGACTTGGGCGATTGACAGAGAGAATCCAGCAGGCTGAAGTCAGTGCATTGGCCTGCCAAATCGGACGCCACTTCACATAGGTCGCGGCCTCGGTTGCCCGTGGGTTGAGAATGACCTCCGCACCTTGAGCGCCGAGAATATGGCAGCCAAATGGGCGGTTGTTGTCACTGCAAATTTGAAAGCCCAGACGCATGCCCATGGCATCGACGGGGCGAGGGATTGTGTCGTCGGCCTCGTAGTGATCGGCCTCCCAGAAGCCTGGCTCGTCTGGGATGTGAATCTTGCGGTACGAGTGTAGGCAGTCACCAGTAGCGTCAAAGAGTAAGGCCGTGTTGAATCGTCGACCTTGCTGGTCGCGGACAATCGCCCCGCCGAGCAGACCAATGCCGACCTCAGCGGCCAATTCCGATTGCATGCAGTGCCGTGGTCCATCCGCCGCTTCACAGTCATCATCAGACGCGTCTCTTCCGGCCGGGAGCCAAGGCAGCACAGCCAATTCAGGGATCATGGCCAGCGAGGCGCCGCCGGCCTTGGCTTCGAGCAATCTGTTGCGGAGACGTTCGCGACCGGTGTGGTCATGGAACACATCTCGGATCAAGGCGATAGTGAGCGTGTCGGTCATGGGGGCAGTGTATTGGCTTGCTTCCACTGTGATGGTGTGGAGCCGAGTCGAAGCACTCTCTCGCCCTGAAATGAGCAGTTGGTAGATGGCTTTGAACCAAGGGCTTTGTTCGGCCAACTTGCCACGAGGCTGGTTTCGGGCAGATCTCGCACTGTGGTCAGGCCAGGGAGCCGGACAAATGGACCAGCGACACGCACTTCTGTTGTGGGAGGTGGCCTTGCGGTAGTCTTGCAGCCATGGCAAGCCTCGCACTGACGATTGAACGCCGCATTGCGGCACCACAGCAAGCAGTGTGGGACATCATTACCGACATTCCGGGCTCGATTGACCGGATTGATGCCATCGTGAAGATCGAAATGCTGACCGATCAGGGAATGGGTATGGGTACACGATGGAAAGAAACACGCCTCGTCTTCAAGCGTGAATCCACCGAAGAAATGCAAGTGATCGAGTTTGAGCCGCCGCTGAGATATGTGGTTGAGGCGCACTCTTGTGGAGCTCATTTTGTCAGTGAACTACGTTGCGAGCCAGACGGTGAAGACGGCTCGCGACTGGTCATGACCATGGAAACAACACCCGTGACATTCTTCGCGAAACTCATGAAGCCGCTTGCAAAGTTGGCAATGGGAACGACGCGCAAGATACTAGTGAAGGATCTCGATGATATTGCCAAGGCGTGCACGATCGATGAGTCGGATCCGCCGAGCGAGGAGACGGGCAAATCATGCCAGCCGTGATATTCGATCTTGATGGGACACTTGTTGATAGTTATGCCGCGCACTTTCAGGCGTGGACTGCCTTGGCTGCGGATCTCGGACACGCCTTGCAGGAGTCCGAGTTTCAAAAACAGTTTGGACGAAAGAATGAGCCGATTCTAGAGGAGTTGCACGGTTGGGTGGGTCTGCCATCGCCCGATGATGTAACGATGGCGACGCTTGCGACGACGAAGGAAGAACGATTTCGGAGCATCATTGGCCCGCATTTTCCTGAGATGAACGGCGCCTCGCAATTGATTGGCTCGCTACGCGATGCTGGCTGGCGGCTTGCCGTTGGTTCGTCAGCGCCGCGAGAGAACATCGACTTCTGCCTCGCAAAGTTCCAAGCAGTTGGCGTACAATTCGATGCTGTCGTATGTGGGTGTGATGTCAAGCACGGAAAACCCGCACCAGATGTCTTCTTGCTTGCAGCTGAACGACTCGGCATGCCCGCAGACCAGTGCATTGTGGTCGAGGATGCTGCGCCGGGAGTCGAAGCGGCGAATCGCGCAGGAATGACCAGCGTTGGGCTGTGTTCGATGGGCCGGACCCGAGAAGAACTTGCTGCGGCAGATTTGGTTGTAGGCACACTGTTTGAACTGAACCCAGCGAGCCTCGAGGCATTACGGATGCAACAAGCATGAGTGGCGAACTTGATCTTGCCACGACGTGGTTTCTCGCTGCACGGACGATGGCCTGTGGCGGCGAAAAGATTTCAATTGCTGAAGAGGCTGCCGCTGGATTGTTCGCCAGGGCCATCTTGGGCCTTGATGAAGAAAGTTGCATCGCTGCGAAGTCCAAGGAACATATGCAGTCACTGACCTTGATCGACTGCATGTCGATGGCAGCCAAATTGCCACGGGGAACAGCTGATCAGGTCATGGCAGGTGTGATGATGATTGCTTATTCGGCAGCGAGCATGCAGCCCCTGCAGGTGCGGTGGGCGTCGATGCTTGCGTCGGCGATGGATATGACTGAAGATCGATTCCAGCGATGCTGCGTCAACGCAAGGGTCATCTCCTCGATGCTTCCGCACGAGCAGGAGGCGGTTGGTGGCTGATACAACAGGCAATTTCGACTTCCTTGTCAAGTACGACGACCGCGTCGCGCATCTTGCGCGTCAAGCTGAAGCCTATGTGCACAGTGATCCTGACTCGGCTCTGTTTAAATTGCGGCTGATGGTCGAGACCATGGCTCGCACCCTTGTTGATATGGAAGCGCCGCATCTCGTTGATTCTGATTTGACTGTCATGCTTCGATCGCTTCAGCGGAGTGGCTTGCTTGGTCGTCGCGAGGCAGATGAAATGCACGCCATTCGACGAGACGGCAACGCGGCTGTGCACGGGTACGACAGCACGACGCCAACGGCCATGCGACGGCTTGTAGATGCATGGCGTATCTCGCGTTGGTATGCCCGAATGGTTAAGCGTGGCGCCAAGGTTGACCCGCCGCCCTTCAAGCCGCCTCCAGCACCTGCTCAGGGCGCAGGCCAGCGAGCAGCACGGGCCAAGGCTGAAGTACTTGAAGAGGCTGTGGAGGCCAGGCGAGATCGAACGCGGGCAGCGCTCTTGCTCTTTGGTCAGGACGATGACATCAAGGCCATGCGATGGCGCTTGCGTGGAGAACTACGGGCACTCGAGTTCGTCGCAGTGGCGGCGGGTGAGCCCATCGTCGATGCCGACTTTGTTGCCTTGGTGATGGCGATGGACCTTGAGCAGATCTTGGAGCATCCGTCTTGGGGCCGATCTAGCCAAGAAGCCAAGGCCAGCGTGGAACAGCAGTTTGAGGCTTTTAAGGGTGCCCATGCCGACGCCGAGCAAGAATATTTACTGGAGCGGGCTTCATTGGCCCGAGAGGCTCGGAGTACAGAGCATTAGGCCAGTCAGAAGTTCCGATTGTATCGGCTCTGAGAGCCTTGAAGGGGCATTCGGCGTGTGGCCTGCGGTTGGGGGCTTGCATCAGGATCGATTTGGCCCACAATCCAGATACAGTTGCGTGTCTAGCGGCGTCCTGAGTAATTGGAGAGTGGAATGATGACAATCGTGTTGAAGACGGGCTGCACCCTACTTGTAATTGGCGGACTCACTACGACGAGTGTGGCCGGCCTGAGCGAGGGCGGGCCGATGGTTGGCTTCCACGAGGAAGCCATCATGACCGCGTCCGACAGTTCGGTCGCTGGCTATCTTGGCTGGGACGTGGACTTTGCAGAAAGCGTCCTCATTGCCGGAGCCCCTCGCCAAGGCGGCGGGCACGCTGTGGTTGGCTACTTGAATCAATGGGGGGCGTTGGTTTCGACCGACGAGTTAGCGGCCTCTGATGCTGTTGAGACTGATTTTTTTGGATGGTCCGTTGCGATTGGCGGGCTAGGTGAGTCAGGCGGGGTTGCCTTTGTTGGTGTTCCAGGTTGGGCGAGGGAGGAAGCCCCCCTAAACAGCGGGGCGGTATATGTGTTCACGCCTGACAGTTCGGGTGTGCCGACCGAGGCTGGCATAATCACACCAACTTCGGGACCACTTTTTAGAGCCTATGGCAATAGGCTTGATTTTGACGGTACACGGCTTGCTGTTGGGGCCTTCCTTGAGTCAATGGAGGAAGATGACGCTGGCCAGCCCATTGCAGGGCATGGCGCTGTCTACGTGTATGACATTGGCTCTGACGGTTTGCCTACAGACGAGCAACGGGTGGTGTGCGAGATACCCCTCCAGGGTCAGAGCCTTGGATTTGACGTATCTCTCGATGGCGATCAAATGGCGGTGAGTGCACCCAAGGATCCCACGGTGGTCTTCAACAGTGGGGCGGTCTACCACTTCGAGCGGCAAAGCAGCAACGAATGGCTGCAAACGCAATTGATTGTGCCCGCTGATTTAGCGAGTGCTGATAGTTATGGCACGGCAGTGGCATTGGTTGGAGATACCTTGATTGTTGGGTGCCCAGATCGCGACATTATTCAAGAGGGCGACGAAGAGCCGACCGCTCGTCTTGGCGTTGTCTATGTGTACGCTCGAGTTGATGGAGTCTTTGAAGAAGTACAGCAGATCATATCTCCACTGCCCCAAGCACAGAGTCAATGGGGCCTATCGCTTTCGTTTGACGGGCAACACCTCGTTATAGGATCGCCACTTTGGGATAATCAAAACTTATTAGATGACGGCTTTGATACTGGATTGGTTGCTGTGTATGAACTTGGCATGGATGGAACCTTCACACTCGGACGCGTGATTGCAGCTTCGGATGGCGAAGAGGATGATGGCTTCGCATATTCGGTTGCAATCTCAGAAGAGCGAGTCCTTATTGGCTCACTTGAGGGTAGCGCATTGGACGGTGACGGCACGCCAAATGGCGGCATGGCCTATATCTACAGGGCAACCTGTAGCGGCGACATCGACGGCAATGGGGCGATCCAACCTGACGACTTCATTGAAGTACTCGCTCAGTGGGGCGAAACTGGGGTACTTCCCGAGGATGTCGTGCAGGACTATGAGGTTGGCATCTACGACCTGTTGACCATGCTTGAGTACTACGGGGCCTGCAACTAGTCGTAGGTCCGCCTCTCGGTGGCATCAACAGTGACAGTTATATCGAACACGCGCGGCAGGACTCGAACCTGCAACCCTCGGCTTCGAAGGCCGATGCTCTATCCAATTGAGCTACGCGCGCAGCGTAGGGCGGGCATGGTACGGCCTTGGGCGGTATCGTGACGCGCTGAGAATTGACTCGGTACCCTGCTCCTCTTCTCGCGGGATAGAATCTCGAGGCAAGCAGGAGGGCACCCCCCACATGGGCTGTATGGATGGCAAGACAGGTCTTGTAGTTGGCGTCGCGAACGATCGTTCCTACGCATGGTTCATTGCGCAGTCGATTATTCGGGAGGGGGGCACCTGCCTCTTTACGCATCTCCCAGGTGAGAAGATGGAGCGGCGTGTTCGCAAGGCCATCGATTCGCTGGGCATTCAAGACCCGTGGCTGAGGCCGATGGACGCTTCGACCGATGAGTCGATGGACGAACTCTTTGACCAGCTCAGTAGCGAGCACGAACGGCTTGACTATTTGGTGCATTCGATTGCATTTGCCGATCGAGAGTGGCTCAAAGAAGGCAACTTTACTCCCACCCCACGTGAGGTCTTCAAACAGGCCATGGACATTTCGGCGTGGACCTATGCGGGCATGGCGCACCGCGCCTCCCCAATGATGGCCGATGGCGGTGGCATGGTGTCGATGTCGTACTACGGCGCCGAAAAAGCGGTGCCTGGTTACAACGTCATGGGTGTTGCAAAGGCCGCACTTGAAGCCACGACTCGATACCTCGCTATGGAACTTGGCGAGAAGAATATTCGCGTCAACTCAATTTCAGGTGGTCCGATACGCACAATGTCTTCGATGGCAGTCGGTGGTTTCTCTCAGATCCTTGATTGGGTTGAACAGAAGTCGCCTCTTCGCCGCAATGTGACGGGCGATGATGTCGGTGATACGGCAGCATGGCTGTGCTCTCCGCGGGCGTCAGGCATTACAGGACAGACGATTTACGTCGACTGTGGCTATTCGTCAATGGGTCTGTAGTTCGCTTGAAAACCGCCACGGTCGTGGATTTTCGAGATCCGCGTCGCTGACAAATCTCGATCGAATTGCGTGGACCAGCTCGTTCATGCCCTGGCCGCTCATGGCGGCGCACTGCACATCGGCATCTGGTGTCTCGCCGAGGTCAGAGCGTAGTCCCACACGCATGTCTGGGACGCGATGCAGCATGGCCCATCCACTGTAAGCGTCGGCGGCGGCAATGAGTAGGTCGGCATCTTGAACTGCGTCGACGGCCGTATCAATGGCGGCGGACTCGGCTGCATGGACTGGGGTTGCCGTGATGCCAGGCGCGTCCATCCAGTGCACAATGAGCCCAGCAAGATCTACGGTCGCGCCAACCCAGTCACGGGTTGTGCCGGGCATGTCGCCAACGACGGCGCGTGCGCGGCCAAGCAGTGTATTGAGAAGCGTGCTTTTACCAATATTCGGCGGGCCCGCAACAGCGATAGTTGGTGGGCGGAGCAAAGAATTGAGCCTTCGCGAACGGGCCTCATCCTCATCAGTCCAACTGTCTGTGAAACTCCGCCATCTCGCAGGCTGCGAAAGTAGTAGTTCCAAGGAAAGCGATGTTGCTGCCTCTGGCAAGCAGGCCATGACGCGGGCCTCGATGTCATCTTGGGCGTGGGGCCAGAGGGGAATGGCATTGATGCGGTCAAAGCCAGCGGTTTCAAGGGCATGCATGACTTGGGCCACAATCTGCGAACCACCGTGTGGCATCAGGTGCAGTCGATCGCTTTCGAGCCGTGCTATTAAGAGCTCATCGATCGGGCACTCTCGGGCAAGGTGTATTTCACCGACTGGTGGCAACGATGCATCGAGCACGTTGCAAACTGCGGCGAGGTGACCTCGCACCTCGATGATGGCCACGCCTCCTGGCGATGCGGCCGTGAGCACCTGAACGGTGTTCAAGCAGTATCCCCATCGTCGCTCGCTGTTGCCATGGCCTCGCGTCCGGCGAGGGCAATGCCGAGGAGTGTGAGATCAGGCACGACGCGGTCGACGAACTCGTCGCCGCGGAAGAGCAGGTCTGCATCTCCTCCGGTTGCAATGATTGTTGGAAAGGCTCCGTAGTGTTCGGCATACTGTTCGACGGTGGTACGAACGAGTCCGCGAATGCCGAGGTTGACACCTCGAAGCATTGCTTCGGCAGTGCTGCGTCCGAAGACTTCTGTATCGGGTGCGGCGAGATCGACGTCGGGTAGGGCGTCGGTGTGCTTGTGAAGCGCCGCTAACTGCATGCGTGCACCTGGTGCGATGGCGCCGCCATGAAAGGTTCCCTTGCCATCGATAAAGTCAACCGTGACGGCGGTTCCAGCATCGACGACGACACAGGCCTGCTGTAGCACATCAAACGCAGCGACCGCATTAAGTAGCCGATCTGATCCGGTGATGGTTTCCGGCGCAAGATCTACCTGAATCGGAATCGGCAGGTCGTCTCCAACGCGGTACATGCTCTCGGACAATTGATCGGTCAACGCGGATCCCAGCTGATCTGCGAGGGTGTCATTATTCGAGGCAATCAAGATTGGCCGAGGGGAGTCAGGATTGAGCGACTCTCGGGCAGCCAAGATCGCTTGGATGATAGCCCCAAGGTCGATATTGCTCATAGATTTCGGGTCGGCGAGTACCGTTCCGGTGGCCGCGGCGATGTGGGTGCGGGTGTTTCCAACGCTGATGGCGACAAGTTGCAGGGTGTTCATACTGTGCAGTGTAGGGAGTAGGGCATGTCTGTTCGGTATCCTGCTTGTGTGAGCACTACAAGAATCGCACAGTGCATCGATGGACGGGCCCTCGCAGCTGAGGTCAAGGCCTTGCTGGCCGTTCGAGTGGCCGAATTGGCTGCTCTGGGCCGATTTGTTCGACTTGATGTTCTGTTGTCCGGCGGCAATGAAGCCGGCGGGGTGTATGCCAAGAACCAGGCCAGTATGTGTGCTGAACTAGGCATTGAGTATCGCATGCATGCTGTGCAAGCGGATGCAAGCGAGTCACAGGTGTTGCAGCGGATCTATGAACTGAACGCCGATGATGCTGTCACCGCGATCATGGTGCACCTTCCGTTGCCATCAGGCGTGTCGACGCAGCGGGTGCAGGCGTGTATTTCAGTTGAAAAAGATGTCGAGGGCGTCAACCCAGCCAATATAGGCGGTGTCATTTACGGACGGCGTACATTGGTGCCCTGTACGGCGCTCGCGACGATGCGAATGATTGAGTCGACTGGCGTTGAGTTGCGGGGCGCAGATGTTGTGTGTGTGGGCGCGAGCACAATTGTCGGTCGTCCAGTCGCCGTACTGCTGATGGAAGCCCAGGCGACAGTGCTGTCGACCAACGTTCATACGCGAGACCTCGCAGGGCGTACCCGGATGGCTGATGTTGTCATCACAGCAGCTGGCGTGCCCGATTTACTTACTGGCGACATGATCAAGCCTGGCGCCGTTGTGGTTGATGTCGGCATCAATCGGATCATCGATCCAGAGACTGGTAGCAAGAAGACAGTCGGCGACGTGCATGTCGACTCAGTGCTGCCCGTGGCTGGCTACCTGAGCCCCGTGCCAGGGGGCGTGGGGCCGATGACCGTCGCAATGTTGCTCCGCAACACCGTTGCAGCTGCAGATTGACCGGCAGTCAATTCGGTGCTCAAGCCTCACTTCCGCGGCGAAAGCCAAACCGTGGCTTCACCGGCACGAGTTCGCCATTGACTTCCAATACGGGATAGGCGAGGAAGTTGATGGGCCCAGATTCTGGCCCTGGCTCGACCACAAGATCGCGACCACGGCTGAAGTCGACTCGATTGGCAGGGTTGTGCCCAAAGTAGTAGGTCGACAGATTCGTGTACTTGGCCGCTGATCATTTTATATCCAGTCCAAGTCAGCACGGTGGTCTTTTCTTCATGGGCTTGCTCATTGGCTTCAGGCACCATAAGTAGACCAGTGGTCAAGAGACCAGTGGTCAAGTTTGCAGCACACAGGAGAGAAAATGAGGGCTAGTTGGTGATGTGCAGGCCTTCGGAAGCTAGGAAGCTTCCACGGCTGAACGCACTGGAGGTCCATTATGCATCGCTCAACCACCACAATCGTTCTTTCTTCGCTCGTACTTGCGGTTCCGGCCATGGCATGGACCCCCAATCCGGATGGTTCGCCTGATGGTGGTCGCTGGATGCCTGAAATCCCTATTCATTGGGTGCCAGATGGCGGTCTGCCTGAGCTCCCAGAGCCTTGGGTACCTGGGGGCGACGTGCCGGCGATCCCAGAGTTTGGCGAAGAAGTCTTCGAGTTCCCTGCTGGTTGGGGAATTCCAGACTGGTCGCTGCCCTGCCGCATTGATGTGCCAGATGACTATGACACCATTCAAGAGGCGGTCGATGCGGCCGACAATGGCTGCCTCATTGTGCTCGCCGAGGGGACATACTTTGAGAGCGTGACCATCTCGGAGAAGGCGCTTCGTATTGTTGGCGACGGTGATGTGACCGTGAGGCCTGGCGCCGATCAACCAGTCTTTATGGTGTTTGCTACGCCCGAGGGTCAGACGATGCAGTTTGATGGGATTACGTTGTCGTCTGTGTCCACCATCCATATCCCAGATGGCCCGTCGTTTTTGCTTAAGAAAGAGAACGGCAATGGCATCTTTGCCATCAATTCAGCTCTCCGTTTGACCGATATGCACTTTGAGTATCTCTCCGTTGGCCAATGGACCGACACGGGGGTGTATACGATGGGTGCTGGAGTGCTTCTTGTTGAATGTAATACCGAAATTGAACGGTGTGACTTTGATGAGTGTGAAGCGGATGAAGGCGGCGCTGTAGCGGCGATTGGTGGGGTAGTCTCGATCGACCAGAGTCGCTTTAGCCACTGCGAATCAATGCGATATGGCGGCGCAGTACTATCGGTGTCTACGCTCAACCTCAACCAGTGCAGCTTCTTGTACAACGATGCTTACTCAGGCGGCGGTCATATCGCTGTGAGTAGTGGCGAACTTGATATCAATCGGTGCGCCTTCGTCGGTGGTGATGCGTCATCGGGCGGCGCTGCCTACTCTGCGGGCGTTGTGGACATATCAATCACAGCATGCCAATTTCGCGAAAACTCCGCCGGCGAGTTCGCCGACGCGTGGTATCACGACACGAGTGCTGGTCTTGGCCCATACCTCTTCGGCAACAAGTTCTGTAATGGGTCGACCACAGTTGGCACCGTCGAAGGCATTGTTGCGATTGATGCGACTGAGTTCTGCAGCTACTGCCCAGGCGACATTGATATGGACGCCGTCATTAGCGTGAGCGACCTGATCGACATGCTCAGTGTGTGGGGCACACGCGACCCCTTCGCAGACCTCAACGGCGATGACACCGTGGATCTTGACGACCTCATGGACGTGCTTGCCGACTTTGGTGGGTGCGGTTTCCCAGAAATCATTGTCATCCCCTGAGGTAAGAGTCCCCGGAGGCGAGCCTGTTTGTTCAGCCGAAGAGTCGGCGTGCAGCCTCGCGATACCTCGCAAGCGTATTAATCACGACGTCGTCTGGCAGTTCTGGGCCAGGCGGCGTCTTGTTCCAGAGTTCGCTTCGGACTAATCCCTCGAGATGATTCCGAACGTACTGCTTGTCGAATGAATCCTGGTCACGACCAATCTCATAGTCTTCTGCTGGCCAGAACCGACTTGAGTCGGGCGTCAGAACTTCGTCGATCAGCATGATCTCATTGGTCTCGCAGCCAGAGGCGTCTACGGCGAATCCAAACTCGAACTTGGTGTCGGCCAGGATGATTCCACGATCGCGGGCGTACTCTGCAGCACGACGGTATATCTCGACCGACACGTCCCGTAGGCGATCCATGACATCGCGGCCGGCAATGGTGCTCGCGGTGTCGAAGTCTATATTCTCGTCATGCCCTTTGGTGGCCTTGGTGGCTGGGGTAAAGATGGGCTCGGGCAATTGTTCACAGTGCTTGAGTCCCTCAGGTAGCGTGATGCCGCAGACTGTTCCGTCACGCTGGTACTCCTTCCAGCCAGATCCAGTGATATAGCCACGGACCACGAACTCGACAGGAATGACACGAGCCGCGCGGCCAAGCATCATGCGGCCTTCAAGTTGGGCATAGTGCGATGGGTCGATGCCCGGAACGTCTTGTGGCTCGGTCGACTGTAAGTGGTCGACGATCAGATCCCACCCGCGAAGTTTCTCAAACCAGCGAGTGCTGATGCTGGTGAGCTCACGTCCTTTTCCAGGGACTGGCGTGGGCATAACGACATCGAATGCACTGATGCGGTCCGATGCCACAATGAGTACGCGTGGAGGCATAGAGCCATCAGACGGAACGTCGTAAATGTCTCGAACCTTGCCTTGCCGACGGCCTGGCAGGGGGAGATGAGTCACCATTACGGGGGCAGTTGTAGCGTTCATGCGGGGGGGCACTCCTCTTCGGATGAGGAGTGTAGCACTTGTGCCAAAATTGCCCATGTCCCGTGGGTCGGGCGTACCATGGGTGAGCCAACGCATGCTTCGATTCGAGACCTATGACGCTGATGGGCAGGCCGACTCCGGCCCACTCCGAAACGCCGTCCTCATCGATAAGGACGAGGTTGTCACGTCCGGACGTGTTCGTTGGCGCAACGGTGCTATTACGTGCGAGCGGCGATCGAGCGGAGCATTCGCCTTGAGCCTTCGCTTTGATGCAGGAGAGCCGGGCGATTTGGCCTTGCGTACGTGCCTGTTGCCGCAACGCGAAAAGCCTTATGTATTGGCTGTCGAGTTGGCTCGGCATCGGATTGGAACATTTGTCGTCAAGGCCGAAGAGTGGGGAATGATCGATCTCGGTGACGCACACCCCGCTATGAAACTCTGGAATGAAGCCCGCCGGATATTCACTCAGGCGATGGTTGCAAACAACCTTGCTCATGCAGACAAGGCTGGTCGAGAGTCCCTGACACTTGCGATTTCCGCTTCCGAGCGGCTCGCGGTGGCGCACTCAGAAATTCTCTTGAAGCGACGATTTTGGTCCAAGCCAGCTCCGTCGACTGCCATTGGTGTACGTATAGAGCCATCTCGACGCGGTGACGCGCTGCGAGAATTAGCGCATCGCCACTTTCGACTCTTGGCCGTCCCGCTTCGGTGGTCTAGCTTGTGCCCGCAAGAGGGTCAGTACAACTGGAATGATGCTGACGATTGGATCGGGTGGGCTGAAGATCAAGGCTGCCGCGTCATCACCGGCCCACTCATTGATCTTGGTCGTGGAGGACTTCCGGATTGGGTCAATGCTCGCGTCTCGTGCTACGAGCACTTGCGAGATCTTGCCTATGAACACGTCGAACAACTTGTGGCACGCTATGGCGACCACATTGGCATGTGGTCAATCGGAACTGGCATCAACACGAATACTTCCCAGTCGCTTGAGCCACGGCAGATGACGGATCTTGTGCGATTGCTGGCGCTGAGAATTCGCGAGGATCGTCGTGGTCGCCGCGTCATTCTGGAACTTGAACAGCCATGGAGCGAGTATCTGCACGGACATGCTGACGCCGTTGGCCCGCTTGCCTTTGTCGAGCAGATCGTCCAGGCTGGAGTTCGACTTGATGCTGTGGGGCTTCGTATTCAGCTCGGCGATGAAGGCCGAGGTCGAACCATGCGTGACCTCATGGAAATTAGCCGCTTGCTTGACCGCTTCGTATACATCGATCCGCGTGTTATCGTGACCGACCTGGGTGTACCAAGCGAAGCCTCTGTAGACGATGGCGGGCGATGGCGAGGCGAGTGGTCGCAAGCACGACAAGGGCAGTGGGCATCATTGGCGATTGCCATCATGTTATCTAAGCCCCATGTTGAATCAGTTATTTGGACCGATTTGTTCGACCATGACCAGACGCGCCCGCGGTGTGCGGGGCTGATTACCGAAGAAGGTGGTGTGAAGGAAGTCCTGAAGCGATTGATATCGCTTCGTCGACGGCTTTCTTCCCCATTTGGCCCAGAGAAAGATGAATCATCTGATTCAGAACATGTTGCGGAGGCCGAGTGAGTCACCGGTCACCGTGGATTCGTTGTGGTGGAAGCCGTACCGTTGCCATTCTGCTTGTAGGGGTAGCAGTACTGGAACTTGCCGCTGGTCGTTTTGATCGGCCCGTATTACCAATGGGGCATGGTGACATCGCAACGATCTCGCCAACGTTGAGTTTGCCGATTGATTGGAGGCGTGCCCCAGGCGTTGGCCCAGTGCTCGCTGCTCGGCTTGCCAACGCTGCCGCTCACGGGCGACTCACCCGCCCAAGTGATCTACAAAGCGTGCACGGAGTTGGAGATACGACAGCTGCCAGAATTGCTTCTTGTGTGCGGTGGAGCGTTGTTGAGTGAATACTTCAGCTTGGCACGGGGCCTTTGATCGGTCCGTTGATTTCGATCCACTGATTGAAGATGGCTTGTCCTCGCTTCGTGGGCGTGCGGGTTCATCGACAAGCATGTGGGCAGCGTGGCTGACTGCTCACAGAGACGCTGCCCGTTTGCTGGTGACGGCCCATCTCGATCAGGCTGATGAAATCTGCGAGGAGTTCGCTGCGAGAGGGCTCACTGCCATCCGCTTCCCCGCACTTGAAATTCTTCCTGGCGAAACCGCTGCGCGTTCTGACTTGCTCGCGGAGCGACTGGCTGTGGTGCGTGGCATGCAATCCATGTCAACGGAAACGATCGTGGCACCAATTGCTGCGCTGATGCAGCCTGTTCCAACGCCTGAGGAACTGGGTGACATGTTTCGCACGATTCACGTCGGTGATCGCATCGAACGTCCTGACATCATCGCTTGGTTTACGGCTGCGTCCTGGCAACGATCGGCAACGGTCGAGCGGCCTGGTGAATTCGCAGTGAGAGGTGATGTGCTCGATGTTTTTCCCGAACTCGGTGAGCCTGCTCGGATTGATTTCTTTGGCGATGAAGTGGAATCGCTGCACGCAATCGATCTCGGCACGATGGGTTCATCTCATTCGCTTGATCGACTCGATCTGGTCGCAGGAGCGGCGGCCTTTGGAGCGCAGGCTGCCGAAGGCAGTGGGGCACCACCAACGTTGCTCTCATCGCTGCTTGGCAATCGCTGGGAGGTCATCCTTGACGATCACGGCGAGATACGCGAACAGTCACGTGCCTATCTCGACCGCATCGCAGGTGGGGGATGGATTGCCGACCTCGAAGCCGTGCAGGCTTCGCTGCTTGAGCATGCGAGAGCTGTGTGTCTCATCGGTGACGAGGTCGAGGGGGACACGCTCCCTGTAGCAGCCTTACCGGCATTCCCAGACCAGGCAGGTGAATCGGTTGATGAGATTCGCGTACGAGCTCGCGACATGGACGTCGTCATTGTGTGCCAGCAGCCGGGAGACATGGATCGGCTTCATGAGTTGCTCGGCCAGACGCCGTCTGGCGTCACAATTGCGGAGGGCTATCTGCACCGTGGTTTTACGTGGCACGGCGAGAATCGTCCAGTTCAGTATGCGTCCTATGACGAGATTGTGCATCGGTATCAAGTGCGGCGAGTACGACATGGTGGTGTCCGTCGAGAACTTGATGCCTTTGTAGAGATCTCCCCCGGTGATCATGTGGTGCATCGTGAACACGGTATTGCAGCATTCCTTGGTCTCCAATTGCATGTGCGGCATGCCGATGTCCCAGAGTCAGCTGAAGAGTTTCTGGTGCTGGAGTTTGCGCAAGCCGCAAGATTGCTTGTGCCGGCAACAGGTATTGAAGATGTGCACCGCTACATCGGCGCATTCAAAGGTGCGCCTGAACGGTCAATGCTCGGTGGCAAAGCATGGGCAAATCGCAAGGGTCGGGCCGCTGACTCTGTTCGAGACATGGCCGCGGAACTTCTTCGAGTACAGGCCGTGCGGCAGGGGCGGGTGGGCGTGAGTTGTCCGCCCGACGGTACGTGGCAACATGAGTTCGAGGCGGCATTTCCATGGGAAGAAACACGCGATCAACGAACGGCGTTTGATGCTGTCCAAGTCGACATGCAGCAAGCCCGGCCGATGGACCGGCTGATTTGTGGCGACGTTGGTTTTGGTAAAACTGAAGTGGCAATTCGGGCAGCTTTCCGCTTGGCGGCAGCAGGGCGGCAAGTTGCGGTGCTTGTTCCCACGACTGTGCTTGCTGAACAGCATGAGCGAACCTTCCGCACCCGCTTTGCTGGATATCCCTTTCGGGTTGAGTCAATGAGTCGATTCAAGACGCCTGCCGAGCAGCGTGCCGTCATCAAGTCGCTCGCGGATGGATCCATCGATGTGCTTGTCGGGACGCATCGGCTCCTGAGTCAAGACGTACGCTTCAAGGATCTTGGCCTTGTCGTCATTGACGAGGAACAACGGTTTGGTGTGGAACATAAACAGCGATTGCTTCAACTGCGGGCGACGGTAGATGTACTGACCATGACGGCCACGCCTATTCCACGAACTTTGCATATGTCCATGATGGGGCTGCGAGACATCAGCAGTTTGCAAACAGCGCCAGTTGATCGCCGTGCGGTCGTGACTGAAGTGATGCCCTGGAACGAGCAGCGTCTTCGTGCTGCTATTCGCCGTGAACTGGCCCGTGAGGGGCAGGTTTTTGTGGTGCACAACCGCGTGCGAGATCTTGACGACATTGCTGAGGCAATTCATGCCTTGGTCCCTGACGCTCGCATTGTGACCGGACACGGTCAAATGTCAGCACGGGAATTAGAGAAAACCATGCTCGCGTTCATGCATCATGAAGCTGACGTGCTCGTGGCGACAACAATCATCGAGTCTGGTATCGACATCCCCAATGCCAATACGATCATCATCAACGAGGCCGACCGCTACGGTTTAGCCGATCTTCACCAACTTCGTGGACGTGTTGGCCGATCGAGGCACCGGGCCTACTGCTATTTGCTGCTGCCCATGAATCGAACCGTACGGCCTGATGCTCGCCGGCGACTCGAGGCGGTGGAAGCATTTTCTATGCTCGGCGCCGGCTTCCGAATTGCGCTGCGAGACCTTGAACTTCGCGGTGCTGGCAACTTGCTTGGGCCTGAGCAGTCGGGTCATATTGCAGCGGTCGGCTACGAACTGTATTGCCGACTTCTTGAGTCGGCGGTCGAGGATCTGCGCGATGGTGTAGCGGTTGATGCGAATCCGGTGGTCGTCGACATCGGCTGGACGGGGTATCTCCCGGAGGCTTGGATCCCAACGGAAGCCCGCAGGCTTGACGCGTATCGTCGGCTCTGTCGCGCAGTGACTGTTGAGGCCATTGCCGAAGTGATGGATGATTTGCAGACCGCGTATGGCAGCGTGCCAACGCCAGCGATGAGGCTGCGTCAGTGCCGAGAATTGGCAGCTACTGTGAAGCATCTCGGTGTTCGGACGATTGTTCGTCGAGAGGGCGACCTGGTGTTCATGGGTACACGGTCGCGGCCTCTTCTTGCCGCGCTGCAATCGCTTCCTGGTCGGGTTCGATCCGTGGGCAAGCCATCTGAAGATGGAATCGGCGAGGTGTGGTGGCGTCCGCCAACTTCCAGGCTCAGCTTGTCCAATGTGCTGGCCGACCTTTCCTCCGTTCTCGCTGCCCGCGTGTAGGCTGCTGAAACGGACGCTACTCTGCCAGTCTTCTATGCCTGACTTCCTCATCCTATTGCTGGGCTTTGTGCTTGCAGCGGCAAGCGTCGTGCTGGCTGACCGCGTCCTCGTGGCAAGCGAGCAGGCAGGTCGACCCGCGCGATTACTGGGTGGCCTCTGGCTTCCACTCTTGATGTGTATTCCATTTCTTGGCTTGCGACCGGAGCTCAATCTGGAAGGTTCACTTGGGTCCGTTGGTGTGTTCGCTTCTGTGCCGCTGGTGATGGCGATCGTATTGCCTCTCATATTGCTGTTTCGTCTTGGCGGTGACGATCGTCAGTGGCATCCCGATGACCAGCTTCCGATGGCTTGGCCAGTCATCGGTGTGATGTTGCTGCTGCTGGCAGTAGCTGGGCGGGGCCCGGAATTCTTGGCCGTGGTGGCCTTTGCCATTGGGATCGTCCTGTTATGGATGGAGACGATTCCTCGACCTGGCGAGTCGCATGGAGGTTCATCAACGGGCTCGTTGATGCTGACATTTGCATCGGTCATTGGATTCAGCATCGTGGCGAATGAGTCAGGAAGTCGATGGCTGATGCTCATCCTATGCATGGTGATCGCCGCGTGTATGTTGGCCAGTACGGCGATTCGGTTGGGCTCACGATGTGCGACGATGGCGGCGGGGTGGGCGTGTTGCCTCGGGCCGATACTGCTTCTGGGCCTTGTTGGGCAGAATGGCTTGCTGGCGTCGATCATTGGCTATTCGAGTGAAGACATTGCATTTGTTGGCTATCGCCAACTCGTTGGGCTTGAGGTACTCGTCCTTCCTGGCCTGTTGATCTTGGCCTTGAGCGGGTTCATCACGGGCTGGGTTCGATGGTCGACTATCCGTGGGCGGCTGGTTGCGATACTGCTCGCAGCTGGGGCAGCCGGACTTTCGGTTGGCTTATTGATGCCCTGAATTCAAGTTGATAGCCCTCGTGGACCGATGCACGCCATGGCTGCATGGACGTAGCCCATGATGGATGTGGAATTTTTCATCCAGTTGCAAGGTTAGGGAAGGACCCCATGCTCACAACTCGTAACCGAGAAGTCCTGCCAACTACGCGGGTATCGACCACCCATAAGTTCTCGGTCAACGGTTTCGAGGGCTACCTCACCGTTGGGTTCTTCGCGGACGGCCGACCAGGCGAGATTTTCATCAAGATCAGCAAGGAAGGCTCAACGCTTTCTGGTCTGATCCAAGGCTTCTGTCGCAGCTTTTCAATCTCGCTCCAATACGGATTGCCCATCACCGAGGCGGTGCGGCGATTTAAGGGCATGAGATTCGAGCCTTCGGGCCCCACAAGCAATCCGCAAATTCCAACGGCCACGAGCCTGCTTGACTACATCGCCTGTTATCTCGAACTTGAGTTTGCTGGAGTCAGTGAGGGGTCAAGTCCTATGGCAGCAGCGACCTCAAGCGGTGTTGCCTAGGCCGCCGCTCTTGATCATCCAAAAAACGACGCAAGCCAGTGCATGCACTGGCTTGCGTCGTT
>JAQWLT010000034.1 GCA_029247205.1 Phycisphaerales bacterium | reverse complement strand
TCGCATACACCCGAAGCATGGATCAAGTGAACGACCTGCTGACCCGCCACAAGTCGTCGCCCAATTTGACGCCGATGGTGATGGCAAAATCAATGATGAGGAACGCATCAAAGCCCACCAAGCAATGAGCCGCCGCCGTGAGCAAGGCCATCGCAGGCGTGCAGAGATACGAGAACAATTCGACACCGATGAAGATGGGCTGCTCAGCCCACAAGAACACGATGCCATGCGAGCATGGTTGCTCGAACAAGGACTTGAACCACCTCGTAATGGGGCTCGATCAAGGGGCGGACCGCCTCGCCGTGGAGAACATCGACCACCTCGTCATGGTCCCAACCGAACTGGCGAGACCCCCCATACGCCGCCAGTACCCCCACCGGGCCTTGGCAGTGACCCACCACCTCCTGAACCACTGCCCGCAGACGGTTGATCGAGCACTACACTCACCATCTGACTGCGAAGGAGAACTCGCGCATGATCGGTTGGGTGTACTTGCTTTTGGCAATCGTATTTGAGGTGGCGGCTGCAACCTGCATGAAACTGTCTGACAGCCTGTCACGACCGTGGCCTACAGCCTTGATGGCAATCTTCTACATTTTGTGCTTCCTCGCAATGATCAAGTCGCTTGAACATTTGCAGATCGGCGTGGTCTACGCCATTTGGGCCGGGGTTGGCACGGCAGCCATCGCGATCATCGGTGTGATGATGTTCAATGACACGATGCCCTGGATCAAGATCATGGGCATCATGCTGATCATCGGCGGCGTGGCGTTGGTCAATCTTGGCGGAACGCATGCCGAGGAACCACACAAAGTCGTCGAGCATGCCGATTCGCCGTAAACCTACTGCCCGCCAGCCTGTCGATAGAGCGTCATCGCCCGCGGCATCAATCCTTGGAAGTTTGTAATGCGTGTAGCGGGAACCGGGTGCGTCGAGAGGAACTCCAACCGGCCGCCACTGGCTGCCGCCATACGTTGCCAGAGTGGGATGCTTGCACGTGGATCGTAGCCTGCATTCGCAGCAATCATTAACCCAAGTTCATCTGCCTCTGACTCATGCACCCTGCTATACGGGAGCATGACACCGACCGTCGCGCCAGCGCCCAGAGCCGCCATGGTCCATCGTTGAGTTGACTCATCTTGATCCTTGAGCGCCACAGCACCAGTTATAAGCCCACCAGTAATAAGTACTGTGTGACTCATTCGCTCGGCAGAATGCTCGGCCAGTACATGGCCGACCTCATGCCCCATCACAATCGCCAGAGCATCATCACTGCCTGCAAGTTCCACCATCCCAGTATGCACGCCAATACGCCCGCCTGGAAGTGCAAATGCATTAGGCGTATCGTCCTCGATCAGTACGATCTCCCACTCGCTTGGAATGTCAGCACTTGGATAGAGGCCATGAGCCGACTGCACGATACGAGTCCCAATTGCCTGAACACGAGCGACAACAGCACCATCTTCGATGACCTTCCCCTTCTGCAAGATCGAAGAAAATGTCTCGCCGCCTAAATGATTCATCTGCGAGTCGGACATGAAGTTGAGCTGCGAGCGATTTGTGCCTGGTACCACCGAACATCCAACGAGCCCGCATACCATCATGCCAAGCACAGACTGCTGGATTCTGGCTGATCGTTTCATAGAGCTAGCGTAGCAAGGTGCTGGCAGCAAGTGAAACTGGATGCACACCAGTAAGGCGCATCACATCTGCTAACTGGTGCCGACACGACGTGCCGCAGGCCGCGACAGGACCGCCGTGATCTCGCAGGGCGTCAAGCGACTGCTCGGCAATCTCCCGCGACAGTTGCTCGTGACGAGCTTCATACCCAAAGGCGCCCGCCATTCCACAACAACCAGTATCAATTACTTCTGCCTGAGGCCACCCACAACAACGTAAGAAGACCTCGGTTAGGGCGGCTCGGTGCTTTTGATGACAGTGTTGATGAATTGGCAGTGGCGTCGTGCAAGATTTGAAGGCGGGAGTCGCCGGATGCAAACCCATATTCGATGCAATGAAGCCTTCGACTGTGTCAGACAACTCCGCGATTTGCTTCATAACATCTTCCGAGGCCGAAGTGCGAAGTTCCTGCCACTCCTGTTGCAATGTTGTTGCACAACTCGGTTCGACCGCTACGACTGCCACGGCATCGTGTTCTGCAATAGCGGCATGCAGCGAATCTGCGGACTCGCCAATCACTGCCGATGCCTTATCAAGTAAGCCAGCGCTGATCAATGTGCGAGCGCAACAGCCAGTTCGAGGCATGACCACTCGATATCCAAATGCTTCAAGCAGGCGTATCGCATCACGACCAACATCTGGCTCTGACCATGTTGTAAAGCAGTCCGGATAGAGCAGCACTGTTGGCCGATCTTGCGAAGGCGGATCCCGTCGTTCGTGCCAGCGACGTAATGACCGGCCAAATCCAGGAAGCGTTCGCGACGACGCCACGCCCATGACTCGTTTCATCGCCCAAGCAATTGGACCGTGCTGAATCAGCCATGTGGAGACTGGGTGAAGCAATGACCCAATTCGGTTCAAAGCACGGACATCACCCTTCAGTTTGGTCCGTAGAGACGGGCCTCGCCCAGCGCGGTACGACTGCGCCAAATACTCTGCCTTCATCTTGGCAACATCTACTTCTGCAGGACACTCCGAGCGACACGCCTTGCACCCGATGCAAAGGTCGAGCGTCTCAAGCACCTCGGGGTCGTCCCAGGCAGGCTTGCCGGTGTCGGTAAGTTGCCCGGTAATGGCAAGTCGCAATGCGTTGGCTCTACCTCGCGTCGCGTGACGCTCATCGCGCGTCGCACGGTATGACGGACACATGGCACCACCAGAGGTTCGCCGGCAATACGCATTTCCATTGCATTCGGCAGTGGCTGCTGCAAATGAATCATCCCATTTGAACCATGTGTCAAACTCAGGCGAAGGTACTGGTTCACCGCCTGGCCTGATTCGCAAGTCTTCCACCATGCCCGGATCGCTCGTGATCATGCCTGGGTTGAATCGTCCATCAGGATCGAAGATCTTCTTGATCGCCCGAAAGCCCTGCACGAGTTTCTCGCCATAGAACTCGTGCATCATTGCTGCCCGAATACGGCCATCCCCATGTTCGCCACTCACTGTCCCACCGTGTGATCGCACAAGATTCGTCGCGTCCGAAGCGATCTCCAAGAGTTTGGCTCGGTCCGCTTCAATACGCAGGTCCATTCGCGGGCGAATATGAATCAGGCCGACACTCACATGCGCGTAGTACGTAGCGTCCAGCCCATGCGAGGCAAGCAAAGATTCGAATTCAGCCTGAAAGCGACTGAGGTGTTCAATTGGAACCGCGCAATCCTCCAATCCGCCAACAGGCTGACCTCCTGCGTCGCCAGAAAGAATCAGACCCAGCCCGACCTTTCGCAGTCGCCACAAGTCTTGGCGTACGAGAGAGTCCTGGCACACCAATGTCGGCGCGTCACGCAGTCCTGATTGCATGGACTCACACATCGATGCCGCAGCCTGCTCGCTCTCTGCAAACCAGTCGACATACAGCACGGCCCCTGGATCATTGCTGTCAATTGAGGGCAGGAGGTCTACCAACTTGCTGTACGTCTCATGTTGTCGAGCAGCTGCCAACACCGTCGAGTCCAAGAGTTCGACCGATGCTGGCCCCGATTTCAGGATGGCTGGCACAGATTCGAGCGCCGCATGCACATTCTCAAAAGCCAAAACCGCCATCGCTGTTCCAGTCGGAATCGGCTCTAGATTCAAGGTGGCCCCGACGATGAACCCAAGCGTTCCTTCGGAGCCGGCGATGAGTTTGGACAAATCAATTGCCGCGTGGTCGATACCCGATCGCAACTCTGCAAGCACTTGGTCGAGTGCGTATCCGCCAACATTGCGAAGAACAGTGGGGAATCTCGCATCAATTTCATCAGCCAAAGACTCAACCACCGCGGCGACCGCGAGCGACAGTTCGGCCACACGTTCATCATGAAGTCCGGCACCGGGCCCAAAGTGCAACTCCGACCCATCTGCCAAAATAACGTCAACACCAAGCACGTGGGCATCGGTCATGCCCCAGCGAAGCGAGTGCAGCCCAGCCGATCGATTGGCGATCATGCCGCCGAGCGTAGCGTGCGTGGATGTTGATACTTCAGGACCAAAGAGCAGTTCCTTCTCTGCCGCATGCTTCTGTAGTGCTTCGAGTACGACGCCGGGTTCCACGTCCACACTTTGCTCCGCGACACGCACGCTGCCAATGCCCGTCAAGAACTGAGAGCAATCGATCACGACAGCTCTATTGACAGTCTGGCCAGACAAAGATGTGCCGCCTCCGCGAGCAAGAACAGGAAGGTCGTGAGTGTCGCACCACTTGATCGTCGCCACTACATCCTGCACCGTCTGCGGCACCACGACACCAAGTGGCTCAACTTGATACATGCTTGCATCGGTGGAGTACAACATCCGTTCGTGGCGACCGAAACGAACGTCACCACAAATCAATTGCGTAAGCGTTGCGATGTCAGATGGGGATGGTGCTCGAAATGTGTCGATCACCGGCAGTTTCATGTGATCAAGTCACTCGCTCGGGCGGCACGGCGATCTGTACGACGTTGCACCCACTTGGCCATTCGTTCAACGGTCAGGCCTTGGATCAGAATTGAGGTCACTACCACGACAATCGTCGCAACCAGTGCATGTGATCGAAGGGTGTCGCCCTCGCTGCCGGCCAAGATTGTTCCCGGAAGCGCAATGCACATGGCGATCGAAACACCACCACGCAAGCCGCACCACGTCATAAGTACAAGTTCCTCAAGTGAGATCGTCGTGCGTTTGAAAGCCCTCGCCACAGACCAAGGGATCGCAAGGGAAAGAAAGCGTGCAGTCAAAAGGATGGGCATGACAGCCAAACTCCAAAACACGGCGCTCCAAGAGAGCTCCACAATCAGAAGTTCCAGACCGATCATGAGAAAAAGACTGACGGTCAGGCACTGTTCGATCACGCCCCAAAAGTTGCTGGCCATCAAACCTTCACGTTGCCTCAATGAAGAGGAACGACCGACCACCAGCCCAGCCACAGCACATGTGACCGGGCACGAGATGTACAAGAGTGGTGACACAACCGCAATCACGAGCACCAGGCCCAGTGTCACCATCACCATGACCGGTGCCTGCCTGGAGGTAGAAACGAACCCTAAGCCAATCAGACCAATCAACAGCCCAAAGACCACCGCCCCGCCAGTTTCTACGATGAAGCCAAGAAACCACTGCCCTTGCCAGACCGAGTTCGCAGATCCAGTGGCAATAGCCAGCAGCAGCAGGAAGAAAATGATCGAGATGCCATCATTGAAGAGCGCCTCGCCCGTGATGACTTCTCGAACCCGAATAGGCGCCGACGTTCGTCTCAGCAGCGACAACGCAGCCACAGGATCAGTGGGTGCCAAGATTGCACCGAAGATCAGAAGATTGATGAACGTGGTTGGATATCCGCCAGCCTGAAGTAGCATCTGAAAACCAAATGCGGTGCAAACCGCAGTCAGCACCACACCGATCGTCGCAAGCCAAATGATGAAGCCGAGCCGCTTAGACATCCCTGCTGGCTCAAGCTGCAAGGCAGCCGCGAAGAGCAGCAGTCCCAACAGAATGCCCTGCCCCGCCACCCCAGAGCCGGTGCCAGCAACCAAGAGCGTGTCGAAGTGCAAAGCTCTTACTAATTCAATCGCACCAGCATCGTTGACCCACCCAAACGCGTGGGCCCCCATAATGGACCCAGAAATGAGCAGCCCCGCAATCAACACGCCAATCGCGCTGGGCAATCCCAGGAACCGGTCATTTGCCCATGCGGCAATCGCCGTAAATACGACGACTAAGGTGAGGATGGTAAACGCGTCCATACGGGGCAAACCTGTTCTGATAGAAAGTGGACCGCGACGCCTTCCAGTTCTCTGTCAGACGCGCGATTCTCAGTTTGCGATCATCGCGAGGATATCGTCTCTATTGATCTAACCGTCGCCATTCGTGTCGGAATCGCAGGAGTCTCCACAAAGACAACCATTCGCAACGGTATCGAGCCGACCACCTGTCCCCCAATCCCACCCATAACTGGTGTCATATCCAGCACTCCCACAGCCAGTTCATGTAAGAGCCCTCGATGTCGAAGCCTCGTTTGCCACAATGCCTAAGGCCCATTAAGAGCATCACAGCCGCGATGCCAGTAATGAAGGCCGAAGGAAATCTGGTCATATGAACCGCCACATAGACGCCACCAGAAAAACTTTCCAAGCCCCCACGCACCCACCCCCGTTTTTTGGTTTGAGGGGTTCACACTTTGACCAGTACCACTCTGCAGCGGTAGGCTGCATTGCTATGTGGATGTTTCTTCTTCATGCGTCTGTATTCGCTACCGCGTCGCCCATCATCGTTGATGGAGAATTTACAGACTGGCCATCAATCGACAACACGGGCCCTGGCCTCGTCGGCGCTGCCTCGCACAGCGATGTCTTTCTATTGCTCACGCTCGATGGATCACCCGTCAACTTACAGGGGCTCGATGAGCCAATGACGTTGCGGCTTGACTGGGATAACCGAGCAGACACGGGCATTCCCAACACTGGCGGCGTCGATATTGAAGTCATGTTCAGCCCACGCCGACGCGGCGTTGCGGTGCGCACTGCAAAGATGGAACAAGGCTCTTGGGACAGTGTCGATCTTGTCTTTGCCCCCACGGTCGCGAATAACCGCTTCGAAATTCGGTTGCCACGAACCTTGCCCAAGGGTGGTCCTTCTGTTGAAACCCAGGTCGGGTGGCAACTCGACTCGGGCAAAAGCGATATGACCAGTGGCACACTCAAGCTTCGCCCTCTACACAACGCACCGAAACCTGCTTTGAAGACAGCCATTCCGCCCACCAAGGACGGCGTCGTTCGAGTGATGACTTGGAATCTCGAGTTTGGCAATGTGCTGAAGCAAGCACCGGTCGTGCGACGAATCCTCAAGGCCGTTCAGCCACACATTGTGTTGTTCCAAGAACTCGAACCTGACCAGACTGCAGAGGCCATCAAAGACGTACTTGGCGCCACCGGCGACCAATGGACCGTCGAATTCAGTCCTTTCGGCGGCAGAATCCGCAGCGGCATTGCGTCACGCTTACCTGCCAAGTCCGTCGCCGCATTCAAGAACATCAAGCGGCGAGGCGAGTCCCACGGTCATGTACGGGCCGCCGCACTTGAGGTCGACGTGCCAGGGGGCGCCCGTGTGCTTGCGGTATCCACACACCTGAAGTGTTGCGGCAGCGTGGGCGGACCCGAGGACATGAAGCGTATCGCCGAAGTCACTGCTATCCGCCGAGCGGTTGAAGCTGCCGAGGAGAACCGTGACTTTCAGGGATTAATCATTGGGGGAGATCTCAATCTTGTTGGAGGGCGGTTGCCTCTTGAGATGCTCATTGAGGATGGCGAGTCGCTGATCGCGGAATTAGAAACCCCCGCGAGCCTCGCCATTATCGATGCGTGGCAACCCGATGGACGCGGACGGCAAACATGGCAAAAGTCTGGCAGTTCATTCTCGCCAGGACGACTTGACTACATCGTTGTGTCAAGCCGAACCTTAGAGCCTACGTTTTCAATCGTTATCGATACGCTCGACTTGCCCGAATTGGCACTGCGAGGCATGGATCTTGTTCGCACTGACACACGCCGCGCGTCGGACCACTTGCCGGTCATTGTTGACTTGCAGCCGATCACACCAACCAAGTGACTATGTCAACATTTTGATCGCTGAAAGTGCGACGATTGCAATGAATGCAATTCGAACGACTTTCAGTGGCAGGACCTGTGTCAATCTTGCCCCAAACCAACTTCCGATGAGACATGTCGGAATCAACCAAACCGAGATCCCCAGCGGCGTGTACCAGTGCACATCATCGCTCATCCCCGGAACACTCGAAAGCGTGGCATCCTTGTAGGCGGCACCAACAATTGACGTTAGACACATCACAGCGGAAGAACATGCGATGCACTCACGAAGCGGACACTTACACACAATCTGCGTCAACGGAACCGTGATCAGCCCGCCGCCAATACCAAGCAAACCGGCCCCGAAGCCAGCCATCGAGCCAACAAGGCCCGTCCGCACTAAAGAAACATCACTATTCATGTCAACCCGTGACTTGGGTGTCGACTCTGTGGGAAGACGATCATCCCGTAGAAAGCGGCGAACGTTCTCATACAACACGTAAAGCAAGAACAAGCCAAAGATGATCGATAGATCAGAATTCGGAATCCAGATATTGACAGTTACGCCAACAAGCACAGCAACCATCGCAAAGGGCAGCAGTCGCCTGACCAGTCCCATGCGAATGGTGCCTGCTTGCCAATGACGCAATGCTGCGGGGGCCGCGACGAAGAAGATGACATTCATTGATGCTGCTTGGGCCATGTGAATGTCATGGCCAAGCACGATGGCCAAAGCTGGAATCATGACGATTCCACCGCCGATACCAAGCAGCCCGCCAAGTAATCCCGCGACGATGCCAATGCCCGCAAGCACAAAGATCTCCCAAGCCGGCATCGTGATGGTTGCACACTCAAACATGATTGCTGAGGGTAGGCCACTTGTCCCTGCTACGCTTCCACTCCATGCGAGTCTTCCGTGCCGACGCCTTGCTATTGCTTGTCGCCCTCATCTGGGGCGTCGGCTTTGTGATCCAGCGGACTGCCATGGACACAATCGGGCCAATCACGTTCACCGGCGTGCGGCTGCTGATCGGCTCGCTCTCCATACTTCCGTTATTGCCACTGGCGGCGAAATTGGCCCCTCAGAACCTGCGACCGACCTCTAAGTCAGCACTCCTACTTGGCCTCTGCGGCGCCGGCATAGCGATGTGCCTTGGGGCTGTATTGCAGCAAGCCGGCCTTGTCTACACCTCGGCTGGTATTGCTGGGTTCATTACGGGGCTCTATGTGGTGTTTGTTCCCATACTCGGCTTGCTTGTGGGCTACTTCGTCAGGTGGACCACATGGGTGGCAGTGCTTGTGGCAACAGCGGGTTTGTATCTCTTAAGTGTTCAAGGCCAGCTAACACCCAACATCGTCGGAGACTTACTCGTCCTACTGGGCGCGGTCGCCTGGGGAGCACAGTTCTTGGTCATCGGATGGCTCGCCATTCGCGCTGACCCTGTGCGAATCGCCATCTTTCAAACAGCGTTCGCAGGTGTTTTGGCCTTACTGGTAGCGGTGATATGGGAGTCGCCCGACCCTGCTGCAATTCTGGCCATCTGGCCAGAATTTCTGTACAGCGGCGTCCTGGCCGTGGGTGCTGCCTTCTTAATTCAAATCATCGCACAGCAAGATGCGCCACCAGCCCACGCCGCCGTGATTCTTGCGATGGAAGCCGTATTCGGAGCGCTGGCAGGATGGGCATTCCTGAGTGAACAACTAACGCTGACTCAGTTAATCGGATGCGCTGTCATGCTTGTGGGAATCCTGCTCGCACAGCTACGACCACCGCGAGCGATGGCGGGATGCGACCCTGTGATTAACCTTCAGACTGTCGAAGCCGATTGACGATTTCGCGAACCCGCCTGGTCAATCGCATCTTTGCATGACGAATCGCTGAAGGGGACATGTCGATTTCCTTCGCGACTTCTTCGGCTGGAACACCGCGCACGCCATAGAGCTCGAAGGCCTGCCAAGTACGCTCCTCAACCTCATTCTTTGCTTCGCCCATGGCCCGCTGCAAAAGTTGCTCAGTCCACTGTCTATCCCATGCGGCATCGAGATCACTCTCGATTGGCGGATCGACCGTGTCATCAAACCCTGTGGTTGGACGTTTGCGTCGATGCCTCGCGCGAATTGCGTTGAGCGTAACGCGCTTCAGATAGCCTCGAAACCGACCCTTCTTTGGGTCGTACTCGAATCGCTCTGACACACGAAAGAAACCCAGTAGTACGTCTTGCAACACATCGTCTGCTTCTTGGGCAGGCAACCCCGCGTTACGAGCAAACCCTGCGATCACACGAGAATACTTATCTGCAAACTCGACCCAGCCAAGTTCGCGATCGAATGTGCCATCGGCCTTGAGCTTCAGGAAGATGCTGGCGCGAGTGGCATACAGTGGATCGCCTCGGCCCGGACCATTCGCCGGCGCAGGATTCTCTTCAGCTGATGCCGCCGCTTCCGTCGCAGGAAGCCCCTCAGCCACAGGTGGTGGCACGTCGTCCGGAATGCGGATGAGCAACTTCCACGGCCCAAGCAGCAGCAGATCACGGTCATGCAGACGCAGGGCCTCCTCGCCTTCGAGCCGCATCATGTTGACGGAGGTTCCGCCACGGCTACCCACATCGCGAATCATCACGCAGCCATCCTTGAAGGCCAGCGAGGCATGTGTTCTTGAAATGCTCGGGTCATCCAGCCGAATCCCGGCGGCGCTCCCTCGACCGATCGCGACCGCTTCATCGCCAACCTCGGCCTGAAACTCCTCGAATGAGTCCGGCCCGCTCACTCGCACAATATGAATCGCTCGACACTCGCTCATGAGGAGATCATAGGGTCTGATCGGTATGAGCATGCCCGCATGGCCCTCAGCGGAGATACCATCGCTCATATATGTCACCCGCGCCGCCTGATGCAAAGTGGGATCGGCGATTCCTGTCCCTCGCAGGACAGATCGCATCCTGGAGCAAAGACCCCTCTCGGGGCGTTGGCGCCATCATTGTGTCGGCCGATCGCCGCATCTGCGCGACTGGCTACAACGGCCTGCCGGTCGGCATTGAGGATCGACCGGACCGATTAGAGCGGCCCACCAAGTACGACCTCATCTGCCATGCGGAGGTCAATGCAATCGTGCAGTGTGCCAGACACGGTGTCTCGTGCGTCGGTTCGACTATCTACACCACCTTCTTTCCGTGCAACACCTGCACACTGGCCATCATTCAAGCCGGCATCGAGCGTGTCGTCTCGTGGAGAGTGGCCGAAGGCGACGAGCACTGGCAGGCCAGTATTACTACGTCGCGTGAATTGTTTGATGAAGCAGGCTTGGCATGGACTGTGCTTGATCGCGACGCCGAATGAAGCTGACCGAGTTGCAACTCGACGGGCTGATTGGGCCCACACATAACTACGCTGGACTGTCTGCTGGAAATGTTGCATCAACATCACATCGCGGGGATGTCAGCCGACCACGCGAAGCAGCACTGCAAGGCTTAGACAAAATGGCCTTCGTCGCTTCACTCGGTATTGAGCAAGCGATCATGCCCCCACACCATCGACCCGACATCGATGTGCTGCGATCTCTTGGAATCCTTGGAACCGATGATGATGTGTTGGCCGCGGCCCAGCAAGAGAACCATGCACTGCTTGCCCAAGTCAGCAGCGCCTCAGCAATGTGGACTGCGAACGCTGCCACAGTGACTCCTTCGTGTGATGCAACGGATGGCCGAGTGCATTTCACGCCTGCAAATCTGCGATGCAAGTTCCACCGCGCAATCGAGCCCGCACAAACCGGCCGACTGCTTCACGCAATTTTTCCGGATACCAGTCTCTTTGCCCACCATGCGCCCCTTCCCGGAGCCGATCAATATGGCGATGAAGGCGCGGCCAACCACACGAGACTTGTGACGAGTGCGGGGGCAGTGCACCTGTTTGTCTACGGCGAACATGCACAGAATGCGTCAATGCCCGCTCCACAATTCTTTCCAGCACGGCAGACGTATGAATCCTCTCAAGCAGTCGCCCGACTACATGGCATCCGCAACACGGTCTTTGCGCAGCAGAACCCTCAAGCCATTGATGCTGGTGTCTTCCACAACGATGTCATTTCAGTCGGCACCGATCAAGTGCTCTTGATGCACGAAGATGCCTTCGTCAATCCAAACGACTTGCTCTCCCAACTACAAGAGAAACTTGGCAAGCAATTCACGCCGCTGGTTGTTTCTCGTGATGCATTGACCATCGAAGAAGCAGTCAAGACATACCTCTTTAACTCCCAATTGGTTCGCACGGCGCGTGGACTGGAATTGGTAGCACCAATGGAGGCGGGCAACCATCCCCGCTCCCGAAGTGTTATCGAGCAATGGATTGATGTCGATGGTCCAATTGTGGCATGTCACTACTTGGACGTTCGAGAGTCCATGCGAAATGGTGGCGGGCCGGCCTGCCTACGACTGCGTGTGCCACTGAACGACGAGGAGTTAAGTCAGGTTACTCCTGGCGTGCGGTGGTCAGAAGATCGCCACAAAACCCTCCGATCATGGGTTGAGCGTTGGTATCCCGAGACCCTCTCGCCCGCCGATTTGGCCGACCCCACGCTTGGCCGAAACTCGCAGGACGCCCTCGATGCCCTGACCACCATGCTGGGCCTTGGTGCGATCTATCCATTTCAATTGTGAGATCGGCAAACAAACTTTGCCGCAGTACGTAGTTGAAGTAAAGCGGCGGAGTCGCTGTGACGAATCGAGTAGCAGTGGCCCCGAAAATCCACCCGTCTTGGAGCCTTCTTCCATGTATCTAGTCACTCTCAAAAATGGCCAAAGAGCGATTTACAAGGGCCGCAAGGCCGAAAATTGTATCTTCGTCAGGCTGCAAGGGCAGCCATACTGGTGGTGGATCCCCTCGGCGATGGTTGCCCAAACCATCGAAATCGCGAGCAATGGCATGCAAGACGCAGCCTGACCGCCAGTCAATCTCTCTCACTACTTGTGAGAACGATCCACAAGATCATCGACTTGCGATGCCAAGCTGGTAGGTGGGTCACGTGGCCTGAGGTCACGCCTTCTTTTGCTAGTAAACTGGTCCCAACCCGCCCACCCTTGTGAGGGAGAATGGCGGAGGTGGAGAAGACCAAACCATGATTTGTCTGTGCATTTCAACTGTCGCCATAGCGGCAGCCGCATTGGCTGCCCCCCAGAACAGCCTCGAACCCCGCCCCAATGGTCCTTTTGAACACCAACATCGCTGCCACGCGATCGTCGGCGCCGATGTGGTAACTGAACCTGGCCAGCGGCTTGAAGCTGCCACCATCATCATTCGAGATGGAATGATCGAAGCTGTCGGGACTGACGTGCAAGTGCCTGCCGATGCAAGGCTCTGGACAATGGAGGACCGGGTCATCTACCCGGGCTTCATCGAGCCCGCCGCCACCATCACCGTGGAGGACACATCGAACGAAGCCACCGGTCATTGGAACAGTCGCATCCACCCTGAAGTAGATTTGCGAGGTGCCGGTGGCGTGTTGCCATCCTCAAAACGAGCCGCGTTGCGCAAGGCCGGGTACTGCATCGCAGCGACTTATCCTGAGAAGGGCATCTTGCGTGGCACCGGCGTCATCATGACGACCGCCGAAGATGCACGCGACTTGCAAGACTGCGGCGGCACGCCAGCCATGGCAGCAGCCTTTGAACGAGGGGGCTGGGGTCAAGGGGGTGGACCCGGTTCACTGATGGGCTCGATTGCCATGATGCGACAGACGCTCAGTGATGCAAGGTGGTACGCAGCCGCCGTTGACGCCGCTGAACAGAACGCACTTGAGCCGCCCCACCGCCAGGATGATCTCATCGCTCTGTCGCCTTTGATGCAAGGACATCAGTCACTGCTTGTAGAAACCCGCGATGTGAAGGAAACACTTCGCGCAGCCAAACTGGCAAGTGAGATGGATGTCAACCTGATCATCCTTGGAAGTGGAGACGAGTACCGCGACCTCGAAGGCGTCGCCAGTAGTGGGGCCACGATCATCGTTCCATTGGATTACCCCGAACAACCCAAACTCGACTCCATCGACTCGGCCATTCGCGTGCCGCTTGAAACGCTGCAGGCTTGGGAGCAAGCCCCTACCAATCTTCGCCGGATGCAAGCAGCGGGCATCCCCACGTGCGTCACAACCCATGATCTTGATGCGCCAAAGGATGTTCACAAGGCACTCTCACAAGCAATCAAGGCTGGACTCGATGCCGACGCTGCCCTCTCGCACATCACAACATCGCCTGCTGTGTTGCTCGGGATCGAAGACCGCGCTGGTCGAATCGCTGTTGGCATGCCCGCCCACCTTGTGGTGTGTGATGGCAATCTCTTTGAGGATGACACCGAGATCCAAGAGACGTGGGTTTCAGGTACACAAAGCGACTACGACAAAGATCCAATGGTCACGTTCAAAGGCGCTGGAACGTTGACGATCGGTGATACGACAGCTGATGCAACACTTGATGTTGCCCAGAAGAAACTGACCGTCACGCTCTCCGATGGCGGCAAGGCCAAAGTCAAGAAAGTCGCCCTCACCGGGCACAGACTGACCGCATCCATCGATGGCCGCATACTCGACCGCGAAGACTGGATTCGGATCGCTGGCGTCGTCCGCGGCGACTCGCTCATTGGCCGTGCGGTGATGCCAAATGGTGATGTGATGCGAATGCGACTGGTCATCACTGGCGACGCCGACGACACTGATGATGAAGTTGCTGACGCCGAAGCGGCCGAGGACGAACTCGATACTGAGAAACGTGATCCCGCAACTGGAGTGTGGATTGGATCTCTCGAGTTTGGTGGAGACTTTCAGCCACCAATCGAATTGACGGTCACCCGTGACGATGATGGCGTGCTTTCTGGCGAACTGATGATCATGCGGCAAGAAATGCCCATGGATGCAGGCAGTTTCGACGAAGCCACCGGCACACTGGAGTTCAGCGGCCAAACCCCGGATGGCGGCGCCTACAGCATCGTGGCGCATGTTGAAGGCGACGAGGCAACTGGCACAGCGTCGAGCCCCATGGGTGAGGCGGAATTCCAGGTTGCGCGGCAGACTGAAGAGAGCGACGCCGATGATGCAGACAGCGAACCCGATGTTCGCTGGGCAGGCATTCCAAGCGATGTTCCCTTTCCGCTCGGGGCACGTGGCCGCATCAAGCCGGTTGAACCCGAGAATATTCGCTTCGAACACGCAACATTGTGGACCGCAGGCACGAGCGGCATCGTTGAGAACGGATGTCTTGTTATTCGCGACGGACATATTGTCTGGGCCGGCTCGATGGAGGGCGCTCCCGAAGTCGCCGAACCCATCGTCGATGCAACAGGCATGCACATCACGCCCGGACTGATCGACTGCCATAGCCACACTGGCATCGACGGTGGCGTCAATGAATTCAACGAATCAAGTACGGCAAGAGTTGGTATTGGCGACGTAGTCGCTGGCGACGATATGAACTGGTACCGCCAACTCGCTGGCGGCCTAACTGCAGCCAACCAGTTGCACGGCTCGGCCAACCCAATTGGTGGACGCAATAGTGTTGTGAAGTTGCGTTGGGGAAAGCATGCCCGCGACTTCCCCGTTGACGCCGCTCCACCAGGCATCAAGTTTGCCCTCGGCGAGAATGTCAAACGATCGAGTGGCCGATACCCCGATACGCGAATGGGCGTCGATGCGTTTATTCGCGATCGCCTCGCCACCGCGCAGCACTACGCCGAAACATGGGACACATGGAATGCCATGGACTCCCAAGAGCAAGCCACCAAGATTCCGCCAAGACGCGACTTTGAAATGGACACACTCGCTGAAATCATCGCAGGCGAGCGTCTGATTCACTGCCACTCGTACCGGCAAGATGAGATTCTGGCGCTCTTGCGGACCTGCGAAGAGTTTGGCATCACGATCGGAACACTCCAACACATCCTCGAGGGCTACAAGGTTGCAGACGATATCGCTCGCCACGGCGCTGGGGCCAGTTCGTTCAGCGACTGGTGGGCGTACAAGATCGAAGTTATGGACGCCATCCCCTACAACGGCGCGATCATGCACGAACAAGGCGTGGTGGTCTCCTTCAACTCCGATGACAGCGAACTCGCCACGCGTATGAACGATGAAGCGGCGAAGGCCGTGCGATATGGCGGCTTGCCCCCTTCAGAGGCAATCAAGTTTGTCACGCTCAACCCTGCCAAGCAGTTACAAATCGATGATCGAACCGGTTCTCTCGAAGCAGGGAAGGACGCCGACTTTGTCGTCTGGAACCTCGACCCACTCAACTCCTACAGTCTGTGCCAACAGACATGGATCGATGGCGCCAAGTATTTCGACCGCGTAGAAGACGCTGAACTCGCCAAACGAGACACCAACGAGCGAACACGACTTGTACAACTCGTCCTTCATGAACAACTCGGCGCGCCGCCTGAGTTGAAGACAGACGAAGAACCCGATGCCGAACCTGCGTGGGCTGCGAACCCATATACAGAACACGCCGATGACCATCGCGGTTGCTGCGGCATACCAGCTGACCATGTGCACACAGAGGATCTCCAATGAGTTTGAATATCTCAACACGCATTACCCTACTCTCCGTCGCCTGCACGTCCGCGGCAATGGCACAATCACGGCAAATCCCCGCCGCGCCGACAAAGGATCCTGTACTGCTTATCGGTGGAACGATTCATCCAGTCACTTCCGAACCCCTCGAAGACGGGTGGATCGCATTTGAAGATGGTCGCATTACCCTTGTTGGCCGCGGAGATCAGCCCATCATCGATGGTGCCACCGTGATCGACCTCGAAGGTCGGCATGTCTATCCGGGTTTGATTGCTGCCGACTCGATTCTTGGTCTAACCGAAACCGGAATGGCTGAAGTCACACACGATCACGATGAACATGGCTCGTACACACCCGAGGTTCGCGCAGTCGTCGCGTTGAACCCAGATAGCGATCTTATCCCTGTCACCCGAGCAGCGGGCATTCTGACAGCCTTGTCAGTCCCGGATGGAGGTCGCCTTCCCGGGCAAGCGGCGCTTATTCGTCTAGATGGTTGGGACTGGGAAGATCTCGCGATTACACAATCTGCCGCACTGGTCATCGAGTGGCCATCGACAGATCGTGTTTCCTTTCGCCGCAGTGACTCCAGCGGAAACTCGAGCAAGAGCGTCCAAGCAATTGATGACTACTTCACCAACGCCGAAGTGTGGCTTGCCGCTGCAGACGCCAATCCCAGTCTTCCGCCCGACAGCCGCGCGGAATCCATGCGTGCCGCGCTCGCAGGCGAGCAGCCACTGCTCATCAAGGCTTCGACTGCAGGTCAGATTGCAACAGCTGTCGCCTGGGCCAAACAGCGAGGCATGAGCCCGATCATTCTGGGCGGCGAAGAAGCCGACGAAGTGGCGACGCTTCTTGTTGAAGAAGACGTGCCCGTCATTGTCCGTGGTGTGCACCGATATCCGCGTTCCCGCAATCGCGATCCGGATGAACCACACACGTTGCCATCGAGGCTACGTGACAAGGGGGTTCGATTCTGCATCGCACCGCGAGATCGGCCTGCGCACCTTCGTAATCTGCCACATCATGCCGCCACTGCGGTTGCAAACGGCTTGACTCCAAACGAAGGTCTTCGTGCCATCACGATTGATGCTGCTGAAATTCTCGGCGTTGGCGATCAGCTCGGCAGCCTCGAACCTGGCAAGGCGGCGACAATCATCGTCACCACAGGCGATCCCCTGCAACTACGCACGCATGTAGAGCAGGCCTGGATTGACGGCCGCCCCGTGGATCTCAGCAGTCGCCATACCCAACTTCGGGATAAGTATCGCCAGAAGTACGCAGACGGGTAGCGAGGCTGAACATCGCAGTCTCCTCACCGGCCACCTCCGCGACCAGTGGCACCCCCTGGAGATCGGCAAGCACTTCGCTCGCAGCAACAGTCACGGGCGATAGCCCGTTCATGCATCAGAAATTGTATGATTACCGCCGGAATGTGGTTCCTCCGAATTGCGGCGTGTGCCGCAAGGCTGGAGGCCAAGAGGGAAGTGTGGTCCACTGACATCAGTGGAATAGTCCACCGCGGTGCCGCCGCCGTACGACCCCTTGCCCAGCACAACATGCGGGGCGAGACACTCGATCAATGTCACTGCACCAACAACTGGTTGTGGGAAGACGATCGGGCCACGGGTCACAGCCGGAAGACCTGCCCATTCCCGCACGCCGGTCCGCGACACACGGACCTGAAGGATCCCCCATGCGCATTGCATACCTGCCCGCAGTAGCACTCACCGCTATCACATCCATCGCTTCGGCCGATATAGCCCTCGACATCACGTGGTCAACCGGCTCAGGTGACAACACCGCCTATGCAGTCATCGACTTTTCGGCGACAGCCGATCCAGTGTACGCCTTCTCCTATTCATGGGACGACACAGCCACCGTACACGACATGTTGCTGGCGCTGAATGCCGATGGATTGGGCTACGACTGGACTGACTGGGGAAGCGGCATCTTCATCAACAACTTCTCGTACGGAAACCCCGTAGGAAATCCAGACTACTACTGGGCACACTCACTGGGCACAGTTACAGATGACGGGCCGAATTGGACCGATGCCATGCTGGGCGTCGACATGATTGAACTTTCTGATGGGTTCATCTCAGGCTGGTACAACGGATTTAATGATGATTACTCCGCAATTCCACCTACGCTGCCACTCGTCGCTGTTCCTGCGCCAGGTGGTATAGCGGCAATGCTTCTTGCGCTCGCGCTGCACCGCCGACGCCGCTGCTAATCGCGAACATTGACACAACAACTCGACAGGCACTCGTCGCCATACGATCGCACATTTTGTCAAGAACCTGTCGATATGCCAGGCGATGTGCGGCACCCTGTCGTCTACAGATCCACCGGCACAGTCTCTGTAGGACAGTCCGCGTCACTGACACACTGCAGTGACGCAAGGTCTCTCCCGCAGGCGGCTCAGTGTAAAAGCTCAGCGCGTACGAATCTGCAAACCGCTGAAAGCGAAGACTCAGTTGTCTCGCTCAGCTTCCAATTCGCGCCGAAGTCGCTCATTTTCGATTTCAGCTCGAAGGCGTTCATTCTCGGCCTGCAAGTTTCTCTGCTGTTGTTGCTGGTTGTATACCGGGCTGTTGGCTCTCGCGGCTGCCTGCTCCTGCTGCCGCTTCTTATCCATTTCGTTGCCAACGAGGTAGCCACCCAACGCACCAACACCAGCGCCGATGAGCGTTCCTTTGGTATTGCCGCCGATTGCTTGCCCCGCAAGCGCGCCACCACCGGCTCCAATCAGAGCGCCAGACTTGGAAGAATTGTCGCAAGCACCAAGCATGCCAAGTGACATGCTTAAGAATGTAATTGTCAGTACACGCACAGAAAACCTCCTTAAACAGACTACGGGCTCAGAATGGCCCACAGCACAACTCAATAATCGCGGGTGGCTGCCAGTAGGTCAAGCGATCTCTGGTTCGAGCTTGGAATTAGCTCCTGAATGTGGCACACTGGGGAGACTATTGAGAGGGACTCCATATGCAACTCATTGCCACAATGCTTGCCATCGCAACAACTGGCGCATCCGCAGCCACTTTTCACCTCAGCAACAACGGCGAACTCACGCTGTCAGGCACACTGAGTACCTACATTAATGGGACACTCATTGGCGACTGGGACGCAGAGTCAAATCCAGAAGGCACGCAAACACGCGAGGGTGTGTGGGGCGGCAGTGGGAATAATCCAATTCCACTTTCCCTCACCGCTGCGATTGAGTTAGGTGGTAACACAATTCCGACCGGCCCTCTTGATCTTGAGATTGACGACATACTCGGAGTGGCGAGCATTACAAATCTGTCATGGGACGTCTTGCCAGAGAGTGTCTTGTCAGCAGCAGCCAATGGCACGATTCTCATTGAGACCTTTCGAAGCATCAATCCCGATTCGCTCTTCATAGGAGGCGTGCCAATCAGCTTCCCTCTGGGCGAGGGTTCAGTCACCAGTTGCACGATTACTCAAACTGTTATTCCTGGTGTTGGCCCAGCAACTGCGCGCCCTGATGAACCTGGCGTCACTGACATACTTGTTGCAGTGCCAATGACACTTGACATGATGGTGATGACTGAGTTACTCGGAGAATTCCCACTGCAATTCGCACTCATTCTGAACATAGAAGGTGTCTACACCCAAGGCGATGGCAAAAACACGCTGTCCTTGACCGCCACTTCCACAGTCGATGAGTCAGCCGATCTTCCGGACCAGCCGCTACCAACTATCCCTGTCGAGTTACCAACTGTGCTTCCGCCTGGATCAGAAGCAGGTGTGCTACTTGACCTTACGCCAACGACCATTGACATCCTCATCAACATCACTTCAAATCTGATCGCAACAGATGACG
Organism: Phycisphaerales bacterium; assembly: GCA_029247205.1. Classification (GTDB taxonomy): domain Bacteria; phylum Planctomycetota; class Phycisphaerae; order Phycisphaerales; family SM1A02; genus UBA12567. The sequence goes on along the minus strand of JAQWLT010000034.1, from coordinate 20,076 downwards.
GAGATCAACCAAGTGTTCCAGGCGACGTTAATGGCGATAATCTGGTCAGCACAGATGATCTACTCGCGGTGCTTGCTGCCTTTGGCCCGTGTGAAGACTGCCCAGAAGACTTCAATAGTGACGATGTAGTTGACGTCAACGACATCCTCACTGTGGTTGGCAACTGGTCAACGTGATCGGCGGCAACAAGCATCCAACCATCTCACTGAGATATAACCATCAAAAGATCGCTGATGGTGACATCTACTGAACCGCCAGCCTGCCCCCCCTCCCGAACCCTCAACTCAGGAGTGTCGATGTGCCCCTCTTCCTCTCTGCCCTCCTTAGTGCCAGCCTGGTACCCGTGCAACCGATTCGTGCGCCGCACATATGGACGGCCTCTGATGGTTTTTTACTGATTGATGTGCTTGTGGATTCACCCGACGCTGCGCTGGTACTGATGCGACATGACGGCACAACGCTGGCCACCCACAAGCCTGCGCCGCTCCAACAACTTGATGTAATCAGCGTGATGCCTGTGATTCTTGAACTAGATGAACCTGTGTACCTCCAACTCATTCACAAAAGCGGGGAACCCCTTGGAAGTTCTCTTGTCATCGAGCCAGCACTCTCTCGCCGCGTACCCATCATGGAGACACGGCACGACGAAGTACGTGGCGAATGGAAAACCGTTTCGGGCTGGCAAGACGAAGGTGCTGAAGAACGCGACGATCTGCCCGAGTCCGCAGGACGCATCGATAGCGCCGCAACACCAACCGCCATTCCTCGTGACGACGCTGTTGTGCGGAGCGGCTGGTGGGTCTGGGGCGAAACCGACGTCGTTCTGAAAACCGATCATGGTGAATTGACAATTGATCTTCGAGAAGATGCAGCCCCATTGACCTCACGAAATTTTCGTGACCTTGTAGCACACCACTTTTACGATGGCACCATCGCGCACCGGATCATTCCAGAGGGCCGCGGCGGCCGCCCCTTCGTCGTGCAAGGCGGCGACCCGACTGGCACCGGCAGCGGTGGTCCGGGACATTGGCTGCCACTTGAACCCTCAACCCTCGGGCATGCCTTCGGCGTCATTTCGATGGCCCGCAGTAGTGACCCAGATTCGGCGGGTTCTCAGTGGTTCATCGCACTTGATCGTGAAGAGTGTGCCCGACTCGATGGTCTGTATTGCGCCTTTGGCGAAATTGTGCAAGGCGGCAACACCATCGTCTCGATGGCGATGACCCCACTGGCAGACACCGACTACTTCAGCAGTCGGCCGGTCCACCCACCTCGACTCGAACGCGGTCGCATTAGGCCCGCCCCGCCACGCACCCCTGGCAAGGGCCGACCAGACAAACGTGTTCCCCCGCCCACGGAAGGGTTGTGGCAGCAAGCAGAATGAACAAACGCCCCCAAGCCAGTGGCTTGAGGGCGTCTGCAAAAGAGGACAGTAAGAACAAACTCAGACACAGGGACCGAAAGCACCCACGATAAGTAGGAGGTCGTCGACATCCGTATCGCCATCGCCATCGACGTCACCGCCAGCGTTTGAACCATATGAATCGATCACCCCGAGGATGTCATCCACATCCACGTGACCATTGCCGTCAAGATCGCCTGTGCATGCGTTGTCATCTTCACAATCGGCTGCTGCAAGTGAGATCGCATCAATCGCTGCTTCAACGACTGAACCATCAGTCGAACCATCTGAAGTGGAGAACCGCACACGCATCTGGCTCGTAGGCGTGAACCCAGCAACTGAGTCCAAGAGGAAGCACACGTCGTTCCAGCCACCTGACACTTCGCTTCCACCTGGGCCGACCGTTTCCAAGGGCAACCACAGTGAGCCGTTATCAACGGACACCTCGACAACGAATGTATCCGTATTCGGCGCGGCGCCTGAGTCATTACTGAACCAACGGGCGTAGCAGAGGGATAAGCCAGGAGCCGTAGCATCCATCGCAGGCGAGGTCACATAGACCGTGCCATTATCGACATCGCTATTGCAACCGCTGGCGCTGCTATTGTCTGTCAACCAGCAATTGTTGTTGCCGTCAAAGTCGGTCGGTGGATCACCGCGATCACAGTCTACGGGAACGCCGTGTGTCCACTGACCATCATCAGCTGTACCGCTGGCAGAAAAACCACCTGCCGTCCCGAAGTCTTCTGAGAACGCCACAATTGGTTCTCCGTAGGCGGATTGCACCATGAATGCCTCCAAAGGAGCGCCGCTTGGCCAATAGATAATTTGACCCGAGGTCGTGGAGGCCTTGAAGAAGTACTCAATTTCGTCGCCGCAATCACTGGACGGGAAGACAGCTTCATATTCACTGCCAATAGGGTCGAGCGTGACCTGATCAAACAAACCATCTTGTCCAACAAACATTCGGCCACTGCCCTCTTCGAACTGGCCAAGGAGATTCGCAATAGAGAGGCGAACTGAAGTGCCACCATTCGGAGCGATGTAATCTGGAAGACCATCTGGTGCGGTAATCGATAAAAGCGCGAGTTCAGGCACATTCAAACCGTGCATACCGAAACCTTCTGCGATTTCAAAGTAGTGAGGCGAACCGTTATCGATATTGCCATCATCATCGTCGAGCGAGATATAGTCAATTGCAATCGCGTCGTTAATAGACGTGCCACTGTGAAGCAGTATGCTGTTCACAGACAAGTTGCTGATAATCGCCTGTGCATTCAGCGGGCTGCTGAGCTGAAGTGCCAGCCAAGTGTCCCAGACGCAGCCTGAAATCAACTGGCCACACGGGTGAATTGCACTGCCACAAGACGAGCAATTCGATGCAGAGAACTGACAGCTGTTGTCGGCATCACGAATCCCGTTGCTGCAGTCACTCGCGTAGAAGCCACGAGCGAGCTTTGAGTCACCGGTAATAACAACACCAAGAACATCGCCCATGCCTTCGCCATACTCGCCTTGGCCTGAACCAGCCACCGCCACGCAATGATGGCCGTACTCATGGTGCACGATGACTGAGAAAGCTGTGTTGTTGCAGCTTCCACCCTGCTGATAAAAGTTGATCGAGCTGTAGTCGTAAAAGGCATTGCATGAGTCATTGATATTGACATTGATCGGCCAGTCCGTCTGGTTGTAGATCGTTGGGAATGTTGGGTTGTATGAAAGCACCATGTCACGCACGCGATTGGACTCAAGGTACGCATTGGTCTGGGCTGTCACCAATTCGCTCGGCGAACTGTTATAGGTGATGTTCACCACATCGCCGGAGCCACCATTGCTGGATGCGGACGTGGTCGATCCGGCCTCGTTATTGACACTGAACCATTGGCCACCAAGCGAACCACCAAAAGACGCCGAGCCACCACTGTATGGATGTGTGAAGTTGCCGTTCGCATCGGCATACACCGTTGTGCCGTTCGCTGTCACGCTAGCATACGGGAGGTTAGATACGAATTCTGGACCGCAAGCATCTGCGGCTGTCCCAGCAGTCATGTTGCCTCGGACCTGGCCAGTCACTGTGCCTGCTGCGGCAACAGCCATAGCGCCAAGCGGCATGTCAGTTGCCATGCATGAGAGAATCATGTTCTCGTCATGTAACACCAAGCCGTCGTCTGCTCGAACTACATAGCGACGCTTCTGATACGTCGAAGGCTCCCAAAATCCGCCAACCTGTGCGACAAACTCAATCGCCATGGTCGGCGTAGCTGGTTTAAGATCGTAGCCCGCAAACACAACAACGCGAGGATCGCTCGCAACAAATGCCTCGTCGCTGCCAAGAAGCGTTCGCGAGAGACCTGTCAATCTTGGGGTACCGGTCAATGCCGCTGCAGGGCGAGTCGGCGTAAAGTTTCGGAGATCGCGAAGGTCAGCTCCAGCAAGCACCGCCCCGTGATCAGGACGATTGAGCGTCAACACGAGTAGACGGCTCTGAAAGACCGGATACTCTCCTGCCCATTGGCTGTAGTACACGCCCTCAAATCGCGGCAAGCCCGTCGAGGGATCGTGCATCATGGCCTGCACAACGGTGCCACTGGGCAGCACGCCGCCAGGGCGGAGGTCATCGGCATCGAGGCCCCAAATACCAGCTTGGCCAGCGATGAATCGCTCGGCGGTGTCCTTGGCAGAGGTACCAGTCTCAAAGACTTTGCCATATAGACGGTCGAGACGGCCATCAGATGCATAATGGGCACGCAGTCCCAGCACCTGCTCCTGCAAGAGCGATAAAGCTGGGCGTTGTGACTCGGCATCCTTCTGGTCTTCGTGTGTCCCAAAAGGCCCTGCCAAGGCCATTCCAGAAGCCGCAATGGCCCCTGCTGCTATCAATTTAAACATCCGACTGTCTCCTCTGTCTCGGTGCTGTATGTAGTGAAAGACTAGTAGAGCATGAAATACTGCGTAATCCAAAACAAAGCTGATCGATCGCGCAATCCCCCGCATCTTGCACTCCATACGCACTTCTGGCAAGTGCGGATCCCCCGAAGAGGAGAGAGCTGGCCACTGAAAGGCTCTTCAGACTATGGTTCCACTCCAAATGTCATCCCAAATAGACAAAAAGCCCAATGTCCTCTTCACTGAAGCCCCACTCATCGGCGGCATTGTGGCCAGTGGAGTGGTGTTCTTTGCCATCCCGGGCTGGTTTGATGACCCCATGGCCACACCAACCCGGTCAATCATTGTCTTTTGCGTTTTGTTTTGCCTGATTCTCTGGTCAGCGTTCTCGGTTGTCCGCCACGCGGACTGCTTGGCTGTGCTGCTTGGTGAGCCTCTTGGCACGATCATTCTGACCCTCGCGGTCATCGGCATTGAAGTCACCATGATCTCAACGGTCATGCTGACAGGCGATGCCAACCCAGCGCTTGGCCGGGACACCATGTTCTCGGTGCTCATGCTCGTCCTCAACGGACTCATCGCCATGACGTTACTAATCGGCGGACTGAAACACCGCGAGCCCGCATTCAACTTCAGTGGTGCCAACGCCTACTTGTCAGTCATCATTCCACTTGCAGCGCTTGGACTGGTGCTGCCGCAATTTACAACGTCCACATCGGACGCCTCGGCCTCGACAACACTATCAATTTTCCTCATTTTGATGTGTGTCTTGTTATACGGACTCTTCCTTGGCGTCCAAACAATGCGGCATCGCCACTTCTTTACACAGCCCTCCGATGACACCATGGATGTCGTCGATACGCATCATCCTCCCGCCTCTATGCGAACAGTGCCCTGGCACGCAGTGCTACTCATTTTGACCATGGTTCCAGTGGTACTACTGTCAAAGAAGCTCGCCATTTTGCTAGACGTCGGCATTGAGCAACTGGGCGCCCCTACGGCGCTCGCTGGCTTGGTTGTCGCCATTCTGGTTCTGACACCAGAAGCCGTCGCAGCTGCCAAGGCAGCTGCAGCCAATCAACTGCAACGCGGCGTCAATATTTGCCTTGGATCCGCGCTTGCAACAATTGGCTTAACGATTCCCGCCGTCGTCATGATTGGGTTTGCAACTGGCCTACCAGTACAACTGGGACTCAACCGAGTTGATTCGCTTTTCCTCTTCTTGACCTTGCTTGTGTGCACGGTCACGTTCTCGGGCAGCCGCACCAACATCCTGCAAGGCGGCGTGCACGCCGTGATCTTCCTCGCATGGCTCGTGTTGATGTTTGATTGATTGCTAGGCTTGCCAGTTCGCTAACAACGCCAACAGATCATCGATACCAACAACACCATCGCCAGTACTGTCGGCCGGACACCCTTGGCAATTGCCCCAGGAATCAAGCATGACGAGCAAGTCATTGATACCAACCGATCCGCTGCCATCAACATCACCAGCTGCTGCTGACTGTAGCCACACCGGGTTTGTCAAAGCCAACCGCGACAAGTCATCTGTCTGTGCCCACGCCGTCAAGTATTTTACATCCTGAAACATCAGTGGAGACTCGATGACGTACTCCACGGCATATCCACTTGCCGAGTCGGTCGGGAATTCAATGAGATTTTCATTGTCGGCTTCAAGTACAAGTGTGAATTGGTCAACCGTGCCAAACTCGGGCGTTGTTTCCAGTCGCACGACGGCGCGGCCACGACCCTCGGGAAGAATTGCCACATCGCCGATGCCAACGCCATTGACTTCAATTGTCACGAGTGGCCCATCTGACGCAACGCAGCGGCCTGAAAGAAAGACCTCTCGTAGTGACTCCGGATCTACTTGATTGAGTTGCGCATAAGTAAACACGTTGCCGATCGAACCTGTTTCATGAGCATCACTATTGCCGATTCCAATCGGAAAGTATGTCGGAAAACCAGGCCGCTGGGCAAGTGATCCGCCTGATGGAGCTGCAATCTGACCAAGCAGTTCATGCCACTTCTCTAACGAGGCGAGATCCGACTCCTGAAACTCACTGCCCGCATTGGACCAAATTTCAAAGCCCGCCCAGCCAGTGGCGCCGTTGTCCCAGTCCCACACCGAGAATGTCAGCGTGCCTTCCTCGAATGGGTGCGCGATGAATCCGTAACAGCCATTGTCATTGATGCGATCGAGGATGACCTGCTCGCTCTCGCAATCAGCATGACCAAAGATCAATCCGCTTGATGGATTTTCTAAGTATGGAGCATCAAAAGTGTCCAGTGGATACACGAGTATGTGCGACGCAAGATCCCAGAAACCAGTGCGTCCCAAGCCCATTTCTTGACTGTAGAGGACAGGCCAATCTTCACGAACGCGATAGTTGGCAGCCTCTTGACGGGCAGTCTCATGTTGCTCTGGCGTGAAAAACCATTCGCCAACCCACCACGCATGGATGTTGGAGTGGTCGGTGATCATGATCCAGTCCAAGCCAAGAGCGCGGGCCGCGTCAGCGTAATCAGCGGGACCCTCTTCAGTGCCATCGAGTACATAGGCATCAAGCGACCAAGTTGTATGTAAGTGCTGATCACCTGCAAGCCACGTCCCACCACCCCGGCTCGCAGTAACACCGTTCTCGCGCCAATGGCAAGTCGTTGTGTCAAGCACCCACTGCTTCGCTATCGCCGATCCATTCGGCAGCGGCAAATGACGAGAAAAACGAACCGGCATAATGTGCTGCACGGGCTTGTCATGCACGAGCGTATTGATTTCGATCGACCACTTCCCACTCAGATCACTTCCCGGATCAACGCGACGCATAATCGACGCTGCGGACGTCGTTGCGAGCGGCATTCGCATTGCTGTATTGAGCAGGCGTGCCTGCTCGGGATCGGTCTCAAGCACTGCCTCCATCTTCGCATCGAGCAGACGGTACTGTTCGGCCGCCTTGCCCACTGGCACAAGGGTTTGCTCCAATTGATTGGTATCCACAACCTCGCCATCTCGGATCAACTGTATTGACTGCAGGTATTGAGGCGTCATCGTGAGATTGAGCAGACGCACGGTGGCCCAGGCCTGCCCGTCACCACGCACATTCATCGGCCCAGAGAGATCTAGATGAAGCGCACTCGGCGACTCAAGCCAAGAAGGCTCGTGGTTGTGAGCAAGCGCAGAACCGACCCCAAATGCACTCAGAATCAACCCGACTATCCCATGATGGTGCATGCTCAGAATCCTCACTGGAAGACCAAAGGATACCGTGTGTAAGCACTGCCACTAAAGACACTTTCCCCCCACCAAAGACTCCTTCTCTGAGTCAAGATCTCTGTGCTCATTTCCACTATTGGGTGGCCAACGCGGCGCAAGTCTCTACACCAGCCCGCACAGGGAACGGGAAAGGCCTTCTGGGGCTCCATGAAGACAGGGCCAGAGAGAGCCCCGCGGGGGATACAAGCCTCAATCGACTGCGTCAGAAACCACTCAAAGTCCAAAGATCTCTCGATGATTTTTTAAGATCACCACAGAGTTCCCACCCGATCAGTATGATCGCCTATTCGCCGGTACGCCCATCGGGGGCGCTCGCCGCGAAATGCGTTCTGACACCTACGAGGCAGGACTCCAGATCGCCATGAAACTCGGTATTCCCCGCGAGGTACGAAGCGAGGAGCGCCGCGTCGCGGTCGCTCCAAGAACCGTCGAGCGTCTCCGTAAACTGGGCTTTGATGTTCAGGTCGAAGCAGGCGCTGGTGCTCAGGCGAACTGCAGTGATGCCAAGTACATCGAGGCCGGCGCGGCGATTGTGTCAGCCGCCGACATCTGGCAACAGTGTGATGTTGTGCTCAAGGTTGAGCCCCCGAGCGACACAGAGATTGCGTCGATGCGACAGGGGCAGATTCTGCTTGGCATGATTTGGCCGGCGAACAACGAGCCTGCGCTCGCACGCCTCGCAGCAGCTGGTGTGACGGCGATTGCAATGGACTGCGTGCCGCGAATTAGCCGCGCACAGAAACTGGATGTCTTGAGCGCTCTGGCGAATATTGCTGGCTACCGATCCATCATTGAAGCGGCCCACCTCTTTGGACGCTTCTTTGCCGGCCAAATGACTGCTGCCGGACGCGTTGAGCCGGCCAAGGTGCTGGTCATTGGAGGCGGCGTAGCGGGGCTCTCGGCCATGACTGCCGCCCGAGGCTTGGGCGCCATTGTGCGTGGCTTTGATACCCGGCTCGCGGTCAAGGAGCAGGTCGAAAGCCTCGGCGCCGATTTTCTCGTACTGAACTTCGAAGAAAGTGGCGAGGGCGAAGGCGGCTACGCGAAAGTCATGAGCGAGGCATTCCTCGAAGCAGAGATGAAACTCTTTGCTGAGCAAGCGATCGAAGTCGACATCATCATCACAACCGCCATGATTCCAGGCCGTGATGCGCCAGTTCTGATTACTGCTGGCATGGTCGAGACCATGAAGGAAGGGTCCGTCATTGTCGACCTCGCCGCTGAGCGAGGTGGAAACTGTGCACTGACTGTCGCGGGTGAAGTCGTCGAGCACCATGGCGTATCGATTGTCGGCTACACCGATTTGCCTGGCCGCATGCCGGGCCTATCGAGCCGCTTATATGGCAATGCCATTGCAGCCATGCTTGAAGAGATGGGCGGCAACGAAGATTTCGACATCGACCTCGACAACGAAATCATTCGTGGCGCACTGGTGACTCATGGCGGCGAGGTCATGTGGCCTCCACCAAAGCCAGACGACCCTATTATCGCCCCGGATTATTCCAAGGACTTTGGCAAGCGTCCCGAAGATGCTGAGGAAGAAGACAGCGCGCTATCCACTGCCAAGATTCCATCTGGACTCCTGCGGAGCGTGGCGACAGGCATTGGTGCGATTGCCACAGTCGGCTTGCTGATCGTCATTGGCTTATGGGCACCCGCATCATTTGCCACCCACTTCACCGTGTTCATACTTGCATGCTTTGTTGGCTGGCAAGTCGTATGGAGTGTTGCCCCAGCCCTGCATACGCCGTTGATGAGCGTTACCAACGCAATCAGCGGCATCATCATTCTGGGCGGACTGCTGCACTTGTCTGACACATCAGCAATGAGTGCCGTTGTACTTGGCGTCATAGCAGTGTTCTTTGCCACGATCAATATTGTTGGCGGCTTCCTTGTGACGCGCCGCATGCTTGCGATGTTCAGGAGGTAGCCCGCAGTGCACTCGATGATCGAGATATTTCTAGCGAGCAGCGAGAGTGGCCATTCGCTTGTGGCCATGGCATACCTCGTCGCAGGTGTACTGTTTATCTTGAGTCTCGCAGGCCTCTCTAAACAGGAGACGGCAGAACGAGGCACGTGGTACGGCATCATCGGCATGCTCATCGCCCTTGCAGCTGCCACCCTTTCGCCCGATGTCACCCGCTATGGCTTGCTTGCGTTGGCAATGGTGCCTGCTGCAGTCATCGGCGGCTTACTCGCTGCTCGCGTACAAATGACGGGCATGCCACAGCTCGTGGCGCTGCTGCACTCCTTCGTGGGTGCCGCCGCGGTCTTGGTTGGCTTCGCAAGTTTTCTTGACCCGCATGCAGGCATGAATACTTCTGAAGCGATTGTCCACGAAATCGAGGTGTACATCGGCATCTGTGTTGGTGCCATCACGCTGACTGGTTCAGTTATTGCCTGCCTCAAACTGCATGGCGTCATGTCCGGCAAGCCGCTCATGATTCCAGGCCGACATCTGTTCAATCTGGCCGCCTTGATTGTCACTGTGCTGATCGGTGTTTGGTTTGTAAGTGGTGCAGTATCGAGCGATGGCATCGTCATTGATACGACCGGCGTGATACTGCTGATCTTGGCGACGGTGATCACTGGTGTGTTAGGCGTACATATGGTGATGGCAATCGGCGGAGCCGACATGCCGGTCGTCGTTTCGATGCTCAACTCGTACTCGGGTTGGGCTGCGGCCGCGGCAGGCTTCATGCTTGGCAATGACCTGCTCATCATCACCGGCGCGCTTGTCGGCAGCAGCGGTGCGATCCTGTCCTTCATCATGTGCCGTGGCATGAACCGTTCATTCGTCAGCGTCATTCTCGGCGGCTTTGGAGCGGCTGAGGGTGCTGTAGCATCGAGCGATGCCGATCAAGGCGAAGTGATTGAAATCTCGGCCGAAGATACGGTTGGTCATATGCAAGCCGCCAAGTCGGTTGTCATTGTCCCGGGCTACGGCATGGCCGTGGCACAAGCACAGCATGCCTTAGCAGATCTCACCAAGCAGTTACGCGAGGCAGGAGTCACCGTACGATTTGCCATCCATCCAGTCGCTGGACGGCTGCCTGGCCATATGAATGTTCTGCTTGCTGAAGCGGGCATTCCCTACGACATCGTCCTTGAAATGGACGAGATCAACGCCGACTTGCCCGACACCGACGTCGTACTTGTGATTGGCGCCAACGACATCGTCAATCCAGGCGCAGAGAATGACCCCGCTAGTCCCATCGCAGGCATGCCAGTTCTGCAAGTTTGGAAGAGCAAAATGGTTGTCGTCATGAAACGCGGCATGGCTACGGGCTACGCGGGCGTTGGCAACCCCTTGTTCTTCCACGAAAACACTCGCATGCTCTTCGGCGATGCGAAGAAGAGCGTGGATGGAATGCTGGGGGCGCTATAGTTGGCTCCTGAGGCGGAAGTCTCAGAAAGCTGAAGTCGACCGCGGCGCTGCATACGCGAATTTAACTTGTCCCTGCTACGCTGCATACCGTGACGACCTCTTTCCGCCAACCAAGAACCTCGTCACCGTCTGGACTGCTTGCTGCACTCAAGGACCCAACAACGCGCCGCCAGGCCATTCGCTATGGGATTGTCGGTGTCTCCGTCAATGCGTTGGCATTAATCGCCTTTTCGATCCTGGTGACCGGCGGCATGTACCACCACATAGCTGCCACGCTTGTCTTCGTAGTGGCCATGTCAGCGTCGTACACCGTGAATCGGAACTGGAGTTTCGAATTCAGAGGCTCGGTCCGGCGTAGCATGGCTGGCTATGCATTCATTTACTTCTGCGCCTGGGGCCTCAATCTGGCCGTGCTATGGATAGGCATTGACCTACTTGGCATCCACCACACAGTAGTACAGGGACTGGCGATCATCGGTATTGCATGCTTGCTGTTCATTGCCCAGCGATATTGGATCTTTAAGTCCGATCTGCCCCCTGCAGAGAAGTCGTCCAGTTGATCGTTCGCGTGCACAGCCATGACTATTGCGCCGGCCCTCGCCCTTGGGATCAACTACCCACTTGCGTAGAGACGGTCTGAATCACAGAATCGATGACTTGGTCAACATCTTCGCCTTGCAGTTCAGGGTACAGCGGCAGCCGCAATAGTCGCGACCACTCGCGTTCTGTTACAGGGAGGTCATAATCCGACCACCCCTTGCCCCTGGCAAAGGGCGATGTGTGTAGTGGGACATAGTGAAAAACAGACTGCATGTCACGCTTGCGAAGATCAGCGATCATCGCATCACGTTCTTCCATAGAACGCACACGGACATGGTACATGTGACAGTTTGAAACACACCCATCAGGCACGACTGGCAAATCGAGGCCCAACCTCTCACTCACCGGACGAAGCGCATCGTCATAGCGTTGCCACAGCGACTTTCGGCGCCGTGTGATGTCGTCCATGTGTTCCAGTTGAGCAAACAAGAAAGCTGACAATAAGTCTGAAAGCAGAAAGGACCCGCCAACATCGACCCATGTGTACTTGTCCACTTGCCCACGAAGAAACTGACTTCGATTGGTGCCTTTCTCCCGGAGAATCTCTGCTCGCTCAATCAGGGCCGTGTTATTGAGAACGATGGCGCCACCTTCGCCACAGATGACATTCTTCGTTTCATGGAATGACCATGTCCCGATGTCGCCAATGGTCCCCAACCACTTTCCTTTCCATGTCGCATTGACTCCTTGGGCAGCGTCCTCGACAACTGGAATGCAATGTCGATGACTTATGTCCATGATGACATCCATGTCACATGCAACGCCCCCATAGTGGACCGGAACAATCGCACGTGTTCGATCTGTGATCGCCGCCTCGATGAGACGCTCATCCATGTTCAAAGTGTCCTCGCGAATGTCTACGAAGACTGGCTTTGCGCCCCGAAGTACAAAGGCGTTCGCTGTTGAAACGAAAGTATAAGACGGCATGATGACTTCGTCGCCGGGCTGAATATCCAACAGCAGCGCTGCCAGTTCTAATGCCGATGTACATGAGGTGGTAAGCAGCACACTCGATGCACCTGATCGCTGCTGCAACAGATCGCTACACAACCGCGTGTAATGCCCGTCGCCAGCCGAATGGCCACGCACGATAGCGTCTGCGAGATACTTAAACTCAGGACCGACCACATAGGGTCGATTGAATGGAATGTGCTGCTGCTCCCTATCCATAACGAACAGTATCCCCGATGAGGATGCGAGCAACAAGGGAGCCCATTCTGCGTATACACACCGAGCCTGATGAGTAGAATGAACTGCATGAAACAGCGAAAGGGCATCATTTTAGCCGGAGGGTCGGGCACACGACTGCACCCTGTGACGCGGGTGGTCAGCAAGCAATTGTTGCCTGTATATGACAAACCGATGATCTACTACCCGCTCTCGGTCCTAATGTTGGCCGGGATCCGAGAGATACTTGTCATCAGCACGCCCGCTGATCTTCCTCGATTTGAAATGCTGCTGGGCGACGGCGCCTCGTGGGGACTTGACTTTAACTATGCAGAGCAACCTCGACCCGAAGGAATTGCACAGGCTCTGACAATTGCCGAGTCATTTCTAGATGGCGCACCCAGCGCGTTGGTACTGGGTGACAATATATTTTTCGGAGCCGGAATAAGCCAGCGGCTACTCCATGCAAGTTCAAGCGACGAAGGCGCAACAATATTCGCGTACCCCGTCGCCAATCCTTCTGCGTTTGGAGTGGTCACGCTCGATGAAGCTGGCAATCCCCTTGCACTGGAAGAAAAGCCACTCAAACCCAATTCCAATCTGGCAGTGACAGGCCTGTACTTCTACGATGAGCGAGCGCCTCATATCGCCGCCAGCATTTCACCCTCTGCTCGCGGAGAATTGGAAATTACTGCCGTTAATCAGGCATACCTTGAGACGGGTAAGTTGCAAGTCGAGCAACTCGGGCGTGGGGATGCCTGGCTTGACACCGGGACGCACGACAGTCTGCTTCAAGCGTCAATGTTCGTTGAGACGATTGAGTCCCGGCAAGGCTTGAAGATCGCGTGCCCAGAAGAAATCGCTTGGCGACAGGGCTGGATTGACAACCAAGCAGTTCTTGCCTTGGCGGACGCCATGGGTGATGCCTCGTATGCAACCTATCTGCGAGACGTGTGTGCAGAGCAACAGATCTCGACGACCTGAAAATCAGGGAGTGGCCTTGCTTCCGCCATACCAGTTCGATTGGTACGACTGATAGTGGTCTCCAGATCGAATTGGACGCCACCAATCCTCATTACTGCAGTACCAGTCAATAGTGTGGCGCAATCCCTCGGAAAAGGACCACCGTCGTGTCCAGCCCAACTGCTCGGCTGCTGATGGATCGACGGCGTATCGATAGTCATGGCCAGGCCGATCATCGACATAGGTCATGAGGGACTTCGGCTTGTCCAACGCCTCCACAATCGCCGTCGCAACCTCGACACCGTTAATCTCCAGCCGTGCTCCTAGGTTGTAGGCCTTACCGGAGTCGCCTTCGCGCAACACCAAATCAATTCCAGCACAGTGGTCATCGACATGCATGTAGTCGCGAACTGCCTGGCCTCTTCCATAGATGGGCAGCTCGCCGTCTTCCATGGCGGTTGTGATAAACAGTGGAATGATCTTCTCTGGGTACTGACGAGGCCCGTAGGTATTTGAACCACGCGTGATCAATGTGTGCAGCCCGAAAGAGCAATGAGCTGCATGAACCAAATGTTCTGCTGCTGCCTTGGACGCCGCATAGGGACTGCGCGGACGAAACACATCTGACTCTAGTGAATGGTGCGTGCTTCCTGCCAAATCACCGTAGACCTCATCAGTCGATACATGCAAAAAGCGATCGACACCATTGCGGCGAGACGCATCCAGCAACACCTGTGTTCCTTCCACATTGGTCCGAATGAAGGGGCGACTGTCTATCAGACTCCGATCAACGTGGCTCTCTGCAGCGAAGTTCACAACCGCATTGCAGCCAGATACCACACTGTCAACGATGGATGCATCGGCAATATCGCCATGCACAAAGGTGATTCGATCTTCGAGTCCAGTTAAGTTGGCAGGATTGCCGCAGTAGGTCAGCAGGTCCAGTACGCGGATAGACCAGTCGGGGTGTTGATCGGCAATCATCCGGACGTAGTTAGATCCTATGAAGCCAGCTCCGCCGGTCACAAGTACTGTGGCATCTGATTGCACGTAGAACCTCCCTTGCATGGTCGTAAGCCGCAATCATAGCACTCGAAATGATGTCGCCCCTCGCCGCCTGGCGCGATGCTTCTCATGCCCGACTGATGTACGGTAAGCAGCATGTGAGTTCCCAATTCCCCTACGAGCGAGCAAAGAATTGTTCGCCATGAAGGCGTGAGATTGGACACCCACGTCACCAATCATCAAAGTCAATTCAAGCAAATCCTCGAATAAGTCGAGCAGTTTCGAATGACTTGTGTTTCATGAAAATCTCTTTCTCAACAAATTAAACGCCACGCTACCTGCGTCATTATGGGCAGAAACAACAGTAAGCAAACCAAAGCCGCAAATTACTGTGGGCTTTCCATCGTCTACTTTCCAAATTTTACCACAGTGCCTTTGTCTATTCAAAATATTGACATCGGATTCTACAGTTGATTCTGTGATGTAAATCAAATCGCCTTCGTAAAAGGTAGTTGAGCCGTCATAGGGATATCCATTGGCGCAGATTTTCCGATGAATGTTTTCTGCGCTATCTGACCAATCTATTTGCAAATCTTTCTCATCTCGCCATACGGAAAAAGAGCTGCCCCCTTCATAGTCAATTTTTATTGGCTTTAGATCACCCCGTAAGACTTCATCAATTAGCCCCACATAAAGTTCAACAACCAAATCAAATGCCGCCTGTATTTTTAATGGATGGCTAATGAACTTCTTCTCTCGGCCAAACACTATTCCATAATCTGCACCCTGTCCCTCGATAGGACAAAAACAACTAGCACCAACATAGTCCTCGCCATCAAGAAGAGCAGAAACAGTTGGGCAAAATCCTCTGCGTTCTGGAAGGTAGGAATCATGCAACACAAAGTATTTTTCTAGATCACCCGAGACAAGAAACTGCCACCCAACCAGAAACAACTTGTCGACCCCGTCTAGTAGAGTTTGATTAAACTCTGCCCGCGCATAAATGTCGACTTTGTTTAAAACACACCAATCAATGATTTGTTGATGTGTGTCTTTTTCTTTACTCTCATATGAAACAACAAACTTGGGATGCTTCTTTAGACTTTTAAGAAGTGCCAGTCCCTTATATCCAACCGCCATCAAGCCGAAATTCGCCATAGTTCGTCCTTCACAAGATATTCAGGCATATCTCGTAGCCATCTTTTTTCCACTTGATCATACAGAAAGGCATCGCCTATCTCGACCTCATGCCTACAAACTACGCGGGATCGATCGCCAGAAACATCCGTATATGCACGCATCCAGACTTTCAACGCAAGGGCGTAGCCCATCCATTGATCTATGGACCTTTTAGATCTCTTCCCGGAGTGCCAATCGAGCGTAGAGACAAGCAGGACAATGAGCCGAGCAGAGGGCACTTTGCGGCATGCAGCTAGGCACGTTGGCATTGACGTCTACCTACTTGTGTACCACCTCCAGCCCGAGCCCTGCCCGAGTACCATGACCTCCAAAGCTGTGACATGACTGCCTCTACCACTCAACACCTGCCACCGTCATTTGTGACCATTGTCATTCCGATATTTGGTTCGGTAACTGTGCTACAGGAACTGGTGTCGCGTCTTGAAGATGCTTTAATCGACCAGTGTGACCGATGGGAGATCATCCTCGTTGAGGATGGTGGCCCGGATGAAAACTGGATTGAAACCGCCAGATTGGCTACCACAGTTGAGTCGGTCATCGGTGTGCGGTTGAGCCGCAATTTCGGACAACAGGAAGCCATCGCCGCCGGAATTGCAGAATCATCGGGCGACACCATTGTGGTCATGGACTGTGACCTGCAGGATCCACCTGAATGCGTGGGCCGACTGCTTGATGCCTTGCGGGAGGGGGCTGACATTGCCATCGGCAATCGCGCCGTGGAATCAGCCGGCCCAGTGCGCAATACCATCAATCATGTCTACTACTGGTTCCTCTCAAGACTATCGGGCTATCGGATTGATCCCCAGCAGGGAACTTTTAGTGCAATCCGACGAGTCGTTGCTGACTCCTATCTTGGCATGAGCGATCTTGACCGGCCCTATCGCCTTGTCCTTGACTGGCTTGGTTTCAAGGTGGAACGCGTCAACTTTGAACGTGTGGGTCGTACGTCGGGGGTCTCTACCTACTCATTATGGCGGTTGATGAAGTTTGCCCTGAGTGGTGTTGTGTTTCAATCTACCCGACTTCTCTACGCATCGATTGTCTTCGGCACCTTGACCAGCGGTTGCGCCTTCTTGATGGGCCTTTACTACATTGTAAATACCCTGCGAGGCGATCCACCTGAGGGCTGGGCAAGCACCATTGTGGTCAACTTGATGCTAGGCGGGATCATATTGATTGCAATCGGTGTCATGGGCGTCTATGTGGGCAAGATCTTCAACCAAACCCGTGGTCGCCCCATGTACATTGTTCGTGCCAAACTTGGGGATCGATCGTCCGAGTGATTGTTCGATAGAACATGTTGCCACAAAGCAACATCCGCTAAGAATCTCGTTTCGCCAGATCACCAGACACAGGCCAAGGCCAGTGGGCACTTCTTGTGCTCTGAGTCGATCCCGCGAAGCCCGTCGCTGCAGTTGAACCCGAGGTATACCTGCTGGTGCTTCGCATGAATGGGGCAGACCTGCACGTCTACCGCTACCCTTTCGCACACTGAAGTAGCGAGCCAATGAGTGTTGATTCGAAGAGGTCTGCTCCACAATGACAGGACGCCCAACTCGTCACGCCCCACTTGCTGTATCGCCGCGGAATACTCAGTTGTTGTCGGTATGCATGTGGCTCGTCCTGTGGGGCATTGCGGTCGGCCTGACCTTGACGACGGTACTGAAGTACACGAATCATCAAGGGGGCGACTTTCACGGATTCTTCTACCCAGCGGCCCAATTGCTCGTTTCTGGCGAGTGGCGATTCATGGATCCGACTGCGACCGGCACATTCAACACCCTCTATCTACCGGTGACATTCCTTCTCTTCGTCCCACTTTCTCAGCTGCCATACCTGGTAGCGGCGGCGGTCTGGTCGATATTTTCGGTCGTATGTCTGCTTCTTGCTGCCACCCTTGGTGCCCGACTGGTTGGCGAAAGACTGAAGTCAAGACTCGACAGTGCCACCCTACCGACGGCGGCGGCACTGACGATTGGGTTGCTGGTGTCGAAAATAGTCGTTGATTTGAATCTCGGTCAGATAGATATTCTGCTTGGACTGCTGCTTGTTTTGTCAGCCATATTGCTACCACATCGTTCAATGCAGGCAGGTGCCGTATTGGCAGTGGTAGCCTCGTTCAAAATTATTGGACTACTGTTTCTGCCGTGGCTACTAGTACGCCGCGCGTGGCAAGCGGCTGCCGCTCTAGTCGTGACTTATCTCCTCCTTTGGATGGTCATGATTCCTTGGCTGGGATGGGAAGTTGCTTCTGAGTATTTTGTGTTGATGACGAGCAGCGATGAGAACGCGTCGCCACTCGGGTTAGCCAGCAAATCGAGCCTTGAAACCAGCCTCTCGGCAACAGCTGGGCTACAGCGAATGTTTGCGACATGGAATATGGACCCTGGCATGGCCATTCCTCTGGCGTTCGCTAGTACGGTAGGACTTTTTGCCTGGTATTTGTACCGGCGCAACGACAGGCCGCTCTTTAATCGGCGCATCAATGAAGACCGATCCTTGGACCTAACAGAATTTGCGTGCATCCCCGCAGCAAGTATTGTCTTTCATACGTACAGCCATAACCGCCATTGGTGCTTTGCAATCCTGCTGTTTCTGATCTTGGCAAATCTGCTGATTGTTCCAGGACCGCGCAGAAGTCGCGCCCTGCTGCTAGCAGTTACAAGCCTAGTCATGCTGCAACAAATGCGTGTGCAGGATGCGGTCGGCCTAGGAGAAGCTTGGGATCGATTCGGCGGCACCGGGTGGGTGATGCTCGTGGTTCTGCTCAGCGTACTGTGGGCGGTGCTTCGAGATGATCTGTCGATGAGGCCGCAGGTTCCCGATCATTCCACTTCATCCATGAATGAAGCTGCTTGCCTTGCCACAAGAGACTAACTGCCGGCAACGCGGACGCCTCTACTATCTGGTTGTCAACTTCGATTTCCAAGCGAAGACGTACACCCGGCTCAATGCCTTGCAGGAAGACATGGGGGCCACTCAAAACGTCTGGCGGCTCAATACCGAACGTCATTGCTGATGGCAGGGCCGAGGCTTGCCACAAAACATCGTTCGAATGTTGCTCGAGTAGTCGTATTCGCGTGATGGGTAGTTCGTGGAGCGGCTGAAGACAATAGGTGCAGCGGGCCGATAGGGAGAACCCATCTTCATCAGACTCAGCGACATAAAGACCTGCGGTTGTCGGCTGCCACGGGCCTTGCATTACCCTTCCGTCAGCTGACAAGATCATCCAACTTCCAACTACAACTACAACAGCGTATGCCGATGCCAAGATGATGACGAGCCGTCGATTCATCTGAGTCCCTTCACCAGTTAGGCGAACGTAGATGCTATTGGAAGTGAACTAAAATGGAGCCGATCGGGTTTGAACCGACGACCTCCTGCATGCCATGCAGGCGGCAGGCGGATTGTAGCCAAACCGAAACCGCTACCACTGGCGAACTTGCAGCGGATGGCGTGGCGAGCCAGTCCAGCGCTCTGCGCTCTCCTTGCCCTACACCAAGACCAAAGGCGACCCAATCCGGCCACGACAGTCAGTTCGTTGCCGCCCTGTCAATGCTGGCTGAACTGCCGCTGCCTGACGAAGTCAAGGTGGCCGCGCTCCGGAAGATCTTGCGGGTGTGATGGCGAAGACCTCAACAACAACACCCCCGTGAATACGGAGGTGCTGTGGGGTGGTGGGTTGTGGTGGGGGTTATGGGCAGGGGCCCCATGCTTCAAGCAACATCAGCAGGTCCGTGATGCCGATGATGCCATCGCCGCTGATATCGATCGCGTCAACATCTTGATTCCACAGCGAGAGGATAACGTCGAGATCCGCTCCATCGACCACCTGATCATTGCCGGCCACATCCTCATCGCACGCGGGTTCACACGTTATCGAAAGGGTGTTGCCGCCTTCATCCGAGTAGAACCCATAGATCTGATACGGCACGTTTCCACAGACGGTGGTGTCGCTCAAGATGGAATTTCCGCCGTCTATGTGGTAGATCCCACCACCGGCGTCGCCGGCCGTGTTGTTCGAGATCATGCAGCCGCTCAGGGTCAGGATGTTGTTGCTGTTGCAGGCGATCCCACCGCCGTTGCCGGCGGCGTTGTTGTTCGAAATCGTGCAGTTGCTCAACGTGAGATCTGAGCCGTAGCACGACATCCCGCCGCCGTCATCACTGGCGATGTTGTTCGAAATCGTGC
>JAQWLT010000033.1 GCA_029247205.1 Phycisphaerales bacterium | reverse complement strand
CCGCATCGCATCTGCTGATCGATACCGACCATCACGCTGTTCACTCATCGCCTTCCGCGTCACCGCGCTCAACTCCGAGCTGAGATCACGCCGTAATCGCTGAACATTTGTGCGGAATTCTTCGGCTAGTTTTTCTGTTGTTGTGGAATCCAACTTGTGAAAGGTGGATGTCAGATCTGCCTGTCGCTCGCGAACACTCGATCGCAAGGAATCGGCATCACGAATATCCGCCGTCGGGTTGTGGCCGGTGAGTAGTTCTGTCAGTACCACTCCGAGCGCCCAGAGATCGGACCGCTGATCGATCGCGTTGTAATCGCCATCCAACATCTCCGGGCTCATGTACCCATGGGTTCCCCAAAGCTTCCGTTGAGCCGATGTTCTCCAGGAATCCGTGGCCGGTCTGGAATTCTGTACGGCGATGCCAAAGTCAATGATCGTGCAACGCCCGGATCCATACGCCCCGTGGTCATCTTCTGACACCAGAATGTTGGCAGGCTTGAGATCAAGATGCAGAATGCCCGCATTGTGAATGGCTTGCAGGCCCTTGCAGATTTCAATAAAGAGGCCCAGTCGCTTCTCAAATGGAAGGCGCTCCTTGGCGCAGTACTTGAGCAACGGAACGCCGCCCACGTGCTCCATTGCGAAATATGGCCGCCCATCTGCAGACGTCCCGTAACCAACCAGTTTCACGACATTCGGATGTGTCACCCTCGCGATAAACTGCCGCTCCATCTCGAAGCGGTGAATGATTGCTGGTGAGTTGCTGCGTTCCTCTTTGAGAATCTTAACGACGACACGTCGTGTGACATCGCCAACCTCTTCTGCCTCATAAACCTCGCCGAATGCGCCCGATGAAATCAACCGGAGAATGACAAACGCCGTTGCCCCATCCAATCGATCGCCTTTGGTGTACAGACTGCCGGGTTGCACCACTGAGGAATCTTGAATCGTTAAAGCCTGTGGACCTTTAATCGGCTCATGCCCCAGGAGTGAGCGCACTTCCTGTTCAAGTGATGCGTCGCCTTGACAGGATTCATGGATGAAACTGTCACGACGCTCTGGATTAAGCTGCAAAGCATCCTGCAGAATCTGCTGCACACGTTCATGATTCATATCAAGTCCCCGACTCTGTAAGGGCTCGAAAGAGCCAACGCCGACCCCACTCCCACTTCCGCTCGACCCAAGACGATGATTTGCTCATTGCCTCTGCTGTCTTGCGAATGCTCATGGCCATTCCAAATCGACACCAGACGACATCGTGCGCTTCCGAATCGACTTCACGCAATTCGTGGAGCGCCCCGAGCAAGTCATCAAGTTCTACATCATCTTCAATGACCCGCTCCATGCCACCGACATCCATGACAAGGCGGGCTGGCCGAACGCCGCCCCCACGTTTGACACGGTTCCTGCGTCGCGCTACATCGATCAGTATGGAACGCATCACTGTTCTTGACCAAGCAAGCAACTCCGAACTGGAACTGACGGGCGGAGGGCCGGCATCAGGGCAGAGCCGCATGTATGTCTCACTGACCAGCCCACTGGGTGACAAGCTTGCGGTGTTGGGTTCGTTCCTCATTGAGGCGGTGGCCATCTGCTTTAGATCCGCATAGACCAGCTCCCAAAGGCGCGCCATCGCACCTTGATCGCCTTGCTGCGCTCTTTCTAGCTCGATTGTGATTTCACCATCGGCAGACATGTGCTGAGGCCCCTCATTGAGAAACTGTAGCAAATTAAGCTCTTTTCTGATGGAGGTGAAGTTGCTTCGACGCATCTATGTTTGAGGGTATTTGTGCCTTCGCAACACCTAATTGGAGGCATCCCATGCGCCCCACCTATCTCGTGATGGCCACAATCGTTGTAATTGGCACCCTAGACCACATATCACTCGCCAATTGTGCAGAAAAATCCACACGCTGTGTACCTTCGGAATACGCAACGATTGCGGCAGCCATCGAAGCGGCTAATGAAGGCGACCGAATCATTATTGCTGCTGGCGAATATCAAGAACACGATCTGCTTGTTGACAAATCGATTCAGATTGCATCTCAGAGTGGCGAACGTGATGTCACGGTGAACGCAGGTGAAGACGGCAGAGCCATCACGCTCTGGGAGGTTGCAGAGCCCGGCGTCACGATTCGTAATCTGAAGATCATCAATGCCCGCACAGAAGAAGCCGACTGGGGCGCTGGAATCTATGTCCATGACAGCCATGCAGTCATCGAAGACTGCGAATTTCGCGGCAACGGAACCTGGTATGGGGGAGGCATTGGTACACGACAAGGGAACGACGCGTTTGGTTCTGATATCACCGTGCGGCAATGTCTCTTCACCGAGAATCACACGGTTCGCTGGGCCCCCGCCATCGCCATTGCATATGCAACATCTGCTCTGATTGAAGACTGCGACTTCCTGGATAACACATCAGGCATCGCCGGGGCGGTCGCTGCCTCCTCAACAGATACAACAAACACGATACTCATCAAGAATTGCAGATTTGGCAACAACAGGGCCAATGGGGGTTGGCCGTATGGCCGTGGTGGCGCCATCTTCATGCATGAAAATCAAGGAAGTCTCTCCATCGAATCGTGCGCTTTCTGGAACAACAGCGCAGCTGGAAGTGGGGACGCCATCTATACCGAATCGAGCGCGTTTCCACTGAATGTCTACGGTTCGCTGTTCTGTGGTAGTGATTCGCTAGAGGGAATTTCGGGATCCTGGATCGACTCTGGAGAGAACACCTTCCACGAAGAATGTAATGGTGAAGATTGCAATGGCAATCTGACACCAGACATCATGGACATCATGGTCGGTACGAGTCAAGATGTGAATCTGGACAGTGTTCCCGATGAGTGCCAGTGCCTCAACGACATCAACGCTGATCAGATCGTCAACATTGTAGATCTGCTGCACGTCATCGCAGAATGGGGCGGGGATTCCTTTGGCGACGTCACCTATGACGGCATCGTTGATGCAGATGATGTCCTCAGCGCACTCGCTGGTTGGGGGGCCTGCCCCTGACCACGCTGCACTCAGGCTCAGCTACGCCGTCTTCGCAGCCTCTCGGTAGTCATATACGCCCCAGTGGGTCTTATTGCCGAGGCGGCCAGCTTCGACCAGTTCGACGAGTTTCTCGCACGGGGCGTACTTGTCTGGATGGCCAAGACCCTCGTGCATCACCAACATGATGTCGCGGCAGACATCCAGGCCGATCAGATCGGCCAGTCGAAGCGGACCCATTGGGAAGGCGCAACCGAGTTTCATGATGCCGTCGATTGCCTCGGGTTCGGCCACGCCATCATTCCATGCGTGGAAGGCTTCATTGATCAAAGGCATCAGAACACGATTGCTCACAAAGCCCGGATGGTCATTGGCAGCGATAGGTGTCTTGCCAAGCGACTCACCCAAATCCATGGTCCGCTCAAGTGTGTCTTGGCTGGTCGCTGGCGACTTAATGACCTCGATGAGTTTCATCACCGGAACAGGGTTGAAGAAGTGCATGCCGATGACGCGATCGGCCGCTGCCGGAACCGCGTCTGCAATGCTGGTAATTGAGATCGATGATGTGTTCGTTGCGAGAATGCAATCGGCTGGATAGGTCTCAACCATCGATGCGAAGATCTTCTTCTTCAGCGACTCATTCTCGGTCGCAGCCTCAATGGCAAATGATGACTCGTCGGAGCGGCATGACTCTGTGCAATAACAGATGCGTGCGAGAGCGGCGTCGGCTTCGATCTGTGTCATGCGTTCTTTAGAGACGTTGCGGGCCATGGTCTTCTTGTGATACGCCTTGGCGCGATCAAGCTGGTCCTGTGAGACATCAACTTGGCAGACCTCTACATTGGAAATTGCAGCCGTGATGGCAATTCCGCTGCCCATGGTTCCTGCGCCGATGACTGTAATAATGGTGCCGTCTGACATACACATGCTCCTGACTTGGGTGAGCCATGCAGTGTACTTGCGTCACCGATGCTCAATTGCTTCGAGTGCCACTCTGGCTCAATTGGGAGGAGTCTCCCCCATCCCGGTCACGCTGATGCTCGATCGCCCTGGCAAACGGCTTTCGCCTCGTGTGTGGAGGTATAGAGGTACAAGGGAACGCTTTACTGCTGGCACAAGCCTCTGGAAAAAGTACACAGGGGCGTACTCTTCCTGAATCCGCCCCTGTGCTGGAAACTGCGGTGGGGGAACCGCAGATTTCGAAATGTCGGTCAGTCTCGCCAGTTCTGAAGCTCGCGGCCAACATAGTGCGCGAGCGGACGAATAATGCGATTGTTTGCGTGTTGTTCCATGATGTGTGCACACCAACCGGTGATGCGGCTGGCGACGAAGATTGGTGTGTATTGGGGAACTGGAATACCCATGGCGAAGTACGTCATGCCACACGGAAAATCCACATTCGGATGAATGTTTTTATCCCGCAGCATGATGGCCTGCACTTCGTCGCCAAGATCAAACCACTTCTTCGAAGCAGTGTTCTCTTCGGCAGCGTACTTCAGGCCCCACGTGCGAAGAATGCCAGCGCGGTGGTCACCGTTCTTATAGACGCGGTGACCAAAGCCCATCAGCTTTCGCTTCTCGGTAAATGCCCGTTGCATCCACTCGTCAACCGTCATAGCGCCACCCTCGGTGTCCGTCATGATGTCCTTGAGCATGTCCATGGCGGCCTCGTTGGCACCACCATGCAGGTTGCCCTTCAGTGCACCAATGCCGCCACAAACCGCAGAGTGCATATCACTATTGGTGGATGCGATGACACGAGTAGTAAAGGTCGAAGCGTTGAAGTCGTGCTCGGCATACAGAATGAGTGAAACATCTGTCACCTTCGCAGCGACATCGCCTGGCTTCTCGCCGCTCATGCACCACAGTAAGTTGGCTGCATGGCTGAGTGAGGTGTCTGGTGCAACCGGATCCTTTCCATCAAGGCTCATTTGGTGCACACCAATGCATGTCGGAATCTTGGCAAGCAATCGCTTGGCTTTGCGAAGTTCGGCATCAGCTGAATTGTCTTCACAATCAACATCGCAATGCGACAACATTGAAACTGCTGTTCGCAGCACGTTCATTGGGTGAGCGTCGGGCGAGTCTTTGGCGATGCGGATGATCTCATCCTGCACATGCTTCGGAATACATCGCTCAGACTTGAGGTCGGCATCAAATGCCTCCAACTCGGATGCCGATGGCTTATGGCCCACAAGCAGCAGATGCGACACCTCCTCGAAGGTGGCATGAGCAGCCAAATCAGCGATTTCGTATCCCCGGTAGATCAGCTGTGTTTGGTTGACCGAGCAGACGCTCGTATCGCCCACAGACTGGCCAGCAAGTCCACGCGTATCAGCAGGCTTCGATGTCACAGTCGTCATGACCTTTATTTCTCTCTTCCATTTGGTTCATGTATCCCTCAAGAGCACTCGGTACGCTTGAGCTGTGCTGCATACGCTCCCCCAGAACCACCGCGCTGCAGACAGCCATGCGATTGTACCAACAACGACGCTTTACCAAAAGGTCAATTTGAGACCGTGGGCCTGTTTCAGCCCCCTCAGCGGCTCTCCCACTCGACGCCGGGCTCGTATCCAAGCAGTTCGTAGAGCGATTGCCGAGTCTGGCATCGGTCCAAAAATCCCTCGGCTGACCCCGCTGAGCGAAGTTCTGCGAGCGCTGTTGTGACAGCATGCATGGCAACGCGTTGCATCGTCACTGGGTAAATCACCAAGTCGTATCCCATCTCGCCAAATCGATTGAGTCCGATGAATGGTGTCTTGCCGAACTCGGTCATATTCGCGAGTAGTAAGCCAGGGCACGCCTTGGAAAAGGTGCCAAACTCTTTTTCGCTGGTGAGACCCTCTGGGAAAATCATGTTGGCGCCAGCTTCACGGTATGCACGCCCACGCTCAATGGCAGCATCAAGACCGTCAATGCCCCGAGCATCTGTCCTCGCAATTAATACAAAGTCGTCCGACTTCGCATCAGCCGCAGCGGACACTTTGGCTGCCATATCTTCGGTACAGATCAACGTCTTGCCATCAAGATGACCACACCGTTTGGGGAATACTTGATCTTCTAGATGCAAGGCTGCTGCACCAGCGCGCTCGTACTCGATCACCGTACGGCGAACCATTTCAACTTCGCCATAGCCTGTGTCAGCATCAACAATAGTCGGCAGCCCGGACGCAACAGAGATTTCGCGAATGGTTCGACAAACTTCAGTCAACGTCAACAAGCCCACATCTGGTACACCAGCAGTGTTTGCTGTTGCGCCACCAGATATATAGACAGCCTCAAATCCTGCCTGTGTGACAGACCGGCCAACCAATGCGGTGAACGCCCCGGGGGCAGCTACAACACCTTGACTCATGAGATTTCGCAAGCGACGCCCAGGCGACTCAGTATTCATGGTGTGGATTGTATGCTGCCTGCCGCTTTCGCTAAGACCTCAAGGTCGTATAGCGACGCATCATCACCTGTGAGCAAGAGTACTTGCACTGCATTTGGGTCGTCTGGGCTGGCCTGGACGATGGCCGCACCCGCAAGATCATGGGTATTCAGCACTGCGCGAACAGCCCGTGTGGACGCCTCATCAGCCCCAACCTGTAAGCCGTTGGTGAGAGGGATATCACGACGGAACCGAGCCTCAGCATCAATATCATCCATGGGCTGCCACCCACGCGCCGTAAATGCGGCTTGCACCGCTGTGTGCGCATCAAGCCGCCGGGGATGGTTGTTCACAATGAGTACCTGACCCTTGCCGTCTGGAAGCATCTGTGTGCTCATAGGGACAGGATCGGGAAACCACACATCTGCATACTTCAACACAAAAATCGATGTAAAGACAATGACAAACGTACCAACAAAAAAGGCGGCTAAGCGACCAAATGATGATCGTCGCGCCGCCGAGCGACGTTGACGACGTTCGTCGCGAATCATCCGCCTCGAATCACGAGCGCGGCGTGCCGCTTCAAATGCGTCGGGTTGTGATGGAGGTGCACCTGGCACAGCATCTCGAACACGGTAGCGCCCAGACCACCAGTCGCTTACCTCAAGTCGTGGTCGACGATGCACATCGCCCACCGATGGTTTGGGGGGCGTTGCTTCGGGTGCCGGGGAGGCGGAAACACTCGGAAGGTCCGCAGGACGTACTTGACGTGGGTCACGCGATGCCGCCAAGAAAGCGACATCGGCCAACATCTCGGCGGATGTTGCATATCGCTTGTGGTAGTCGGCCATCGCCCGGCGAATAACCCAGCGAATAGCGTCACCACATTCGATTTCAAACCGGCTGAGATTCCCATGTGCAGGGAATGTTCCTTCCACCATGTAATAAAGCACAGCGCCAGCCGAGTACAGATCGAATCGTGCACCGTCCACCTCCGACACTTTTGAGCCACGCAAAGCCTGACGAACGAGTTCTGGATCACGAAAATACTCAGTGCCATGGGTCGTCAGTGTCATCGCCGACTGTAATGGTGTCACGAGACCAAGGTCTACGAGATGAGCGCCGGTGTCGTTGATAATGATATTTTCTGGTTTTACATCCTTGTGCCAAAATCCAGCATCGTGATACTTCCCGAGTGTTGCTAATAGATCACGACACCATCCAACCGAACGTATCACCGATGACTCACTCAATTGACCGCCGCTGGTATGCATAGCGGTCACAGTGTGCGCGAGGTGATTCCCTGGAATAAATGGCATCACATACCAGAACCTCGTTTCGTCATGGTTATGCTCGATGACCAATCCAAGTTTCTTCGCTCCATCAAGCGCACGAGACTCACGGATCATCTGCCCAAGTGGTGCGCCGCCAGACAGATCGAAGCACTTGATGACGACGCGGCTTGGTGCACCATCCGGTGCACCGTCGGCAGGTTCTGCAACCAACAAGCGAGCTCCTGATCCGCCTGCCTGCAATTCGCCAGTAAGTCTCCAGCCCGGAAATTCACCAGAACGTCGCCCTTGGCGGGTAGTTCGGCTAGGTGTTCGTTTGAATTGTGGTTGGACGCCCGCCGGCCGGGTCACTAAGCCCGCCACTCTGCGGCCAGTTCGTCTAAATCTACTGCTAAGCCCCCGCACCATCCGGCCAACCGATTCCCATCGCCCAAACAATAGGCCGCCGATGATCGCTGGTAGTAAAAGTACCGCAACAAACAGGTTCCATGTTGCGGCAAGCACATCACAGATCAATTCGATTATCAGATGGCCGATGAACTGTATGACATTGAAAATGCCACGCAATATGGGCCCCAAGAGATGACGAAGCAGGATGCCAATAGCAGCAGCGCCGATCGCTGTACCAACAATGACAACCAGAATGATGAGTAGTTTCGGCACCGATTAACACTCACTGTCCATTGACGCAGCGCGATGCCATATTTCTGCTAATGCTTCGTCAAAGAGCATGTCATCGCCAGAGAGGCCAGCAAGTTCAGCTTCGGCCATTTCTTCTGGTGTGAAACTCCACGTTGCCACAATTTCTGTCAAACGAGTGCGGAGTTCTCTGCGGGCCTGCTGCAAATGACGGCTAATCGTTGGTTGGCTGACGCCGAGTTGCACAGCGACATCCTTGCCACTTCGACCGTCGAGTACACGCATGCGATACACCTCGAATGACATGAAGTCGCTCGATGCCTCAGCCCGGCGAATTGCCGCGGCCACCTTGGCTTCAAAAATTTTCTGCTCATAGGCGGCGTCGACTGCGCTGCCAAGGCCACCCATCCAGTCTTCTTGTAAATGAATGGGGCGTTTGCCGGCGCCACGCTTGAGTGCCATGCGTCGATCCATCTCGTCACTCATCGCGTGGCGAGCGATTGCCAGAAGCCATGTACTAAAGCGTACGCCTCGGGTGGGGTCAAATCGTTCGATCGACTTACTGAGAGCGGCGAGGGTCTCTTGACTCAAATCGCGAACGGTCTCCTGGCCAAGCCGACCATTGCCCCACTTCATGAGCTGGCCACGAAGGATTGGTCCGAAAACTTGCCACAATTCAAACCATGCAGACTCGTCCCGATCTCGAAGGCGGCGGACAAAGCTGGTGGTGAGTTGGTGCATGGGTGAAGTTCTGCCGTCCCTCTTTATTAGGGAAACAGAAAGCATAGTTTCGCGTAGCGGGGGCACGCTGTCATCTTTGATACCCACAACCCCACTTTTTTAGTGTGTTGAAGGGAGTGGGGTGAAATTGCCAGAGCAAAGAACCCAACAAGTTGCCTGAGCCACCACATCGCGTGGCGGAAGGATAAACACCGTTATGACCATTTGTAGAACCATTGTTCGTTGGACCATCATCGCTGGCCTCGCTCTTGGCGGCGTCACCCTGATTATTGGGCCAGCCCGTGTAGCAACTGCCTTTGACACAATCCAAGAGCAGGCCGGAAACTTTGTTGATCAGTACATTGATGTTGAGGAAGCCCGGGCACTGCGAACGCAATTGCACGAGTTGGCTGGTGTATACCCAGATCGCATTGCTGAAATTCGTGGTGAGGTCGCCCGAGTAAATACGCAGATTGTGCAGTTCGAGCATGACTCAGATGTCGCGCGACGGGTCGTGTTGATGACGGGAGCCGACCTTGAACAGCTCGCCCTTGATGTCCATTCTGCAGAGCAGTCTGGCATCCAGACGGTCTCACTTATTACAGGAGATGAAGGTGTCAACCTTGAAGTCGCGTACCGGGAAGGTCGTCGTATTCAAGAAATAAGGGAGACCTATCAAGAGCGGCTCGTGGCTGATCGACGACAGGTTGAAATGCTGATGACACAGCAAGAGCGGTTGAGCACGCTTCTTGAGCAGATCGAACACGAGTACGCTGATTACCAATCACAAGTGTGGCAATTAGATCGGCAAATCGACTCAATCGAGCGTAATGATCGGCTCATCGCCCTTACTGCTTCACAACAAGAAACACTTCGTGGATTCGACGCCCCTGGCGATATGGAAAGCCTTCGCTCTATTGAGTCACGTCTTGCTGAGTTGAGCGCCGTGCAAGAAGGAACTTTACAGTCGCTGACTAAGCAACACCGACGCGGCGAATATGAACATCGCGCCCGAGTGCAAGTGCAAGATGGTGCTGGACCAGATGGTGTGACAACACCCACAACCAGCCCATTTGCCGAGTTCCTTCCAAGGCCACGGCAGTATGACCAAGGGGTTCATGAGGTATCAGTTGCGAGCCCCCTACTCACCACGCCTTTGTGATCGACGCCCCTGGATAGTAGAACTGAAGAATATCGTGCGCTGCCGAGGACTTGCTTGCCAAGTCCTCGGCGCCGTATTGGCAGAGCCCTACTCCGTGACCAAATCCGTGCCCCTCAAGGTGCAGCGTGCCTGAACGCACCCTTCCTGAGACCCAGCCAGACGGTGGAGCCTTGAGGCCAGACTCAGTAAAGATGCCAGGCAAGTCAACACATCGCACCTCAGCCCCACCAACATCGAGCATTGTGGGACGACCATGTTGATTGGGTTTGATTGGACGAATGGCGGTGACACGACGAAGTCTCTTGAGATCTGAACGGCCAACTCGGGCACCGAATTTTTGTAGTGCCCTCGCAACATCTTTCGCATCCCATGAATCACTCCATGTGTACCGCGGCGCATGTGTACATGCAGCTGGATTGCCATGCCCACCAAGCGGAGCAAGGCTATTGATGGGATTCGGTCCAACAGCATCAAGGGCGGTCGCAGCACGCCCGCCGCAGCAACTCGAAAAGTACCCCGCGACAATTTGACCATCAAATGTGAGTACCTGACCGGCAGTCGCCGCTGCAGTGCTTTGAGCTTGGGACCACGTCGGCACGCCAATATAGTGCTGGGATGCTGGTGTATCAGTGACATCCCAGTGACGGCTCTGTCGTTGGGCACATTCGGACACAGCGAAACTTCGTGCGGCCACGGCTTGTGCCTCAAAAGCAGCATCGTGCCAACCCTCAAAGAGTTCTCCTGCAAGTACACCTGGGATGTACTCGCTCATCGGCGTCACATTGATGACATCAAATAAATCGCCATCTGCAACACAACGAATGGTTGTGGGATACCGCCGACCAGACTTCCCTGAGACCTGCATAGGATCGATCGCTGACACATCGATTATGGGTGTATTTATGATCGCAGATGAAAGTGGTGTTCCTTGTCTGCTCGCCCAATGGCCCCCTTCTCGCCACAGTGTCACCGTCCCAACAATTTGTATCTTGGCTCCACCACCACGTATGGTCAGCGATTGACCAGCCTCGCCGATGGTGATTGGTTGGCCTGCCCCAACCCGATGCAGCCGCACCCGAACGATTGGTTCGGTGACCGGAATCGCAATACCCTCGGATAGGTGACTCGAGACTTGGGCCTGTGTTTGAGGCGCGGCGGAATCGGTGGTCGGCACAACACGGCTGTCGCACCCACAAAACACCAAAAGACCCAACAGGATGGCCCTGTGGCCAGTTATATCAAGGCTCAGTCGAGCACACGAAGGCCGAGGCCAACCGTGGCGAGTCGTTCGTGAATCTCAACCAAACTGGTTGTGCCGAAGTTCTTGATACCAAGCAATTCTGCTTCGGTGCGAGTCGCAAGATCGCCGACCGTTTGCACACCGAGAATCTGCAGTGCCTTACGGGCACGAACTGAGAAGTTGAGACTTGAAATTGGACGATTCAGAACCTCTTCTGGCGCCTGTTCTCTCAGGTAGTCGTACACATCAGCGCGGACGCGGTGGTACTGCGTCTCAAGATTTTGACCCAGACGAAGACTACGTGACGTGAGCATCGCCTTGATCTCAACCAAGGATGTCTCGCCAAAGTTCTTGTAAGAAAGTAATTCAGCTTCGGACACCTTCAATAGGTCGCCAAGTGTTCGAATTTCCATCTTCTTGAGACAATTTCGTGCACGAACAGACAACTCAAAGTCCGTCACAGGAGTGTCCATGAGGGCATTGTGCTTCGCTTGATCACGAGCCTCTGCCTCGTCGTAGTACATATCCTTGGACGCTTGAACGTCACGCAAGAACAGTCGGCCACGAAGATTATTTGGATCGGTCTTCACAACCATCTGGAGATATTTCTCCGCAGTTGCAAAGTCGCCGCGATCTTCAAAGAGAACAGCGAGATTCAAGAGTGCGTTGACGAGGGGACGATCGTTGTCGACACATCGCTGATAAAAGTGGATGCACTCATCCTCTTCACCACATAAGTCGAGCAACCATGCAAGGCGAAAGAGCACGTGCTCATCACCGCTGGCTGACGCCCCTCGTAGCGCTTCGATAGCGCCAATACGGTTTCCGTCCGCCTCGAGCTGCCGAGCCTGCTCAAGTGCTTCTTTTGGACTACTGGTTGAGTCGCCACCGATGACGGTGTCGAGCCCTTGGCTGGTACCACTCATGTGTTGTTCCTCTCCAAGATCTATAGGGAATCCCACTACTGTATCGTCAATTGTGATCCCGCTCAATGTCTGGGTGTGATCTCGACCCTGACCCGTCGTTCACAGGAGTGTTTCTGATGGCTAAACAGCCGCTCAACATGATTGTATTGGGCCTATTGGTGGCGGCCCTTCCAGCATGCGCCCCTAAACAGGTACCCGTAAAGCGGTCTCTCGTACCAGTACGCAGCGATCTTGTCATTTTGGATGGCCGCACAGGCGACTCCCTTCAGTGGACCACCATGATTGATCGGCTTGGTGGTGCTGATGTTGTGCTCTTGGGTGAGCAACACAATGATGCGGTCGGGCACGCTGTGCAATTGGCTGTTGTTGAGGATGTGCTTGACTCCGCTCAGGGTGGGGCCCTCGCCCTAGAAATGCTTGAGCGTGATGAACAACCACTCATCGAGGACTATCGCGACGGCATCATTGATGCCAAAACTTTCGCAAAATTATCTGGGTCAACATCATGGTCTGGACTGGGTAGTTGGGAGGTGTGGTACCAACCGATTATTGACGCGGCAATTGAACGCAATGCTGCAGTCATTGCCGCCAATGCGCCGCGGCGATATGTGCGGGTGGTGCGCAGTGATGGGTGGGAACGCATTGACGCACTCGATGCCAGCCGCCGTGGTCTTGTGGACTACCCAGATACACCACTGGCCGGCGCCTACCGAGATCGGTTTATGGACCTCATGGGTGGTCATGGTGAAGATGGTGCGGACACAGAACAAAATGAAGCAAGTCTTGCTATCGCAGAATCTTATTTCCTTGCTCAACAAGTGTGGGATGCCACGATGGCTGCTTCGATATCAACTGCACTAGAACGGTCTGGTCCGCCAATCTTGTTACTTGTTGGGCGGTTTCACTCTGACTTAGATGGGGGAACGAGTATGCAGGTGAAGCGGCTTCTTCCTGCGGCGCGTGTGGTTTCCATCAGCCTTGAGCCTAACTGTGATGTGGTGGAGTTTGATGCTGAATCGCCACAGGCTGATTTGATTGTGTGTACAGACACAGTGACATCATCGCCATAAGAGGTATTTGGATGCTCAGGTTGCCGCTCTACTGAGTCGGTCGCGCACAGCCTCCCATTGGTCGCCCTCGGGTAGAACAATGATGATGTGGGTGGTGCTTGGTTGATCGGCTTGTCGCAAGAGTGTGTAAAGCATGCGAGCGGCATCCATGGGATCGATTGGAAGTTGTAAGTGGGTGTATTGCGGCGGAACAACAATTGTGCTGGGCCCGATCACGACGGCGTTGCCACCTTGATCAAGAAGGGCCAACATGGAGGATTGTTGGCAAATGTGCACTGGTTTGATTGGGGCATAGTGGCGAAGCGTTGTACCTGGTGAGGCGTCCTGTGATGAGGGAAGTGGATCTTTGGCGAGTGGCCCAATGAGGTCCCCAATCACCCCGCGGCCGATGGTGCCTGGCCGAAGCAGGCGCGGCAATGAGCCACTGAGATCAATCACTGTGGACTCGAGGCCCTGATCACACGGTCCACCATCGATGATGAGAAGATCTGAAGCTGCTTGTATGTTGTGGTAGTCATCTAGAACATGCGACGCCGTGGTCGGTGATATTCGGCCCGATCGATTGGCCGATGGTGCTGAGAGTGGACCACCGGCTGCTTCGATAATTTTCTGTGCAACTGGGTGGTTCGGCATACGAATCGCGAGGGTGTCGAGCCCCGCTGATGCGATTGGTGGTACGTCTTGGCTACGGGGCAATACGATGGTCAGTGGACCAGGCCATAGAGCAGTCGTGAGCGTTGTGGCTGACGCTGGCCACCGATCTGTGAGCCGTTTGGCCGACTCAATGCTGTCAACATGGGCAATGAGCGGGTTGTCTTGTGGCCTGCCTTTGAGCTCAAAGATGCCAATAAGGGCGTCTGGGCTATGGGTTAACCCAGCGAGCCCATACACCGTTTCGGTGGGTATGACGACTAAGCCCCCCTGCCGTAGCTGGCGGCCGGCTTCTTGTACCGCGTTGGGACCTTGTTGAATCTGCGGCATGTGGGGGATTTCACCAGTGAGTTGAGCGACATGGCGATGGTACCCGTCCCCTACACCACGCATCCACATACTGCATTTTTCGGCATCAATCAGCTGACAATCGTAGACTCCCAACACACGGTCACCACACTGCTTGTGTGTGACCACAGGAGTCCACTATGACTACTACGATCCTTGCCATCACCATTGCTATTGCATCTGGCCAGATCCAGACAATCGAACCTGGTTTATATGTCGTCACGGCGAACGAGACACCGATTCGCTGTGGTGCAAGTACCAAGTACTACCCGTTCTTGATGGCAGAGGATGGTAGTACGGTTCGTGTGGTTGAATCCAGACCAGGTTGGGCCCGGGTGGCGGCTGATGGTCCGGTTTTTGCTGATTCGTGGGCTTGGATTCGTCGTCCAGCAAGTGCTGATCCAATCTTGGATTTGGGTGATGGCCGATCAGCTGTCACACTTGACACTACCGAAGTCAATGCTGTGAATCTTGATGGAACGGCATGGAATGATTCCAATGGATGGGCCTGCACCCTTGATCCTGGCACAACTGTTGAGGTTATTGACACCTCACCCGTCACCGCTTCCACCACTGGAACGAATGCGTATGTCGTACACCGTATTGTTATGCCTGCCTCTGCCACTGGTTGGATTGCGGCTGATGTACTGCAGCCTGCGACCAATGCTGACATCACTGCGTTTGCCCGGGGGTGGCGTGATGCACCAACGTGGGCTACACGACAGCCGGCAAGTCCTCTTACTGACTGGTCATCATGGTCAATGATGCGTCCAAAGTGGATCGCCGCACAACAACAACCTATAGAGATTGAAGTTGTAGAGGAAGTTATTGAGCCACCAGTGGAAGAGGTGGTTGAGGTCATCGAGGTGGTTGAAGTCCCGGTGTATCACAACAAACAGTGGGATGCCCTTGAGCAAACCCTGGCAACCACACCCCTCTACAGCCTCAATGCCACACAAGTAGCGCATCTTCGGGCCGGCTATGTCGCTGTAATTGATGAAGAAGCAACCGCTCACCCTGAGTTTGCTGAGCGAGCAACCTTCCGCTTAAAGCAGCTTGATCTCGCGGCATCAATCAATTCAACGCACAAGGATATTGTGGCCGCCCAAGCACGCATTCTCCGATCTTCAGCGGACCTCTCTGCACAAGCACGATTGCTTGACGAATCACCTGAGTACGTCATTCGAGGAACGCTCGCTGTCTCCCCCATGTTCAATGGTGTGAGCCGGCCACTTTATTACCGCCTTCAAGACCCGTTCTCGGGCCGCAGTTTGGCGTATATCTCGCCAGATTCGGCTGTGGATGTGCGAGGGATGCTTGGACAGCGGGTTGGCGTTGTTGGCCGAATGAACTGGAATGATGATTGGCAGATTCAAACCGTTACACCAGAGCGTGTGGACCTAGTCTCGGTAACTCCACCACAATGATGTGTCACACTCGCCTGTGAGTGTGTATCCTGCTCACTATCAGGGGCCGTAGCTCAGTTGGCAGAGCGCCTGCTTTGCAAGCAGGAAGTCGTCGGTTCGACCCCGATCGGCTCCATTGATGTTCTGGGGGATTAATTCGGGAAGGTTGGCGGCGCATCTTGCTGCCAATAGCTTGTTGACTCAAATGGTCCACCCCAGAACGATGTGATCACCAAGCCAAGCAAGAAGATCAAACAAAGCACGCCGAAGATGATCCACGCGCCGCGGGTGACTGGGTCAATGCCAGATGATTTCTTGGGTGTGTCCATATGTGTACTGCTCCTGAAACACTATTGGACACGATCACAAGGCAAAACGCCACTCACTGCTGCAAATATACGTCGTACCGAACAAGACGACCATTAAATACAAGTGTTGGGTCTGCTTCAATCGGTGGACCATCTTGTGGCCGCTTGACAACAACTCGACTTACGCTGCGTCTGGCTGCTGCAAGGAGTTTGGCTTCCCCACCAGCAGCCGCGAGCGCCTGCAGAACTTGTGCGGGCTTTTTTGGAAGCGCTGAAGATTTGCGTCGTGCCGAGAACATTGGGTCGAGGTAAATGACGTCTGGTGTGTAATTTTGGATCAATTCAATTGCATCACCACACTTTATTGTGAGATTGGTCTCTAGCCGCGACCATAGGTCGTCGCACCGACGAGCATCATCTCGTGAGATAGCTAGGAGTGTGGCAATAAATGGATCGCGCTCGATTGCCAGAGTAGTCCACCCCATACAGGCAAGCAGGGCCGCGTCATGACCAAGCCCGGCAGTCGCGTCGAGAATTGTTGTTGCCGCCGAACCAATAGCTTTAGCAAGTGGCTGCTTTTTTGAGAGGTTGCCAGCCCCGGTACGTAGATCAATATTCCGAAAGGACAGTGGCATGCCGTGACGACGACTGTTGGTATCCCACAATTCCTCGCGATCATCAAACAAGACGATTCGATACTCATCTTGCTCAATCTGGCCAGACACAAGATCTGCCCCTGAGGCGTGTGCAAGTTTGGTGGCGTCGGCTACTCGACCATGGTCTCGCGCCTCAACTGTTCGATGGATCACTCGTTCAGACATAGGGTTTGAGGCTAGCAGCCCGTACCATTACACACCGAAAGGGATCTCCAATATGACCAATCGTTCAGCAATCCTCACCAGTTTCCTTGCCTTGCTCGCCGGATGTGCCCCTCAACCCATCCTCCAACATGTGGTGCTGATCGATCTGAAGGATGACGCAGGCACACCCGCCCTGGTCAGCGACTGTGATCGACTGTTGCCTCAAATTCCGGGCGTCGCCATGTATTGGTGTGGAACGCCGGCAACCGCACCTGAGTTCAGTCGCCCGGGAGTAGATGCCAAATACGACGTAGCACTCTGTGTGGGCTTCCGGTCGGCTGTTGACTACCAAGACTACCTCACACATGAAGACCATTTAGAACTGGTAAATCACTGGAAACCTCATATGTCTTGGATAAGAATCTACGACGTACAAATAGAGACTTGGGCGTCTAGCCCAACTACACTAGCCAAACCATGAGCACAACAAAACCAAAGCACGAGGGTGCACGAAGTAAAAAGCGTAAACAAGGATGGAGAACTGCCGAAGGTAGTGACATCCATGAGTTGTATGAATTATCTGTGCAAGACCCAGATAACGAAGTTGACATCATTAAGCAGATATGGAAAGACCAACGGGGTAGGCCTTGTTGTTCAATACGAGAAGACTTTTGTGGTACTGCAGCGGTCGCGATGCGGTGGGTTGCTGACGACGCATCACATTCGGCCGTTGGTGTCGATCTTGATGATGATGTTCTTGCGTGGGCTATCAATAAGAAATCTGAACGACTCAATGATGAGCAATCTGAACGAGTAACCCTTATCAAGGGTGATGTACTCTCAACAACAACCAACGCTGTTGATTGCCTGCTCGCGCATAACTTCTCGTACTACATTTTTAAGAAACGACAACAAGTAATCGAGTACTTCAAAACTGCTCACTCTGAACTTGTTGATGATGGTCTCTTTATTCTCGACTGTTATGGGGGAAGTGATTCGTTTGTTGAGATGGAAGAGTCTCGAGATATGGATGGGTTTACGTATGTGTGGGACCAACACAAGTACGACCCAATCACAGGAGATGTAGTCAACTACATCCACTTCCACTTCCCAGATGGAACCAAACTAGATCGGGCATTCACATATGAGTGGCGGCTTTGGACTATTCCAGAGATACGAGAGATGTTGCTTGAAGCTGGGTTTGAGAAAGCCACTGTCTATTGGGAAGGTACTGACGAGGAAACCGAAGAAGGTAATGGTGAGTGGGAGCCACTTGAGTGTGGTGAGGCGTGTGAGGGTTGGATTGCATACATCGTTGGGGTGCGGTAGCTCGTGTCTATCTTTGATATTGCTGGTGTAAATCCAACTCTTGTTAGTCGCTTGATGGTTGAACTGGATGATGTTTCAACGATCTTCGATCGCCAACTTGCCAGTGATTTCCCGCCAGTAAACACACTCTCAGTGCATGTGGGCCGATACCGGGGGAAAATGCTTCGACCAACACTTGTGTTGCTTTCTGGTATGGCTGTGGATGAGAGTGTGGTTGATTCCTCTCATTATCACCGGACCATTGGTGCTGTCACTGAAATGATTCACATGGCAACATTGGTACATGATGATGTGCTTGATGAGTCATCTGTTCGCCGGGGTGGTGCCACAGTAAATGCTCTCCATGGAAATGAAATGGCTGTCATGTTGGGTGATTACCTCATCTCTAATGCCTTCCATTTGTGCTCAACGATCGGTGATCCGAATCTCAATCTCAGGCTTGGGGAGATTACGAACACACTGTGTGAGGGGGAGATTGTTCAATTACATAATCGTGAAAATGTTGATCTTGACGAAGATATGTATTTGACGATTGTCACCAATAAGACTGCTTCATTGATTGGTGGATGTTGTGAACTTGGTGCTCGGCTTGCTGGTGCTGATCTAAAAATTCAAAAAGCGCTCCATGAATATGGTATTAATCTTGGTGTGGCGTTCCAAATAACCGACGACTTGCTTGACTTAACCGCAGATCAACAAGAACTTGGAAAGACGGTCGGCCGCGACCTTGATATGGGAAAACTTACACTTCCACTCATACGTGCTTTGCGGGATGGGGATGATCAGCGTCAAATTGCTGCGCTTGTTCGTGACCGTTGCCATGCACAGTTACAAGAACGACTTCAAGATGATGGGTGGTTTGAGTCAGCCCGAGAAACAGCAATGGATCGTGTTGCATCAGCAAGGCGCTGGATTGGAGACCTTCCAGACAACGCAGCAACAACTATGTTGCATCTACTTGCAGATGCAGTTGTACAGAGGCGGTTCTAGTTTTGTAGAGTCGGGGTTTGCTTTGATAGATGTCAAAGCCGCCGTATAGCATCCAACATAGACTCAATTCGATCGGTTGAATTTGCGAGATCACACGCCACGCCACTGGTGCGATCCATACGACGATGAAGGTGTGCGGCCACAAGGTCGCCGACTGACTTGTCCACTTGCATCGCCTCACTGAGCGCCCGGGCGGCATGGTCATCAAGACACCAGGTGGGGGAAGATGCTCGAATCATTTCAAGCATCGCATCAAGCCTTGTAATTGCATCTAAGGCGTTTTTTGGTCGGTTTGTGTCATCTCTGCTCATCAAGCAGGCATCGGCCACCTTTGTTGGTGGCTTCGGTGAAACCATGAAGAACTACAGAATGAACAATGTATACACGGATTACACACATATCTTCCACATATCATTTGCCTCTTGTGGGACTCCGAGAGAGTTCTTTTTAGTGGCCCCTGGGGTGGTTGGGGGCTGGGTGTTGCCTGATATCATGCGTGACCACAATTCACCGGTCGACGCGAAAGTGCCGCCTCGGAGGCTTCAAAATGATCCCAAAACGTCCGCTGCTCTGTGAGCGGCTTGGCTTTCTGTACTGCCCGCCTTGGCGTGTTCAAGGCTCCAGCATTGCTGGTGAGGGCACAGTGGTACAGGTCCCTGAACTTGATGTCGTCTTTGACCTTGGTTGGTGCCCAAGAATGGTGTTGTCATCACCTCTTGTGGCTATCAGCCATGGGCATATGGACCATGTTGGGGGATTGCCATATTGGTTCAGCCAACGTGTATTTCAAAAGATGGGGGTTGGTCGCTGTGTGTGTCCCAAGCGACTTGAGCGACCATTGATGAACATGATGGCTGGTTGGGTGCCGATTGAAAATCAAGACACGCCATATCAGGTTCAAGGCCTTGAACACCTAGAAGAAGTGGATCTCAAGCCAAATACCCGCCTTCGGGCTATTGAAATGAATCATGGAACAGCATCACTTGGATATGCAGCGATTGAGTACCGCAGTAAATTACGACCAGATTTAGCAGGGCTTTCACAGTCGCAACTCAAGGAGTTGCGAGACCGTGGTGATGAAATCACCTATCGCCTTGAGATCCCGCTCTTAGCCTACACAGGCGACACACAAATGTGTCCAAACCTACTTCGTAGAGAATTTTGCGAAGCCCCAGTTGTACTAAGTGAATGCACCTTTTTTAATCCAAACCACCGTGATCGGGCCCGGGTTGGAAGGCATCTACATGTAGAAGACCTCCCAGAACTCATGGAAGCCTGGAAAGCGAAGCATGTCGTTCTTCTTCATGTATCCCGTCGCAGCAGCCTTGAGGAAGCTCGACAACGAATTGAAGAGGTATTGAGTGAAGAAGACGCCTCAAGGGTTCATATGCTCATGGATCACCGACGAAATCGCACCCGATATGACCAACAACTTGAAGACTCTGGGCAATCTCACCCAAAGATGGTTGACGGCGTCGCTGTTGAGCCTTAATTTCTAATGTTGGAAGTGTGGGTGTGGGGTTTAGGTCATAAAGCGAAGCCCCTTCAAAAAGTGTGTGTAGGAAGAGATTTTTGAATGGCAGTTGTTGATTCAACAGTAATGCGTTCGGTGTTAGAGCATCTGTGGGAAAATAACCCCTCGATTTGCCGACATTGGTTTAATGACCTTGAAGCCATCGATATGGATGGTGGAACTATGCGATTTTTGGTTCAAGAACCAATACAACTTCGGTTTCTTCAACGCTCGTGTATTGAACCGTTCACCGAAGCAATGCAGTCTGTCACTGGACGCTTGCTTGGAATAGAGTTCATTACCAAAGACCAACTCACGAAAGAACCTGTAAAAGAGGTTATCTCTGGAAGCACCTCGCGATCTATGGTTGATCTTGATGGTGAGATGTTGTTGTCACCAGACTTCTCGTTTGACTCATTTGTAGTTGGACCAGACAACCGGCTTGCACACGCAGCTGCGCTTGCTGTGGCTCAGCAACCAGGTCGTGCCTATAACCCATTCTTTGTGCATGGTGGTGTTGGTCTTGGAAAGACACATTTACTTCAAGCTATCTGCCAACAAACGATTCGTAACAACCCTGATATGAAAATCTATTACACATCGTGTAATACATTCATGAATCATTTTCATGATGCGGTACAGAGTGGTGATATGCACTCTTTCCGATATCGCTTCCGAAACTATGACCTGCTCGTTGTTGACGATATTCATGACCTCTCAAATCGTGGAACGAGTCAAGAAGAGTTCTTCCACACCTTTAATACGCTGTATCAAGGGGGTCGACAGATTGTGTTGAGTTCAGATGCACCGCCAAATGAGGTGCCTGATATGGAAGAACGTCTCACAAGCAGATTCTCATGTGGCCTTGTCGCCAATATTGAGCGTCCGTGTTATGAAACACGCGTCGCGATTGTGAAGTCGAAGGCTGCTTTGCGATCAGTAAATCTTCCAGATGATGTTGCGAGCTATATCGCAGCCAGAATCGATACGAATATCCGTGAAATCGAGGGTGCAATTACCAAAATCCAAACACTGGCGATATTGGATGGTTGTGAAATTGACCTTGCTATGACTAAGCGTTCTATTGGAGATCAACTCCACACCAATAGCTCCGCCAAATTGACAATTCAAGATATTCTCGACACTGTATCTGGCTTCTATGGGCTCAAGCTGACTGAATTACTCTCGAAGCGGCGGCACAAGAGTGTTTCGCTCCCACGACAAGTTGGTATGTATCTCGCCCGCAAACACACCCGATTTAGCCTTGGTGAGATTGGTGGGTACTTTGGTGGCCGAGACCACACAACCGTCATGCACGCCATTAAGTCAATTGACGGCAAACGAATTGGTGATGATCGGCTTGATCAGGATATTGCCGAACTTGAGTTAAGCCTACTTGAGTAGCAAACGCTCTCTCGTGAGGTGTAAATAACCAGTGGAAAATCTGTTGTTTGTGTTGTCGTTTGCAGATGATGGATAGACAGGCTGGTCGATGGCTGCAGCCTTTATTCTGACCACTTCTACAAATAGCTTTCTTGCCGACACCCATCGTCAGTAAGAGACAGGCAAAACGACAACATCCCTTATATAAACAGAGCCATATAAATATGTTTGTGGTCGAGTGTTATGACACAAGACCACAAAACAACCCACAGGCCGACAGGCACACCTACTAGGAGGAGGGAGTATTTATATGGAATAGAGAACACGCCGCTTCGCGGCGTCAGGACACTACCGATTGACTCACTTCTACCAATCTTTTGAGTGTTGTAATTGCATGTCCAGTATCAATCATTGAAGCTGCCATAGCGACACCTTCTGTCAGGTTGACTGATTTACCCCCAACCAGGATGGCCGCCGCTGCGTTGATAAGCACCATGTCCCGCGGAGCTCCTTGTTCAGATCCATCAAGAACCGATCGAACAAGCGATGCCGCGTGTTCAAGATTAGTTGCACGAACATCATCAATTGAGTGTAATTGAAGCCCAACATCTATTGGGGAAATCACTTCTTGGTGAATTTCACCATTTTCAACATGCCATAGAGTTGTCGGTGCTGAAATAGATACTTCATCTAAGCCATCATGTGAGTGGGCTACGATTGCCCGCTTTGTTCCAAGCTGAACTAATGCTTCTGCCATGACCTGACCAAACCGACTGTCCCATACCCCAATTACTTGTCTATGGGCATTCGCTGGATTCGTAAGGGGTCCAAGTAAATTGAAGATCGTCGGAAATGTTAGAGCACGCCGAACAGGCATAACAAATCGGGTGGCTGGGTGATGATGAATAGCAAATGCGAAGCACACATTGGCTTCTTGTAGACAGTGAGCCTGAGTATCTGGTCCAGCATTAATATTGACACCGAGCATCTCAAGAACTTCTGCCGATCCTCGACCAGTACGAGAACGATTGCCATGTTTGGCGACTGGAATACCTGAGGCAGCAGCAACAATCGCAGCGGCGGTTGAAACATTAAATGTTTTTGGAGCCCCACCTGTTCCAGCTGTATCAAGCAAAGACTGTAGATCGATAGAAGTTGGGATCGCTGTCACGTGCTTTCGCATGACGGCTGCAGCAGATGCGAGTTCGTTAGCGTCTGGATCCCGTACTGCAATGAGCGATAAAACAGCGGCTGTTTGCGACTCTTTAAGGTCGCCAGACATCATCGCTTCGAAAATATGAGTGACCGACTCTGCATCAAGGTGTTGGCCATCAAGAAGCAAGCGAAGCGTAGGAATTGGATTGAATGATGGAGGAGTGGTCATAATTCATGTCTCGACAGTTGTAATTGATTCGTGGTACAACCACGCCCCCATAAAGTTGGGGTACTTCATTCCATGCACGTGAACCTAATCATCGTGGCCGAATCCTATCTCCATCGCCTCAATCCAGTGGCGATTCCACTATCAGATGATTGGGGTATTCGCTGGTATGGGCTGGCATATCTCGCTGGGTTCTTGGTTGCTCTCTTCTTGATTCGGTGGCTTGCTCGGACGGGACGGTCGCCACTCTCACAACACTCAGTTGGAGATCTTCTGGTCTATGCGGTAGTTGGTGTCATGGTTGGGGGCCGGCTTGGGTATGCCCTGTTCTATCGGCCAGAACTATTCATCATGTTCTCAGCAGAT
Source organism: Phycisphaerales bacterium (assembly GCA_029247205.1). Lineage (GTDB taxonomy): Bacteria > Planctomycetota > Phycisphaerae > Phycisphaerales > SM1A02 > UBA12567. Next base: position 136,675 of record JAQWLT010000033.1, on the reverse strand, counting down.
CCCCCATGGTGGGAATTATTAGCGATTCATCGTGGTGGCATGGCGAGCCACGGGGGAATTGTGGGTGTACTTATCGCAATGATTATTTTTGCGAAACGCCACCAAGTTTCACCACTACACCTCATTGATCTCATGGCCATCTCAGCACCACCTGGTTTATGCTTTGGTCGGCTAGCGAACTTCATTAATGGTGAATTATGGGGAAAGCGACTCTCTGAAGCCGCGCAAGTAGATCCACCATGGTGGAGCGTGAAGTATCCAGACGAGGTGTACCTTGGAACGGTCGATCTTTCTTCGGTAGCTGCCGAACTTGGTGGTCAAGAGACACTTGCAGCTACCGTGGCGAATGCTTTGCGAGTACGGCAGGAATCTGTCATGGAAGCCATTGTTCCCCAACTCACAGCATATTGGCCCTCACAATTGCTTCAGGCGATCTGTGAAGGCCCTGTACTCTTCTTGCTACTGCTGCTGGTGTGGCATAAACCCAAACCCTCCGGCGTGCTCGCAGGGTGGTTCCTCGCCGGCTACGGGGTCCTCAGGATCCTTACCGAGGTGGTACGCCAACCTGATGAGGGTGTAACGCTCATGATGGGTCTTCAGCGAGGCCAAATATTGAGCATCTTCATGATTCTATTGGGAGTCGTGATGATTGTTCTGTGCAGCAAGGGCCAACCCCCTAGCACCACTCCTACCCAACCAAAGGCGACGCCCACTCGGCCGTAAGGGCCTCTAAGACGTGTTTGAGGTTGAGGCCAGCCTGAAACTGCTGCTCTGCTTCGGCGATTCGATCAATAAGCACACAAATCTGCTCTAGCCCATCATTATCTATTCGAAAGCGACGCCTGGCATGATCGGCGAGGATCCGCAGCATCATCTCGGCACCTTCACGATTCGCTGCATCTTTACTTGCACGTGGATTCTCTGACACAACCGCCTTCGCCCACACATCGATCCGCTCAGCCATCATTGGTGCTGCATCAGGCGGCCACTGACCACGATCTAGATAACTCAAAATTGGCTCGAGCGATTGAATCCACTCAGCGAGGCCACGCTTGATAGCTAAGTGTGCAACACCAGGTGCACCTTCACAGAATGGAAGAATGATCTTCGTGTCAGCTGGAGAAATCTCAATTTCACTTGAGACAACCCATTGATCCATTTCCTCATGAGAGAGTGGGCCAAATCGCATGTGCTGACAACGACTGCGAATTGTTGGAAGTAGTCGCTCGGGTCTATTCGTAACTAGAAATATATAGGTAGCTGGTGGTGGCTCTTCAAGTGTCTTCAGTAAAGAGTTCTGTCCAGGTAGATCGAGTCGTTCAGCCTCATCAATAATGAATGATTTTGCTTTAGAAATTACCGGTGTTCGATAGGCCGCAGCCTCATGAACAACACCATCAGATGTTCGCCCACCAAGTAGCTTTTCCTTGAGAAGGTCTAGCGGGATATTCATCTGCTTTCGCTCACGCAAACGTGAGTTCTTGCTTGAAGCAGACAACTCACGGTGAATGATGTGTAAATCTGGATGTGTTCCTGCTTCTATAAGCCGCTGTGTTTGAGTACTCGCTTCACCACCTCGACCCATGTGATGAAGCGGCTCAGTTGGGTCAAGGATGGCTGTGGAAACCGCTTTCGCAACAAGTGATTTCCCAATTCCAGCAGGACCAGACAAAATCCAAGCGTGGTGCATCCGCCCTAGTTCAATGGCTGTTTGGAAGGTCTGTAGATGTTGATCATGGCCAAGGATCTGTTGCATATAGGTGAGGCTACTAGATGAAGACCAAGTAGGCGTTTTGGCAACAACTTAAGGATTCATCCACAATTTCCCAGACACTGCGAATTCATGAATTCGCCCGATTTGAGTTTGATTCAAGAACGACAACCACCTCGCACATACGGCATTCTCGTTTCTATTGGAGTGTGTTGGACCATTGGAAGTTTAATTGGGTGTTGCACCATATTTCCATGGTGGACTTGGTTCTTTATTGTCGTCACATCAATTCCTTGGCTTATGTGTGTGAAGAGCCAAAGATTAGGTTTCGTATGGTGCGTAGTCGCATCTGGTCTGATTGCATCGGGTCGATCCGCAAGATTTGAACAAACGCGCCCACCAAGTGATATTGCACACTGGATTGGGACAGATCGTGTTGGACCAATATCAGTTCGATGTCGAATAAATCGCATCATTCGACCAAATCTTGCCAGTGCGTGGTGTGCAGCTGTTGAGAACTCTCAAGGAGAGTGGGAGTACGCAACAGGACGCATGTTGATATCAGGCCCACTCCCAACAACACACTATGGACTAGAAATGATCGTGCGTGGTCGGTGTCGTATTTCTAGAAATCAACAATCAAGAATGGTTTTGATTGAGATCGTGGAACCAGGCGATGTGATACTGGTTCAAACAAATCAAAACATTAAAAGTCAGGTTTTAGATATCCGTAAAGCAGCGTTGAATCTAGTAAAGGATTCGCCTATCCAGACTGGTATTAACGCATCAATTGTTTCAGCCATCATTCTTGGTCACCGCGACGAATACTGGCAAGAAATTGCTCTTCCATTTCGAGATACCGGGACCGCGCACTTACTTGCTATCAGTGGACTGCACCTTGCCATCGTTTGTGGAACGGTTCTCCTAGCAGCCCGCCTATTTGGATTTCCACCCCGCTGCGTTGTTTTTATTGCGATTATTGCCACCACACTGATGTTAATTTTGGCTGACGTAAGAACACCACTTGCACGGGCTGGATTAATGTTCCTAGTCGCTACCACACTCCTTGGATTTCGATGGAGAGTGTCAGCAAGCACTCTTCTTGCAGTGGCAGCCATCACTATGCAGTGGGTAAATCCACGAGCTGTCTTAGATCCATCATTTCAACTGAGTTTCGCGGTTGTTGCCGCGCTCATTTGGGTTGTTCCAATGTGGAATCGTCGAATAGCAATAAACGGCATGAGACCATCAAATCTTGGTGTTGCACTCCGCGCAACGACGACAGCATGGTTGACTGCGACTCCAATTGCGGCCCACCATTTTGGTCAATTTAGCCTTCTTGGAATTCCCGCCACCATTGTGATGTTGCCCCAGGTCTCGACCATCTTATGTCTTGGGTACACACGTCTTATTTTTGGCTGGACCGAGTCAATATCCATGGCTATTGGTTGGTGTTTGAATACTACGACAAGCATTCTTTGGTGTACCGCAACCACACTTCAAGCTATTCCATCATCATCAATCGTGGTCGATCCACCATCTTGGTGGTGGGTTCTTCTAGCTGAAACCTGTGGAGTTCTTCTACTCACCACATCAACCTGGCAGTATCGATTTGCTAGCGCAGTATTTCTTAGTGTGCTGTGGTTTGCCGCTACATGGACGACCAACATACACTCCACAACATGAATCCACTTATTTTGTTTCTGGTGTGTCTTGTACAAGTTGAGCCACCCCCACCGATTCCAGATATTTCATTCGCTCCTGTATTACAAGGTCGTTCATACCGCGAACCAGTACAGGTGTTATCGATCCCTGGAACAAGTGATGCGATTGCGGTCATTGAACGCGGTGGCCGTGTATTGCGTGCACCACTTGCATTAAAATCAACCGATTCAATTTTTCTAGATCTTCGCGGCCGGCTCACTACTCGTAATAGTGAAGAAGGATTGTTGTCAGTTGCATTTCATCCAAATTGGCCAGAGACAGACGAGTTATACGTATATCGATCACGGAAGAGTCCACGACGAACGGTGTTGTCGAGATTTTCTGGATTGACCGAGAATGGGATACTTGATCCAGAGAAAGAGACGGTTCTACTAGAGATCCCACAACCATATGGAAATCACAATGGTGGAACAGTCCTCTTTGGTCACGATGGGATGCTTTATCTATCAGTTGGTGATGGTGGTAGTGCGAATGATCCACACAATAATGGACAGAATATCTCCACACTTCTAGGTACCGTGTTGCGAATTGACATATCAAAGTCTGGGGTGGATATGCCATACACCATTCCACCAGACAACCCGTTTGTTGATGTAGTCGGCGCGAGACCAGAAATATGGGCGAGTGGCTTGCGAAATATTTGGAGAATGTCGTTTGACCCAAAGACACACGAACTATGGGCGGGTGATGTTGGCCAGAACAAATGGGAAGAGATCAACATCATTCAACGGGGCGGCAACTACGGATGGAAGTTAAGAGAAGGCCGTCATGTTTTTAAACAAGACCCAAGCGATACAACAACAGTCATTGAGCCAATTATCGAGTACGGACGGTCAGATGGCGGATCGGTTACTGGTGGAGAGGTATATCGAGGGTCAGATCATCCAAATTTCAATGGTGTGTATGTATACGGCGACTACATGAGCGGCAAGATTTGGGGCGCTCGACAAACAACCAATGCGACAATTGAGGTTCGAGACGTGACGCCAGAGAAACGGGCATTTGTGAGTTCGTTTGGCCAAGGACCAGACGGCAGTATTTTGGCTTGTGTTTTTTCAGCGCCATATCAACGAACCGGTCGCATCATGCGCATCGTTCCACAGTGATACTCAATCTTCTGATGCTTGTTGGTTAACCCTATCTAGTGCTGATCCAATCACTGAGTACCCATCGAGTGTGAGCCGGGGGATTTGTCGACCTTCGAGCAACACCGCTGGCATATGAGGAAATTTGTGTTTTTTGAATTCGATCACATCTTGTTCGACGAGATCTTCAACCCCTAACGAGTTCATTGTTTGAGCAAACTGTGCACCATCCATACCAAGCACAACAGCCTGGTCAATGATTGTGGCCTCATCAATCTCATCTAGTTTGTAGCCATTTTCTATGAGCCACCAGGCCATTTTAAAGTGGGCATCATCACCACCAACAAGACCAGCAGCCTTGAGTGCTCGGGCTGACATACACGACCCCTCGCGGTTCTTTAGTCGCTTGGGTAGATTTGGATTGCAGTCATGACTAAGTGGGTTGATTCGCAAGATCAGATCGGTTTCGCCATGTGTATCTTCCCACTCCTTGAGGTCATGCATAAATACAGCGCTGTTTGGACTTGTGAAGTCAACGAAAGCGGTAACTTGAGGTGCTTTCCCCATACGATCTTTGCGCCGGAAGTCTCTATTTGAAGGCTCAATTTTTCGAATGCGGCCATCTTGCCAATCTGCCACATATTTTTCAATTCCAACTGGTGGTGTAACACGCTTCGAATTTGCGCGACCACTGGCAATTTCATCTGCGACTGAATTGACAGTATGAGAGAGGCTTGATGGAAGCATGTGCCATTTCAATTCAACACCATTGATAAAAATCATGGGTGTATAGAACAATCCAAGCGCGATGGCATCTTCAATATCTTGGTGAACTAAATCAAGTGTCTCATCACTGCGCATGATCTGAGTGAACTCTTGTCGGTCAAACCCAAGATCTTCAACCAGTGGAGGAAGTTGGCGATCTGGGAATTTACCTTTGTTTTGGAAGAGCCACCGGTGCATTTCCCAAAAAGCCTGCTCACCACCAAGTATCCCCGCTGTTTCCGCCGCTCGCGCAGCCCAGCACGCATTAGCGTGCATTGTGCGCGATATATTTGGATTGCAATCAGCACACATTGGGAAGTGTTTGACCGAGAGTGATACATCATCTCTTTTTTCAAGTACAGACTGAATGTTCAGTTCAAACATGCGGCAGTCAGGGCACTGGTAGTCACTAATCATTACAACCTGAACAGGCGCGTCCACATCACCCTCAGTCCATCGACTCGAAAGAAGATCACGCACAGCACTCACTGTGGTTTCAATATTTTCAGGTGATGTATTTATATCAGCGACCACTGGATCAGGTGTCTCTTGAGCCAACACAGCATCAATAAACTGTTCCTCATTTTCAATAGCAGCTTCTTGTGTTTGTGATTTTTGGATCAGTTGTCCACCAGCGAGCACACTCGTTACTACCAAGAAGGAAACAAACCCACCAACAATTCCATTTGATGGATGCGAGGATGTTTTGGACTGTTCAACCACAATCCAGAGGCCGAGATTTCCAAGATGGGCAATCAAGCAATACGGGCATATTGTCCCCTTGTCGACCATGACCAAAATGAATCCAACACTAATGAGTGCGCCAACGCGAACAAGCCATCGAAGTGCTGATGAAACCCCAACTCGGCTCATATACCAAGCAACCGCCACAGCAACAAAAAAAGCAAGGCCAACAAATGAAACCGGCCACCCTATTCCAGGGATGCGACCATATTCACCACGAGTAAGGGCACCACATGCACTAGCTGGACCGCACCCAGGTAAAGAGTCCCCAAGCACTCCAAGTTGTTTGAGCGCAAGTAATCCAGAGAAGACAATGGCTACGGCAACACACACCAGCCCAATGACCCACCTTGTTGTATTTGGTTGGTCAACGGGATTTTTGGTTGTCTTAGTAGTGCGTGTGTTCACGTTTTCACTCCTCTCTAAGAAGTGGGTTTAACGACATAAGATCGTTTGTGTTGCTGAAATACACCCAAAAAAACTGCTACATATGTGGCGGAGCATCGATACCAAGTAAATTGAGACCATCGGCAAGGACTCGGCCAGTGATATCAACCAGTCGCAACCTAGATCTTCGAGTAGATTCATCAGCCGTCTTGATTACTGGGCAGGCTTGGTAGAACCTATTGAAATTTTCAGCCAAGTCACGCAGGAAACCAGCGATTCGGTGGGGCTCTAAAGAAGCAGCGGTGGCATGAACAGTGTCATTCCATCGAAGGATAGTCAAGGCGAGTTGTCGCTCTTCTGGCGTGTCCAGAATGATGGTTGCACCACTCCCATTGTCGTCAGCCTTGCGGACAATAGATCGAATGCGAGCGTGGGCATATTGAAGATACGGACCCGTGTCACCCTCAAACGCGACCATACGGTCAAGATCAAACACATAGTCACGAACCAGATCATTCGCAAGGTCAGCATATTTAACGGCGCCAATACCAACAGATCGTCCAATGGTGTCAAGTTCTTTGGTTGATAAACCATGAGTCGGCGCGTTTGAATCTTCCGCACGCCTTCGCACCTCTATTTGTCCACGGGTGATTGCCTCATGTAGAAGGCTTGCGAGTGTCACAGTCTCACCACTACGAGTTTTTAGTGGCTTGCGATCTGGCCCAAGTACCGACCCAAACCCAGTATGTGAATACAAAACATGGCGGCCATTTGGTGTTTGGTCCCACCCAGCAATTTCGGCGGCGTCGAAGATGTCCTTAAAGTGATCTCTTTGTCGGGCGTCAACTACATAGATGCACTGTGTCGCCATGGTTTCTTGGGATCGAACTCGAACAGCCGCAAGGTCGGTTGTTGCGTAGAGAAATCCCCCATCAGACTTCCGAATGAGTAGTGGCCGCTTACGGTCGGGAAACTTCACAACCATCGCACCATTGTCTTCATGGCACAATGATCGAGACTCAAACCACTCAAGCACAGCGGGTAGTTTTTCTCGATAAAAAGACTCGCCTCGATTATCTTCTGGATTGAGCTGTACACCAAGAAGTTCCACCGCCTCATTCATTGCATCAAGAGTGATTTCAATAAGTGTTTTCCAGTCCCGAACAAGATCACTATCACCAGACTGCAAGACAACTAATGTTTCGCCAGCAGCAGCTCGAAATTCACTAGCAGCTTCATTTTGTGTTTCAAGTTCAGCAATACGGTGTGGCCCAACATTTTTAGCGCGGGCCGCTACAAGACCAGCGTGGTCAGCCTTTGCTAAAGCTTGGGCATCTCGATAGATCGCATCAAGATCAGTCAGTGAGAGCGTTACCGGATCAATTCCGCGGGTGCGGATGAGGTGTAAAACCATGGCGATTGGTAGTCCCCAATCACCAAGATGATTCTCACGTCGAACATCATGGCCCAATCGCTCAAGAATTCGGGCGAAGGCATCACCGATGATGGTGGAGCGGAGGTGACCGACGTGCATTTGCTTGGAGACATTCACACCACACATGTCAATGACGACAATGCCAGGTGCTTCATCTTTTTGTACACCAAGTGACTCGGTATCCATGTCCATAATGGCAGTGGCGACGGCTTCCGGGTTGAGTCGAATATTGATAAATCCTGGGCCAGCCACCTCAGGAGTGAGTGCCAGATCAGTCAAATCAACAGCAGCAATAAGCTCTTCGGCCAAATCGCGTGGTTGCCGGTCCAGACGCTTACCAAGGGCCATGGCAACATTGCACTGAAAGTCGCCATGTTCGGGCTTTGTTGAAGCACGGATGACGGGGTCGGTTCCTGCGAATGAATCGCCAAGAACCAACATAATGGCCTGCTGAAAGGCTGCACACAGTCGCTGAAGCGGGTCGGCAGACATAGGTCGCGGAGTATAGCCCCATGCCCCAAGGTGGAATCTCCTATTGAGTATCATCCTTGGTCCCCCTATTTAGACCTCCCATCAAATCACGCCTGGAATGAGACGAATGCCAAGTCCTACCACCGAGCCCACAACCACTCTTGAAAAGATTGATCGATGTGAAGGTTTGGCCCATCGACCACGCGTTTTGCTTGGGAAAATGGGTCTTGATGGGCACGACCGAGGTGTGAAGTTGATTGCTCGAGCACTGCGGGATAGCGGTGTGCATGTGGTCTATTCAGGGCTCTGGCAAACACCACGGAGCTTGGCGATTGCTGCAAGGGATGAAGATGTAGATTGCATCGCCGCTTCGATGATGAGCAACTCCCACAATGTGTTGGTCCCCAACCTCCTGAATGCGTGCAAAGAAATCGGCTGTGGTGATGTCCGAATCAATATTGGCGGAATCATTCCACAAGAAGATGTACAAGGCATGATTGATGCTGGTGTACATCAAGTGTTTCACACCGGCACAACAATGCTCGATATCGTCCAGTCGGTGGCCGATTCAGTAAAGCCATATGAACCAAAACCTGTTGGTTCTGTGAGTCAATACACACTCGCCCGTGCGATCAGTATGTGTTACGAAGGACAAGCTTCGAACCTATCTAAAAAACGTCCAGCCAGAATCATTGGTCTAACTGGATCGCCCGGCGCAGGCAAGAGCACGTTGGTTGCGTCGATGGCACTAGAACTCCATGATCAAGGAGAACGGCTGGCGGTGATCGCATTTGACCCAATGAGCCCAATCACCAATGGGTCATTGTTGGGCGATCGCTTGCGGGTTGACTTCAATAAAGTTGATGAGTCGGTGTTCTACCGATCGTTAGCTGTGATTGGCGAGGATTACCAACATCTCCCAGAGATCCTCGAACTCCTTGGTGGGGCTGGTTACGACAATGTGATTGTTGAAACGGTTGGATCAGGCCAAAGTGATGTTGCGATTCGGGATCATGTTGACACCACAGTTGTGGTGGTAGTTCCTGGCATGGGTGATGCTGTCCAGATGGATAAAGCAGGAATCCTAGAGATCGCTGATACCTTCGTTGTAAACAAAGCTGACTTTGAGGGTGAGGCTAGGCTCGTTCGAGAACTACTGGATATTTCAACAGGCCGACCGATCTACGAAACGATCGCGACACGTGGAAAGGGAATCACCGAGTTAGTTGCCCACCTCTTCCCAGTCGCCTCATAAGCTCTAGAGCAGGACTGGTGTAGTCGCCGGTACCATTGACCAGTGATGTCAGATACCGAGGCGACTGCCTCCACACATTCCCACCAGCAGCCCGTAACCGAACTTGCGCGAGACTTGCGTCTCTTCGACATCACTATGGTTGGTGTGGGCGCCATGATTGGTGCAGGGATATTTGCTTTGACCGGCATTGCAGCTGGCAAGGCTGGCCCTGGGTTGATCTTGGCATTTTGCCTGAATGGCGTACTGACATTGTGTACGGCAATGGTGTATGCAGAAGTTGGCAGCGCGGTCCCAGCTGCAGGTGGTGGGTATCTCTGGGCGAGGCTTGGCCTTCCAGGCCCAGCGGCATTTTTAACAGGGTGGATGGATTGGCTTGCGCACGCAGTTGCGGGGTCCTTGTATGCCGTCATCTTCGGTGCCTATATCGTATGGGGCGCGCAAACGATTCTTGGTTTTGGTGATGCACCATCTGGAACCGGGCATAACGAAGGAATGGGAACACTCTTTGGTATTCCAGCCTGGCCGATTGCCAAGGGCCTCACAGTGCTGATCTGTGTGGCCTTTCTTTGGATTAACCACCGTGGGAGTAGTGAGACCAGCAAGGCTGGGAACATCATCACTGTCTCAAAGATTGTGGTGATTGGAATATTCATCACTGCTGGATTTTTTGCCATGATTCAAGGTGGTGATGCGGCACCCACAGGCAAGTTCACACCATTCCTACCAGAAGGCTTTAGTGGTGTGTTCATTGCGATGGGGCTGACGTTTATCGCGTTTGAGGGGTATGAAATAATCGTTCAGGCGGGTGAAGAGGTGATCGAGCCTAGAAAAAATATTCCCAAGGCTGTATTCCTCTCACTCTTGATTGTCATACCAATCTACGTTCTTGTTGCGGTTGTTTGTTTAGGCGCATTGGCGATTCCAGCTGATGTACTTACAACTACAGGCTGGGCTCGTGGCGATACATGGAGATACCTCGCTGGACTTGGCGAGACAGGTGTCGCGGTTGCAGCCAACGCATTCCTTCCATGGGGTCTTGGCGCCATTCTGCTTGTCATCGGGGCGGTTTTATCAACCATGAGTGCGCTGAACGCCACAACATTCTCCTCCACTCGCGTCTCCTTCGCTATGGGCCGTGACCGATTCTTACCAGCAGCACTATCACATGTTTCACCAAAGACCCGAACGCCAACCATTGCGTTGGCGGCAAGTGGTGTCTTGATCATCGGTGTGGCTGTTTTATTGGATGCAGAGAAAGTAGCGGCCGCCACTTGTGTCATGTTCTTGCTTGTCTTTGCAATGGTGAACATCTCGTCAATTGTGATTCGACGTAAATATGGCGACAAACTTCGCTATGGGTACATCGTTCCAGGTGGTCCAGTGATTCCGGTCATTGCAGCAGTTGGTCAAGTTGGCCTTGCTGTGTGGCTACTTACATCACAACCACTCACACTTTGGCTCACCATCGGCTGGGTCGCCATTGGGTTGGCTATCTATTACACATGGTCCCGATCTCAAGAACACGCATTTCGGGCATCACCTGTGATTTATGAACAAGCAACACAGGAAATCAAATCCGATCATCAAGTATTGGTCCCAGTTGCCAATCCAGCGACCGCAGGAACATTGGTTGAACTCGCCGCCCGACTCACAAATCCAAATGACACCGCTGTCACGGTGCTTAATGTTGTCAAGGTTCCAGAACAACTTCCATATGGATCAACAGCCCCGTTTGTAGAGATCGGCCGAACGGTTGTTGAAAAAGCCATGACATTTGCTGAAACAGCAGGTCGTGAGGTTGCTGGATTGGTACGAGTGAGTCGCCATCCAGGGCAGTCAATTGTTGAAACAGTTCAAGAGCGTGGAATCGGCATGCTCATCATGGGATGGACTGGTCCCAAGCGCGCTCCGCGACGAATGCGATCGATCATCATTGGTGAACAAATCGACACAGTGATCCGGCGTGCCGACTGCGATACGGTAGTTGTACGTGGATCTGTTCCGCCAAAACCTGGCCGCATTGTGGTACCAGTAGCCCATCCAAAGCAAGGTCGGTTTGCGATTGGGCTTGCCGGCCGGCTCGCTGGACCATCGACAGTTATCGAAGCTGTTCGCATTGTGAGAACAGAAGATGAGGTCAAGGCTGCTGAACAACGGTTGCAAGTAGATCTCTTTGGTGAAGATAATGCCCCCGATATTCCAGGAGTTGAGTGGCCAGTTGAGATGCGGGTGATCGTTGCATCTCACATCACAGATGCTTTGGTTGAAGCTGCATCGGCCGCGGATGTGCTTATTCTCGGTTCCACACAAGGAGGACTACGTGGCAGCATGTTTAGTCCTATTCACTACGGTGTTGCTGAGCGTTGGCAGGGACCACTTCTCTTGGTCCGCATGCATTCTGGCGCTGCGAAATTTGCAGCCCAGCGAACAATTGATTTTCTCCTATCAACGGAGCCCGAGCAATGAGTATCCGAGATCTTAGAAAAATGGGCCTCTTGCGACCTGAACAAGAGTGGACTGAAAGTGTTCCACGATCATCTGTTCATTCAGTATTCGCGGCTGGTTGGCTAATACTCGCCATCACAAGTTGTGTTCTGATGGTGGTGGGAGACGGCGGCACCATGACATGGTTTGGCGTGGTTGGCTTTGCTATGGCACTCGCTGGATTTGTACACCTGAATATCAAATCAGTGAGGTCTGATGGAGGTTTCTAGGTGGGAACCTAGTCAATAGCTGGACGACTGAGTATTTCAAAGTTCATAAGTTCACCAACCGAATCAACATCAAGGTTGGCGATGTTCTCAAATTGTTTGATCACACTATCTGCGTCAGTTAACGCAATCGAACCAAGCGCTTCTGCTTTGTGATGGAGTATGTCTTCAAGGTTGGCCGATGTGTTTCTGGCGTGACCAGATGGATACATCACCATTCCACTTTTAAGTTCTGTTTCATCATCAAGAACAATAGTAAGTGAAGTTGGGATTCCATCTGGATAACGGCGGTCGTATTCCTCACCACCATGTTCAAACACAATTCGTTCCATTAACGCCCGTGTGAGTGGATGGTGTAATGCTTCACGCCCATAGTCTTCAGGCAACAACATGATCGTCTTCCACCAAGCGTCGTTCCCATCAGCGATGGCGCCACTGCCACTTGTTGAAGCGAGATCAATCGCCTTGCGAAGCATTGTCGAGACGATGTAAGCCATCGAGTGATCGGCAGACTGTCTTGTGTGTGGATCACGCTTCGCTGGGTCACCAATAATCCCAAAGGCTGGTTCATATGCAATGATTCGAATCTTGCTGATCACAGTAGGTTTCTCAAGCACCTGTGGCGTGGCTGAGATCAGGTCAATGAGTCCCTGGAGAGCGCCAGCACTTTGGTGTTCATATAGACCAAGTTTGAAGTGCATTCCCATGACAGCAAAGTCATCACCGCTGTGTGAGAGCACCAAGTCAAATGGCGAGTCACCATTGGTCGGCTCGAATTGCCGCCAGATTGCCTCTGGGTTTCTAAAGATATCTTTGGGACCAACAAATCCACGCATTGATCGCTGTATTGACAAGATGGCAACTTCGGTGCTGATGGCTGCAGAGGCACCCTTAGAATCGCTGAGTTGTTTACCAGCTCGAATTGCCCGCCAAGGAATGTAGTGAGCAACAACCATTCCAATTGCAGACTCAATCTGCTCTGGTGTAGCCCCGAGCATCGCCCCGTATGTTGCAGCTGACGCAATGGCTCCATGTACAACATGGTCAATTTTATATGTCTTGAGACTAAACACTTCAGCAAGGCGACCACGAATTTCATCAAGGCAGATCATTCCGCGGACGACTGCTGCGCCATCAAGATTTGCAACTTGTGCTGCTGCGACAGGAACAGGATAGAAGTCGTTGTGCCCAAACTCCCCCGCTGTGTGACCAAGGCCTGGGTTGTACCCAAAGTTTGTTCCATTACTGTCCCATTCACGGACAGCAGAGACATTGGCGGCAATTGCCTTTTCAGGCGATACCGATGTGTTATCTCCAAAGATCGTAGCGCCACGATCATGGGTGTAGTCGATCGCCTCTTCACGAAGAACCCTTGGAGCGTTCGTTTGCATGGCGATGGCTGAGAGTCCACACAGAACACTGTCAACAAAAAACTGAACGGTGCGATTTCGCACTGATATGTCAGGGTTTCCAATGTCACCAGACATAAAGTCACAGGCAAACTTACCTATTCCAAGTGCCTGGTTCGTATTTCGACTAAGAGTGAGAGTGCGATCAGTTGCCGTGACAGCCATAACGCATAAGTTCCTTCGTGTGGTCGCCGGTTGTAGGGGGGGTTTAGGACGACTTATTCATGTGTTCTTGGAAGTAGGCAATCTCTTGAGTCGAACCAAGGATGACACCAGTCCGTTCATGTAAGTCGGTTGCGTAGATGTCGAGTATTCGGGTGCCCGACTCAGTGATTGCAACCCCACCAGCTTGCTCTACAAGCATTGCCATTGGAAGTGCCTCATAAAGCAGACGAAGTTTGCCCTTTGGACGATCACTTGATACTGGATAGATAAAAATTCCACCCTTGAGAATCGTACGGTGAACATCAGCGACCATCGATCCGATGTAGCGGGATGAATACCCCTCTTTGTGTGCCCATCCAAGGTATGACTGCACACCTTGTGGAAATCGATCCGAGTAAGCCTCATTGATCGAGTAGATCTGCCGAGCATCAGGCATTTGAACACCACGTTTGGCGAGTACATACGAGCCAATCGAATGATCCAATACAAACATGTCAACACCGTCGCCAGTTGTCAACATAAAGACCGTTGAGGATCCATACAAGACATATCCAGCAGCGACAATATGTGAGTCTTTGGACAAGATGGCATCTACGCCACCCTTTTCACCTTCTGGCAATCGCACGATTCCAAAGATTGTTCCGACACCAACACTTACATCTAGATTAGATGATCCATCAAGTGGATCAAAGAAGACTGCATATCGCCCACCATCATTGCGAGTTCGCAACACAGTGGGCTCTTCATCTTCTTCACTTACAAGAACACCAATATTGGCTCGGCTTCCCAAACAAGACTTGATGACATTGTTGGCAATCACATCGAGTTTTTGTTGGCGCTCACCATGGGTATTTTCCGCCGCAAGTTCCCCAAGTACATCTTCAATCCGGGCTCGGCGGACCTTATTACCAATAGTCTTGGTAGCCAGTGAGATAGCCGAGAGAATCCACGAAAAGTCGCCTGTCGCCCCAGGATGTGCTCGTTCACCCGCGAGCACATGGCTTTGAAGCGACATCAGATTGTCGTCGGTCCATGTTGTTGGATTGCCGATGGAACATGCTCCAGTAGGGGACAAAGGAGACCGTGATTCGGTACGATTCACGATCAGTGTGTCGGTCTGACTCGCAGAATGCGGGCATGGTAGCCGACCCGGGGAGTTACCCCTCCCTGACCTACTCTTGCCTTATGGAGACTGATGACATGACGTCCAGCGTGATTCTTTCAGCCCGCCGCACCCCCGTTGGCCGCTTCTTTGGTGGTCTCTCACGTGTCCCCTCACCTCAACTCGGTGCGTTTGCCATTGAGGCTGCGATGTCCTCATCGGGTGCCCCGACCGATCGAGTAGATGAGTGCATCATGGGCTGTGTACTACAGGCTGGGCTCGGGCAGAACCCAGCGCGGCAGGCTGCGCTCAAAGCAGGCTTGCCAGTGAGTATCAGTGCTCAGACCATCAACAAAGTGTGTGGCTCTGGCCTCCAGGCTGTGATGACAGCTGATCAGTCGATTCGGGCGGGGGACAATCAGGTGGTGGTTGCGGGTGGTCTCGAGAATATGACTCGCGCACCGCACTATGCCGATGTTCGCAGTGGGATCAAATTTGGACCAGGCACACTGAATGACCACATGGCGCATGATGGACTGGAGTGCGCAATCGAGGGCTGGGGCATGGGTCTTGCCGCCGAGCACACCGCAGAGAAGAACAACATTAACCGTGTAGACATGGACGCTATGTCTGCCGAGTCACACATCAAGGCAGCCGCGGCGGCTGAAGCTGGATGGTTCGATGCCGAACTCATCCCACTGACTGCCGCACAAGTGAAACAGAAGGCTGATGTGACTGCAGATGAGGGAATTCGGGCCGATGCAAGTGCGGACGGCCTTGCTCAATTACGGCCTGCCTTCAAAAAAGACGGCACTGTGACAGCTGGAAACGCATCACAGATCAGTGATGGTGCGGCGGCAGTAGTGGTGGCTTCTGAAGAAGCAGCCCAAGATCTTGGTGCGAGCGTGATGGCAAAGATCATTGCGTCGAATACTGTTGGAGTTGAGCCCAAGGATCTCTTTGAGGCTCCTGGAATTGGTGTGATGGAACTTCTGAAGAGTTGCGATCTGTCGGTTGATGATATTGACATCTTTGAACTCAACGAAGCATTCGCCGCTCAAGCACTTTGCAATATGCGTTTACTCAATGTGGACCCATCAAAGGTCAACATATGCGGAGGCGCCATTGCTCTGGGCCATCCAATTGGTGCGTCCGGCGCAAGAGTCCTGGTCACACTGGTAAATCAGATGCAACGTGTGAATGCGAAGTTTGGTGTCATCAGTCTGTGCTTGGGTGGCGGGAACGCAGTTTCAATGCTGTTAGAGCGGCCGAGCTAGTCACCAATATCCTCAGCCCAGAGGTCTGGCTTCTCGCGGATCAATCGGTCCATGAGTGCGATACACGCTGCATCATTCAGCACGGTGAGTTCAATGCCAGCCGATCGCATCCAATCTTCAGCGCCCATAAACGAGCGATTCTCGCCGATCACAACCCGGGGTATGCGAAACAACATGGCGGTTCCACTGCACATACAGCATGGGCTGAGTGTTGAGACGAGCGTGAGCGAACTCCAGTCGCGACGCCTTCCAGCACTGCGAATACAGGTCACTTCAGCATGAGCTGTCGGGTCATTTTGTTGAACACGCTGGTTATGGCCACGAGCGACAATCTCCCCGGTCTGCGGATGCGCCAAGACAGACCCGATTGGGATACCCCCCTCGGACCATGACTTTTCTGCTTGCTCAATTGCCGCACTCATCCACGCGGCGTAGTGGACCTCACTGTTCATCGGTTGCTACAGCAGTTTCCTTTGGCTCTACCGTGGGCGATCCGTTCGGGTCTGTAGGATCGCTGGTGGTCTGCCCCATCTCGGTGGCAGCCTTGTTCGCGGCAACAGCCTCGGATGTAATCCGTTCGATCTGATTTCCGTTGAATCGCCACCAATTTGCACCAGTTACTTCCCATGGCGTTAATAAGTACTTTTTCATATCGATGGTGATGAGCTGACGACCACGATTCGGATGCGGCGCATCAATATCAATTTGGGCTGAGGCATGATGCATCCGTACCGCACAAATTCGCAAGGCGTTTGGTTCATTGGTCGTGATGACATCACACGATGGCAAGAGTTTTATAAGTGGCATCTTCGCAGCCTCAAGCGAGGGAGCAAGTGAGACCGGGACCGGTCCCTGAGAGAGCGCGGTTGGCTCGCGTGTTGTCCACCATTGCACCGCGGTCGCGATAGCCTCAGGCACAGGCGTGTCCGCGGGCGATGCGAATTGGGTTGACGTCTCCCGCGGCCAGTTTGCCTCAGGAGCGCAGCTCGTTTGAGTCAATATGACCATGCTGATGGCACACAGGACGTACAACGGGTATCTCATGGGAAACCCCTCCATTTCAGGTCACAAGTGTACCAACCAAAGGTGGTTGGCAACGAGCAGTCGGCTACCCTGTGGGGATGTCGTGGACGAGTGATAGCCAAAAAATCGTCGTAGGCGTGAGTGGCGCCTCTGGCGCCCCGTATGCACTGCGAACGATCGAGCTATTGGCCCTACAGGGGGTCGAGGTGCATGTGGCAGTCTCTGATCTTGGTCGTAGACTCCTTGGCGAAGAGGCAGGATGCGCACCAGTGAGTGCAGAGTCACTTGCTGGCGCGGCCGACCCCACGCGAGTCGTTCTACACTCGGGCCGCGATATGGGCGCCATTATCGCAAGTGGATCGTTTAAGCATGATGGAATGGTGATTGTTCCATGCTCAAGCAACACACTCGGAGCCCTAGCAAGTGGGATGACCAACACACTTCTGCAACGAGCTGCTGCAGTAACCCTCAAAGAGGGACGCACATTAGTTCTTGCTCACCGCGAGTCACCACTGAGCAGAATTGATATTGGCAATATGGATCGCCTCGCTGGAGCCGGAGCAATCATTGCCCCACTCTCACCGGGCTTCTATATGCAACCAAACACGATTGATGATTTGGTCGACTTTATGGCTGGGCGAATTTTGGACCATCTCAGTGTGGCCCACGACTTGCCAATTCGCTGGGGTTCATAGCCAGAATTTGGCGATCATTACTCAGGAGACGCAAGTTCAATTGCTGTTCCTGGTGGTGGGTCCCGAAGCAATACACGCTCGCCTGTCGCTAAACCATCTGTGATTTCAACAAAGAGGTCACTTGCTTGACCAAGCGTCACCGGTGTTGGTTGATACATAGAGCCCTGAGCTATGTAGACCATCGTGGTCCGTCCAAGTCGGTGTACGGCCTGTACTGGAACATAGAGTACATTTTCGACCTCACCCACCAGAATGTCAGCCTTGCATCGCATAGAAGGTTTGAGTGCAAGATTTCCAATATTGTCGACGGACAAGCTCACTGAGTATTCGCGACGATTTGGATCTCGCCATCCACCACCCTCAGCAAGCACACCAACCGATACAACTTGTCCATTTAGAATCTGCTCTGGGAATGCGTCCATACGAATGGTTGCAATTTGTTCGTTCTTAACGTTTCCGCTCAGCGCCTCATTTACTTTGACATCCGCGAGCATATGTTCGGTATTTGGCAACACGATCAACAACTCATTCCGTGAAATCTTTGACCCCACTCGGAATGGCTCGTTCCGGTCCCACCTGCTTCCACCAAGCGTGGTCCCATACACGACCATCCCTGGTGCTGGAGCGATGACGGTACAACTCTCAAGTTGTTCCTGATACTTCACCAGTCGCTCATTCTTGGAATCCAGATTCGACTTAGCCGCCTCAAGATTGCTTTGAGCACTGCGCACACTGGCGGTGGTTCGTGTTTCAACCCGAATCAACTCATCTTGTGCCTGCTTGAGGTCTGATTCCTTGCGCTGCTTATCTTTCTCGAATGTGTATTTTTCATACACATCTTTATCAAGACGCGCCTTTGAAAGATTCGCCTCAGCGCGAATCATGTCGATCTCATCTTGCTCAAGATCATTTTGGCTGATGAAATCACGGGAACGCAACTCAAGAGACTTGTGGTATTTCTCTTCGAGCCGTTTGTAATCTTTCTCTGTGGTTCGGACAGCTAAGGCAAGTTGGTTTCGTTTGGATACATCATCACCCTCTTGCCATGCAAGCAAGGCGAGTTTGGATTGATCCACCGAGACAACTGCCCTCGCTAAACTCGACTCACGCGACTTCTGCTCGATGGCCAAGTCGGCGGTTCGTGTTTCCACCTTGTTCTGGGCGCTGACAATTGCTTCTTCAGCTGCTTCAATGCGTTCAATGACATCCTTGTCGTCAAGTCGAACTAAAATCGATCCAGCCTCAACCGGTGTTCCTTCGTCGATGATCTCCATGATTGTGGCAGTGCCATCAAGTGATGATCGAAGTTCGACTTGCTCTCTCGCGACGAGTTCACCTGATGCTGGGATAGTGATCGTGAACGTCCCGGCCTGCACCTCAAAGAGGTCGGTCTCAATCTGGATTTCATCACCACCCCCACCGCTCCCACCAATCATGGCTGCTGCAACAGCTACCACGACAACACCACCAACCACGACCAATCCAATCGTACTGAGCCCTCGCCGGTGGTAAATGGTTCGTTGTGTCATCGGTAGCCCTTCAGTGTACAGGCCCGCCCGCTCATTCCGAAGCCTACTGAATATGACCCTCTGGCGAGCGCAGATTGGCGTAGTGCCCTGAACACTGGTTCCATCGTTCATCTTCGCTATATGGGCCCGAGAAGAGAGAACCAGGTTGTGGCACAGGGGCCTGTGTGGAGGCTTTCGTTGCGTCCACCGGGCAATTCTGTGGAAATTTGGCACAAACATGAGGCCAACGGCGGTTTGGTGGGTAAGTCTTGGGGGAGGCTTGTCTGTTTTCATGCCTTGGTATGTGGACTTGATTGAACTAAGTAGTAGGGAGACCTGAGTAGCATGCAGACGCCTTTTCTAGGCTTCGTTATCGCTTTGACAATGGCCAATGTGCCATATGCGTTGGCGATCGAGCCGGCTGATGGCACTCAGATGCAGACCACGCAGGTGCACCTCGTTTGGGACGCGGTTCCTGATGCGGATGAATACGAAGTTCAACTCGCACAGGTCACTGGGGGCGGCGATCCATTTGATTTACCGCTGCTTGCGTTGACCACGACTTCGTCGGATTGGATCATTAAGGAAGGCCTTGAGTTCGGTGCTCAGTATGTATGGCATATTCGTGCGATCGTGGCCACGGAGCCTTTGGAGTGGACTGAGGCCGCATACTTCAGCACTCGGCCGATCCCATTCGATTTTCCACTGGTTGTCGAAGTGAACGAGGGCGAAGCAACGCCAGAGCCCGGAATGACACTCTTCAATCACTGCGACTCTATTGTCGGATACGAGCTTGATGGAAGCCTGTCCTTACTTATTGATACTCCTTCAAATATCTCATCTATTGAGCTCCTTTCAGGGGGTCGGTTGCTCTGTGTTGGTGGTGGTCGTGCCATCATCATGGCGATGAACGGAGATGAACTGTGGTCTTCGCCAGACCACAATGATTTTCGTGTGCACCACTCCGCGTCCGCCACACCATCAGGCATATTGATGGTTGTACGCGAGTACCGGGACATCGAGCAGGATGGCGTGACTCGTACCTGGCAGGGTGATCGCATCGTAGAGATGGATCCGGAGACCAACGAGATTTTATTCGACTGGTCCACTTTTGATCACTACAGCACTGAGGACTATGACATTCATCAGACGGGGCACTGGAACGATTGGACTCATGTCAACGACGCGCACTTCGAGCCACTCGACGGTCGAATCTGGATCTCATGTCGACACCTCAGCCGTGTTACGAGCATCGATTATCAAACCGGGGAGATCGTCGCAAATATCGGCATGTCTATGCCCTCTGGCGACGTGACAGTCGGTAACGATCTGTTCTCGTACCAGCACTCTCCAGACCTGTTGTCTAATGGGAACCTGGTGCTGTTTGATAATGGAAACCGCCGTGGTGGAGAAGACGTGGGGTCCAATGGATCGTCCTTCGCTGTGGAACTGAGCCTAGACGGTGATCCACCTAGCGGAGCTGAGATCGTCTGGTCATGGCAGACGCCGATCTACTGCCCATCAACAGGTGACGCGAACCGGCTTTCAAACGGGCACACACTCGTCACCTCGACACAGCTTGGTGGTATGTATGAGGTCACCCCTACAGGTGAGATCGCTTGGCGGCTTGGCATTTTCGCTCAAGAGAGCTGTGCGGGGCTCCGTCCGGGCTACCGCGCCATTCGGCTTGGGAGCCTTTACATCAACAACGATGTGCCATGCATCGGCGATGTGGACGGCAATGGAGATGTCGGCGTAGATGATCTACTGGCTTTGATTAGTCAGTGGGGAGGTCCTGGAAGCGGTGATATCGATGGAAGCAAGATTGTCGGTGTAGATGACCTGCTCTTGTTGCTCAATACCTGGGGATCTTGCCCGTAATACCGCTCGCACTTGGGTGATCGGATGCGGTAACTGCACCTTCGGGTCCTCCTCTAGAGGAGTGACAGAGCTGTACCACAAAATGTGCGGATTGATGCCGACGGATCAACGTGCACAGACCTACCTACCTTACTCCGTAACCGAAGCTTGCTGGTAAGAGAGGGTGGAGGTGGTGCCAACCACCATTCCTGGAATTGGCTCAAGTTTGGCCTCGACTCCAATTCGCATTTGCCCGGTGGTGACGAGGTATTGCAAGATGGACTCTTGGACCCTCTGGAACGCTTCGGCTCTACCATTTTGCGCCCGTTGAAGTGATTGAATCGCTGACAGTTGATCAAGCACTGTGTAACTATCAGGGTCCGCATCAATCGACTCAATATTGACCCTCGCCACATCTACATTCCGTCTCTGGATGTCAAGCGAGAAGAGATTGGCATCAATATCACGGACGGAGGTTCGCACTTCAATCGCAGCTTCATCACGTTGGCGGCGATAGGCGCGCCTTCCGCGTTCAAGCGATATCTGCGCCTTTCGAACAGCAACCCGTTCATCTTGACGATCAAGTGGCAGGCTTAGTGTCAGTGATGCCTCAGCATTCATATCTTCGACGGATGGAAGAACCGCGTCGTAATAATAGGTGTCATTGGATCCAAAACGAATCTCACCCTCAAGATCAAGATCCGGAAGTAGCCCATTGAGTGCGTTGCGAACGCCACGCTGTCGATCGACGAGCGTATTTCGTTCGGTTTGCAGGTCAAGTCGTTGGTGCATGGCGACTTGAACAGCAGCATCAAGGTCAAGGACTGGTGGATCAATCACAATGGTTCCAGTGTCAATCATCATTGCTTTGTTGATTGGCATATTGATCAATAGTTTAAATCGATCTACAGCGAGCCGGTAAGTCTCTTGCAGACCAGCCACACGAGACTGTTCTTGCAACGCACGGTTTTCTGCTTCTGCTGCGTCATATAGTCTGGCGCGGCCAGCCTCATACAAAGCACGTTGTCGCTCTGCCAGTTGGTCAAGCAGTGCTGTTGATTCAAGTGCGTTGTCGAGTTGTTGTCGTTGGACCAATAAACCAAACCATGTTCGTACAATGCGAAACCAAAAGTCGCGGCGGAATTGCTCAAACGTGCGGGCGGCATAGATAAGACTTCGCTCGGCTTGAATCAGATCTTCTTGTGCAATCATCCCAGCACCACGGAGTAAAGGGATGCCTCCACCAAAGAAGAACTGTCCAATACGCGTATTTTCAGTGGTTCCAGGAGCGGAAGAGGCTTGGCCATAGAACTCTCTTGCAAAGGTTGCGACATAGCCCGCCGTAATGTCACCACCCCACGGTAAACGTTGGCTGGCAGTAAATGTGTTTACAACCGCTGATGCTGATTGCAGGAAGTCATTATCCCCATCTTCATGCTGATATTGCATCGAAATTTCGTCATCAATCTGGGGCACCCACGCATGCAGTTCAAGTATGAGTTGTAGGCAAACAAGCAGGTAGTCTTCTTCTGCAAACTGGTACTCACGGCCATGAGCAAATGCCCACCTCAGTGCATCGTCGAGCGTCAGCATTTCACCAGACTCGGAGGCATCTTGATATCCAATGAGCCGCTCAAGAACTTCCTTTGCATCCACCGATTCGCTCGTTTTCCACTCCATACCCTCAACCGACGGATTGACCGTGATGGGGTGTTTATTGTTCATCTCATCTTCAGTGGCATCGATTTCAGCCCAGTCAAGCTTTGGTCTTGGCGGCACGGTGGCAGCAACCCGCTCACTCCCCTCAACAAGCAGTGTGTTCACGTGCTCATCGATGGCATTGAAACTTGGGGAGCAGCCAACGAGGATCAGCATGCTTGCGATAGAGAATCCATGATTCATCGGGCGTGGATTGTATGGGGAAGGCGATCCAATGCTGGATCGAACCTGCAATACTGGGTGAATGGCTGCAGAAGAATCTCCTACCCCGACCACTGGGCCCTCTGGGGCCATAGGTGCTCATCGATCAAGTTTGGCAGATGTCACAAAAGCCGACATCCGAATGATGGGCGATGTCATGGATCCCCATGTGCCCGAGTCTCTATTGGCTTCACCGGCATGGACCGAGCCAAACCCACACACTCAGATGTATCTGGGAGATTGCCGAGACGTTCTTGCGGCGATGCCAGAGCGTGGATCAGTCGACCTCATTTTTGCCGATCCACCCTTCAACTGGGATGTTCCATATGACGGTTGGTCTGACGACATGTCTCGCACGCAATATGAACGATTTACATTTGATTGGCTAGATGCGTGTATCGATGCACTCGGTCCAACTGGCAGCATGTGGGTCAATATTCCAGATGACACAGCCGCCGAAGTCGTGATGCATCTCAAGCGTCGCGGTCTCTTGATGATCAACTGGTGTGTGTGGCACTTTCGATTTGGTCAGCACCGCGACTCATCATTCATCATGAGCAAGGTGCACGCTTTGTATTTCTGTAAGGACCCCACTGCCCGCACATGGAACCCAGATGAGATATTGGAGATGTCTGATCGTGCGAGCATTTATGGGGATAAACGGACGATGGAGAAGTCCTCTAACCAAGGCATGCGTGTACCAATGGATGTTTGGTACGGTAAGTATTGGGGACGAATTCAAGGTAATAACTCAGAGCGGCGGCACGGTCACCAGAATCAGATTCCAGAGGTGTATCTAGAGCGGGTGATCTTGGCGTGCTCGAACGAGGGCGATCTGGTGCTTGATCCATTTTCCGGAAGTGGTACAACCGGTACGGTTGCTCGTGCTCATGGACGTCGGTCGATTGGCATTGAGCAGTCTGAGAAGACAGCAAAAAGTGCTTGGGAGCGGATTACTCAGATTGGAATGAAGCGAAAGGGTGCCGCGATTGGGCAATCCTCTGCCATTTTCAAGCGTCGATCTAACAAGGGAAAAACTGGCGAAGACGCGTGAGTGAACCAATCGACTACACCAATGCTACCGAGGTTGCCAACCTCTTGAGTTGTGCGGCAGCGAGTATGCGATCAACAAGCAGTCGTGTTGGTTGCACTGTTCACCTTCCGGATACTGGAACACTCTTGATCGCAGGGGATCTCCATGATCACTTGCCGAACTTCATGCGGATCATCGGCGCGGCCGACCTTTCGGACCCATCCAAGCATCTCGTGCTCCAAGAACTTATTCACGGGCCAACCTTGGTGCACAATTGCGATATGAGTTGGCGCATGCTGACCCGAGTCGCAAAGCTCTTACTTAAGTATCCGGGGCGCGTGCACCCACTTTTGGGGAACCACGAGAACTCTCAGTTGACCAGCGTTGGTGTTACAAAAGGTGGCGGCAATAGCGTCGAGCAGTTTGAAGATGGGTTGGCGATGAGTTTTGGCGAGGACTGGGAATCTGTCGCGTCATCAGTTGACGACTTTCTTCAATCAATGCCCATTGCTGTCCGGACAGCCTCTGGTATTCAGTGCACGCACTCCTTACCCAATGCCGCGTTGACCAAACGCTTCGACACCAGTTTGCTTGATCGCGAGATGGGTGAGGATGATCGAAGAGGGCCAATAGGTTCGGCTTATCTATTGACTTGGGGGCGCCAGTTCACCGATGACCAAGTCGATGAACTTCGGACGGCTTGGGGGGTGAAGTGCTTTGTAATTGGTCATGTGCAAATTGAAGCGGGAGTGCGACGCATGGGTGAGCATGTCATGGCACTGGCAAGTGATCAAGACTCTGGTGCTGTCTTGCGGGTTGATCTGGCTCAGGAGCCATCCGTAGACGCCATGTTCGCAGCTGCCGAGCCAATTCAACTCTTGCCAGCATGGGACCCTTCATCGTGAGCGTGCATCTCGCCATTGAGTCTTCTCAGCGTTGTGGGGGCGTGGCGGTTCGCGGCGACACAGGCATGGTTCGAACAATCACCCTTGAGTCCGCTTCGGGTGTTGATGATCAACTCATGCCTGCAATCAAGCAGCTTTTTGACGAAGTTGGCGCTCAACCACAAGACCTCTCGCTTATTGGAGTGTCGATTGGCCCTGGTGGGTTTACGGGTCTTCGGGTTGCTGTCTCAACAGCTCGGACACTGGCGATGACGACTGGGTGCCGGGTCGTGGCTGTGCCATCCGCCATTGTGGCTGCCATGGGTTACTCAGAAACAGAAGGTGATGTGGCCACTTTGCTTGCGGGGCGACGAGATTCGGTGTGGTTGACCCGGGTTGGACCGGATCATGGCATCGTGGGTAAGCCAGGATTGGTGTGTGAAGAGTCAGTTGCTTCAGCGATTGCGGGCTGTGTAGCGGTGCTTGGCGACGAGCATGTTCCCCAACCACTACAAGAGGCGGTCGCTGCGGCCCACCATGCACTCACCCCACCACAATGGGATCCACTTGCATGCTTGCAAGCGGCCGAGCGGGCCGCTGCAGGCGGTCAGTATGCAGACCCCCGCACGCTCGAACCGCTCTACCCAAGGCCCCCAGAGGCCGTTCGGCTGTTTCAGGCCCGATAAATATCAGCCGTACCAGATAATTTCTTTCCACATCCTTTCAGAGACGTATCCCATTGTGAGCACATGGGCAAGCGATCAGTTGAGCAATCCGTGCGATAGGCCCATCTTGGCCAATGGCATGATTTGTGCTGTTCCTGCGGGAGTATGACTGGAACCGCTCTGAAATTAGGCCGATGGCTGCGTTGGCTGGGAATAGGAAGCCTGCCAAGAACCTAGAAAGACACCGGAGACTGACGATGAACCCACTTAAACAGCACACGACAAAGAAGAACTGCAGTATGAGCCTTGGACGGTGCATGATCATTGGATCCCCCGGAAAGGATCGCGATCGCCTCGTGCTTCGATTAGAGACGCTTGGGTATGTGTGTGAGACGAGCGATTCGGTCAACTTGGCCTATTCGTTGGTCGCAGAAGTGGAACCAGACATTCTGGCAGTCGCCAGTGATGGCAGGCAAGACGCTGCATGGCAATTTATTCGAGAGGTGCAAGAAAGCACCCCTTATGTCCGCGCTATTGTGTATGGCGGTGCTCCAAATCCAGATGATGTGGTCGAAGCAATTCGAAGCGGCGCTTCAGACTGGATCACACTTCCAACCGATCACAGTCGAATTCCAGAGCGAATGGAACAACTCATGGCTCGTGTTCGTGCTCACCGTGGCCGTGAGGAGCGTCTCAAGGAACTCGCCAATAACTGCAAGGAGTTGTCCGAAGCTCGCGACGAGATGTCTGAGCAGGTCGACGTTCTGTGTGGCGATTTGGCGTCGGCTTATCGCTCAATGCGTTCGCAGATGACCGATGTGGCCATGTCGAGCGAATTCAAGACACTTGTCTCCCAAGAACTCGATGTTGAAGACATGCTTCGTACATCTCTTGAGTATATTTTGAAGCGAATTGGTCCTACCAACGCCGTTGTCTACCTCAAAGAAGGTGATGACCAGTACGGAGTGGGAGCCTATGTGAACTACCAGTGGCAGGATAAGGATCTGATGCCCATGCTTCACGATCTTGGTGACGTGGTGTGTAAGCCTATGAGCAATGAGCACGACCTCATTCGGTTTGAAGACACAAGTGAGTTTGCAAATACCGCCGGCGGCTCTATGAAGATGATTGAGGGTGCCGACATGGCGGCGTTCTCATGCCACCGAGGCGAGGAGTGCCTGGCAGTGTTTGTGTTGTTCCGTGACGCTGAAGTCGGATTCGATGATCAACACGCAGCAACACTTGATGTGCTTCGAACAATCATTACCGAGCAGCTTTCGCAGATCATCCGTGTTCATAAGCGATCACGCCCTGAATGGCCAGATGAGCCAGCAGACGATGGTTGGAATCTCGCAGCCTGAGCGCTCTACGACCGACGGTTTTTATACGAAGGTTTTTCGGCAGCGTGGGGGATCGTCCCGATCAGCTTCACCTGATCACACCCGCCAAGCATCTCGGTAAGTTGCTGCAAGAGTTGTTCATGGGGAACGACCCGTAGTCCGCTCTTGAGTGTGACCTGCCGATCAGGGAGGTCGAGGTGAAGAAAAATACTCGCCGCGTGCCCCCCATCGGCTATTCGGGAACCACCAGCTTGTTTGATGTACCCCGCTGTCATTCGAAGTCGCTCTTGGGCGGCTTTCGATGACTCACCTTCTTGCATTGGCACATGAAGTTCAATTCGATCAGTGAGACAACGAGCCGCATCGCTTGGGGCGAGGACTCTCTCGACAATGAATTGCCGCTCACCACTTCGGTTATTGATGTCGAGGTGGCCCTCAATGAACACGACAGAATCGGTTCCAACCATATGGCCATCTCTTGCATAGTGGTCAGAGAACATGACAGCATCCATGGATGTCGTGCGGTCTTGAAGCGACAACATGGCCATGCGTTGTCCAGCATTTCGCCCCCGTTGAATGGAGACAATCCGAGAGGTTGCAATCATTGCCCCCACTCGAACCTGTCGGCCAAGAGGAAGTTGTTGGAGTTCGGCCAGTGTTCCAGTGCAGAAAACACGAATGAGCGAGTCATACTCATCAAGCGGATGTCCAGAGACATGGAACCCAAGCAACTCACGTTCAAACGCAAGCGACTCACGCTCGGACCACGGTGCGGCATCCGGCAAACTTGATGGAACAGAATCATCCACTGACGTTGTTGGCGGTGCACCAAAGAGTTGGGCTTGTCCAGCAGCTGCGTCTTGGGCGAGTTTCTGGCCCGACTTTAATGCCGACTCAGCGCCCTGGGCCATAGCTGCGCGAAATTGAAATCCATGCAGGGAATCAAGTGAGCCCGACTTGGCGAGCGACTCAAGCGTTGCCCGATTTACTGAACCAGGTGGGACCCGTTCACAAAGGTCCCAAAGTGATTCAAACGGTCCATTTTTGTCACGTTCTGTGATGATCGCGCCGACCGCATTCTGACCCACACCCTTGATGCTCCCCAAACCGAACCGAATAGAACCGTTGAGTGAGGATGGCACGACTCCATCATCGTGAACGACTGTAAAGCGGGTACGACTTTCGTTGATATCTGGTCCCTGCACACCAATACCCTGATGTGGTGTGTTCGCCTCATCATCAGCAAATCGTATATGTCGGCAATCTTCTAGATATGGCGCCCAATCTTCGGTCTTCTTCGCAGCGCTCTCGAATGTGAGTACTGACGCCATGTACTGCACTGGGAACCACGTCTTGAGCCATGCAGTTTGATACGCAATGATTGCGTATCCGGTCGAGTGCGATTTATTGAATCCATACCCAGCGAACTTCAGAATGAGATCAAAAAGTTGTTCGGATTCCTTCCGGTTCAAACCCTTGTCGGCAGCACCATCGATGAATCCACTCCGTGCCGAGTCAATCACATCAACCTTCTTCTTACTAATTGCTTTGATCAAGGTGTAGGCTTGACGAAGCGGGATGTCCCCAAGCCCATGCACAATTTGCATGACCTGTTCTTGATACACCATAATTCCATAAGTCTCTGCGGTGAATGCATCAACAATTGGATGAAGGCTCGGTACTTCTTTGCGGCCATGTTTACGATCGTTGTATTCTGGAATCAAGTCCATTGGACCTGGCCGGTACAACGCATTAGCGGCAATCAAGTCCTCAAGTCTGTCAGGTTGCATCTCACGAAGCAGTTGCCGCATGCCAGCCGACTCAAACTGAAACACACCAGATGTATCCCCTCGGCGGAAGAGGTCAAGAACGGTCTGGTTGTCTCTCGGAATTCGATCAAGATCAAGCGGGTGAGCACCATCCCCGACAGTTTGCCCAGTGGCAGCCCAAATGGCCTCCTCATCAAGCGTCACCGAGATAAGATCTCTTGCCAACTCAAGCGTTGAAAGGGTTCGAAGTCCCAAGAAGTCCATCTTGAGTAGGCCGACATGCTCACAAGTGGGTCCATCCCACTGTGTGACAGCCTCATCATTTCCACTAACACGACAGAGTGGAACGATTGTGTCGAGTGGTTGCGTGGCGATCACAACACCAGCGGCATGAACACCCGCGTGCCGGGCATGACCCTCAAGTGTTTTTGCTTCGTCGATGACACGGCGAGCGAGCGGGTTTTTTTCATACTCAGACTTGAAGTCTGGGGCTGAAACAAGACCACTTTCAATCGTGATGTTCAATTCATTTGGAACAAGATTTGAAAGCCGCTGGCCTTCAGTTGGCTCGAGCCCCAAGACGCGAGATACATCTTTGATCGACGCCTTTGCCTTGAGTCGCCCAAAGGTGATGATCTGCGCAACATGGCCGTATTTCTCACGGACATACCGAATGACTTCACTGCGTCCATTTTGGCAAATGTCAATGTCGATGTCCGGGTACTCATCGCGATCTGGATCTGTGAATCGCTCAAAGAGCAAGCCATAGTGTTCGGGGCATGCGTTGGAGAGACCAAGTACATACCCCACCATTGTGCCCACACCACTTCCACGAGCGCTTGCTGGAATGCCGCGTTGTCGAGCCCAATTGACAAAGTCCCAGCAGATGAGAAAGTAGGCGCTGATGCGTTTCTCAGACAAGATGCGAAGTTCGCGCTCACACCGTTCCTGGATCGCATCAGTGACGCCATCACTCCCATAACGCCAAATCAAACCAGCCTCTGTCAGCAAGCGAAGCGCACGATCGCACTCGTCTTCCAGTACACCACGATCAATATCCGCATCTTTCTCGGCATCAAATGGGTGGAGTTGAATGCGTTGGCACCACTCCTTGAACCATTCGGTGAGATCAGATTTCCCATTCCATTTTGGCGACTTTTTAGGGGCGGTCACACGAACAACCGGTGCATGGCTTGCTTCAAAGTCGATGTCAGCATTGCACCGATCGGCAATTTTATTGGTATTCGCAATTGCTTCAGGGACATCAGCGAATGCTTCAACCATCTGCTCAGGGGATTTCACATAAATGTCTTCTGGGTAGGTCAGCCGAGATGGATCATCCTTGGTGCGACCCATGGAGATGCAACACAGGGTGTCGTGTGAACCATGATCTTCAGCACATAGAAAATGCGCATCATTGTCACACACCAGAGGAAGGTTGAGTTCACCAGCAAGCCGAATGAGATGTGGATTGATGATCGTTTGATCTTCCACGCCAAGCCTTTGGAGTTCAACATAGAAGCATGGTTCCCCATCTTCATCAGGACCAAAGGTTTTCGTATGCCATTTGGCTTCAGCAAGCGCCGCTTGCCAATGACGTTCATCACCTGTGCGTTCGAATTTGAGCAAGTGCCATGCGAGTGATGAGCCAAGGTGCCCATTGATGGCAATGAGGCCCTCTGACCACTGCGCCAATGTTTCTCGATCCATACGTGGTTTGTGATAAAAACCATTCAGGTATGCGTCACTACTCAACTTGAGCAAGTTCTGCCATCCCTGATTGTTACGGGCAAGCAACACAAGGTGGAACCCACCATCAGGGCCGAGTGTGCTCTTTGCTCGTTTCGTCCTTGCTTCTGGCGCAACATACGCTTCGATACCGAGAATTGGTTTGATGCCAGCACGTTTGGCGGCTGTGTAAAATTCAGCGGCGCCAAAGAGATTGCCATGGTCAGTCAATGCAACTGATGTCATGCCGAGTTCAGCAATCCGTTCAACCAGTGGCTTGATTCGATTGTGCCCATCCAGCAGCGAGTATTCGCTGTGCAGATGCAGGTGTGTGAATGTGGCGTTCGATGTCATGGAATCACGCCAATCATAACGCTATGGAGCAGTCACTAGCGGCGGACTCGAACGCCCTTTCGGCCCTCAGTGTCATGTTCAGCCCAGTCTGGAGTTCGGCGGGCAAAGAGCCGGGCCCAGCCTGAAAGCACCAAGAAAACGGCCAAAGAAATAATGCCCGCAACGAGCGCCAGTGCCAAGAGCGGAATTGCCAAGACAATGAGAAACACGATCGTGGCGATGCGTGAGGCGGTTCCAGGTTGGTTCTGGATGACACGAAAGGCCTGTTGCACCCCTGGCATGCCGCTTGGGCGGAATCCGGATGGATTGCTCATGACTTGATCCTCATGGTGACTCTTCCCCACTGGAGGTTTCGTACTCGATGCATTCCAGAATGGCGGCCCGCAGATCCGCGGTTATTTGCCCAACTTCACCCTCGCTAATACGGTGCCGGCGAAGTTCAGGTTCAGCATCTGCGGTTTCGGCCTGCACTGTGAGCCCCAATGAGGTGACAGGAAGCACCTGCCAACTGGAGTTTGTCAAGAAGACCTCATCAGCCCCCATCAAATCGTCAATGGTTGGCATTTGCATCTTAGTCGTGAGGCCAGCTTTGGAAGCGAGTTCAAGTACGACGCCTCGGGTGATACCAGGAAGTATTGGCGGCACCAATTCTCCTCGTTCTTGCTCGCCTCGCGCCGGTGGCGTGATGAGTACACCGCCGGTAATGAGGAATATATTGCTCACTGATCCACTGGCGACATGGGCGTCTGGCGTGAGCCACAACGCCTCTCCTGCGCCTACTGCCGCTGCTTGCTGCAATGCAGAAATGCGTGACCAGTAGTTGAGGGTCTTGTGCCCAGCGGCGATATTCCAAGGGTTCAGCCGTCCCGGGGCCAGCGTGGCTGCCACACCAGTTGTGAAAAAAGACTCCGGATACTCGGTTGGTGGTTGGGCAGCAATGATGATGGTGGGGTCTTGTGGCCCCTCACCGGTCCGTTGAAGTGTATTGAGGTTTCCACCGGTGACGGTCAGGCGGACTCGTGCGCTGGGCAAACCACTGTGCTCGACAGCTTGTTGTATTGCCACTGCGAGTGGCTCGGCGTGCAATCGGTCAGTCAGCCGCAAGAGCGAGGCGGACTTGATGAGCCGATCAATATGTTGCTCCACGCGAAAGCAGCGGCCATTCCGTGCAGCCATCGTCTCAAAGAGGCCAATGCCATGCTGCAGTCCCGCATCAAATGCAGAGACAGTGGCTTTATCGTCAGCGACCATTGACCCATTGATCCAAATGTCCATTTCGCAAGACTATCAGTCAGCGTCGCTGATGGCGACCGCAACAACTTGCGGCTTGGCAGCTTCTTGCATAAGAACATCAAGCGTGATTGAATGTGCCCTATCTGAGGTCCTCAGAATCACTTTCACACGATCGGCAGAAGCAACAATCTCAATAAGCACGCCCTTGACCGGATCGCTGCCAGCCTGGCACCATCCTCGGACGGCGTGCTCAAATGTGTCTTGCAGCACCGACACCGGCCACTGCAGTTCAGTTGCAGGCTCGCCACGGCAGATTGATTGCATGGTCGATCGCAGTGTTGGCGTGAGTGAGGCTGCGTCATCTCGCTCATTGGCTCTTGCCCAGAGAGTGAGAGCGACAGCGGCGGCCAAGATGAGCAGGGGCATGACTACCCGCCGCGGTCGCAGCCGTGGCTTGGTGGACAATTCAAGATTCATCATGGAGTGAGGTTGCTCGGTTGGCCGCCCGGAGGGCTACTTATGTTTGCCGGTGGCGATGTGTCGGCAAAGAGAACCCAACTCGTGTGGCTTGCGAACGGCAGATCAGATGCCATGACCAACTCGCTGGTAAATGGATACGGGACATCAGGCCGCGCGTTTTCGATGATGATGGTCTCCTGCCCAATTTGATTTTCATGCGCATCGCGAAAAACAAAAGCGACACCGATATTGCGGGTGGTGGCACCACCATTGAGCAGGCTTCCAGAAATCGTCATTTTGGTGTAGTTGATCTCTTCACGATTTTCAATGGTCGTGATTGCTTGCAACTCACCAGTTATCGTTGGTTGGTAGTAGACCCGTTGTTCAGGAACATTTGTGGCGGCGTAGGAATAGGCCGATCGACTGAGCCAAACATTTTGACCAATCGCCGCAAATCCAAGCTTTTCAAGTCGTTGGTTGACTGACTTTGCGGCCTTCCGCCTGGCATCATCCTCTTCTTTTTTTCGGCGTATCACTTCTCGTTTTCGATCACGCTCAAACTGCTCTTGTTGGCGCTTGACCGCCGCCTGAGCAGCAGCGAGCTGCTGTGTCTCGGCGATGACATCACGGTAGGACAAGTAGTCCTGCCCAAATTGTTCATGGTCTTCAATAAAGTTTTGCAGGCCAGCAAGTTCATCGCGCAATGACCGAAGTTCAGACTCCAGCGACTGTAGACCGTGTCGGAGCTCAATGGCTTCCATTGTCCGATTGCGAAGTGCAGGCCAAAGTTCGCTGGAAAAACTCTGAGCAGAGAGCCCACCCGCACGAAGTTGCTGTTCGGCAATGCTCCCGAGCATGTTCTCGTCCATTGCCCCAGAAGGATTTTCATTGGCCGGCGCCCCACCGAGCGTCAGCATCATGATTCCAATCAAGCAGCCATACATGTCCACATTCCTTCAACAAGCCCGCCGCACCACCACTCAGCGTACGCAGGTCCTCATCTTTATGCCAGCGTCATCACTGATTCTGGGACGGTTCGTTCGATTCTGTAGTGCCACTCTTGGTGCCGTCGTGATTGGCCATGGCTTGAGGGTCGTGCCCCCCCGCTTCGGTACGCAGCACACTTGCCCGCTCAAGCAGTGCGCTATGATCATTGTCTCGCGGCACAAGATCGACATGCCACTCAACAAGATCGTGTGTGTGGATTGGTAGTACCTCAAGGGCCAAATCAACACCGGGTGTGCCGCGGACGCGAAACCCCATGGGCATCGGTCCGATCATGGGCTCCCACCCGTCTTTCTTAATAAGTAAGTCATAGGTTCCATAGTGCGTAAACTCAACCTCAACGGGTGTGCGCCCAACTTCTCGATGATTCAGCCACACCAGCGCGCCCGGCGGCTCACTGGTGATGCGAATGGTGCGGCGGACGCAACCAAACTGGGCGACACAAGGGATCGCTATCAACAGACCCAATAAAATGTGCATCAATCGCATGTCAACACTTTCTGATTGCAATAAGACTCAGTCAAACTCATCGCCTCTGAATGTCGATGCCAAGTACGCCTCTCGAACAGATTCATCATTGATGATCGACTTGGGATCTCCATCCCGAAGGTTCTGTCCATGGTGAATGATGTATGCACGGTCGCAGATGCGTAGTGTCTGTTGCACATTGTGATCGGTGACGAGAATAGACATGCCTGCATCACGAAGTTTGAGCACTTCATGCTGCAACTCCTCGACGGTGTGCGGATCGACTGCTGCGAATGGTTCATCAAGCAACAACATAGTTGGTTCGGTGATCATCGCTCGGGCAATTTCAAGCCGACGGCGTTCGCCACCAGAGCAGGTGCGAGCGGTTTCTTTGGCCTTGTGCTCAAGTCCGAATTGAGCCATCAACTCTTCACAGCGCGCATTCTGGGCATCGCGGTCAAGATTTCGCGTCTCCAGAATGGCCATGAGATTGTCACGAACACTCATTCGCTGAAACACACTTGGTTCCTGGCTGAGATAACCCATGCCAAGTCGAGCGTGCCGATACATGGGTTCCTTTGTCACATCGCGGCCATCGAAATGAACCGAACCCCCCTCTGGCGTTGTCATGCCAATGACCATCCGAAAGGATGTGGTCTTGCCAGCACCATTGCGGCCAAGCAGTCCAATGATTTCACCACGGTTGATGTGAAAGGAAACGCCGTCGACGACTTTGCGTCCGGTGTATGACTTCACAAGTCCCGAGGCTTGAAGTAGTGGCATGAGCAGAATGGTAGTCGGACTGCTCGGATTACAGGAATCGAAGCGTCATCGGGTATCTCACATACTCATGATGAGAGGCGATGATTGCAGAGCGAATTGACAGAACAATCATCAATACCCACGGAATCCAGGCGAATGGGATGCCAACCACAGAGATCATCAATAACAGCGACCACAGCATCATTGTGATGGCAAAGTTGCACGCTTCACGGCCATGATCGTCAACAAAGGCACCTCGACTCCTTTCACTGAGCCATAAGATGGGCGTCACAAGCAAAAGCAAGCCACTGAGAGCCCCCAGTGCAATAAAGACGTGGCAGAACAAGGCGAGCCGCACATCAGCTTCAGGGACGCCTGGCTCTTGTAGGCGGCCGTTAGGCAGCACCTGACGAAAGGGCACCTGTTGATCCTTGTGCGTATCTGGTGTGATCATGTTGTTACCCCCTTATTGGGAGCCAAGTAACTCAGATTTTGCCCGTTGGGGGCATAAATCAAGCTTTGTCGTCGGCTGGCGGCGGATCCGACTTCTTGATGAGTTTGGCTTGATCTGTCCACTGTGCTGGGTTCCGCGCAGAAGCAATCGCACCGATGATTCGAAACGATCCTTTAAAGACATAGTCATCGAGCATGACACGGTGTCCGTCAGCGTGAACGACCCAAGCTTTGCTCTTCTTCATCCAAAGTGACATATCAATGTCTGCGAGTTCCTCGGCTGTCCAATGCTCACCTGGCAGTTCAAGTGATCCATCTGGATGCAAACTGAACTGCTTCCCGCGGCTACGTGCGATTTGCCACAGGTACCACGGCACAAACGGGAGGCACAGAATAAAGAGCCATTGCATTGGTCGGTCGTACGCGCTTGGTTGCTCGGTTTCGCCATACAGATTGATCTGCGAGGCAGCTACGGTCATCGCCAATTTTAGTTTGTCACTTGCACCACCGGTGGTATTGGTGGGCAGTTGGCTTGCAGCAACCATCATGGCCTCAGCTGCGAACCATGTACCGCGGCTGATTGGGGATGCTTGTGTTACACCATCTTTTTCCCATGTCTCCGATGTAGCCAATGCATCCGGAAGGATGGTGGCAATAAGCGCATGTACCCGGTCAATGGCAGTGTTGCCTCCGGCTTTCACCGCATCTTCAAGTCCGGAAATTTCTGATGCGGCTGCTGGGCCACCCTCGATTGCTAAATCGTTGACGACCTTGTCCATGAAGTCAATGAGCGCTGCCGAATCTGGTGCCGAGGCGCCAGACACAATTGGCTCAGCAAATCGGTTGTAGGCACGGGCAACCTCCGCTCGGGCGAAATATTGCTCTTGCTTTGGAATGATCTCGACATAATCCCAAATACCCCAAAGGCCCAGCACCAACATGACAACAGCCGTGATGGCGTTTCGGATGAAGAAAGACGGCGCCAATCGCGCTGTGAGCACTGTGTCATCAATCTCAAGGGCCGCGTCATGCGATTTTTTCACCGTCATAGTTTCTATGTTACCGCGATCAATGTGACCAGTGCCTGATAGACAGCGGGGCAGAGTCGAGGGTATCCCAGGAAGTAAAAACGCTGGTGATGCTCACTCACCCGCCGCTAAGGCGGCTTCTTCACAAATCTCGATGGCGAGTTGGTGCAAGCCAGCGTCTTCGGGGACTGTATCGAGCAACCCTAATGCAGCATCAAGTCGACGCGGTAGATTTTGGGCCGGATCGATTCGCTCGACTGCTGCATTGCCCAGTTGCAGCAACGCATCGCGGAACCACCCGGCTGTGGGCTTATCTTCGCGTTCAGGGCTCTTGATTCGACATCGAATGGCGCCGAGCGGGCCGATGGCGACAATTGGCGTCAAGCCAAGTTGCGTACGAGGTTCTCGGCACAAGGCGACGATCGGCACTTCATGTGCGGTTGCGAGAAGACGGAGCCGACGGGCGTCGGCTCCGACCAGCGGCGGCTGGACGAGGTATCGGCCGCGTTCCACTTCCATTGTGTCGGTGACCGCATCATCGACAATGCGAATGGCGGTGCGAGATGCGAGGGCCTCCTTGCAGATGGCTGCCCGGACTGTGGAAAGGAGATCGATGATCTCCGCCATGCCCGTGTAGTCGTGCCGACCATGGCTCATTGCGAGCGAGCGTTCAAGCACGCGTTCAGCCTCAAACCATGCAGAATCCTTGATGGCGTCTCCGCCACGGTTAATAAGATCCTGAATTGCTTTTGTTCGCCCTGCGGGTGGCATGCAGCGTGCCTCGTTTCTCTTGGCCTTCAGGCCACGTATGCCTCAGCCAATTCATCCGCAACCGCCTGATTACCAAAACTTAGTCGAATGCCACCAGTGGGGACGATCTCTATCACCACCGGTTGGCCGACCGCAATCAACATGAGACCCTGATCTGGTTTCTCGGAGTCAGCGAGCAGGGCTTTGGCAAGGTCACACAGTAAGTGCAGGTCACCAGTGTCTGCAAGCAATGGGTCACGAGAGTTGAGTTCAACAGTTGCCGCGGCATCGATACGTTGCCACTCTTCATTCGCTGCGAGACTAAAGGCAACTACATCAAATACGCTCCGCCACTTCCCCACTGGGATGAGCAGCATTTGCGAGTGGTGCAACTTGTGTAGTACATGGTCAACAACATCGGCGATCTTGTCTTCTTGTATCTCGTACACCACAGCGTTTTCGCGGGGGGAGAATTCCGTACCCGAGATCGCCACATGATGATGGCGCACACTGTCACCATCACGCATGCGTCGATAGATGTGATCGTCGTCTGGTGACTCGGACTCAATGCCGTGATCGGTCAGTACGCCTGCCGCTTCTTCAGCGGAAATGAACTCCACCTGTGATCCTCCTTCAGGGGTCGCGCCGCATTCCATCCGATTCCGGCCGCTCGTGCAAGTCATATTGGCCACAGACTCCGGATTCCATATCATGTAAGCGTGCGAACCATCCTCTTTATCTGCACCGGGAACACTTGTCGGAGCCCCATGGCCGAGGCAATTGCCACCGCTCACTATGGTGATTCGAAGGAATTGCTCTTCTTTGGCTCTGCTGGCGTGGCAACCATGAATGGGTGCCCACCTACGGAAGAGACACTTGTAGCCCTCCATGGAATCGACATTTCCCACGAGGGCCAATCAACCGTATTGACTGCAAACATGGTCCGAAAGGCCGATCTGGTGCTCTGTATGACGCCATCACATGTGGTAGCGGTGAAACGGTTGATTGGAGCCAACGATGCTGCGTCCGGGCAGATTCACCTGCTTGATCCAAGTGGGGAGGCAATTCCAGACCCGATCGGCATGGGGCAGCCGACCTATGACGCGCTGGCCAAGGAGTTTGTTGAGATCATTCCTGGCCGGATCGAGATGCTCTTGGGAACTGCCTGAGCAAACCTATTTTTTTTCGTACCCAGCTGCCAATTCAGTGAGCAGTCTGGCACCAAAGCCGGTGGGCCCCGCCTGAAACAGGTCACTCGACGTGTCGGTTGTGGCCGGACCGGCAATATCAACATGTGCCCACGGGGTCGTTGGGTCAACAAAGTAGGACAAGAAAGCTGCTCCCTGAATCGGATGCCCCTCACGATTTGGCCCAGAATTCCAGAGGTCGGCATGCTTTGCTCGCATGAAGTCGCGGTGCTCCCTCCACAGCGGCAGCCGCCACACTTGCTCACCACAATCATCACCAGCTGATTCAAGCCGACCGCGTAGTGGTGCATCGCGGCTCCAGACACCAGCACACCAAGACCCAAGGGCGACCACCACACCACCAGTGAGCGTGGCGATGTCAATCACCTGTGTTGGCTTGACCTTTTTACAGGTCCATGCAAGGGCGTCGGCCAGCACAAGTCTGCCCTCGGCATCGGTATTGGTCACCTCGACTGTGACACCGTTGAACATCGTGATGATGTCATCGGGCCGGTACGACCCAGCAGAAACCATATTCTCAGCGCACGGCAAGATCGCATGCACTTCAACAGGCAACTTCAACGTGGCAATGGCCTGCATGGCACCCAGTACCGCCGCGCCACCACACATGTCGTACTTCATACCCTTCATCCCGTTGGATACCTTCAACGAGTAACCACCGGTGTCGTAGGTCACGGTCTTTCCAACAAACGCGAGACGGGTGTCGCCCTTTGCGGACTTTGGCTTCCATGTCAGGTGTACGAGGCATGGAGCGTTGGCCGAACCCTCTCCGACCGCGGTCAGTCCACCCATGCCAAGTTCCTTAGCTTTTGCAGCTGAAATAATCGAGCACTGCATGCCGAGTTTGCGGCTCATCGCTCTTGCTTGCCGAGCTACCCAAGCAGGGGAGGCAATATTGGGTGGCGTCGAGCTTAGGCGGCGGGCTTCATTGGAGCCCTCGGCCAGAATGCACCCACGCCGAAGTCCGCCGCGGACCGCAGCGTTGCTGCTTGTCAGAATAAGCGTGCCTGAAGCGGCCTCACCCTTTGCGGCAGTGCCACGCCAAGTCTCTTGTCGCCAATTGGCAAGCACAATGCCCTCGGCGATTGCTTGGGCAGCTTCGGCCGGCTTCTTGGCCAGTGGGCCAGAGAGGTGAAGCGGAATGTCGATCTGTGCAGCCGAGGCGCCCATGCTGTGGAGGGTTGCAGCAAGTTTGGCTCCCGCGAGTCGAAGGCTGCGCTGGGTAGGCGGGTGGTCACCAAGTCCAACAAGCACCGTGGAGTCGTCTCCAACAGATATGTCACCGGTTTCGCAAGC
Organism: Phycisphaerales bacterium; assembly: GCA_029247205.1. GTDB lineage: Bacteria > Planctomycetota > Phycisphaerae > Phycisphaerales > SM1A02 > UBA12567. Next base: position 96,992 of record JAQWLT010000033.1, on the reverse strand, counting down.
AAAGCCGGGCCGACCCCAGGCAGCCTGAAAGGCCTTCAGTGAAGCGGGGAGACGCTTGGTGGACGATGAAACTGCTGCGACAGAGACGGCGTTCCGTGGGGATCCGGTGCGTATGGTTCGATACATGGCTGGGAGTGTAGGGAATGCGCTACAGCTTGCGTGGCTGAGTTTCTGTCGCGGCGTACCATGGTTGGGATGTCTCTGTTTCGGCTTATTGATGCTGCGTGCAACCGTGCGGGCGAGGGTGTTCGCACACTTGAGGATCTTGCGAGGTTTGTCCTCGATGACGCCGCAGTGACCACATCGCTCAAGCAGTTGCGGCACGATCTTCGGGACACGGCAATGATCGCATGGCCATGTAGTGTTGGAGTGTGGTCTCGGGACACCTCGGGAGACGTTGGCACAAGCATCAGTACAGTTTCAGAGCAGACCCGCGGCGGCCTTGGAGCAATTGCTGCTGCTGCTGGACGGCGGGCGGCTGAGGCCATTCGGTCCCTCGAAGAGGCAGCCAAGTTGGATTCGCCAGAGGCGGCAAGCACCATTGAATCACTTCGATATGTGTTGTATGACCTTGCAGCTGTGGTTGAGCAACGCCTTGGGGCCAGCCCAGTGCCGCAGTGGCGTGTGTGCCTACTGCTGACGAAGTCGATGTGCAGACTCCCGTGGCGGGATGTTCTCGCAGCTTCGATTGATGGTGGAGTTGATGTGGTGCAGCTGCGAGAGAAGTCGCTCGGCGATGCCGAGCTGGTGCAGCATGTGCGTGCAGTGTTGTCGGTGGCTCGCGGTATTCCGGTGATCGTGAACGACCGCGTTGACATTGCGATGGCTGCAGGCGCAGCTGGTGTCCATCTTGGGCAAGATGATTTATCTGTGCGGGATGCACGGCGGCAGTGTGGCCGGCATTTGTTCATCGGCGTGAGCACACACGGGCCAACCGAAGTAGCTGCCGCGGTCGAGGCCGGTGCTGACTATGTCGGGATTGGTCCGATCTTTGCCAGTCACACACGTCCAGATTTGGAGCCAGCTGGTACAGGTCGCGTAGGCGAATCACTTCCACTACTCGGCCACCTTCCGCATTTGGCAATTGGCGGGGTAAGCCCAGAGAATGTTGCCGAAGTTGCGGCGTCAGGCGCTCGCGGCGTTGCAGTTGGCAGAGGGATCTGTGGGGTCAACGATCCGCTTGCCGCTGCCCAAGTCTGTACAGACGCATTAGGCGGCATTCCAGCATGATTTCAGATGTTCGCTGCATTGTGCTGGGCTCGGGGACCAGTGCAGGAGTGCCAACAATTGGCTGTGACTGCGATACATGCGTCTCGGACGACCCTCGCGACACGCGGTTACGGACGAGTGGTGCGATCTGCTGGATCGATGCGGATCAGAACCCCAGAACAATTCTGATCGATGCGTCGCCGGATCTGCGCCAGCAGGTGTTAGCCGCTGGCATTATGCGGTGCGACGGGATCTTCTTCACACATAATCATGTTGATCACACGTTTGGGCTTGATGAGGTGCGCCGATTCAACACGCTCCAGCGTTCGGTGATTGATGTCTGGGGCGAGCCCCACACGCTCGAGCATCTCGAGCGTGTGTATAGGCACATCTTTGAGAAGCAGCACAACGTCAATGACTCCTTCATCGCAGATGTGCAGCCGCACAAACTCACACCAGGCGGTGTTGTGGAATTATTCGGGCTGCGGATTGAGCCACTCCGCTTTATGCACGGCAACCTGCCAATCCTTGGTTTTCGATTCGACGCCGTAGACGGCGCTGATCTACCACTGCCCTTGGCTTGGTGCACAGACGTCTCACACATCCCACCCGGCACGCGAGAGAGATTGACTGGTCTGGACACACTTTTCCTCGATATGCTCCGTGAGCAGCCCCACAGCACCCATATGTGCACCAAAGAGGCGGTGGCCGAGGCTCATTTAATCGATGCACGGCAAACGTGGTTCATCCATATGGCCCATCAGGTGAAGCACGCCAAAGTCGACGCCACCCTCCCAGAAGGCATGGCTCTGGCGTGGGATGGTTTGAGCGTCGACGCCAGCGGATAGAGCCGAGCCAGGTCACCTCGGCAGGTCGCCCCAGTGGCTGGTGGCTGCTATCCTGCGGGGCTCATGGCACAACTCCGCGAAATCAAGAATCGAATGGGCGCGGTCAAGACAATTGGCCGAATTACCAAGACGATGCAGATGATCGCCACGGCGAAATTCACTTCTGCCGGCCAGCGAGCCGAGAAGTCGCGTCCTTACGCGCGAATGATCGATGAGATGGTTCGGCAGGTTGCCTCGGATGCGGGCGACTATGAATCGATGCTCATCGATGGCCCGCCCGAGAAGACTGGCAAAGACCTCATGTTGGTGATTTGTTCTGACCGTGGTTTGTGTGGTGCCTACAACTCAAATGTATTGAAGGCAGCTTCGAACCATCGTCAGGAAGAGATCGGACAGACGGATGTGGTGATCGAGACGGCCGGCAAGAAGGCCACTGCCTTCTTTAAGTTTCAGAGTATTGAGGTTTCAAGAAGCTATTCGATAGGCGATGCGCCTGTGTATGCAGATGTTGAGGCTGTGGCGCAGACCTATCTCGATCAGTACATGGCAGGCGAATTTGACACGATCAAGATCGTTTCAATGCGATACCAAAGCGTCTCGCGGCAGCGAGCCGAAGTGACGCAGTTGCTTCCACTCTCGCAGCCAGAGGCTGGCGAGGAAGAAGTTGAAGAAAGTCAGTCGAAGATGCGTGACGTCTACGACTTCTCGCCAAGCGCCGCCGAGCTGCTTGATACCTTGCTGCCAACGACGGTGAAGACGCTGCTTTTCCAGTTGTTTATCGAGGCAGCGGTGAGTGAACATGTCATGCGAATGATCGCTATGAAGGCCGCGAGTGATAACGCCAGCGACTTCGGTCGAACCCTCAAACGCACATTCAACCGAGTGCGACAGGGTCGAATTACAACTGAACTCACCGAAATCGTCTCCGGCGTAGCAGCTCTCGAAGGCTAGCATTGCCGGACCGTTGGTCACCTTATCTATCTTGCGGACAATAGCTTACAAAGCAATGGTTGTATAAGTGCTGCTGCGAAAAACACATCAAGTGACGACCAGTCGGTTCTTTGCGGGGGCTATGCTGCAGTGATGCGGCTGTATACCGGCACTGGCGACGATGGGACGACTGGGCTGTTTGGCGGAGGGCGTGTTCCGAAGGACAACCCTCGGGTCGCGGCCTATGGCGAGGCGGATGGTCTCAATGGTTCATTGGGGTTTGCAGCTGCGCATTGCCAACCAGGCGAGGAATTAGGCGAAGTGCTCGCTGAATTACAGCATCTGGTATTTCGCCTCGGTGCTGATCTGGCGACACCACCAGCGAGCACTCATGAAGACAAGGTGCGGCGGATCAAGGAGGGTGATGTTGCCACGATGGAGGGGCACATCGACCGCATCGATGGGGCCAATGACGATTTGAAAGTATTTGTGTTGCCAGGCGGATGCGAACTTGCCGCCCGGCTGCACCTTGCCCGCGATGCCGCTAGACGCTGTGAGCGGGCCATGGTGACTCTTCTTTCTATCGAGCCCAACGGCGTGTCCACAGCCGCGATGCAGTGGATCAATCGCTGCAGTGACCTGCTCTTTGCCATGGCGCGGGCAGCCAATCGATTTGCAGGTGTGCCCGATGTGCCATGGCGCGGCTCCTGATCGCAATCTTCGATTCTCGCTAGAATGTAGTTCTTTTTTCGTTCTCGTTCACACTCTGACCCGCAAATCTGACCGCCAGGAGCACTCACCAATATGGCCATTCGCATCGGTATCAACGGCTTCGGACGCATTGGTCGGCTCGTCTACCGTGAGGCGGTGCGACGCGGTACATTCGATGTTGTCGCCATCAATGATCTTGTGCCCGCAGATAATCTGGCCTATCTCGTGTCGTACGACACGATGCATGGTCGATTTGATCATCGCGTTCGTGCAGACGGCGACAGCCTTGTCTGCGATGCCCACACGACGAAATGTTTAAGTGAGCGGGACCCAGCAAAGTTGGGGTGGGGTGATCTGGGCGTAGACTATGTACTTGAATCTACTGGGTTCTTTACAGCCATTGATGGGGCAAGCAAGCACCTCGATGCCGGCGCTAAGCGAGTACTACTCTCGGCGCCGACGAAGACGCCAGATGAGATTCCAACCTTTGTGCACAAGGTAAATTGCAACGGGTATGACCCAGCCCAGCACCGCATCATTTCAAACGCATCCTGTACGACCAATTGTCTTGCGCCGATTACCAAGGTGATCTTGGATTCATTTGGTCTTGAAGAAGGTCTGATGACTACGATTCACGCTGCTACCGCAACGCAGCCAACACAAGATGGGCCGAGCAAAAAGGATATGCGTGGCGGCAGAAATGCTTACATGAACATCATTCCAGCCAGTACTGGTGCGGCGAAGGCAGTGGCGTTGTGTCTGCCAGCGGTCAAAGGAAAGCTCACAGGCATGGCGATGCGTGTGCCGACGGCTGATGTATCGGTCGTTGACCTGACATTCAAGACGGAACAAGCAACGAGCCTTGCCGAAGTAAATGCGGCGATGAGAGCTGCCGCTGAAGGTCCAATGAAAGGCGTGCTCTGTTACACCGAAGACCCAGTGGTGAGCAGCGACTTCATCGGCGATACTCACAGCAGCATCTTTGATGCTGGTGCGGGTATAGAACTCAATGACCACTTCTTCAAGATCGTCAGCTGGTATGACAACGAGGCCGGCTACGCGACACGTTGCGTTGACATGCTTGAGTTGATGGCCAGCAAGGACTGATCACTACATTTCACAGGGCCCAAATTCATCGATTGTCTCGAGTAGGTCGGTGATATCGACAACCCCGTCTCGATCAATGTCCCCCTGCGGACCGCTCGTTGCCCATTGTGCTACCACAACCAATAGGTCGTTGATATCCACCGAACCATTGCCGTTGATGTCGGGTGGGCAGATGCAGAGCGTATTGCCACCATCATCGATCCACGGTGAATCAAACTCATCTGGGCTGTTGTCGCACACAGTTGAGTCGACAAAGACCACGGGTGGTCGACCAACGATGCCCCGGAGACCACCCCCAACACTCACCGCTTCGTTATTGATAATTGAACAGCGGACAACTGGAAGTGGGAATCCCCCTTCGGCACCATGCCATGAGATTCCACCCCCATCAATAGAGGTGTTTCCATTAACGACACAATCGGTCAGTGAGTGCTCGCCGTTGACCACATGCAAGGCGCCACCATCGAGCGTGGAGTGATTTGCAGTGAACGTGCAATTGGTTAGAGGGACGCTGCCATTGATAATGAGCACACCACCACCATTGGCAGATGCCGAATTTCCATTGAAACTGCAGTTCGAGATTGTGGCCGTGGACCCACCGCTGTGGATGGCGCCGCCATAGCCCGAGTGGTTGTTTTCAAAGATGCAGTCATCGATGACAGGTCCGCCTGCAAGAATCCGCAGCCCTCCACCAACAATCAGTGTCCCATCTTGGCTGACAGGCGTACCGCCATCGGCACCTCGGATGGTGAAGCCTTGCAACATCGTGGTCTCATTTTTGTGGATCATTTCCACCAGACTTGCAGATGTAGCGCTGCCATCGATGATCGTGGTGGCAGGTCCATCTGTGGAGATAAGTTTGCAATTCATTTGGAAGACAAATGGGGCCGCATAGGTGCCAGGGCCCACGAACACAGTGTCACCCGAGGAAGCTGCGTCGAGTGCTTCTTGGATCCCCGAGAAGTCACCTGGAACGCTCCATGTATTCGCCAGTGCTGTTGAATTCAGTGCGAGAAGTACGACCGCGATTCGATAGGTTGTCATAAGTGGTTTCTCGTATGGCGGCTTTCAGAACACGCCCGACCCCAACGATTTGGCCTGCCGCGACTTTTGAACATACTTCAAAAAAGACTATGGGCAAGTACTCTACACGACCACAACCGAATTAGGCCGCGAAAACAACATAAGATCACTCTTTGCAGTGACCTAGAGATTTAAGCAAACTCTTCACTCAGGCTTGGATTGGTCAGATGCAGCTGGCAGCCGTTCCTCAATCAACCGCATAAGCTCGTATTGCCGCTGCTCCATGCGGGCAATTCTTTGTCTGTCCAAGTCGACATTGTTCGCTCCTTGATGAACTTGTCTCATGAAGACATTGGCAATGGCACCAGCGAACGTTGCAAAGAGGCCAATGCCGACAATCATCAGAATGACTGCGAGCATGCGCCCTGTTGGGGTGATCGGCGCGAAGTGCCCATAGCCAACTGTTGACACTGTGACTACTCCCCACCACGCGGCGTCTTCGGCGGTTTGGATTGAGGCTCCCTTTGCAGCTTGCTCAACATGCAGCACTGCCACACATACACCCAAGATCACGATGAGGCCGCCCGCCATCATGGCGGCAACAGTGAAGGAAGTCCGATCTCGCCTATAGACTTGCACCAGCATGCGTCCGGCGCGGAGCATACGAATGATGCGGAGGACCCTGGCAATCCTTGTGTAGCGGAGTGTTCCAATTGCCGGGATCGATGACACGAGATCAAATATCCCCCACGTGAAGATGTACTTCAGCTTGTGTTTGGCGATGATAATGTGGTGGATGTAGTCCCCCAGGAAGAGTGCGCAGAAGGCCCAATCGAAGATTTCCAGCAGTTTTGAAACTTCACTGGTCTCTGGGAGCAACATGTGCCACGTGATGACACCAATCGATATGACCGCCGCGATAGCGACAAAGAGGTCGTAGGCGGAGGGTAAGTGTTTGGCAGCGTCGTATTGGGGGAGGTCGTCGCTCATTCAACAACTATCGGCCACGCGGTGGAGGTTTCTCGAAAGACTGCGTAGTGATTCAAGTGTACTGAGCTTGCTCTCAGCTTCAGGCGTCGCTCTTGGTACGTATGCGTCTAGACGCCGGCCACCCAGATCGAGTCGTGCAACTTGTTGCAGGCGACAGACAATTTATGGCGGTGCCTTGCAAGGCAATCCGTTGAAGTTCAGGACTCAAGCGAGATCTGGGAACGTCTCTCGCACTGTGCCGACCAGTGCTTTGACGTGGCTCACAGATTCGTCCATAAGCGACTTCTCTTCAGGATTGAGGTCGATCTCGATGACCTTCTCAACGCCACCACTGCCAAGAATTGCTGGAGCACCAACGAAGTAGCCGCCGACGCCATATTCGCTGTCGCAGTATGCGGCGCAGGGGAGGATACGTTTCTTGTCCTTGATGATCGCCTCGGCCATCTGAATGCTGCCGCTTGCTGGAGCGTAATAGGCGCTTGTGCCCATGAGCTTGACGACTTCGCCGCCGCCAGCCTTGGCGCGTTCGACGCACGCCGTGATGTCTTCTGCAGACATCAATTGGCTCACTGGGATGCCATGCACGCTGGTATAACTCGCCAGCGGCACCATATCGTCGCCATGGCCACCCAGCAGAAGCGCTGATACATCTTCGACGCTGCAGCCAATCTTGCCCGCAATGAACGTGCGGAATCGAGCGACATCCAAGCAGCCAGCTTGACCAACAATGCGGTTTGTGGGGAATCCGGTCGTTTTCCACGCCGTATAGACCATGGCGTCGAGCGGGTTGCTTACAAGAATGACCGTCGATTCTGGAGCGTGCGTAGCAATCTGTTCACTCACACTCCGGACAATCTTGACATTCGTCGCAATCAAGTCGTCGCGGCTCATGCCGGGCTTTCGTGGAATACCAGCAGTGACGATAACAACGTCGCTGTCTGCGACGTCTGCGTAGTCGCTTGTCCCGATGATCGATGCATCAAAGCGTTCAATTGGGCCACAGCATGCGAGGTCGAGTGCTTTGCCCTGCGCCACACCCACCTTGTCAGGAATGTCTACGAGGACGATGTCCCCAAGTTCCTTCGCTGCTGCCCACATGGCGCAGGAGGCTCCAACATTTCCGGCTCCGATGATGCTCATTTTGGCTCGTCGCATGGTGTCTGATCTCAACTGGATAGGGGGTGAATGAATGGGAGCTACGCATTGTAGAAAGGTAGTCCCCTCTCTCGGTCGTCTACTCGCCTTGTCGCTTCGTCAATTGACAAGGCCGCTTTCGCGGCCTTGAAAATGGGCCTGGGAGGATTCGAACCTCCGACCTCACCCTTATCAGGGGTGCGCTCTAACCAACTGAGCTACAAGCCCGGGCGAATGCGTCAGGATACCAGAGCCAGAGATGCAATGGAAGGCATGTAGAACACTCTTGGAATGACATCGCCCCTCTCTGAAGAGGGGCGATGAGAGCGTTCAAGAAGTTGCGTCCGCCTGTTGTAGGCGGTGTGATCCGTCGCGGATCAGCACGGACCCCAATTACCAATTTGGGCAAGGAGGTCGTTGACGTCAATGATGCCATCTCCATTGGTGTCACAATCGCCTGCCGTACCAAACTGGGCGAGCATCATGAGGATGTCATCGACGTTGACTTCGCCATCGCCGTCGCAGTCACCATCGCACGTGATGCTTGGGATGCAGTTGATACTGATTGAGCCAGAACCAGTTTCATCCGCGTCGGCACCACCAACTCGAATGAGGTACTGGGTTCCGTTGCTACACGGAATAATGTACGACCCCTCATCACATGCAAGTGAATCGCCAGTCCCAGTTGGGCATCCTTCGTAGACAGCGCTGACCTCGTCGAAGAAGTCGCCTTGAATGGTAATAAGCATGATGCCATTGCAATCAGCCGTGTAACTCATCCACACATCTCGGACAATTCCACAGTCGCTGTTAGCGCTGTCGGTTGAGTAGTCGGTTGAATAGGTGCTTGTGCCGGAACTAATCAGGGTTGCTGTGTTGCAATCATCATTCGCTGGCGCTGGATAGCACAGCTCAGACGTGCACGCGACGAAGTCGCCTTGGTAGTCACCACCACCGGCATTGCAGTTTGCCTCGGGAATGGTGACGCAGGAGGTACCAACGCAGCATGCACCAGATGGGGCATCGGCCTGAATGACGAACACCTCGCCACCGAGGTCGCAGATGTAGATATTGCCATCGGCGTCTTCGCCAAAGCTAGAGATGGAACCGATAGAGCCAATATCGGGAGCTAATTCGCTCGTGCGATCTTGCAGGTTATTGATGCCACCGCCACCGTCCCAAACGAATGACCAAATCTGGTTCGAGCAGTAGTCACCGAAGAAATAGGTGCCTTGAAGGTCAGGAATTTCCGACCCGCGGTATACGACACCGCCCGTAATGGAGCAGCGATACGGCGAGCCACCTTGTGCGTACTCGTGGACAGGGAAGATCATGGTGCTAGAACTGGGGCACCCGCTGGTGTTGTATGCGTGGTCGCCCTCGTAGCAGCGCCATCCAAAGTTGCCACCGATCCCATCGCTACCACCGACGACATCAACCTCTTCCCAGGCATTCTGACCAACGTCTGCGGAATAGAAATCGCCAGTGAGGCTATCGAATGAGAATCGCCACGGGTTACGCCAACCGTACGAGTAAATTTCATCGTCGCCAGTCGTGCTAACGAACGGGTTGTCCGCTGGGATGGTGTAGGGAAGCGAGTCGACGTCGATACGAAGCATCTTGCCGAGCAACTGATTCGTGATGTCTTGAGCGCGGTTTCCGGGGTCGCCCCCACTGCCACCGTCGCCTGTGCCAATCCACAAGTACCCATCAGGGCCAAACTGAATGCACCCACCATTGTGGTTGGTGTAGGGCTGGCTAATCGTCATCACAGTTGTGGCTGATCCAGCACTTGCCACGTTTGGATTGCTCGAAGAAACCGTATACCGGGCAATGACAGTCGTCCCACTTGAGTTTGTGTAGTTGACGAAGAAGTACCCGTTGTTTGCGTAGTCGGGATGAAAGGCCATGCCAAGCAAGCCTTGCTCGCTGCCTGTGCTGACCGTCATGCTCAGGAATGGCGTGCTGAGCAGAGTGTTGGTCGTGCGGTTAAAGACGCGGATTCGCCCAGTACTCCCACTTCGTTGCTCGACAATGAAGATGCGATCACTGTCACCAGGTGCGGCGCAGACAAATACTGGTCGGGCGAGCCCCGTTACCAATCGTTGCGTGGTGAGGTCCGCTCCAGTGGCGGTTGTGCCAAGGCCGGCGATACACGCCGCAGCTGCGGCGGTGATGGCGAAACGAAACATGGAACCTCTCCTCTTACAAATCCAATTCAGTGAGCCAGTCTGGTCAGTCAACTAAGACGCGCAGCAACAGCGCATTACGCCCTTTGGGCTCTCCAACGTAGTTTCACTACGGGCCTTACGCAAGGATGGATCCCCCGATGCGGGTTTGATTTCTGATTCTGTGCCCTACCTAGCCGGGACAGGGCCCAAATTCGGCCAAGAGGACAAAAAGGTCCGAAGAATCGACCTCGGCATCGCCATTGAGATCAGCCCTGAGTGAGCCCTCTACGGCCGGCTGGATGGCCCCCCAGTACCCAAGCAGGTCAAGCAGATCTGACACTCCCACGATCGCGTCCTCACCAAGGTCTCCTGGGCATGTGATCGGCGTGATCGCCGTTCGGTAGGAAGCCGTAATCGAGCGCATGCTGTCGAGGCTCGCGGCATTGTCGGCGGTGGCATGGCCAGTTGGCTCGTTGTCGAAATCAATATCAGGGTTGGAGAAGTGCCCCACACGCGTATACGAGATGAGCGGGGTCCACGGGTCAGATGAAGAGTCGGTATACGCCATCACGGTTCGCCAGTTATTGGTGTCACCTACAAATCGATGACCAAAACTTTCCGGATACAAACTGTTTCCTCCAGCACAAGAGCCGGGATGATCGAAATCATGACAGCAGCCCATGACGTGTCCGATCTCATGCACGAATGAGAACTGGACGTCAGCGCAGTAGTCCCTCACAACCGCAAACGCAGTTGTGGGTGAACCAGTGACACTATTCTTAATTGTGTACGCCTGACCACAACTCGTTCCATTGGTGATGATCAGCGCCACGACGTCGGCGCCCGTAGTTGTACGGAGCGCATGTATCTCGTCCATATATCCATCTGATGTACCGGCGAGGCGAGAAAGATGAAGTGAGAGTGAACCAGAGTCGACATGATTCGTTTCAGCGGTGCCGACGAGTCGAATTCTCGTGGCAGTATCGCTGTCGCGGTACACATCATTGCTCTCATTGACCCAGCCGTGAATTGCTGTTTCCATGGCGTCGTTGCTACCAGCATTGATTCGGGCGCTCGGTGTGTACACAACCAATACGTCGACCACGCCACCGCTATCACCTTCAGGTGCATCGCCATCGGTTTCGGGAGCATCCCCACCGGCGGGTGGCGGGGTGGGATTGCCGCCGGATCCGACATCACCATCGGTGGCTGGTGGAAGAACCGAGTCTGCCTCACAGCCAACGAGTGTGCTTGGGTCAAGTTCAATAACCGTTGTCTTGCCAAGCGGCGTTGTTTTGATGAGAAAGGTTCCGTGCTTCGGCGAGCGGATGACACTGCGAATATGACCTTTCCATTGCTGCATGGTGATGGTCCCCATGGGGTCATCGGCAATGGCAGATCGGGCATGCCCACCGAGTGCTGACTCAAGCCGGAGCGGGGAGTCGGGCCTGATGGCGATCCCCTTGCCAAGCTGGATTTCTTGCACACCTGCCCAGGATGTTCGACCAGTGAGAGAGGCCGTGTCTTTGACTACTGGAAGGCCAATTGCGGTACTCGTTATCACAGGGGTGGCGAGGGCAAACAGCAACAGGTGTGGGGGATGTAGTTTCAATGTGGGCTCCAGACCACCTATGAGGTAAAACGCCTGCTGTGTGTCACGGTTCGCCCACAGTTGCAAAAGCCCCATTTATTAGGGCTCTTCAGGCTGAATTTAGTGCATACGCGACTTTTCGCCCTGCTTTGCCGCCCACCGGTCAATGCCCGTGAGGTTCATCCCAAGAAGACCGGGTGTGATGTGCGCGTCAAAGAGTTCGCGCGGAACATCGAGGGCGCTCGCCTGCTCCCATAACATTGCGCGATAGCGATCAGCTCGATCTTCGCCTGTTGACTCACTTACCCATGCAACCTGCGATCGCATAGAGTCCCGCAACTGCGTGCAGTGAGACGGGATGTCCTCGACCGTGCCGCCATGGGTCAGGTGCAGTCTCCGCCAAGGGCCCGACTCGATGCGATCGATGGTTTTCATCCACACATCAAGATCAAATTCAGGGGGTGGCATCGGAAGTGTCAGCCAACTGGTTCCGGGAACTCGCATGGCGGCAGCGTCGCCAGAGAAGAGACCACCAGCAGCCTCACTGCCACCACGGAGATACCACGCGTGGTGATGGTTGGCATGGCCAAGTGTTTCAACGACTTCGAATTCCAACCCCCCCGCTCCGATGACATCACCGTCCGCAACGGCGTGTACCAGCGCTGCATCACAGGGTCGCATGGAACCCCAGAGTGATTCATATCGATCGCCAAAGATGAGGCGCGAACTTCGCTCGAGTCGCGATGGATCAATCATGTGTTTGGCGCCCGCGGTATGCACATAGACCGGCACACCCCGTTCGGCATATTGCCATGCGCCACCTCCATGGTCGAGGTGGATGTGCGTTAACAAGAGTGCAGCGAGTTGATCTGGTTCGACACCAAGATTACGAAGTCCTCGGTCGAGCGTTTTGCCCGTGCAAGATGGGCCAGACTCAATCAGCACCCAGCCCTGCGGACCCTCCACTGCCCATGCGGCAATGGCACCGGGTACGCCCATATGAAGCAAGTCAATCGCATGCGGGCTCATATCAACGCTACTGGTCATTAACGAGTCCTCGTTGCCATCGATCATTTTGACCACCACTGGTCACCTTGGCGTTGTCCTCACCCTTTTCCACACGCCCGCCTGCAGCAATCCAGCCCTCATAGCCCAGTTTGAGGCCTTTCACAACCTTGTTGCCTTCTTTGAGCAGCCCTTTGATGAGCGCATCAGCCACGGGTGATTCATAGCTCTCGCCATAGACCACAAGTACTCCATAGCCTTCAAGCCTTGTGAAGGCCTCCGGATCAGAGAGTTGTACATTGAGCGCACCTGGAATATGCCCGACGCGGTAGAACACTGCATCACGCGGATCAATCCACGCATTGGGCTTTGCTTCGCGCAACCACGTTTCTCCAGTGTCAGCCATAGCGGTGCGGGCCTCGTCGATGGTGAGCCAATGCACATCTCGGTCGCTATATGTTTTTGAGCAGCCACCTGCGGTAAGCGACAGGTAACCAAGCACAACGAAGGTCAGGGCAAGACGCAGCATGTGCACTCTCCTTTGCAGACGGTGGGCACGATACCAGTCTCCTTGGTTCCTTGATCAACTAGTCTGTGTGATATGTGTAGATCGCATCCATGGGTGGTCATGGCAAGCGTCCTGTGCTTTGCTACTTACGTAGTTGGCAAAGAGGCACCCACGCGTCCACGCGTGAGTATGTCGGTCGCTGCGTCGGTCGAACAGATTGCGCCAGGAAGACCATTCGATGTGATCTGCACTTTGGATGTACCAACAGGGTGGCATATCTACTGGAAGGATCCAGGGGCTAGCGGTGCGGCCACCGAGATCATGGTGCATACGCCTCCTGGCTTTGTGATGGGCCCAACCCGCTTTCCACGCCCAAAGAGACTCCTGGAATCATCCGGCGTGATCAATGCACTCGAAGGCCGTGTGCACCTCGCCATTCGTGTCGGGCCACCAGCAAGTCTGCAGATAGGACAGACGGTCGACCTTGTGATCAAAGCTGATTGGTTTGTGTGCAAGGAAGTGTGCTTTCTTGGCGCGGAGGAGATTGTGCTGAATGTGCGTGTGGCCAAAGAGGCTGGTCAGCCCACTCCGCAGGCGGCATTGCTGCACCAGATTCCCCAGCCCATCGAGTCACGCGATGACACGAGGGCGGTCGTCGACGCTCATTTGCTTCGAGTGGCTGGTCAGCGCGACGCTGCAGGCCCACCTAGCTTCCTGCCAATCGCCTGTCCGGGCGTGATCTGGGGTACACCAAGCGTGTCGTTTTACGAAAATCGATTCGTCATGGACGTCCCGGTGTCATACGATCAAGAAATTGGAGTACAGATGCCGCCGCGGATCCAAGGCCTACTGACCTTTGGAGCACTCGACAGTGATCCTGCCTGGGAAATTGACTTGCCATTTGGCGAGCAGAGTGATGGAGCAATGCAATGAGTATGAGTTCTACACAGTATGCCCGTATGGCGATGACCTCAGTGATATTGGTGCTCACTGCTGCGGCCGCTGCGACTTCGGCCCCGAAGCCACTTCCTGCGCCGAAGCCATCTCCCGCACCGACACCACCCCCATCGGCCACGATTGGTCTTCCAGCGCCGCAATTAACGCTCATTGACATTGATGATCAGACGCACCAACTATCCGATTACGCCGGTCGAATTGTGGTGTTGGAGTGGTTCAATGCAGAGTGTCCGTATAGCGGACGCCGTTCTCCACATTCCATTCACTCTTCTGGCAAAGCCTCATCCCTTCGTAAAAATCTTCACGCCGTCGACCCTCAGGTGATGTATCTCATCATCGACTCGACTGCGAGGAATCACAAGAAAGCAGCGGTGATTGCGGGCAATCAAAGTGCGAGGAAATCATGGAAGATCGAGGCACCAATTCTGATCGACTTTGATGGCAAGGTTGGCCGTTCTTACAAGGCCCAAACAACGCCACATATGTTTGTGATTGATACCGCCGGAATTCTTCGATACCAAGGGGCATTTGATGATGACCGCAAGAACAAGAGTGGCGAGACGGCCACCAATTATGTGCTTGAAGCGGTCAAGAAACTGAAAGTAGGTGAACTTCCAGCCCCGTCCAATATGCGGCCATGGGGCTGTGGAGTGAAGTACTAGCGGCCCGCTAGACGTTGACGGGCATCAACACGTATGTGAAGTCGCGTCCTGCGCGGATGAGCCCGGGCTTGTTCGAGGCTTTCAATTCAAGTGTGATCTCATTATCGTCAATGACCTTCAACGCATCGGCGATATAGGTTGGATTGAACCCAATCTCAAGTGTTTCGCCGGTGTAGTCCTTCAGTTCCAGATGCACAACAGCCTCGCCCATCTCGGGTGCGTGACTTGTGAGTGTGAGTTTAGAGGGTTCAAACTTCATACGAACACTGCGAGACTCTTCATTGGTCAACAAACTTGCGCGGCGAATGGCGCTGCGGAGTGTCTCGCGATTGAAGACAACCTTCTTGTCCTGATCGCGGGGGATGACATCTTCAAAGGGCGGGAATCGTCCCTCTACGAGTGAACTGCCCATCGTGGCGGGCGAGCCAGCATTGTCAAATTGCAGTGTGATGCGAGCGTCCGCCACAGCGATTCGAACGGTGGCTTCTGGATCACTTGAGAGTCGGCGGATGAGACCAAGCGCCTTGCCTGGAATAATGCACTGTTGGCTCTCAGATTTACTTTTACAATCTCCGGAAGCCATTGCCAGTCGACGTCCATCGGTAGCAATCAATCGCAGGCGTTTGCCTGCACGGTCATAGAGCACACCATTGATGGCGTACCGGGTGTGCTCGACGGCTGCTGCAAAGAGGCTGCGGGCCACCATCTTGGCAAGGTCGCCACTATTGATTTCACAGTCAAGAGAGCTTTCATCAAAGCTTTCCAGTGCGGGTGCTTCTACAGGATCAAACCCGTACACCTTGAAGTGTGAGTCCCCGGCATTGATATGCAAGGCGTGGCCCTCGGCCTCAAGCGTGACCGTTGGATCTCCGCATTCACGGATGATCTGGGTCAACTTGTCAGCTGGGACGAGCGTTTCGCCATCACAATCAATCTCGACCCGATCAAGTTGCAGTTGCAGTGAGGTTTCACCGTCGGTGGCCGCCAAATGCAGGCAACCATCTTTGCCAGTGAGTTTGATACAGGTGAGTACCGGCGTGGGCGTCCGCGACGCGACAACCGCCGAAACAGTATTGAGCGCATCAGCGAGCGCTCCTTGATCACAAATTACCTTCAGAGCCATAGGTTGGGGGTTCTCCAGAACGACAACAATTGAGCGGAGTGTAGCATCCGCAGCCAATTCCCCTTGCCGTTTGGGGCCGATGGTGCGATACTCGGCCGTTCTGTCCAGCCCGGGAGTGACAGCCTGCAAACCGCCATTTCTTGCCACTCAGGAGCGATGCCCATGTCCTTTGAAGCCGCCATCCATGCCAAGGCCATCCGCCTTGATTCACTCGCCTTAACAACCTGTGGACATGCCGGCAGCGGCCATCCAACCACAGCGCTCAGTCTCGGCCACATCGTTGCTAGCCTGATGTACCACAGTATGCGTTGGGTGCCCGAGAATCCGAGCCTCAATACTGCGGACAGGCTTGTGCTCTCTGAGGGCCATGCGGTGCCAATTATCTATGCGGCCTTCGCAGATCTTGGGGCCATGATTGGCAAGCCTGGCAATATGCATGCGTGCACAGTTGAGGATCTTGAGCACTTCCGCGAGTCGGACTCGGTACTCGACGGCCACCCCAATCCACGAGAGGGGTTCACGTTCTTTGATGCCGCTACAGGGTCGCTTGGACAGGGCTTGTCTGTGGCGGCAGGCCTTGGGCTCGCCGCACGTGGCGATGATTTGGACCAGCGAATCTACTGCATTATTGGCGACGGCGAGTCTCGCGAGGGCCAGATTTGGGAAGCGATCGATTTCATTGTCGAGCACGGATTGACCAATGTGCTCCCAATCTTCAACTGCAACGGCTTTGGTCAAGCAGGGCCTGTGAGCAAGCAGCAGTCACCTGAACGGATTGCAGCCAAAC
The DNA here is from genome assembly GCA_029247205.1 of Phycisphaerales bacterium. Classification (GTDB taxonomy): domain Bacteria; phylum Planctomycetota; class Phycisphaerae; order Phycisphaerales; family SM1A02; genus UBA12567. The sequence goes on along the minus strand of JAQWLT010000033.1, from coordinate 80,236 downwards.
TGGAAGCGGCTGGCGTGCGTGTGCAGACAATTGATGGTCATGACCCCGCAAGCATTCGTGACGCCTACGCCTCCTTCGCTGACAATCCAGAGACCCCGATGGCCATCGTTGCCAAGACGGTGAAGGGCTGGGGTGTCCCATCCATGCAGGGCGGGGGTTGGCACGGAAAACCCGCAGTGGGCGCCAAACTTGAACAAGCGCTCAGAGAACTCTCGGCAGCTGGGGCGGAATATTCAAGCACGCTTGGTAGCACTGTTCTGATGATTCACCCGCCAACGACAGGCGAGCGTCCTGCGGCAACAGTGAGCGAGCCAATGGGCTTCAAGCAGGCCGCAGAGGCGTGGGACATGCGAAGCATGCTGCAAACAGGCCGACTTTCAACCCGCAAGGCATGGGGACTTGGCCTACGGTCAATCGGCCACACCGACAGCCGTGTCTGGTCGCTCGATGCCGACGTACAGAACTCTACTTTCTCAGAGTGGTTCTCGAACGATGCAGAACTGTCTTCACGATTTGCCGAGTGCCGCATTGCAGAACAGAACATGATCAGTGTGGCTGCAGGGCTCGCAGCAGCCGGCAAGGTGCCGTACTGCGCGACATTCTCGAAGTTCGTTACTCGTGCCTACGACCAAATTGAAATGGCGATGAATTCTGGCGCCAACATGAAGATTGTCGGATCGCACTCTGGCATCTCACTTGCTGCGGATGGTCCAAGCCAAATGTCACTGCCTGACGTGGCATGGTTCCGCAGCCTTGGCAGTGTCGAAGGGCACTCGGGCGGCCCTGGTTGTTGGACTCTCCAACCCGCCGATGCATGGGCGGCTTATCGACTGACGCAACTCATGGCCGAGCACGACGGCATGTGCTACATGCGTGTGCATCGTCCTGAGGTTGAGTTCCTTTACACCGAAAACACCGAGTTCACACTCGGCGGCATGGAAGAACTTGTCAAGGGGCGTGATCTCCTCATTGTGTCGGCCGGATTCATGGTGCACGAGTGCAATGCAGCGCTTGACGGCTTAGATAAACTCGGCATTGATGTGTCGCTGCTTGACTGCTATTCGCTCCCACTTGATGAAGATAGATTGCTTGATTATGCCAATGAAAATGGCGGCAATATATTGGTCGTCGAAGACAACTATGGCGGCGGCCTCTTCTCGGCGGTTGCCGAAGCATGTGCCAAGGCCGGCGATGCGTTTACTGTTGAGCCGATGAATGTGACACGCATTCCCAAGTCAGCTCGAAATGAGCAGTCAATCTTGGCCCAGTGTGGTTTGGGGCACGAGCAGATTGTTGAGCGGGCCGCAGCGATGCTTGGAATTACAACGAAGAAGGTTTCGATAACACCACCCGAGACTGCAAACAGCCTGTAGTGCTGGTGTGTGAGAATTGCCAAAACGACTACACAGAAGTCCTATTGTGTAAGCGCATACTTTTCGACCAGCGCTATGACCTTGGGCTGGTTTGGATTCAAACGGAGCGATGACGCGAAGGCGTTTTGCGCTTCTGACTGGGCCGCAACATCAACACGATCGCTGAGGAGCCAGCGGTTCAGCGAGTTGACACCAAGTCCATTCCACGCATGCCACAGTAAAGGGTCAGTCTCAATCGCTAACCGATAGGCTTCGGCTGACTTTGCATAGTCGCCCAACCTGAAGTACGCCCAACCCATCCGCTCGCCCGCCTCAGCGCTTGGGCCATCAGCGAGCACGCTTCGAGCAGTTCCAACAACTTCTCGGTAGCGTTTCGCTCGGGCGTAGGCGTGAAGCAAATTATGTTTCAGTTCGGGCGAGGCGCCGAGTCGTTCTGATGCCGCGAGATAAGCGTCTAGTGCAGCGGTGTCATTGCCGATCTGTTCTGATGCTGCGCCGAGACTGATCCATGCCCGACCGTCTTCGGGGGCCAACTCGACAGCACGCTCGGCAAATGGGAGCGCGTGTTGGGGCTCTTCAAGCTGGAGATAACTTGTTGCAATACCCAAACTCGCTTCACTACTCATTGGGTCGATACTCATGGCGCGGTGGTATGCGGCGACGGCGTCGATGAGTTTGTTGAGCATCTGTAGGGCCAAACCATGGCCAAACTGAGCGTCGTAGGAAGCAGGCGCCCGCTCGCAGGCCTCTGAAAATGCAGGCTCGGCTTGGGTCCACTCACCCATCTCTGTGTAGGCATCGCCCATGCCGATCCACGCCGGGACATTGTCAGGATTGACCGAGAGTATCTCTTTGAAGAGTGCGGCGGCCTCGGCGTACTCGCCACCGGTCAAGGCGTCCCCAGCTTGTGATTGCCGGACTTCAAGGATGGCTTCCCGGGCCTGTTGCTCCTCATTACTAAAGAGAAAGCAGGATTGCAGGAGAAGTACCACGAACAGCAGTAGTGTCATACGCATGCAGCGAATACTACGTCCATTCGCATTACAATCTCCACTATGCCAGACGCCTCATTACTTGATGTATTTCCATCTCCGACAAGTCAACCTTTCCTGATTGAGCATATCAATGAGGAATTCACGTCGGTTTGTCCGGTGACCGGTCATCCTGACTTTGGCAGCATCACCATTCGATTCGAGCCTGGTGAGTTCTGTGTTGAATTGAAGAGCTTGAAACTCTATTGCCAGTCATTTCGCACCGAGGGCATTTACTACGAAGCCGTGACCAATCAGATTCGTGATGATCTCATGGCCGTGATGTCGCCAAAGTGGCTGCAAGTCATCACTGATTGGCGAGGCCGCGGCGGTATTCGAAGTCGGATTGTGGCGGCCCACGGCAATGTGCCAACATGTTGGGCTCGAGCATGACGGCTGATGGTGTACTGCTTGCAAGTTCAAATCCACACAAACTTGAAGAGGTGACAGCAATACTCTCTCCATTGGGGATTGCAGTTACGGGGTTGGATCCGCAAAATCTCCCACCCGAACCAGTTGAGGATGCTGACACCTTTGAGGGCAACGCGCGACTGAAGGCGATTGGGTACGCCAAGGCAACTGGCCAACGATGTATGGCTGATGACTCCGGTCTCGAAGTTGATGCGCTTGGTGGCAAACCAGGCATTCACAGCGCACGCTACGCGGGTATTGGCGAAACTCGTGACGAACGGGACGCTGCAAATAACAACAAACTGATGCGGTGCATGGCCGATGTCCCCGATGGCCAACGAGCAGCTCGGTTTGTGTGCTGCATGTGTCTTGCTGATCCGGACGGCACCATTATTGCCGAAGCACGCGGAGTATTTGAAGGCACCATCGCCCGCACGCCGCGTGGTGAGCATGGGTTTGGGTACGACCCGTTATTGCTTTTGCCAGAAGGCATCAGCAGCGCCGAATTACCACCCGAAGAGAAAAACATCCGCTCCCACCGGGCCGAGGCCACCCGCTCGCTGGCCACGCTCCTAGCACACTGACTGCTGGTTGCTTATTGGCTTCGTATGGTGAGGATGGCGATTTCGGCTGGGACGTTGAGCCGGAGCGGGAAGAGTGACCCAGCACCAACCGTTACGAAGAGGCGGCTGTCACCGTGCTCGTAGAGGCCTGCATTTCGGATATGACCATGGATGACTGCGAGATTCGCATTCGGCCGATTGCGTCTGGCAATTTGCCCACCGTGCGTGTGACCGGACAGTGTGAGCGGGATCCCTTTGATGGCGGCATGGTCAAGCGCTTTCGGATTGTGCGAGAGCAGTAGATCAACCGTCTCGTCGCCGATGGCTCGGTCAATGCGTTGTTTGCACTGTGCCGGCGTTCGAGCCCATCCGATGCCGCCAATCCGAAGTTCATCTTCTCCCCGCCGCACGAGCGCAACCTCGTCTTGTAAGACAGTTGTGCCAGCCTCCGAAACGATTCTTGCGACCTCATCTCCAGAGTCGAGCAGATCATGGTTGCCGAGCACAAAGAAGTTGCCAAGTGGCGCCTTGATGTCGGCGATTGCTTCGGCCACTGTTTCGACTCCCGGCCAGTGGAGGTCAACCAGATCGCCGGTATTACAGATCATGTCGGGTGCAGCGATGCGTAATTGTTCAACCACGCCAAGGGCACGGTCAGCAAGCATCAGGTCACCCACGTGAATATCACTGATATGGCCAATGCGGATGCCATCAAATGCCTTCGGCCAACCAGGCACGAAAATATCTTCTTCCCGGACAAGCAAGTCCTCGGCGTGATGCCTTCGGTAGAACCAGCCTCGCGTCAGTCGATTCGGCCCCGTTGTGAGTAAAAAGTGGCGGATTCGAGCCTTCCGCAACTTGGCGCTCGCTCGCTCGCCGGTTGAGTTGACCGCTCGCTTTCTATCCATAGGTGAGTCAGTACGCCCCCTAGAACGTGATGTTCATGCCCACAAAGAGGCCAGGGAAACTCGGCGCAATATTCCAACTGCCGTCCTCAAGGCCGTGGTACTCCATCAATCGATATCCAACCGTCGCGCCGACATTTGGGGTTAGATGCAGCGTCAGACCGCCTCGGACTTTATAGAAGAGACCCCCACCATTGATGGTGCTGCCCACGCTCCCCCCGACATCAACACTCATCCCGTGCAATATTGATGTAAACGGCCGCAAGTCGACGGCCAGCGACAACTCAGCACCTCCGTAAACGGTCCACCAGCTGGCAGAGTTATTGATACCTGCAAGTGATTGATCAAGATCAAGCCATGTCACACCGATATGTGGTCCAAAGAGCAATTCGATTGGCTCGACTGTGTCGCGTCGGCCGTCGCCGTGCAAGATCACTGGATACCAGTGTCCTTCAAAAGCCATCCATGACATATCAAACGAGGAGGGGTAGTTCACGCCAGATGACAAGGTCTGCCCGCCCCAAGTGGTGGTGGTGGCGAGATTGGCGGTTCCGCTCCAAGATCCGTGCGTACCCATGATTCGTACCGCCCATGGATCCTTCGCCAAGGTCAGTTCGCCACGTAGCAGTCCACGGAGATTTCCGAGATCCAGAGATGATGATGTGTCATCACCAATCTCAAGTTCGGCACCACCATTGCTTGCGGTCCCCTTGGCCCGCACAAGCCAGGCCGCGACGTCGAGATTCATGCGAAGTGGTGCTTCGCCAAGAGCTGCAAAGTCGGTTGGTGTGTCATCCGCTGGTTCTGGTTCGGCCATTCCGACCGAACTCATGCTCACGGCCACCACAACAGCTCCTAAGAGTCCACGCATCACAGTCCTTTCATTTGTACTTTTCCGGTGCCCTTCTTGAGCTTGCCAATGACGCATGCGGTCTCGCCGCTACTTCGCAATTGGCGCAATACCGAGTCGGCGAATGTGGGCCTCACGGCAAGCACATACCCAATGCCCATGTTGAAGACCCGATACATTTCATCGAGTTCAACATCGCCACGCTTCTGCAAGAACGTAAAGATCGATGGGACTTCCCAGCTACTTCTGTCGATGATGGCATCAAGCGTGTCAGGAAGAACTCGTGGAAGATTGCCAGCAAGCCCACCGCCAGTGATATGCGCCATCGCGCTCACAACCCGCTTGACCCGGTATCGGCGAAGCAATTTGACGATGGGCTGCGCGTATATACGGGTCGGCTCAAGCAGCACTTCCCCCAATGTCTGTTTGCCGAGTTGCTCATAGTTACGATCAAGCGAAAGCTTTCGTTTGGAAATAATTCGCCGCACAAGGCTGTATCCATTGCTGTGCACACCACTGCTTGCAAGCCCAATCAATACGTCGCCCGAGCGAGCACGAACCGGGTCGATTGCTCGGCTCAATTCAACCACACCGACCGAGAAGCCTGCGATATCAAAGTCGCCCTCGGCATAGATGTCAGGCATCTCGGCGCATTCCCCACCAATCAGCGCACATCCGGCAATTTCACAGCCGCGAGCAACACCCTCGACAATTTGCGCCGTCACAACAGGATCTTGTGTGTGCAGACCAAGGTAGTCCAAGAAGAACAGTGGTTCAGCGCCCTGCACAATCAGATCGTTGACATTCATGGCAACACAGTCGATTCCAACGGTGTTGATGATGCCCAGGTCCGCAGCAAGTTTTACTTTGGTGCCGACACCATCAGTACAAGCAACCAGCACAGGGTCCTTGTAATTTCGTTGGAAAATATGCTCATTGAAGTCGAGTCGAAACATTCCAGCGAAGCCGCCGTGTTGGCCCATGACTCGCTGGCCGTGCGTGCGGCGAACAGCGGGCTTGATGAGGTCGACAAGTCGATCACCAGCATCAATATCGACGCCCGACGCGGCATAGGTCATCGCCCCCTTGCGGGCCGAACTATTGCGAGGCTTTTCGGCATCATTTTTGGCCTTCACGGGCATTCGTGCAGTGTAGACGCAGGATGCTTCAGGGCGGCCCATCATTGGCTACCCTGCTCGACTTCCTTCCTTGTTTTTTACCCATTTCCACTTAGGGCGAGCGCACGATCCATGTCCATTCTCATCGACGGAACCACCAAGGTCATCTGCCAAGGCATCACTGGTGCCTCTGGTTCATTTCACACCAAGGGATGCCTGGACTACGGCACCAAGGTCGTTGGCGGCGTTACACCTGGAAAGGGCGGCCAAAAGGACCCTAATGGGCTGCCGATCTTCAACACAGTGGCCGAAGCAACCCGCGAGACAGGCGCCGAAGCGACAATGATTTTTGTTCCCCCGCCATTTGCAGGCGATTCGGTGCTTGAGGCAGCAGATGCTGGCATGCCAGTTATCTGCTGTATCACCGAAGGCATTCCCGTACAAGACATGATTCGGGTTCGTAGCCGGCTTGCCGAGTATCCGGATAGCGCGTTGATTGGTCCAAATTGCCCCGGCATCATTACGCCCGGCCGACGTATTTCGGGCGAAGGGTCAAACGCGACATTTGAGGGCGGCTGCAAGATTGGCATCATGCCTGGCTACATTAATACTGCTCGTGAGGATGCCAGTACAGGCAAGGCGGTCGGCATCATCAGTCGCAGTGGCACGCTGACCTACGAGGCTGTGTGGCAGACGACTGTACTTGGCATTGGTCAGAGCACATGCGTCGGCATCGGAGGCGATCCGGTTCGCGGGTTGGGCTTTATCGAATTGCTCGAAATGTTCAATAACGATGGCGACACTGACGGCGTCGTGATGATTGGAGAAATCGGTGGCAGTGACGAGGCGAATGCAGGCAAATGGATTGCCGAGCATATGACGAAACCAGTGACAGCTTTCATTGCTGGGCAGACCGCACCTCCCGGAAAGCGAATGGGCCACGCTGGTGCGATCATCGGTGGAGCCGATGACACAGCACAGGCCAAGATGAAAGCCCTGCGTGGCTTCGGCGTGCATGTTTGCGACTCCCCGGCAGATCTTGGAAGCGGCATGGCAGAGGCACTTGGCCTTGAAGTGGCAGGTGCTGCTTGATGCGGGTACTCGTGGCAGCACTGATGGTGGCAAGTGTTGCTGGTTGCGGCAGTGTGACGAGTGTCAAGGGTTGGGCCGGTGGTCCAGTTTCTGCCGGCATCGAAGATGGTCAGGCGGTCGTGACCTATGACGCGCCCCGTGCTGGCTGGTCGCTCGTCGTGGACCGTGGCCGGGTTGACGGCGACACTGCATTGTTGTGGATCACGGCGCAGGGCCCAAGTAGTGGTGGTTTGCAAACAACGCCAGTGCAGGCCACTTGGAGCCCGGGTGATAGCGATTTCATTCGCTGCGTCCAAGCAAATATCCGTGTGCTCAAGGCGGGTGACGACAAACGCAACTATATGCCCGCAGCTGTCGGCTGCGAGTGAGATCAATCGATCGCTGCACATGCAGCGATGGCTTTGCCCACATCATCATGCGTCGTTGATCGGCCGAAGCTCAACCGAATTGTGCCCGCGATCGTTGCGGCGTCCAAGCCTATCGCGGTGAGCACATGGCTTGGTTTATTCTGACTGCTTCCACAGGCCGCGCCACCTGCGCATGCAATCGTGGGCATCAGGTCAATCAGCGATTCCGCGCTTGGCTGTGGAATAGTGATACTTAGGATGTGTGGGATACAGTGGTCTTGATCGCCATTGATAGTTGCATCGGGGTGGCTCTTGAGAACTTCCCGCGTGAGTTCTGCTCGTAGCACTTTGATGTTCTCTAGATCGGCACCGAGTTCGGATTCACATAACGCAGCGGCCGCGCCAAAGCCCACGATTCCGGGGACATTCAGCGTCCCACTTCGCAAGCCGCGTTCATGACCACCGCCCTCGATGAGTGGCTCAACAAGTCGACCGGCTGCGCGTCCTTGCAAAACAAGGGCTCCGATACCTTTTGGACCGTGCATCTTGTGCGCGCACAGACTGAGTGCATCGATGGGCATTGACGCGAGTTCCATTTGAACTTTGCCAGCTGCCTGTGTTGCGTCGCAGTGAAACAACACACCTTGATCTCGACACAATTCACCAATTGCCGCAACATCATTGATTGTTCCGATTTCGTTATTGATCCACATGATGCTGACGAGCGAGGTGTTGTCTCGCAGCCTTCGCTTGAGTTCTTCGGGTTCGATGCGGCCGCCTCGCGTGGGTGGCAGAAGGTCAACTGCAGCTCCCTCCCGTTCGAGTCGTCGAAGTGGATCGAGTACGGCGGCGTGTTCGATAGCGCTGCTGACGATGTGTACTGCTTCGGATCGAGCGAGCTGTGGCCGAACCAGTCCCTTGATTGCGAGGTTGCAACTCTCGGTCGCCCCAGAGACGAAGGTCACATCCTCATACTTGCATCCAAGCATGGAGGCAATCTGTCCACGAGCCTGTTCAACTGCCTCGGCTGCACTCTGGCCCAGTGTGTGACGGCCCGATGGGTTGGCGGGCTGATTGGTAAACCACGGCAACATGGCCTCAAGTACCCGTGGGTCAACGGGCGTGGAGGCGGCGTGGTCGAGATAGGTAGGCGGATTCATCTGGTTGGGTCTACGGTACCTACCTGCGACCGGACTGGCCGGGCGTCACTGCGACATCTTCTCTACCCCGGCATACTTTCATGCAGATCCTCTCCGACATATCGAGCCTCGCCAGCTACAAGGGGTGCACACTCGTGCCGACCATGGGGGCGATCCACGAGGGGCATCGGTCATTGGTCCGCATTGCTGCAGCGTTTGACGAGCCCGTTGTTGTGAGCATCTTTGTGAATCCCAAGCAATTCGCGCCGGGGGAGGATTTGGCGACATATCCCCGGTCACTTGATCGTGATCTTGAGATGATTGCCGCCGACGGTGCTAGTGCAGCCCTGGTGCCACCTGAAGATCTCATGTATCCACCAGATGAGCCAGTGTGGTCACCGCCACTTCCTTCGGTAGCAAGCAATCCGAAACTCGAAGATTTGCATCGTCCACATTTCTTTTCAGGCGTGTGCACCGTCGTGGCAAGGCTCTTCGACCTCATCCAGCCAAGCACCGCGATTCTTGGTGAAAAAGATTGGCAGCAACTGCAAGTCATTCGGTCGATGGTGCAGATGAATGCAGACCGATGGCCCGCGATTCACATCAAGTCTGGTCCCACGATCCGTGAGTCAGACGGGTTGGCGATGAGTAGCCGAAACGCCTTTCTCGATCCCGCCAACCGCGAGCGGGCGATTGCCTTGTCCTCCGCCCTCGCCGAAGCGATCAAGTTGCCGCCAGTTGAAGCCGAGTTGACGATGCAGGACAAACTCTTCTCAGCAGATCTCGATATTGACTACGCAGTTGTCCGCGATGCTCAGACGCTGCAAGCACCACAGAAGGGCCAGCCGCAGCGGGCGCTCATTGCCGCCACGCTCAATGGGACCCGGCTCATTGACAATGCCGCGATGTTGTAGCGAACCCACCTACGAAGGGCGGCGTTTCCATACAATGCAACGCAAGAGGGAGTATCAACCATGAGTACTGCAACAGCGACCGAACTTGTTTCAACGAACCCAGCAACCGGTGAGGCCATTGGCAGCGTGCCAGTCACGCCTGTTGAGGGGATTGGCGAGGTCTTTGAACGAAGCCATGCGGCTCAGGGTGCATGGGCGAGGTTGAATCTCGACGAGCGAATTGAAATGCTTAAGCGAGCGATTCCGGTGCTCGATAAGCGTGCCGAGCAAATTGGCGCACTTGTGACAGCCGAAATGGGTAAGACCATCGCTGAGGGTATGGGAGAAGTTCGTTACGGCGTTGACGGGCTGGCCGGAAAGTTGGACGAAATAGCTGTCGCCTTGGCGCCGGAGACAATCAACGACGGTTCAACGAAGTCGACGTTGTACCACGATCCATTCGGTGTGTGTGTAGCAATCACGCCGTGGAACTTTCCCTTTCTGATGCCACTGCAGATCATTTTGCCGGCACTTGCAGCGGGCAACACCGTCGTCATGAAACCCAGTGAGATGGTTCCCTTTGTTGGTCAGGCGCTCGCAGATGCGTTCAATGAAGTGCTTCCTACTGGAGTGCTGCAGATCGTGCATGGAGATGATGAGCAGGGCAAGGCGCTTGTTGCGGGAAACTGCAACCTGATTGGATTTACCGGTTCACGCGCAGCCGGACAACACATTCTGTCAGCGGCTGGTCGCGATCTCAAAAGAGTCGTTTTGGAACTTGGTGGCAAGGACCCCATGATTGTGCTTGAGGATGCCGATATCAATGCAGCTGCTAACTTCGCGGTGCGGAACTCCTTCCGCAATTGCGGCCAGGTGTGCGTGAGCACCGAGCGGATTTATGTGGCTGATGCAATTGCCGATGAATTCGAAGCGGAAGTCGCCAAGCAAACAGCTGCTTTGGTCGTAGGGAATGGCAGCGATGATGGCGTTGAGATCGGACCCATGGTCAGCGCAGAGCAGAAGGCGTCGGTCATTGCACAACTTGAACAAGCAAAGAAGGATGGCGCCACTGTGGCTTGTGGCGACGAGCCGATGGACGGGAACTATGTTCGGCCAACAGTATTGACTGGCCTCACCAATGACATGCCCATCATGCGTGATGAAACATTCGGTCCTGTCGCCTGCATTATGCGGGTGTCCAGCGACGATCAGGCTGTGCGTCTTGCCAACGACACACCCTATGGACTCGGCGCTGCAGTATTTGGTGGTGAGCGTGCCGAGGCAGTGGCTCGCGGGTTGACCGCTGGCATGATCGGTGTCAACCAGGGGTGCGGCGGCGCAAGTGGCACGCCGTGGGTTGGTGCCAAGCAGAGTGGCTACGGATATCACGGAGGCCGTGAAGGACATCGGCAATTTACGCAGGTACGCGTCGTGAGTAGGCCGTGCAGCGATTGAGGGTTCGCCTGAGTTCGGACGGGCCAGTGTTGATCTTTGGTGGATCATTCGATCCACCAACGCAGGCTCATTGCGAGCTGCCGGCACTTGCTGCAGAGCAGCTTGGTGCCTCGCGGCTGATCTATGTTCCAGCGGCGGTGAGTCCACACAAGACGGCGTCGCCGCCAGCTTCCCCGGCACACAGACTAGAAATGTTGCGATTGAGCGTGCTCGAAGGTGCCGAAATCGACACACAGGAACTCGATCGGGAGGGCGTGTCGTACATGATCGACACGTTGGAGTCACTGCGAGCGGACATCAGCTCAAGGATCGCAATGCGGCTTCTCATAGGCACGGACCAAGCAGTCGCGTTTCATCGATGGCATCGGTGGCAAGACATTCTTGCGATTGCGCAACCAGTAGTCATGCGTCGAGGTTCACAAGACATCGAACTGTTGCTTCGAGACATCGATCTCGCGCAGGGATCTGGGCAAGGTGACCGATGGCGTGAATGGCTGCTCGATCTTCCGCAGATGCCACAAAGCAGCACTGCTGCTCGCGATCAAGTGGCAGCATCGAGCAAGGCAAGTCACGATGTGCCTCCGCTAGTCGCCGACTACATTGCTGCGAATGGGCTTTATAAATCGTAGTCAGACGGCCGCAGTCGTTCCCAGTACAGCATCGGTGTCAATGCCAAGTTTGTCAGCAATCCGCTTGCCGTAGTCCTCGTCAGCGCGGAAGAAGTGACAGAGCTGACGCATCTGCACTTCTTGTCGTGCTTGCCCGAGTAGGCCGGCGATGCGAGTTGTGAGCCTGTCGCGATGTGCATCATCAAAGAGTGCGTAGAGATTTCCAACCTGCGTGTAGTCGTCATGATCGACGGTCGAGTCAAATCGGTCGACGATGGTTTCACCAAGTGACCACGCTGGATCATTGAACTTGGTGTCGGTTTGGGGCGTGTTCTCTCTGCTGTTGGGCCAGTAGTTTGCCTGCCCCTGATAGTTTTCCGCAGTGGCCATCGAGCCATCTCGCTCATAGTTCATGACTGGGCAACGCGGCTTGTTCACGGGGAGTTCGCGGTAGTTCACACCAACGCGGTACAGGTGCGTGTCGGCGTAGGACATCAGTCTGGCCTGCAACATCTTGTCGGGGCTTGAACTGATTCCAGGCACCAGGGCGCTGGGGTTGAATGCTGCTTGCTCCACTTCAGCGTGGTAATTCTCTGGATTTCGATTGAGCTCCAGTTGCCCAACCTCGATCAGTGGATAGTCAGCATGCGGCCACACCTTGGTGAGATCAAATGGATTCCACGCGAATGAATCGGCCTGCGACTCGGTCATGATTTGCACGCACACTCGCCAGCTTGGAAATTCACCGCGTTCGATTGATTCAAATAGATCGCGCTGGTGTGTTTCGCGGTCACTGCCGATCATCGATGCGGCTTCTTCATCCATGATGTTCTCGATGCCCTGGTTGGTCTTGAAGTGGAACTTGCACCACACCCGCTCGCCTGCTTCATTAATGAGTGAGTACGTGTGACTGCCGTAGCCATTGATGTGGCGATAGCTTGCTGGGATACCGCGATCTGAGAAGAGGATTGTCACTTGGTGTAGTGATTCTGGGCACAGAGACCAGAAGTCCCATTGCATGTCCATGTCGCGCACATTTGTCTTTGGATCACGCTTTTGCGTATGAATAAAGTTTGCGAACTTGAAGGGGTCTCGAATAAAGAACACCGGAGTGTTATTACCGACGAGATCCCAGTTCCCATCTTCGGTGTAGAACTTCATAGCAAATCCACGGACATCACGTTCGGCATCCGCAGCGCCACGTTCACCGGCAACCGTGGAGAAGCGAAGGAAGCACTCAGTCTTCTTGCCGACCTTTCCAAAGATGCTTGCCTTGGAGTACTCGGTGATGTCGCTGGTCACGGTGAATGTGCCGTAGGCGGCTGAGCCCTTGGCATGTACGACTCGCTCCGGAATACGCTCGCGGTTGAAGTGCTGCATCTGCTCAAGCAACTGGACATCCTGCATCAACACTGGGCCGCGTGGGCCAGCAGTCATGGCCTGCTGTTCGCCAATCGGGGCACCATCAGCAGTAGTGAGTACGGGGCACTTTTTGTCAGTCATTATCTGGTCTTCCTTGGAATGCCTCGTGGGGAGAGCGAGTGGGTTCAACAGAATTCGATTGGGCCAGAATATCAGACGTGTGTTGTGCCTGTGGCTGCGCAGTCTGTCGGCGTGGCAGGTATAAGGGGCTGCTGCCATGACCGAGCCACCCATTGAAACTGTCGCCTTTGTCAGCCTTGGCTGTCCGAAGAACCTCGTCGACTCCGAGGCCATGCTTGCCGACCTTGCGTCCGCGGGCTATCGGCTGGTCTCAGATCATGACGAGGCCGACGCGGTAGTTGTCAACACATGTGGATTTCTCGAGGCTTCAAAGGAAGAATCGCTTGAAGTCATCCGCGAAGCCATCGTCCGCAAGGAGTCAGGGGATCTACGGCGTGTGGTCGTGGCTGGATGTCTGGTGCAGAGACATCGAGCAAAGATGTTGGAGTGGGCGCCGGGCATCGACGCCATGGTTGGCGTCTTCGACCGCGACCGCATTCGCGCGGCCGTTTCCGGGACCGAACCATCAGACTCGCCTGGCGAGACGCCGTGGTGGATTTCTGCCAATGCGATGGTTGCGGCCAAATCGCGTGGTCGTGACACCGTCAATCTGACCGTGCAAGGTGCCGATGGTCGTGGCCTTGGGTACTTCGAGGACGACGGCGAGCGTATGCGATTGACGCCCAGACACTGGGCCTATCTTCGCGTCAGTGAGGGTTGCAACCAGAACTGCGCCTTCTGCACAATCCCGTCAATCCGCGGCAAGATGCGAAGCAAGCCACTTGACAAGATCATCTCTGAAGCCGAGTCGCTGATGGCCAGCGGCGCATTTGAACTCAACCTTATTGGTCAAGACACGACCAGCTATGGCATGGACATTGGCGAAGATGGCGGGCTGGTTGCCATGCTGACGGCGCTTGATGGTGTTGCTGCTGGCAATGGCGGCGGCTGGATCCGATTGATGTATGCCTATCCATCGAACTTTACTGACGAGATGATTGACGCGATGGCTTCGCTTCCGAACATCGTCAAGTACATCGACATGCCACTGCAGCATGCAAGCGACAAGATGTTGACGGCTATGCGACGTAATGTGAGCGCTACGCACCAAAACGATTTGGTGCAGAGGCTTCGCGATCGCATCCCCGGCCTTGCGCTTCGTACAACGCTTATTACGGGCTTTCCTGGGGAAACAGATGAAGATCATGCAGCGATGCTGCAGTTCATCGAGGACGTGCAGTTTGATGCGCTCGGTGTGTTTAAGTACAGCCCTGAGGCTGGCACGGTGGCTGGCACCATGGATACCGATCCGGCACTGCATGTGCCGGATGAGGTAAAGATCGAGCGGGAACGCGAGATCATGCTTCTGCAACAGGAAATTGCCTTTGAGAACGCGTCCTATGTTGCTGAACAGGGCAGCGTCTTTGACGTGCTTCTTGATGGGCCGCACGAGACAAATAACGGCTATATGTGTGGTAGGTGCTACCACCAAGCGCCGGAAGTCGATTCTCGGACGATTGTTGAGGTTTCAGCTTCGACACCGCCTGGTTCGCTCGTACGATGCAAGATCATCGGATCCGACTCCTATGACCTGCTGGCCCGCCCAGAAGCCGACCTTGAACGGCGTGTTTCGCTGCCAATTTCGAGTTGAATGTGTTCGGGTGAAATATTCGATGAAATGGATATTGATCGGAGGGGTTCTTCGTTGATTCAGATTCGCCACAACCTGCTTGCCGTCATCCTTGTCGTTGCCGGCTCAGGTCCCATATGCGCACAGAGTGTTGACGACATCAGTCTCTCGGTTACGTTGGTGGGAACAGATCTCATAGATCCGGTTGCGTGGGGCCCGAATAAGACGATTCGGGTGTGGGCTGAGTTGCCAAGTGGGTGGAGGCTTGATGCGGTCGCCGGAAACGATGCCAACCCAATGAGTATTGAAGTCATGGGCGGTTCGTTCTATCAAGATGCGTTCGGCGGCCCAACCAGCTTTGACATCAATGCCGTGCTCTTTTCGCTTCAGCCGAGTTTGGAGTGGGACACCTTTCTCACGATTGGCGCGCTCACTGTGGCCGACAATGAACTCAGCCAAATAGGCATGGAATGGGATGATTTTGAGTCTGGGAACCCACTGGCCATCAACAACGGCAGCATCTTTGTTGTGCCGACCGCCCCCCAGGGCGAACTCCAGGCATTCACCGACTCTTGCGGCCAAACTTCCAGTGGCGTTCTCATCGGGCAATTCACACTTCTTGGCGAAGGAGCGTCGCTGATGTGCTCGGTATTGTTACAGGGCAAGGATGAATCCGGTGCCGTGTGGCAGCAACCCATTGCGATTGATGCCAGCACAGACTGCAACAGCGATGGCATTCTCGATGCGTGCCAAATTGATGCCAGCACAGATTGCAATGGCAATGGATTGCTTGACACATGTGACTTAAATGACGGCGAGGATGACTGCAATGGCGATGGCACGCTCGATGCGTGCCAGATTGATTCCAGCACAGACTGTAATGGCAATGGATTGCTTGATACGTGCGACTTAAATGACGGCGAGGACGACTGCAACGACGATGGCATTCTCGATGTGTGTCAAATTGATGCCAGCACAGACTGCAATGGCGATGGCACGCTCGATGCGTGCCAAATTGATGCCAGCACAGATTGCAATGGCGATGGTGTACTTGATGCATGCCAATGCGTAGCGGATATTGATCAGAGCGGCGTCGTGGATGTGTTGGATCTGCTGTTTTTGCTCGAGGCATGGGCAGAAGATGGGTGCGCTGATCTCTCTGGCGATGCCATTGTTGGCGTTGAGGACTTGGTTCTGTTGATCAATGCATGGGGGGTTTGCGAGGTCGAGTAAGACCCGGCGAATCTCTTGCAATTCTGCAGTAAAAACGCGTTCGCTGGCCGCGGACTCGTATCCTTACTCGCCATGAGCAGGCCGATCCCAATCATCGACGGACATAACGACACGCTGACCCGTGTCTTTCAAGAGGATGGTGGCGGCGTACCGGGCTTTCTTAATGGAAATGAGCAGGGGCACCTCGATCTTCCGCGCGCGGTTTTGGGTGGATTTGCCGCAGGTTTTTTTGCGGTCTATATCCACGCCGAGGATGTCAACACGGGTTCCAGCTCATCGCGTGGTGATGATGGTTCATGGACTTCTTCGCCTCCTCCCATTGACTACGCCTGGGCTGCTCGTGAGACAAGGCGGCTGTTTGACTGCCTCGACGAACTTCTTGAAGTTGCTGCGGGAACCGTGCAACTATGCCGCACAGTAGAAGAGCTCAACGCATCGCTCTCTGGCGGGCCACTGGGCATCATTCTGCACATCGAGGGTTGCGAGATGATCTCGCCGAACCTTTGCGAACTTGATGGGTTCTACGAGCAGGGCCTTCGTAGCCTTGGTCCGGTGTGGTCAAGACCAAATGCCTTTGGTACAGGTATTCGATTTGGCTGGCCGAGTAGTAATGACATCGGCCCTGGTCTGAGCCGCGAAGGAAAGGACCTGGTTCGTGCATGCAATGAACGTGGAATTATGGTTGACTTGTCGCACCTGAACCTCGCTGGCTTCCATGATGTTGCGTCGATTACAACCAAGCCTTTGGTGGCGACACACTGTGGTGCTCACGCGCTGTGCGCAAGCGCGAGAAATCTCGACGATTCACAGTTACGACTGATTGCAGATACCAACGGTATTGTGGGCTGCAACTTTTTTACTGGAGATCTTCGTGGCGACGGCCGCTTCGAGACAGACATGCCACTTTCTCGGATGGCAGAGCATCTTGAGCATATGGTTGACGTCATGGGCGATACGCATATCGCACTTGGCAGCGACTTCGACGGGGCAGCGATGTGCGATGAGTTGTCGGATGTGTCCAAACTACCGGTTCTTATTGATCTGCTGCGATCCCGTGGTTGGGGTGAGCCTGCTCTTGAGCGGATGTGCCACCACAACTGGATACGCGTGCTTACAGAGACTTGGCAGGCATCCTGACAAATCGCCCGCACAGACCCACATGCCCATACAACCCCACCAGAGGAACCAGGGGGGAGTCCGAGCGGTAGAGCAAGTGTGAAGTTGCAACTAATCCCGTCCGATGAGACAAAACATCGCCAGTGTGGGTGGCGGGAAGGAATTGAGTGATGCGAATTCAATGCGTCGTGGCGACACTTATGGCGGTTTCGGCAACGACTGCTGAGGCAAGTTGGTTTTACTCGACTGGCGAGGTTGGTGTGGCGGCCGAACTCGTTGGTGTGAACTTGGTTCCCGCAGAGAGTGTTGGCGCGAATCGAACATTTCGGGTGTGGGCCGTCATGCCAGATGGCTGGCGGCTTGACGCCATCGCCGGGAACTCAACGCAAGCACTGTCATTTACGACCGATGGTTCCTTCTATCAAGACACCTTTGGTGGCGGGACAAGTGTCTCCATCAATGCCGCTTTCATTCCCATTGCACCTGAGTTGGAGTGGGATAGTTGGATTACGATCGGATCCCACGACTCTAGTGGAACCGGCGCTCCTGGGATGAGCAATAGTCTTGGCTACATTGGCCTTGAGTTGTCCGAGTTTGAGTTGGGCAATAACCTCGAGTCGGACAACGGCGGATATTGGGTGCTTCCGGTACACGAACAGGGCAACGCGATTGGGTTTACTGATGGCTGCGGTCGGCCTGGTAACGGAGTCTTAATTGGTCAGTTCACACTGCTTGGGGAAGGTGCAACATTGTCTGGATCAGTTCTTCTTCAGGGCACCAATGGATCTGCCCAGACATGGCAGCGGGCTGTGCCTTCCTTCACAGTCGATCCGGATGGCGTCAGTGATGCGATACCGCAGGTCGCGTGCTCGGCCGACATCGACAGCAATGGCAAGGTGGATGTCAACGATCTGTTGGCCTTGCTCGCTCGTTGGTCACTCGGCGCGTGCGCAGATATCTCAGGCGATGCCCGAGTTGATCAAGACGACTTCCTGTACGTGGTCGGCACTTGGGGCCTCTGCAGCCCCGAATGAGCGGCTGCTGCGTGCTTGAATGTACTTTTCACAGCACGGCTTTGGAAAATTCGGCTTTTTAAGCCGTTGCTCTGCAAATAGATACGCTGAGCAGCGGTCACGGGGCGTGTACTGTAGCGTGGGGTACCTATACTTCGTGGTTTCTCACCATCTTCTGCTGCACCTCACCCGATGCCCATCCGAAATTTTTCCATCATCGCTCATATCGATCATGGCAAGAGCACCTTGGCCGATCGTTTGCTGCAGGCTACACGAGCCGTCAGTGACCGCGAGGCCCGCGCGCAGTTGCTTGATTCGATGGATCTCGAGCGTGAACGCGGCATCACCATCAAAGCCTCTGCTGTCACGGTGCACCATGAATATGAGGGCAATGACTACCAACTCAACTTCATTGATACGCCCGGTCACGTCGACTTCACATACGAAGTCTCTCGCGCACTGACCGCATGCGAAGGCGCCGTGTTTGTTGTTGACAGCACGCAGGGTGTGGAAGCGCAGACTGTTGCAAATGCCTATCTCGCTATCGCAAGTGATCTCGACATCATCCCTGTGGTAAACAAGATCGATCTTCCTGCAGCCGATCCAGATCGGGTGGCGATGGAAATAGAGTCGGTGCTTGGTATTCCCGCCGAAGATTGCATCTACGTATCGGCGAAGACCGGCCAAGGCATCGACGAACTACTGAATCGTATTTGCCGTGACTTGCCCGACCCACGTCCAGCTCAAATGCCAGAGACTCGGGCGCTCATTTTCGATAGCCACTATGACGAATACCGTGGAGTCATTGTCTACTTGCGTGTCTTTGATGGCGAGCTGACTATCGGTGACAAGATTCGCATGATGGGCACCGGAACAACGTGGACGATTACCGAGCTTGGGCACAACACACCGCAACCTAAGAAAGTCAAGACCATCAGGACGGCTGAGGTCGGCTGGATGGTTGCGGCTATTAAAACGCTCGAAGATGTTCGTGTCGGCGACACCATTACGCATGAGAAGAACCTGGCGCCTGAACCACTGCCTGGTTACGAAGAGCCGCAACAAATGGTGTTCTGCGACTTCTATCCCTCAACAAGTAGCGACGCTGGCAAGAAGAGTGACTTCGAGGCTCTGCGCGAAGCAATCGAGAAACTTCGGCTAAATGACGCCTCCTTCACATTTGAGGCCCAACACTCCGAAGCACTCGGCTTTGGGTTCAGGTGCGGGTTCCTCGGCCTCCTTCATATGGAAATCGTGCAGGAACGACTTGAGCGAGAAGGTGGCGTGGAGGTCGTGCAAACCGCGCCGACGGTTACATACCAAATCAAGACGACGATGGGCGAACTGCTTGAAATTCATAACCCCGCTGATCTCCCCGACCCATCGCAGATTGAAGAGATTTGCGAGCCCATCGTGAAGATCGAAATCATTTGCCCTGATGACAACATCGGCGACTTAATGAGCTTGTGTGACGGACGCCGGGGCCTCTTTCAGAGCCAAAAGTTCATTTCCGAAGGTCGTCAGATGCTCATCTTCGAAATACCACTGGCCGAGATCATTTACGATTTCTATGACAAGTTGAAATCGATTACACGTGGCTATGGAACCATGGACTATGAAGTCCTTGAGTACCGAAAGGACCGTCTTGCAAAGGTCAGCATTCTGGTGAACGGAATGCCGGTTGAAGCACTGAGTATTATTTGCCATCGCGACAACGCCGAGAAGCGAACGCGGCTGATGCTCCTCAAACTGCGGAAGCAGATTGACCGGCATCAATTCGAAATCGCCTTGCAGGCCGCGATTGGCGGCAAGATCATTGCTCGCGAAACCGTCAAATCTCTTCGAAAGAACGTTACGGCCAAGTGCTATGGCGGCGACGTGACACGAAAGCGTAAACTTCTCGAGAAGCAAAAGAAGGGCAAGAAACGAATGAAGTCTGTGGGTTCAGTGCAGATTCCACAAGAAGCATTCTTGTCCATTCTCGACACATCCGAGTGACCAACTTTCCTTTGGAGCCCAAATCACATGAAGCAGTTCACCACTCCTCAGCTGGCCATCTTTGTGGCGCTTGCCATCCTCTCTCTTCTTTGTATCGCCCGCTTTGCAACACATGCGGAAGCGGACGGCGAGGTCAAGGCGCCAGTACTCGGTCCCGCCTCATCACTGATACTTGAATCTGAGTCAGGTGAGACGATCACCCTGAAAGTCGATGACAAACGACTCGCTTGGGGAGATCAGCCCACAAAGCGTGTCAATAGTGCGGCCTATGTGCACATCGGGAAGGCACTTGCAGAGTTGCTTCAGGGCGAGTCATTCGTTGAAGAGAATCAGGCTTTGCAGGAAGAATTGCTTGCAGCGCATCAAACGATTTCCGAAGCCATGGCGGCTGTGCAGGAGAAGATGCAGGGCATCACACCAGATGACCCCGCGTTTGAGTCGATCAGCCAAGAGGGCAAAGCTGTTCTGCAGCAACGCGATCGGTTTACGCAGCAAGCCAATACAGCACAGGCCATGCTGAGTGCAGAACAAGCCGAACGCGCATATAGAGAACTCGTAGAAGCCGTCAATGTCGTAGCCGATCGACTTGAAATCGACACAGTGCACCGATTCATTCCGACCGATGACCTATTCGAGATCAAACCCGGCCCCGGTGCCTTTCAAGCGGCCATGCTTCAGATTCGTTTACGAAGTGTGCTTCGGTATCCAGAGGACATTGACATCACTAGCGAAGTCATGGAAGAATTGGGAATCGAATAGTCAGACGGCCTTCTTAAAGCTTTCCTGCATCACAATCTTCACCGCCTCCATGGTTGGGCAGTTGCTTCCCAATTCTCGCGACATACTGGTGACTTCTCGGTCACGTAGCCCACACGGCACGATGAGTTTGAAATGGTCAAGGTCGGGAGCAACATTGAGGGCGAGGCCATGCATTGATACCCACCGAGATACCCGAACACCTATAGCGCAGATCTTACGGCCACCAACCCACACACCTGTTGCATCGGCGTCGCGATGACCGTCAATGTCAAAGTGTGCGAGCACTTCCAATACGCGATCTTCAAGCCACCGCATGTATCCATGCAGGCGAAGCTCGAGAAGGTTGAGATCGAGAATTGGGTAGACAACGAGTTGACCTGGCCCGTGGTACGTGATGTCGCCACCGCGGTCAGTCTCGTGCACCTCGACTCCCGCCTCCCGCAGCATGTCTGGCGTGCCGAGCAAATGGGTGGAGGCAGCTGCGCGGCGAGAGATGGTGATGACTGGCGGCGTATGCTCGACGAATAGCAGGTGGCCAGTCCGCAGTTCACCCCCCCTGCCAGCGATGATCTCCTGCTGTAATGCACGTTGCATGGCGAGTGCCTCGCCATAGGACATTGTGCCGAGGTCGCGGACACTGAGATGGGTGGATGCATTGGGCATGGAATCGCCCGATGATACGATGCGCCCATGCCGGACATCGCTCCCCAAATCCACTCTTCCGCCGTTATCGATGGCGATGTGACCCTCGCCGACGATGTCATCATCGGACCAAATTGCGTGATCGATGGAACGATGGGCTCTATTCGAATTGGAGGAGGCTGTCGACTCATCGCCAATTGTTATCTCACAGGGCCACTCACGCTTGGTGAACACAACACATTGTGGCCGAGTGTGTCACTCGGAACACCACCACAAGATGTTGGTACGGATCCATACATGCCCGGCGCCGGCCTTGAGATTGGCAGCCACAATGTATTTCGCGAAGGTTTCACCGCCCACCGGGCAAAGACCGACACACCAACCCGCATTGGTGAGCACAACTATTTCATGTCTTGTTCACATGTCGGACACGACTGCCAAGTTGGCAATCATATTCAGCTCGCAAATGGGTCACTGCTTGCTGGACATGTGACCATGGGCGATAAGGTCATCATGGGTGGCGGGGCTGGGGTTCATCAATTCTGCAGTGTTGGCGAAGGCGCATTCTTTCGCGGCCTTGCTGGCGCTTCGATGGATGTGCCGCCATGGTGCATTGTGATCGAGATCAATCGTATTGCGGGCCTGAACTTGGTTGGCATGAGACGTTCGGGCATGTCGAGCGAGGAATTGCAGCGTCGCAGATCAATCTTTCGTTTGATGTATAGGCAAGGGCTTTCCATGGCGAGCGTTGCGACGCAACTGCGTGCCGATGCTGACTCGATTGCCATTGAATATGCCGACTTCATAGAGTCATCCAAACGCGGTGTTTGCCACACACGAGATCGCTCCGCAAGGCTTTCTGGATGATGCAACTGGAGGTGCTCGCGAGCGGCAGTCGTGGTAATTCTGCCCTTATTTGCTTGCCCGGCGAGCGGCGGTGCATATTGATTGATGCGGGCCTGTCACCACGGCGAACGCGGCAGGCGTTGCAGGATCGAGACTATACGCATCAGGACCTTACCGATGTCCTGATTACCCACAGTGATGGAGATCATCTGCATTCAGGGTGGGTAAAAGCAATTGGGTCATGGAACTTCACGCTGCACGTGCATCACACGCATGTTGCCCGCGTTGTGCGGTCTGGCATTCCGCGCGATCGAATATCGGCTTTCGATGATGCGTTTATTCTTGGGGATGAAACGCATGTGAAGACGGCTCTCGGCCCTCATGATGTACACGGAAGCGTTTCTTATATCGTTCGACGCGGAGATGCTGTCATCGGATGGGCCACCGATCTTGGTCGATTTAGCGATGAGCTGGCTGCGTTCTTTAGCGATGCTCACCCACATGTGTTTGCGATTGAGTCCAACTACGATCGGGCGATGCAACTCATGAGTGATCGCCCTGAGTTCTTAATCGATCGAATTATGAGTGGGACTGGCCACTTATCAAATGATGAGGCGATCGATGCGGTGCTCCAGGTCTCCAAGTACACCGAGCCGCAGACTATCGTGCTGCTACATCGATCCGAACAGTGCAATTGCCCGCAACGCATTCAAGCATTGTGGAGCGAGCGAGCATCACACTTGGCCGATCGGATGATCGTGGCGTCGCAGCACGAACCCATGCCACCCATCGAGGTTGGAAGCCGCGCGTGCAACGGGGCTACGCCACTCACCAATCGCGGGGTACATCCCATCTGACCGGCGGAGCCGTAGGCTCGAGTGTTTCCATATCCATCGGTGGCCAGGTATGACTGACTGTGGGTACTTCCAGTCGGCAACCATCAAGCAAACGAGGCACAATGAGCGGTACGGCTCCTGGCGGGCCATCGTCGTTGACATCTCGAACTCGATCTTCAATGGCGTGGCCTGTTTCATCGAAGGCTCTCCACACCTGAAGAGCCTGATCAAGCGGAGTGGCCCGGCACCCAGCAATGCCACGGGCCAACATTGGTTCGTCTCTGCCGAGCCACCAGGCAATCGGCTCTCCCGGAAGTGCGAGTGTCTTGGGAAGCATGACCGCAACCATGCCATCATCTGAGGCGGAGGCTGGAACACTGGCGACATCAGGCATCACCAGCGGCCCTGGTCCCTCCCAAAGAATGGTCCACGCGAATGATCGTCGCGCTTCGGCGATCGATCGCATGGCATCTCTTTCGGCTTGGTGGAGTGGATCGGGCAGTTCATCAAAGGCATGCTCCAAGTCGGCTAGGCGCGCATCGATCAGTACCGCCGCTTGATCGAGCGCAAAGCTTCGCTCTGTGGCCGTAAGCCCGCCAAGGTGTTGCATGGCCATCGCAATCGCTTCAAATGTGATGAGCGCGGGAACAACTCGTCCATCGACAACGCCCGGCTGCCCAATCAGGGCCTGGCTTGTACGGGCTAAATCCATCCACCGGGCAAGCAGGGAAGCCCACGTCATTGGGTCTGTGGGGTCGATATCGTCGGTCGGTTTCCGTGGCACTAGGTGAGAGTGTCGCTGATTCTCAGATTCTCGGCGCGGAGCTTCCGATAATGAAAGCGATGCGGGTTCGCCTTCAGGGTGGCATTGCTGGTCTACAGCAGTCTGGAAAGCCGATGAGGACAGGAATATGGCTACATCAGCGACCGTCAATTCTCGGGGGCGAAACCGCCCCAGCAAATCTGAGTTAGATGATGCGCCCCGTACTGGCCCAATGCCTTGGGTTGGCTGGTTGCTTGCGGTTGGGTTGTGGTGCTTCATGGTGCTTTCACTCGCCACATTTTCATCGAGCGATCCACCCTCGCACACGGTCTCGGCTTGGAGTGGCGATATTGCGAATCTCGGCGGTCGAGTTGGTGCCTGGATGTCGTATTGGTCGCTTTATCTGATCGGTTGGGGCGCATGGCTGATTGCGATCGGCGTTGGGGCCTGGTTCGTGTTGGCGATGCTCGGGCGACGAGTTGGGCAAGCCCCACTTCGGGCCGTTGGTCTGGTAGTTGCGGCGACAGGCCTCTCGGCTCTGCATGCTGCGGTCCTGCCATCAATTGGTGCGCTCGGAGGAGCCCCCGGGGGGCTTCTAGGCCACGCTTTGGTTGGCGCGATGTCGCCTGCATTTGGCATGGCTGGAACCGTATTGCTGGTTTTGGTACTCCTGATTGTTGGACTCGTTATTGCAGCGGATGAAGTCATGCTTGCTCTCCCTGGTTGGCTCTGGCGACGCGTTATTCAGGTGCGGACACACACACCAACGCCCCAACTTCACTGGATTCGCAAACTCGGACTTCCAGCCAAGGGCGGCACTGCGCTTGCCGATCCAACCACTGATGATGACGACACCGAATGGGAGTACGAAGACTCGGCCGAAGAGGATGAGTTGGAGGATGAGTACGAGGAAGAAGATGCGGACGAAGATGAAGATGAAGATGAATATGAGGATGAGGATGAGGAAGAGGAAGAGGATGAGGATGAGGACGAATATGAAGAGGTCGTTGAAGAGGCCGAACCTCGTCGTCGCTTAAGTAAGGATGAACTCAAGAAAAAGATCGCCCGCTTGCCGATTCGGATGTTTGGAAGCACTGCAGATGTTGCCAAGGATGAGGACATCCAGCGAGAGGACTTTGAGGGCTACGAGTTCCCGAAGGTTGAGTTACTCGCTAAGCCCGAAGGAGACTTTTCCGAGCGAGCCGAAAAAATGGTTCGTCGTCAGGCTGAAGCACTTGAGCGTGCGCTGACGACCTATGAGATCGACGCCGAGGTGACAGGCATCGACACCGGGCCAACCGTCACGCTGTACTCAGTACAGTTGGCGCCAGGCACTCGAGTTGCTCGCATCAATAGCATTGCCAACGATCTTGCCCGAAGCCTTGGTGCTCCGAATATTCGTATCGTTCCGACGATGGCCGGCAAGACGACGATCGGTATTGAAGTACCAAACACCACTCGCGAGAAAGTCCGCCTGATGGAACTCATCAGCAGCGGCGCTGCCGAGGGCATGGTGCTGCCGATGTTCCTTGGTAAGGATGCCAGTGGCGAGCCACTTGTTGAAGATCTCATCAAGATGCCGCACATGCTCATTGCCGGGACAACCGGTTCAGGCAAGAGTGTGTGCATTAACTCAATCATTATGTCGTGGCTCTTTCTGAAGAGGCCAGATGAAGTAAAGCTCATTCTCGTTGATCCGAAGATGGTCGAATTGAGCATGTTCGGTGACATCCCGCACCTGGCTTGCCCGGTGATTACCGAGATGAACCGTGCAGCTGCCATATTGGACTGGGCAGTTCGCAAGATGGAAGAACGTTACGAAATCTTCCGTGAGGCTGGGGTGCGAGACATCGCAAACTTCAACATGCTCACCGAAGAGGAGAAGCGGGATCGATTCCAACCGCAGAACGATCTGGAGGATGCGAAGATCCCCAAATCGTTGCCATACAT
Organism: Phycisphaerales bacterium; assembly: GCA_029247205.1. Taxonomy (GTDB): domain Bacteria; phylum Planctomycetota; class Phycisphaerae; order Phycisphaerales; family SM1A02; genus UBA12567. Next base: position 54,183 of record JAQWLT010000033.1, on the reverse strand, counting down.
CGTATTCATCATTGACGAACTTGCCGACTTGATGATGACCAATAAGGAAGTGGAGCAATCAATCGTTCGTATTGCGCAGAAAGCTCGCGCCGTTGGCATTCATCTCATTCTCGCAACTCAGCGTCCGCAGGCCAATGTGGTGACCGGCTTGATCAAGTCGAACATGCCGTGCCGGATCTCTTTCAAGGTCTCCAGCGGTATGGACAGCCGCATCGTGCTTGACTCGAAGGGGGCCGAACTATTGCTCGGTCAGGGCGACATGATGCTCGTTACGCCACGTATTCCTGAGGTTCGTCGAGCCCAAGGAACGCTCGTGGATGACGGTGAGAGCCGAAAGGTTGTCAGATTCTTGAAGGAAGTTGCATCACCAAACTTTGAGCGATCACTCATTCAACTCCGCCCGGGCAGTGATGGAGAAATTGGCGGACAACCTACCGAACGCGATCCAATGTTCGACGAGGCCGTGCGTGTGATGATCGACTCTGGCCGCGGCAGCGTGTCACTGCTTCAGCGACGCCTTGCGATCGGGTATAGCCGCGCGTCTCGTTTGGTCGACCAAATGGGCCAAGCTGGCATTCTTGGCGAGCACAAGGGCTCGGTGGCGAGAGAGGTGCTGATCTCGCTGGAAGAGTGGGATCAAATGCAGGCGATGGAAGATTCCAACGACGATGACAGCGAGGAGACGGGTGACGCTGCTGTTGAGTACGAATACGAGTACGACGAAGACCCCGACAACCTCGACGGCGTGCCTGATGAAATGTCTGGCGAATACCAGAACTGATTTGATTCACGAAGTGAATGGGCTGGGCTGATACAAGAAGTCTGGCGACGGCGGCCTGCTGCGATGCTTGACCCGGGTAAGGGTCGGTGAGACGGGCTCAACACATGGGGCCTCTACAGCCTCTCTATCTATGCCGTGCGACCGGGCGGCGCACGGATTCAGTCTCTTCTCAGCCGGCGCTCGTCGACCCCGAATCTCAATTCGCCGTTCCCTCCCGCAATCGGGGCACGGTTTGCATGGAACTTGAGTCCTGCAAAGACCTTCACAGCCGGTTGCAAGAGCAGATGGCCACACGTCCACGCTGAACCGCCGCCTTCTCCCAATAATTTGTCCAAGTAATAACACTACTTCCGGCACATACCACGCCTCGAAAGGCCTAGGTGCAGGTGATCTCTCCCCTCAAGGCTGCCCAGGGACTCGCTAGCCATCCATTGCGTCCTCGCTTCGCTATCTACGGCGGAGCCCCTCACAACGACTTAGGTCCTCAGATCTGTGGAGCTTCTTCAATGTCCATCCCCAATGGCCCTTGCTGTCCCCGTATGACAATTGTCGCGATCGGACTTTCTCTCATTCTCGGTGCCACTGCCTACGCCGATGGCAGGCGAGAATGGGTTTCATTCGACAACTCGCCCGCCGGAACCGCGCCCACCGTCAAAAACATCGCCGAGAAAAGTTCCGTTTCGAAGTCCGTCTTCCAAATTGATCTGCACGGCATGTGGGTTCAAAACCAGACCATTCCCGGAACAACCCAAACGATGCAGTCCGTGTCGCTTGCGGGCAACGGCGCCCTCGCCACCAATGCGTTGGGCCTTCCGGAACTGCCCGGGATCCCACTGCGGCTCGCGTGCACGCAATTCCGCGCCGACGGAGGCTTCTCCGACCAGAGCTTTCAAATCGTGCCACACGAACAAGTCGTGCTGGAAAACTTCAACATCTTTCCCGCGCAGCCCCATGATGATCTCGATGAGACCGGCGGTGACGGCGACGATCAATTCTATTTCGACGCCGACTTCTACCAAACGACAACGACGCCGTTTCCACAAGAGTTCGCTCGCGTCCTTACAGAATTCCACTTCAATCGATCTATTCCAAGCGTGGGCTGCGTGGCGACCTGCATGCAAAGTATCCCTGCCTCACGCAAACTCATCGTCAACACCAGCTTTGAATACACGGTGCTGTTCGAAGGGCAACGCTCAAATCTCCTGGAACTTACGCCTCGTGCTGCGGCGATATTCGGTCTGAACTATGACAACGCGCCTGTGTGGTGGCAACTGAACCTGGCGGCGTTGAACATGAACGCTGACGTTGGCGATTACCTCATTGTGACAGCTAACAAATACATCAACGAGTTGTGGCCATTGATTCAGCAGAAGACCGAGCGCGGCCTTCGTGTAACCATCGTCACCACTGAGAGTCTAGGCGCTGGCTTTGATCATGATGATGTCAAGGACGCGATTACCAATTGGTATGGCGGCTGCGAAAATAGGTTCGAGACCTACGTCTTGCTGATCGGCGATGTTGACGAAATGCCCATGCACGTTGATCCCGTTCGCGAGTTGCCATCGGATCACTACTACGTCTGCATCGAAGATGAACTGTACCCGTCTTGTGAACTCGGCCGATATTCAGTCGACTCTGAGCAAGATCTTGCGGAACAAATCGATAAGACAATGACGTATTCGGAGACGCCAATGATGTTCTCCTCGCACTACGAGCGATCGCTTCTTGCTGCTCATGAGCAGGTAAGCAAGAAATACGTAGAGTGTATTGAAGATATCGCCTCGAATGACTATTTGGGCTACAACCCATCATTCGCCCTGTACTCAGGTCGCGATAACACATCGACAACAGCAGCAGTGATCGCAGACATCCAAGACACTCACTACGGCCTGGTTCTCTACAGAGGACATGGTTGGCAATTCGTGTGGGGCGACGACTGGAACATCCTCAATGAGGAACTCACAGACACCGACGTGGCTGGACTGACCAATGGTCGTTACACACCTATCATGGTGGCCGTGGCGTGTGGTAACAACCACATCGATGAAGTCGACGATTGCATCGGCGAGAAATGGATGGAGGGGTCCGAAAACGGCGCCGTGGCGCACATCGGTTCCATTCGTTCAAGCAGCACGAAGCCGAACCACCACTTCGCAAAGGCCTTCCATGCCTACTACTGGTCGGGCTTCAGCCTCTGCGTGGGTGAGATGATGCAAGATGCTTGGTTGACCGCCCGCATGCAGTCCGCCAGTCAATCAAATGCCGAAAAGAACATCTACATGTCCCAACTACTCGGCGATCCGGAACTGCGTCCATGGCAGCAATCGCCGTTCTCGCTTCGATTTGGTGAACTGCCGCCGTTCGTAGTTGGCCCCAACGACTACACCTTCGAACTCGATCTTGAAGGGATGCAATTCCATCCGACGGACGCAATGCTGATGGTGATGGTCGACGATGAGCCAAAGGGATTTCTTCGATTCGATGCCAACGGCCAAGCAAGCATGTCGCTCGACCTCGCCAGCGACTCGACTGTCGTGCTTCGGGCACGTACCGAGTTGGCCAATGCGGTCGATGCTCGTTATGAATCCGACGTAGATGATGGCGGAACCAGTTGCCCTGCGGATCTCGATGGCAATGGGCAGGTCGAAGTCGACGACTTGCTGCAGATGATCGGAAGTTGGGGCACGTCCCAGGCCGACTTGAATGATGACGGCACGACCGACGTTGACGATTTGCTGCTCATGCTCGGCGCCTTTGGCTCCTGCCTCTAAAGCTGAAGATTGACATCGTGAGCAGGCATACATGCACGCTGCCCACGATTACATCCGCGATGACAGCCCCGGCATCATGGCCGGGGTTGTTCTTTTTGTGGCTGGTAGGAAGTGCTATTTGCTGAAGCTGCGCGACATCTGCCTCGGCGATGTCATATAAGTCCGCGGATGTGAATGTCCTTGAAGTCGATGGGGGAGCCTTCAGAATCAAGGCCGAGCGTCGATGGGATATCCCATCGACGCTCGCGTTTTTGAGTGTGCCTGATGGTTGCCTGTTAGGCTCCAGATAACGAAGGAGATCGCACTCATGTACACCCTTATTCTGGGTTCCACACTCGCCGTTCTGTCTGCCTGGGCAACCGTCCCGACGGACACCACCTTCAATACTGGTCTCGCCCGTCACTTTGCCGAAGCCATGCATCAAGCTCAGCCGGATTGTTTGGCGTCGACGGTATTGGTTGACTCTGGTGAGATGCTTGTGATGCTTGATGAGCGCGGAGATGTGATGGAGATTGATCTCGGTGGACTGCCCGTGGGCGCTTCCTCCGCCATGATGTTGGGCACGAGCGGGTATGCAGAGCTCATCCCGGCTTCCATGGGTGCGATGGAAGAGTCGAATGAAGAAGTTGGTGTCACGGTAGAAGTCGTCAATGGAGTCGGCACCATCAAGGTGACTCGCAATGGTGAAGAGGATGAATTTGAGATCGATCTTGGGGACATGGGAGATGATGCTGATGGTCCAAGTCTGGGCAACTTGTTCGAGAAATTGATGAGTGGCCAAGGAGGCCCAGAAGCGCAAGCTGCAATGGTGATTGAGGTCGAAGATGAAGAGGGTCAGCGTCGAGTGCAAATCGATGGCGAAGACATTGATCTCAATCAGATCATGATGATGGTCATGGGCGAGGACGGCGAAGAAGGCGTGTGGGCCATGGACTCACGGGGAGGCGGTTATCCCGATAGGCACGAGATGCGGCGTGATCATCGTGGCATGGGCGACGGGGGAGAAATGATGCGGCAGCACATGCACTTCTTGCGTGAGATGCATGAAGACCCTCATCGAGTGTGGGACATGATTGAAAGATTGCCACCCGAGATGCGAGAAGAGCACGAGATGTTCTTTGAATCCATGATGCGCGGTGATGACAACGAGGATCGGCTGGATCACGAGTTCATTGAACAAAGCGAAGGATTTGTAGAGAAACTATCCATGGCCAGTAAGGTTGTTGAGTGGCTCAGTGATTCTGAGGCAGTGGCGATTTTCGCTGTCTGGCAGGCCCGCGAACATATGGGCCCAGCAGACCGTGTTGCATTACTCGAGCCGATGATCAAGAATGAAACGCTCCATCGCTCGGTACGAAACGCCTCTGCTTGGGTTGTGATGGATGCCAAAGCAGAAATTGGTGATTCTGCTGGTGGCGTGGCAACGCTTCGGGAAATCATTCTGCGTAATGGTGCTATGAAGTAGCGGTCACGCTACGACGATGGCGATTCGTTCTCAACGATTTCAAGCCCGAACGCATTGAGCCCGTGCCACGTACGCTCAGTTGTTGTGAGTAATCGGATCTTTTGTATACCAAGTGCGCGAAGAATCTGGCTACCAGTGCCGGTGTTACGTGTATCGATTGGAACTGCTCGGGCACCAGCACCCTCGGGGCGGGTGAGGTCAGGGCGGTCCGGGTTGTCGACATCCGGCCGGCGCACTCGGTGCAATAGTTGCGAAAGGGCGCTATCGCCCATGTGCTCTGGTCGCAGATAGACCAAGACGCCACGTCCTTCGGCGGCGATTGCCTTGAGAGAGGCCTCTAGAACCGTGCCGGAGGGATTGTCGCCAACGCGAAAAATATCGCCGAGCACGTCGCGTCTGTGTACACGGGCGAGTATCGGTTCTTCATGTGGTATCGGCTGGCCATGAACATCGAGTTCGCCGACGTCACCCATGCATAGTGCGATATGCGGTTGTGGGTCGACGGCGCTCTCGAAGGCAATCAGTGTAAACGTACCCCACGGTGTCTTTACCGGCGTGCCACTGATGGGCTCCACCCTACTGACCAGCGTCTCTTGCGCAAGACGATGCTCAATGATCTGCTCAACACTACACATGTGGATGTCATGTTCAGCGCACAGCGGCTCAAGATCATCCATCCTCGCCATCTCTCCATCAGGCTTGACGATTTCGATGATGACTGCTGCGGGTTGTAAGCCAGCAAGGCGGCACAGATCAACCGAGCCCTCGGTTTGACCGGTTCTTGCGAGCACCCCACCACTTCGAGCGCGAAGCGGATTGATGTGACCAGGACGAACAAAGTCATCACTACGAGACGCAGGGTCGGCGAGCAACTGAATTGTCTTGACGCGGTCGGCGGCCGAAATGCCGGTGCCCACACCATGTTTGGGGTGACCATCAACACTCACAGTAAACGCGGTGGTATGAAGTGATGTGTTGATCGCAGCCTGCGGGCCAAGGTCGAGTCGGTCGCAGTCTTCGCCAGTCATTGCCACGCAGAGGTAGCCGCCACCAATGCGGGTCATAAAGTTGATGGCGGTGGTATCGACAAACTCAGCCGCGACAACGAAGTCCCCCTCATTCTCGCGTCCCTCATCATCGACCAGCACGATGGGCTTTCCGGCCCGGAGGTCGTCGAGAATGACAGAAATCGGGCTGAGTGCGGTGGCATGCATGGCAAGCCACGCAGTGTACCGATGCCGAGGTCGTTGCAATGCGGCGAGTGGTGTTTGCCCGGTATCTTTGTGGAATGACGACTGTTTCCGATCTCTGTGCAGCGATGGAGTCGCTGGCCCCAACTCGATTGGCTGGTGACTGGGACAATGTGGGCTTGTTGCTCGGCCGCCGAGATGTGCCAATTGAGCGGGTGCTGCTCTGCATCGATCTCACACAGGCCGTGGCTGACGAAGCTGTCAACTGCGATGCGCAGGCCATTGTGTCCTATCACCCGATCCTCTTTGAGCCTGCCAAGCGTGTCACGGCCGATGATGTATCTGGTCGTACGTTGTTGACGCTTTTTGAGTCCAAGATTGCCGTGTATAGCCCACACACGGCGCTTGATGCTTCTGTTGGAGGCATGGCAGATTGGCTGGCGTCTGGAATCGGATCGGGCGAGTGCAGTCCGATCGAGCCAGCAAGTGAGCAGCGAGAAAGTGAAGCCGTCAAGATTGTCACGCATGTTCCACGTGAAGATGTGGAAGCCGTTCGCATCGCTATGAGTGCTGCCGGCGCTGGACAGATTGGCAACTACACCGAGTGTTCAACACAAATTGCGTGTGACGGAACTTTTAAAGGTGGCGACCAGAGCAGACCAGTCATTGGCAACACAGGCGAACTGCACAGGGTGCAGGAGTATTGCCTGACGATGGTATGCAGCAATGCGTGCATTGCAGCCGTTGTGCATGCAGCGAGGCATGCGCACCCATATGAGGAACCGCCTATTCAAGTGATTCCGCTGATGGCAATCCCCTTGCTCGGGACGGGTGGTGGACGAGTTGTCAGGCTGGATGATCCACGAACCCTCATCGAAATCGCAGAGTCAATGAAGTCGCATCTTGGCGTGCAGTCGCTTCGCGTGGCCGAAGCCACTCGGACGCCAATGCAGCACACGATTGTGTCCTGCTGCCCAGGTGCAGGCGGTTCAATGCTGGCTGCCGCCGAAGCGGCGGGCTCCACACTTCATATCACAGGCGAAATGCGTCATCACGATGTACTTGCGGCTTGCGAGCGAGGCATGTGCATCATGCTTGCAGGCCACACCAATACTGAGCGCGGCTATCTACCGGCGCTGCGAGATCGCATTAGTAGCCAGCTCTCGGTGGAGGTGCGAATTGCAACCACTGACCACACGCCTTGGCGAACCATCTGATCAGTAGTGTTGCCCAAAGTGACGAACCAAGAAGATGAGATCTCTTTGGTTGATCAGCTCCCCATCAGTGAGATCGACTGCCACATTGTCTTCGTCATCGCAATGATGCGCGAAGCTATCTGAAGTGTCGTTGCCTACTATTGGGCTTCTATGACAACGGCTGTGCCATAGCACAGCACTTCGGTGGCCGATTGATCCACATCTGACGACTCATATCTGAGTCCGACAACCGCGTTCGCGCCTATTTCTTCGGCGTGCTGAAGCAGGCTATCAAGAGCTTCACTACGAGCCTGCTCGCACATTTCTCGGTACGCACCAATGCGGCCGCCGATGACCTTTTTGAGCCCCCCTACGATGCCCTGACTAATGGTTGGAGCCCGTACAACGATGCCGCGGGTCAGCCCCTTGTACTCGACGATTGTATGGCCTTGGAAGTCAAATGTTGTGGTGCAGGGGATGCTCATGCCATGGAGGCTCCAAAGGGTTCAATGTCACCATATCCTGTGTGGTTCCCATGCGTCGCACACTGCACGAAATCGCTCCGGCCAAGCTCAACCTCGCGCTCTCTGTCGGTCCGCCCGACGAGCTTCAGGGCTTACACCCCATCAGTTCCTGGATGGTCACGGTCAATCTCTTGGATGACCTGCACGTGACGCGGCTTGAGGACGGCTCTATTTCACGGTACGCCATCGAGTGGCATGAGCAAGCTTGCCAAGTGAGTGATGTGGACTGGCGCATTCAGGACGACCTTGCTGTACAAGCACACCAAGCCCTGGAGCGTTACACCGCTCAACAGCTCCCTGTGCAACTGAGAATGCTGAAACGCATTCCCGTTGGTGGTGGTCTTGGTGGCGGCTCCTCCAATGCCGCCGCGATGCTTCGCGCCTGCAACCAACTCTTTGATCTCAACCTCGATGATGATGCTCTGCGGCACATTGCCATCTCTATTGGTTCTGATGTCCCGTTTCTTGTTCGTGGCGGCAGTGCGATTGTCAGTGGATTCGGCGAGCGAGTCGACGCGATGGAATCGCTTCCCGACTTCCACGCCATTCTCGTTCTGCCTGCGTGTGCGTGTCCAACAGCCGCGGTATACGGTAGGTTTGATGCTTCGGGCGGCGGCATGCTGAATGAAGCCCGCGTGCGATCGGTCATCGAAGGCGCCTCGCCCTTTAACGATTTGGCTGAGTCATCGCTTGCCGAAGCTCCCGAGTTACATGTACTCGCAAGCGACATTGGATCAACTGTCAATCGAGACATCCATGTCAGCGGAAGTGGGTCAACGCTCTTTGTTCTCTGTGACACAGATCTTGAAGCAACTGCCATGGCGACAGCCATTGAAGAGCAGCATGCTGTCCCAGCGATCGCAGTGTGTCCGGTCGCCATTGAAGCCAGTCAACCTCATATATCCTGACAATTATCTGAACATTGGAGATTCACATGACAGCTGTATTGACCGCTTACCCCACGGCAACCACCTTTGCCCCCAGAAATCTCGATGGTGCAGATTGGTCGCAAGTCGGACCGCTCTACGAGTCACTGCTTGCTCGAACTTTGAAGTGCAAGGGGTGCCTTGAGAACTTGCTACTTGATCGTAGTGAACTTGATGCGGCCGTCGGCGAAGCTCAAGCATCGCTGTACATCGAAATGACTCGGCACACTGACGACAACGAAATCAAGGCTGCCTTTCTTCGCTTCGTCGAAGAAATTGAGCCGAAGATCAAAGACATCTCATTCAAGATCGATCGCATGATTGTGCAATGCCCGTTTGCTGATGATCTCGATCAGGACAGGTATCACGTTCTTCTTCGTGGACTTGAGGCCGATGTCAAGCTCTTCCGTGAAGAGAATATTGCCCTTGAGGTTGAGGAAACCAAACTTGGCCAGAAGTACAGCGAACTCTGTGGTGCGATGACCGTCGAGTTTGACGGCGAAGAGAAGACGCTTCCACAGATGGGCCCGTATATGCAGGAGAATGACCGCGGCATTCGCGAGCAGGCCTTCCGTGTCGTGGCTGCCCGGCGTTTACAGGACAGCGAGAAGATGGATGAAATCTTCGACAAGATGGTCGCCTTGCGGAACACCATGGCCGACAACGCTGATCTCGATGACTATCGTGATTGGGCCTTTCGTTCCAAGCACCGCTTTGACTATACGCCGGAGACGTGTGAGTCCTTCCATCGCGGCGTACTCGAGCAAGCCGTTCCGCTCATGCACAAAATGAATGCGGACCGCCGCGAGGCGATAGGCGCTGATGTATTGCGTCCATGGGACCTCGATGTCGATCCACTCGGACGTGAACCATTGCGTCCATTCAATGGATCAACCGAACTCATCGAAGGCACCAGCCGAATATTTCACCGCATGGACTCTTCGCTCGGTGAGTTGTTCGACACCATGCGAACGGGAGATGCGCTGGACTTAGAGTCTCGCAAAGGCAAGGCGCCAGGCGGCTATCAGTACGACCGCGAGCGACAACGCCGGCCGTTCATCTTCATGAATGCCGCCGGCCTCATGCGAGACGTGGACACGATGGTGCACGAGGCTGGCCACGCATTCCATTCGATGCTTTCACGAGATGAGCCACTCGTGTCCTATCGCCAGCCTCCAATTGAGTTTGCCGAAGTGGCGTCGATGAGCATGGAACTCATCGCTCACCCCTTCCTTGATGAGTTTTTGTCCGAGGCAGACGCCGTGCGAGCCCGTCGCAAGCATCTCGAGGGTGTTGTATCCACACTGTGCTGGGTGGCAACGATTGATGCGTTTCAGCACTGGCTGTACACGCACCCACACCATACCCGCGAGCAGCGTGACATCTATTGGCTGGAGTTGCACGCCAGATTCGGTCCTGACGTGTCATGGGAAGGTCTCGAGGCTGAGCGCGCCAAGATGTGGCATCGGCAACTGCACCTCTTCGAGGTGCCCTTCTATTACATCGAGTACGGCATCGCGCAACTTGGCGCACTGCAAATGTGGTTGATCTACCGTGATGATCCCGTACGAGCAATCGACCTTTATCGAACTGCAATGTCACTCGGCGGTGCAAAGCCATTGCCCGAACTCTTCGAGTCGGCCGGACTTGTCTTTGACTTCGGGCCAGTCACCATTGCAAGATTGATTGCAGTCGTCGAAGCAGAACTCGCTAGCCTTCCCGAATGAGTGTGCCTTCTTGGCAACAACGCCCCGAGGACTTTGCGAATCGGATTACTCAGTCGCTCAAGTGGATTGTGCAGCACATGCAGCAGTCTGGCGAGCGGTCGCCGTGGTCTGCGCTCACGCCGGGTGAACTTGCCAGTCGTATTCCGCTTACAGCACCAACTACGCCAGAGCCACTTGAAGATGTGTTGGCTGACTTACGGGATGTCATCGCGCCCGGACTTGTCCGGTGGGACGCACCTGGCTGGTTTGCATGGTTCCCATCCAATTCCCACCCCGACGCGATACTTGGCGATCTCCTCGCAAGCGTGATGGCTCAGCAGGGAATGCTGTGGACCTCAAGCCCTGCCTGCACTGAACTTGAGTCGCGAATGCTTGAGTGGCTGCGGAGATCCCTCGGGCTGTGTGATCGATTTGCAGAAGGTGGTGCGGGCGGCGGTGTCATTCAAGACACTGCGAGCAGCGGCGTGCTGGCATGCCTTGTTGCAGCAAGAGATCGAACCACATCCGGACTGGCAAGCACCCGTGGCGGGGATGCGTGCAGCGGGCTCGTCGCGTACACATCGGAGCAAGCCCACTCGTCGGTCTTGAAGGCTGCAGGTATCTGTGGCATCGGTCGCGACAACTTACGGCTGGTGCCAACGGACGATCAGTTTCGTATGGATGTGCGATCGCTATCGCGGATGATGCAAGACGATGTGGCTGCCGGCCTGCGACCGTGTTTTTGTTGTGCCACAGTTGGCACGACCGGGTGTGGGGCCATCGACCCTGTGTCGCAGATTGGTCAGGTGTGCCAGAAGCATGATGTGTGGTTGCATGTTGACGCTGCTTGGGCCGGAACCGCTGCGATTGCGTCAGAGTGTAGAGAACCAATCACCAGTGGCTGCGAGTTGGCTGACTCTTGGAGTTTCAATCCTCACAAGTGGATGGGCGCGTCCTTTGACTGTTGCTGCCTGTGGGTTGCAGACCAGCGGCCATTGATCGATGCTATGTCGATCGATCCAGAGTATCTCCGCAATAGTGCCACCGGCACGGGCGAGGTTATTGATTACCGAGACTGGCACGTACAACTGGGCCGCCGTTTCAGGGCCATCAAGTTGTGGTTATTGCTTCGATGCACGGGCGCTGCAGCCATCGCTGAGATGGTGGAGTTTCACGTTGAACTTGCTAGATCTGTCGAGGCAGCTGTCAATGCCCATGACTGTCTTGTGCTGGCGGCGCCTCGGAGCCTTTCGCTGCTTTGCATTCAGCACATAGACGGCGATCTTGCAACGCAGTCTCTGCTTGATACGGTCAATGCAGACGGCCGATTTGCTGTGACGCATTGCAAACTGGATGGTCTACTGGTGATGCGAATTGCCATTGGTGCACTCAACACCGATCAAGCAACAGTGGACGCATTGATTCAGGTGATGACCGAAGCGTCGCAGTGAACCGAGGTCAGAAGTTCCAATTCCCATGGCTCTGACCATTCTCTGACTTCCACCGCAGAGACGTCCGATCGCCATCTGCATCAAATTCTGCTGAGAATGTCCAAGGATCTTCATCGCCAATCAGTAACTCCAGACCGAACTCATCGTTGTCGATCACTCGGTACGTCGCGTCGAAGCCAGCCGCCTTGAGTGCTGCGTTGCCCGCCTCAGTACTTGGCAGTACGCCATTGTGAGATTCTTCCCACTTCACAATGATCTCTGAGGCGTCGTCGATTCGAGTGACACCCACCTCAATCTGCGAGTAGATCATTGCCATGATGCCTGCAGAGAGGCCTATGCCCAATGTGCTGATCATGGCAATGAGCAGTGCGGTGACAATGCAGCCAACGAGCGTTCCAACGAGGCCGATGATAAAGCCGGCGATGGCGAGCCCCTTGGGCTCGCGACGCATGGCGATCGCGCCGAGAATGAGCGCGATAAGAGAGAGTATGCCCATAGAGGGCAAACCGATGATTGAGCACACAAAGGCTGCTATCCCGAGTGGATTCTGGGGAGCTACCAGACTGCCGCCATCGGGGCCTTCTGGGGTGAGTTGCGAGTTCATCGCTTGAGTGCTTTGTGAAGCTGTTTTTTGTTGGTACAGATCGTAAACACCTTGTCGAGTTTCACCATACGAAGCAGTTGATCGAGTTCGGTGGCAACGTTGGCGAGTACAACCTTCATCTTCTTTCCTGCGGCACGACTTCGAGCATCAACAAGCATGCCAATACCCATGCTGCTCATGAATGTGACTTCTGCCATGTCGACGACAAGCCACTTGTAGCCATCGATATCAGCCAAGGCATCTTGCAGTGATGCCGAAATGATCTCCGACTCACGCTGCGAAATCGTCGGCGCATGAAGTGAAGCGACGAACGCATCTCCATCCTTCGTGAAGCGAACAAATAGACTTTCGCCAGCTGTGCTAACAGGCCACCTCCCAAGTCAGTTTTTGTATTCTAGCAAACCCAATCAGAGATCAGCGGACGCCTAGAAGTCTGGGTCGAGCGCATTTAAAACCGCTTCAAGGTCACGGAGCATCTCAGATGCATTCTGATAGCGGTCGGCTGGATTCTTGGCCATGGCGGTCGCAATGATTGAGACCACATCTTCTGGAAGGTCAGGCACCAATGCTCGTGGGTCTGGGATGGGGGCTTCAGCGTGACACTTGAGTACCTCTCGCACATCCGTTGGCCCAGCATATGGTGGTTTCCCTGCTAGTAAGTGGAAGCACGTGGCGCCCAAGGCATAGAGGTCACTGCGGTGATCAACCAAGCCATTGCTGCACTGCTCAGGGCTCATGTAGTGCGGCGTGCCGATGATGTGATCGGCTCCGGCGATATCAACTGTATTGGGGGCGAGCACGAGTCCAAAGTCGCTCAACTTTGCGGCGCCCTGTGCATCGAGCAGAATATTGTCAGGTTTGATGTCACGGTGAATCATGCCTCGGCGATGTGCAGCGTCAAGTCCACGACACGCATCACGAAGGATTGGGATTGCTGCAGCAACTGAAATCGGCCCATCTTTTTTGAGCATGTCAAAGGTTGTGCCGCCGTGGCACTGTTCCATCACCAAGTACAGGGCGCGGTCATGCTCGCCAACGTCGTGAATTGCAACGGTGTTTGGATGGCCGAGTTTGGCCATGGTTCGAGCTTCCTGCATGAACTGCCGGCGAAGCATTGGAATGCGGGCCGAGTCAGGTCCGAGCAGCTTGATGGCGACACTGCGGTCGAGTAACTCGTCGTGTCCCTCAAGCACGATTCCTTGACTGCCAGTACCAAGGACGGCCATGACTCGATACCGACCAATCTCGGTGCCGATGAACGACCTTGCATCAACACTGCGGTCACGGGGCAAGATCCCGGTTGTGATACCTCCAGTACTTGGAAGTATGGTTGGAAGGAAGGTTGCCGTACCCGGTTGAGCAATGATGGTTGCCGCGAGGTTCAGTTCAAGGTCGACCTCGAAGAAAGCCTCCGCAAGGCACAGACCACATCGCGGAGCGAGTTGCATGGCCTTGAGTTCTTCTGCGGCGAGGAATGGTCCAACCTCATGGTTCAGTACTTGCGCGACACCAATGACCTCGCCATGGTCGTCTCTGAGTGGTATAGATAAGACAGACCGTGTCACAAAGCCGGTTTGTTCATCAAACCGAGGGCTGAATCGACTGTCTTCGTAGGCATCATGTGTATTAATGATGTGACCCAGCCGAAGGCTTGCGCCTGCAAGACCTTCTTCAGCTGACATTCGGATGAGCGGAGAACCGTCAGCGCTCGTTTCACCATGGGCGACGACAGTGAGCAATTCATTGCTGCTCGAATCAAATCGATACACCGACGCTCGTTCGGCGGACAATCCATCGCGCAAGGCATCACAGATGGCCCGCAACTTTCCTGCGCCACCAGAAGCTTCTCGAAGGGTACGGTCGAGCCTCGGAAGGTCGAGCATGTCCGGTCCACGCGAACTGAGAAGTCCCGATGCTTGCAGTTCGATGACCGCCGATGCCCGCGCGACAGCCATGGATGGGCTGATTGGTTTGGTCAGGTAGTCATCGGCCCCTCGCTCAAGCGCTCGGACAATTCGTTCAGGCTGATCTCGGCCGGACATGATGATTGTCGCCACGCGACGCTCGTTGCCCGGCTTCTGCGTATGCCGAAGAAGGTCGAAACCCGAGCCCTCGGGCGTCTCGGCTTCGGTGATGATGAGGTCAAAGCCCCCAGAGTCGAGCAGGTCCTTTGCTTCTCTCGCGGAGCGGCAACTGGTAACGGCATGCCCACCGGCGGCCAAATGCACCTCAAGCATGCGGCGAACTGCCGCATTGGGATCAACCACCAGAATGGTGCCTCGCTCGCTCACAATTGCCATGGTACGTACCATCGCAACATGCGACCGGTTCGACATGGTGGTGGGTGGCGAGCAATTCGCTATACGCTGCGCGCTGCACGGGCATCAGGTGGTATCCGCCGCATGTGGAAGGCCTTGCGAAGCCGCAATGCCTGCAAGACCTGTGCGCTTGGAATGGGCGGGCAACGGGGTGGAATGGTCAATGAAGCTGGCCGATTTCCCGAAGTATGCAAAAAATCGGTGCAAGCAATGGCCGCTGATCTTCAGGGGGCGGTGCGGGTGGAGGTCATTGACGACACACCGTTCTCCTCATTGGAGCGACTTTCACCCCGTGAACTTGAACACCTTGGTCGGCTGACCAGGCCGCTGATGGCAACTTCGCTCGATGACCGCTTCCGGCCAATCTCATGGGAAGAGGCGATGAAGCGAGCTTGCGCCGCAATGCACCGCACCGATCCTGACCGTTCCTTCTACTACCTCAGTGGACGCTCCTCGAACGAAGCAGCGTTCTTACTGCAGGTGTGCGCTCGTCTTCGTGGCACTAATAATGTCAACAACTGTTCGTACTATTGCCACCAAGCATCTGGTGTTGGCCTTGCGAGTGTGACAGGGTCGGGTACCGCTACGGTTGTGCTTGAAGATCTTGATCATGCTGACCTTGTGGTTCTCATCGGCGCGAATCCATCGAGCAACCATCCGCGGTTTATGCGAACGCTCATGGAAGTCCGCCGCCGAGGCGGCCGAGTGATTGTGATCAATCCGCTTCGCGAACCTGGCTTGATGAAGTTCAAGATTCCAAGTGATATTCGAAGCATGATTTGGGCATCGCGTATTGCCGACCTGTATGTGCAACCTGCGGTGGGTGGCGACGCGATGTTGATGGTTGGGGTGATGAAGCAACTCATCGAGCAGCAGCAGATCGACCGTGCGTTCCTTGATGCCCACACCGAAGGGTGGGCCGCGTGGGAGTCACGGCTTGCAGATGTGACGTGGGATCGTGTTATCAACGGGAGTGGTGTCGATCGCGAGACGATCAACCAAATTGCTACGATCTACGCCGCATCAAAGCGAACCATATTTGCATGGGCGATGGGATTGACCCATCACGAGTCGGGAGTTCGCGGCGTGCAGATTCTCGCGGCCCTCGCAGCATGTCGCGGCATGCTTGGTAGCCCCGGCAAGGGGCTCCTTCCGTTGCGCGGGCACTCGAATGTGCAGGGAATCGGCAGTATGGGTGTGGTTCCAGAACTCAAAAAGGCCTACTTCGACGCGATGAAGGCGAGATGGGGCGACGTCTTTCCAACTGAACCGGGTATGGACACGATGGCTTGTATAGAGGCATCGCACCGTGGCGAAGTGGACTTTGCTGTGTGTCTTGGCGGCAACCTCTTTGGCAGTAATCCGGACGCCCACTTTGCCGCCGAAGCAATGCAGCGGATCGGCACATTGGTGTATCTGAGCACGACATTGAATACTGGACATGTACGGGCTCGTGGACGTGAGACGATCATCTTGCCGGTACTCGCTCGGGATGAAGAGCCGCAATCAAGCACCCAAGAGAGCATGTTCAATTACGTCCGCGTGAGTGACGGCGGGAAGCCCCGTCATGATGGTCCTCGCGCCGAGACAGAAGTCATCGCCGACCTCGCCGCTGGCGGATTTGAATCACCCCCACCCATTGACTTGGAGGCCATGCGAACGCACGTGGGTATTCGCGACGCCATTGCGGAAGTTGTTCCGGGGTACGGGCAGATTACAGCCGGAGAAGAGTTTCATATTCCAGATCGAACATTCCACACACCAGTGTTCGCCACAAAGTCCGGTCGTGCGCAGATTCAAGATGTAGAGATTCCAGAACCAACCCCGCTTGAAGATCGGCAAGTGCGGGTGGTCACCGTTCGCAGTGAGGGGCAGTTCAACACGGTTGTGTATGAGGATGAAGACGTATACCGAGGCATTCCTCGCCGCGATGCGATTCTGCTCAATGCTGCTGATATGAAGCGATGGGGAATCTCGACCGGCGATCGGGTGGATGTTCGAACCGAGGCAGGATCAATGAACGCCGTTGCCTTTGACTTCGACATCACCAGCGGCGCTGCGGCGATGTACTTCCCCGAGTGCAATGTGTTGGTGCCACGACGGCTTGATCCATCGAGTCGTACACCTGGCTTTAAAGGCTTTGTTGCGACGCTCAGCGATGTAGATCTTCGGGTGAGTTGATATTGACCAGCGTCTCACGCGATGGTGGTTCGACAAGTGTGCACGTGACGGTGTCGAGCCAGCCACGGACGGCGCGGCGTTCGGTATCAAGGAACTTTGTGATACTCGCAAGCATCGATGCGTCGACCGCCATTGGCAGTGGAAGAGCTTTGCCTTCAGCAGCAGGGTCTTCAAAGCAGCAGACAGCCCCCGTTCCCTGAAGGAGTCGACTCGCGTCCGCTGCGTCGAGCCGAGGCATGTCGCATGGAAACACCAGCCAACGTTCGGCGATGCCCGTCGCAAGCACAGCTTCGATGCCTGCAAGTGGCCCAGACCCTGTGTGGTTTGGAAGGTCAGCAATGGCGGCTTCACCAGGCATGCTGCCCGGAGGTCCTGCTACAAGCACGCGGTCGCAACACGCGCGGGCGATTGCGAGCATTTGTGAGCCGAGCGTCGCGGCGCCGTTCTGGACCAACTGCTTCGGAGTGCCCATACGAACACTCTGCCCACCAGCAAGAATGGCGGCGGCGTACAGCTGCGAAGGTTTCATGGGTGGAAGGCTACCGGTTCGGTCAGGCCGCGCGAGGTCCGGGATGAGTCGAATCAAACCAACCGAGGCAGCCAAGACGCACGGCAAGTGCTTGAATAGACCGATTGGACTCGGCACGAATCCGTCGTGCCTGCTGGCATGGGGTCTCGATGCTTTGCGCAAACGCGACTGGAAATGGCAGCGGCTGGAGTGCATCGTTGGTTGGTTGGTGGTTTGCTGATGGCATAGGTGAGTTGATCCGGCTCTATGAGACACAATCGACTCGGTGCCCTACTCACTTCTCCCTTGTTGGGAGAACTGTAAAAAACGATCGCTACGGACTGTCAGCGGCATGGTTCTCCCCGAACGAGCCGCGTAATCCGACGTCCGATAGCCGCCCGCTACCATGCCCGGTCCCATGAGCACCCTTACACCACTGCCCGCTCTGTCAGATCCTGCACTTGCGCCGATTGCCGAACGAGTGCTCGCGGGCAGTCGATTGAGCGTTGAAGATGGCAGTGTGCTGTATGAAACGGCTGACTTGTGGTCGGTCTGTGGACTGGCTGATCTTGTTCGGCGTCGCATGCACGGCGATATTGCCTATTACAACGTTAACCGGCACCTGAATTATTCCAACGTGTGTGCGCTCTCTTGCAGCTTCTGTGCCTTTGCGCGCAAACGCGATGACGATGGAGCTTATGAGTACACGATTGAAGAGATTCGAGAAGAAGCCCGAAAGGCATTTGCATCAGGCGCCACCGAGATGCATGTCGTCGGTGGCTTGCATCCATTTCATCCGTTCAACTTCTATATCGAGATGCTCCAGGCGATACAGGAAGAAGCTCCGGGCCTGCACATCAAGGCGTTCACTGCCGTCGAAATTGTGCACCTCGCTCGCATCTCAAAGCGTGGACGTGACGGAGCGGATGGTATTCGCGAGGTTCTCATGGACCTCCGAAAGGCCGGTCTCGGCTCGCTTCCTGGTGGCGGCGCAGAAGTATTCGACGACCGTGTGCATGACGAGGCGTTCAAGGGCAAGATTCGAGGCGATGCGTGGATGGATGTGCACCGCATTGCACATGAACTTGGCATTAATACCAACGCGACGATGCTCTACGGACATGTAGAGAATCGAGCGGAACGCTTACGGCATATGGATCTCTTGCGAGGTCAGCAGGATGCAGCATTGCGGACATGGGCAACGAGCCAGGGTATTTGCGGCGAGCAAGAAGTTGTACTGACTGGGCCGGCCGAGCAGTATCCCCAAGGCCGTCTTCCAACTGACGACACCTGCGAACAAGGTTGGTATCAAGCCTGCATTCCACTGCCCTTCATTCCCGATGACAGTGCGTTGCAGCACTTGTATGGCCCCAGCGGCATCGAGAACCTGCGGACGATTGCCATTGCACGGCTCATGCTCGACAATATTCCACATATGAAAGCGTTTTGGATCATGCAGACGCTTCCGCTCTCGCAGCTCATGCTGCAGATGGCGGGCGCCGATGATATTGACGGAACGGTTGTGTGGTACGACATCACCAAGGTCGAGGGCTGCGGGACACACCAAGAGACCGGCGTTCAGGACATGCACCGCCTCATTCGTGAGGCGGGGCTTTGCCCAGTTGAGCGAGATACGCTCTACCGCCGCGTTTCCAGAGACGGCTCGTCTTGGTCGATCGACTGATACTGTTCAAGTCACACTTCATCAGCGTCAGAGATTCCGATAGCCCATCGCCACTCGGGCATCCGAAGTGTGATGGCGCAGACACCAATGACGATGCCACCGACGAGCGTGAGTACCCCTAGTCTCGCAAGTTCGCCCCACCAGGATGCACTTGCGGGCCACGCCCACAATATGGCGCTGATGCATGCTGCCATGATGGCGGCCGCAATCACAACACGCAGGAGTGTGCCAAGCACAACGCCATTGAAGATGGGCACACCTCGGCGGTGCAAGATCACGGCCATCAAGACCGACTGAATGACGGCGCAGAGGGCAGTTGACCAGGCAAGTCCAGCCTCACGCAGCGGCCAGATGAGCGTGAGATTGAGTATGAGATTGAGTGCCACCATGGCCATAGCGATGCGTACTGGGGTGCGAACCTCATCTCGTGCATAGAAAGCTCTCGTCAGGATCTGACCAAGCATGTACGCCCAAATACACGTGGCATATCCAAGGAGCACAAAGGCAACCCGGCTTGTGTCGGCTGCATCGAACGCGCCGCCCTGAAGCACGACCGCGGTCAATGGTTCTCGAACAAGTATGAGCCCTACGCTCGCTGGAACACTGATGAAGAGCACCAGTCGAACGCCTCGGCGAACCGTCGAAAGGAACGGCACTGGTTCAGCTGCGCATTTGGTAAGGAGCGGGTAGATCACCGTGGCAATTGCAATACCAAATACGCCGAGTGGGAATTGATAGAGCCGCTGCGCGAATTGCAATACCGCCAAACTGTGATTGTCTAGCGGATAGGTGTAGCCAAGAACCTGCCCATCTGTCCAAAGTGGCACCGAGGCGATGATCCCGTCGAGCAGTGTGTTGAGTTGAAGCACTCCAAGTCCAAGGATCATCGGTCCTGCACGGCGGAAAATTTCTCGTAGTGGATCACGGGCTGCGGCGAAGTCAAATTCCAGCTTGGCGAGGCCACGCATGGCCAGCAGCGACCATCCGACTTGCAATACACCCGCGAGGACGACGGTGCCCGACATGATGGCGGTCACCATCAGTCGATCGCGATCCGTATCAGCGCCGATGAACCACCAACCTAAAAGTGCAGCGGCGATGAGGCATCCGTTGAGTACGAGTGGGACAGATGCAGTCGGCCCAAAGCGACCACGCACATGCAGCATGGCACCAATGATTGCGACCATGCACACCAGCGGCGTGTATGGAAGCGTGAGCATCATCAGCCAAACCGCCATGTTCTCGTGGTCATATGTAGCCGACACGAGAAAGAGCACAGATTCCCCAAGTACGACGACCATTCCAAGGCCGACCGCTAATACGCCGAGCATCCCACCGGCAAGGGCAGCGGCTTGTTTTTCATCACGCTCGGCAAGCCGTTGGTATGTCGGCAAGAACGCGGCCGACAGCGCGCCTTCGCCAAAGAGACGACGAAAGAGATTGGGAATCAAGAACGCAAACCCAAATGCGCTCATGGCCGTTGAAGTACCAAGGACACGGCTGAATGTTGCGTCGCGAAGAAGACCGGTGACACGGCTGAGTGCCGTGAATAACATGACTGTTCGTGTATTACGTTCGAGGCCATCAGCCATGGCTGGCGACCTCGCTTCGTTTCCACCCAATACGAATGACCTGCGCGTAGCCAATGAAGCCACCAAATAAGATTGCTGGTGTCATCAAGCCCTCAAGACCACAAGTCACCAACGTATAGCCGATCACCCAGCCAATGACGATCCACAGCCAGATCAGCATCCAAGCGGCTCTTGGCGGGCTTGGCCAACGTGGGCCACCAACTCGCCGCCATGCACGTCGAGTGAGTGGTGCTGCGACGATGAGGCCAATGGCGATCGCAAGCAAGGCACTGGGCGTACTCATCGACCAGCCAAGGCCAGCCCACAAGCCTCCAAAGAGAATGGGGAAGGCAGCGGCCGTCACAATGACTGCCGCTGCTGCTGCCACGAGCCCGCCTCCACGGGGTGCGGCAATGGCGTCGATGGAGTCAATGGCCCTCTGCCATCGGCTGTCGCCAGTGTGACTCGGTCGTAACAGCAAGGTCACCACACCAGCGGCCACGATACCAAGCCATCCACTGACAACGTCCTCGATCGAGTTCGTGCGCGAGTTTGCAAACCACTGCTGGGACCACTCGTCAAATGGCGTCCAGATACACACGACCACGAAGACCATCCAACCACGTGGCAGGATTCGAGAGCGCTCAAAGAGCGATGCTAATAGCCCAAAGGAGAGAAAGTGCACCATTTTGTCGGGTGAGGTGTGCCCCGGACCAAGCACATCCATTTGGGGCCAATGCGTCAGGGTGGTGAGGACGACGAAGTAGACCAACAATGCCCAACGCCATGGTGCGGCAGGGTTTGCCTGGCAGAGGATTTTATCCAATGGAGTCGGCACCTTGGGAGGACGTTGCATCAACCTTTACTTCGACTTCGCTTGCCGGTGATCGCCACATGGCGATCACACTTTCTGCAAGAGCCGCATAATCGGAAGCGCCTCGGCACGTTGGGTCATACGCGAAGATTGACTGACCAAAGCTCGGCGACTCGGCCAACTTGATATTGCGCCGGATCGGTGGCGAGAGCACGCGACAGGTGCGCCACGGTACGTCTTGGGTCGAACTACTTTCTAGAAAGGCTTGAAGATCTTCAACCACTTCTCGGGCAAGTGTTGTCTGAGTCTCATGCATGCATAGCACGATGCCACTGACCTGCAAGGATGGATTGACCCCAGCGCACACAAGACCAACTGTCTCAAGCAATTTCCCTACACCTTGAAGAGCAAGGAAGTGAGCTTGCATAGGAACAAAGACTTCGGTGGCGGCGCCGAGCGCATTAATTGTCAACACACCGAGGCTTGGTGGGCAGTCAATAAGAATCGCGCCCCACCGGTCACCCGACTTTTCAAGCATGCGGCGAAGCCGGCTTTGCTTATCGGGGATTGTGGCAAGATCAGTTTCAGCAGCAGCGAGATCGGTCTCCGCCGGTATCAGGTCAAGGCCAGGCTCAACTTCAACGGCAGCATCGATTGCTGTCACGGATTCATCAAGCAGCATGTCATAGACCGTTGGGTCATCAGGGCCGGGGCGAACACCCAGGTGCAGCGACAAGTGGGCCTGTGGATCAAGATCAACCAGACAGGTGCGTACCCCTGCCCGAGCCAGAGCGGCACCAAGATTGGCCGTTGTGGTCGTCTTTCCGACGCCACCCTTCTGATTGATGATCGCGACCACACGACGAGTTTCGAGCATGTGCCGAGTGTACGGCATGCCTTGCTTTCCATGGGCCCGTATCTGCACCGATGCCGCGGATCCGCGACACTATTGGCATGGCCCGCCTGACCGATGTCGCGATTGTGCTTCGCCGCTGGGAGTTCTCCGAAACTTCTCAGACAGTTGTGGCGTTGTCACGCTCGCATGGGCTCGTTCGTGGTCTCGCCAAGGGCGCTCTCCGTCCAAACGGTTCGTTTTCTGGTGGGTTTGAACCAATGACACGGGGCCATCTTGGTTGGATTGTGAAGTCTGGCCGAGAACTGGCGATTCTCACCGAGTGGATGCTCGAGGACGTGTACTGGCCTGCTCGTCACGCTGCTGCAGCCAATCGCTCGGCGATCTATGCCATCGATCTCGTTTCAAGGATTTTGGGCGATGCAGACCCCCACCCTGAGGTGTATGACGCGCTTGATGGTGTGCTCCAAGAATTGGGCACGACGCCGGATCCCTCGGTCGCACTTGTCCGCTTTCAGTGGGTCGTGCTCGACGCCGTTGGGTGGCGACCAGTCATTGATCAGGATGTGGTCACTCACGAGGAATTCCCCAGCGACGCTGACGTGCTTGGTTTCAGGCCGCAGGCTGGTGGTGTGGTGTCGTATGCTCAGGATGGCGACTGGCGAGTCCGCCGAGAGACCATCGTGCAACTTTCACGGCTTGCCTCGGGCGAGCGTCTTGACGATGCCGAGACATGCTCGCGAGCGAGCTCCCTGCTCGCCGCTTATGCCCGAGAGTTGCTTGGCGAGCAGACCGAAGCCATGCGTCAGGCATTTCCAGAACTCCCTTGAGCGGTATGCTGCGGCGATGCCTGTCCAGTATCGCGAACAAACACTCCCAAATGGCCTTCGAATTGCGGCCGAAATCGATCCCCAGGCAGCATCATCTGCGGCCGGATTCTTTGTTCGAAGTGGTGCCCGGGATGAGCCACGTGACCTCATGGGAATCAGCCACTTTCTTGAGCACATGGTTTTCAAGGGCACTGAATCACGGGACGGCGAGGAAATCGACCGGTCGTTTGATGCGCTTGGGGTGAATCACAATGCGTGGACATCACACGAGGTCACGGCCTTTCACGTGCATAGCTTGCCCAATGCGATGGCGCCTGCACTGGAGATTCTCGCTGACATTATGCGTCCCGCGTTGCGCGCCAATGACATTGCTGACGAAGCCGAGGTCGTGGTTGAAGAAATTGCGATGTACGAAGACCAGCCTTTCTGGCAGTTGTGGGAGGCGGCGTCATCAGCTTATTTTGGCGAACACCCAATGGGGCATCGTGTCCTTGGAACGAAAGAGACTGTCCGGGCGATCAGTCGAGACGTGATGCAGAATTGGCATAGGTCCCGGTTCGGCGCCGACAACATCGTGTTATCCCTTGCCGGAAATATTGACTTCGACTCCATCACCGAGTCGGTGCATGCGTGGTGCGGAGACTGGGAGGCAACAGGAGCCGACCGCAGTAGCCATGAGCTCACCCATTCCGAACAAGATTTTTCTGAACACAGTG
This sequence comes from Phycisphaerales bacterium, assembly GCA_029247205.1. GTDB lineage: Bacteria > Planctomycetota > Phycisphaerae > Phycisphaerales > SM1A02 > UBA12567. Next base: position 30,094 of record JAQWLT010000033.1, on the reverse strand, counting down.
ATCGAGTTCAAGCGGCCTATGTACTTGGTATCGCACCTGCCCCGGCAATCCAAGATGTTCGTCGTCATGCAGCTGGAATCTTGGCCTGGATTCTTGGCCGCGGCGATGGCTCGCGCCTGCACTGGGCAATGGTTGATCCAGGGCATGCCGAAGAGGCTTATTGTGAGTATGAGGCACACGATCGGTGTGGGCAGTTCGTTTCGTGGGCGGTCTGCCCACCTGATCAGGCCGACGTCGTCGAGTCGATGATGCGGCAAACGCACGATGCATTGACGGACTCACTGACCGAGGAAGATCTTGCGATGGCCCGCTCAATAACCAGAACCGGTATCACCGTGCACGCTGAGTTGCCTGCAGGTCGAATGCAACGGCTCGGTCGCATGCTCACGACGCTTGGTCACCACGTGCCGCTGGAAGATGAACTTGAACGGATCAATGCGGTCAGTATTGAAGACCTTCGTGAAGTCGCTGACGCATGGCCACTTCAGCCTGTCGTGACCGCTCGTCTGCTGCCTCAACCGTCCGCCTAGCTCTTGACTGCGACGCTACGCATTGATCACGCGGCCATCAACGCCAAGGGCTGCTTCATGAATTGACTCAGCCATGGTTGGGTGGGCGTGCATGGTTGAGATGATGTCCTCGGCTGTTGCTTCCAGACGGATGGCAAGGCAGAACTCATGAATGAGTTCACTGGCATCTTTGCCAATGATGTGGGCACCAAGAATTTCGCCATACGGCTCAGACGCAACAATTTTGACAAACCCTTCGGCAGCTCCGGTCGCAATTGCCTTTCCAAGTGCCGTTAATGGGTACTTCCCGATTTTCACCGTGTGGCCAGCTTCCTTGGCTGCTTCTTCAGTCAAACCGATCGAAGCAATTTGTGGGCTCGTATAAGTACATCCTGGAATCGAGTTGTAGTCGACGCCGAGTGTGTGGTGTCCCGCCATACGCTCGACGCACGTCACCGCTTCTTCGCCCGCGACATGTGCTAACCACGGTGGACCGATGACGTCCCCAATTGCATAGACACCAGGTAATGATGTTTCATAGGTCGGTTCATCAACATCTTGGTAAGGCACTTTGATGTGGCCGCGATCGATGTCGATGTCTACACCATCAGCGAATAGACCGTCAAAGCGCCCGCTGACTCCAACCGCTACGAGTACGGCGTCGCCCTCGAGTACTTCTGTCTTGGTTTCATCCTTGGCGTTGGCAATGGTGACAGATACACCGGAATCGGTGCGGTCGATGGCAGTTGTCATATGACCGGGCTTGAAGGCGATGCCCTGCTTCTTGAAGATTTTGAGCGCCTCCTTCGAGACCTCAGCGTCTTCGACTGGAAGGATCCGGTCGAGCATTTCAATGACGGTTACGTCCGTGCCCATCGCATTGAAGAAGTAGGCGAACTCCATACCGATGGCGCCACTTCCGACGATGATGAGCCGCTCGGGACGTTCTGGCATCACCATTGCATCTTGCGAACTGAGAATGCGATCGTGGTCAAAGGGAGCGAAGGGCAATGCTCGGGGGGCCGCACCTGTGGCGACCATGATTCGGTCAGCAGTGATGTGGTCGATGACCCCTTCGCCGGTGCCGTGGTAATAGTCGCTGTCGGCCTTGAGCAAGTCGATTGAGCAGGGCTGATCGCCTGTCCGCCCCGCGGTGATGGAGGCATGGCCTTCAAAGTGTGTAATTCCATTCTTTTTCATCAGATAGCCAACGCCTGCATTGAGCTTGCTGGCCACCCCTCGGCTTCGATCGATGATGGTTGACCAATTCTGTGTGACGCCCTCGAAGTGGATGCCCCACTCTTGGCCGTTTGTCACGGCCTCGGACCATAATTCGGCGTTGTGCAGAAGAGCCTTGCTTGGGATACAACCCCAGTTCAGACAGACGCCTCCAAGCTTATTACGGTCGACGATGGCGGTCTTCATGCCAAGTTGTGCGGCTCGAATGGCGCCCACATATCCGCCGGGCCCACTACCGATGACGACAAGATCAAAGTGTTTTTCCGATGCCATGGTAGGACTCCAAGTATTGAGGCAAATTGGGCGGTATGCCCACTAAAAAGGGGCATCCTACCCGGCTCCTGCAAGATGTGGCCCAGGATGTGAACCATCCAAATGTGATGTTTGCAGAAACCGAGTAACCGACTTCCCCTAGAACCTCTTCAAAGGGACCCCACACCTTGACGGCCCTGCGGCCGGACCCGTACGATTCCCGATCTACGCCAACACCCTCAGTGACAGGACATCACGTGCGCACCGCACTGGTTAGCGACATTCACGGCAACCTCGAAGCACTCAGCGTGGTGCTTGCGGATATTGATCGCCGAAGCGTTGATCGTATTATTTCGCTTGGTGACATCCTTGGGTATGGCCCGGACCCTGTGGCCTGCGTAGATATTGTGGCCGAGCGGTGCGAGTGGTCGCTTCTGGGTAATCACGATTATGCGGCCTTGTACGAGCCCACCAACTTCAATGCTGCTGCTGAACAAGCTGCTTATTGGACGCGTGCACAGCTTGATCTTGAGGCCGATGAGGAAAAGGCTGTGGCGCGGTGGGAAATGCTTGGCCGACTTCGTGTGCGAACAACGCTCGATGACTTCCTATGTGTGCATGGTTCACCACGTCGACCAATCAACGAGTACATCTTCCCAGATGATGTCATCAGCTCGCCGGTCAAGATGGCGCAGATCTTCGAGCATGTTCCAAGCAGGTGCCTGGTTGGCCATACGCATGTGCCCGGTGTGTTTACCGACGAGCCAGAATTCTGGGGCACTGAAGATATGGACGACGCCACTTGGAAACTCAACGGCGAGGGTAAAGCCATCATTAATCCTGGTTCAGTTGGGCAACCTCGTGATCTTGACCCACGCGCCAGTTACGCCATTCTTGATACCGAGGCGAACGAAGTAAAGTTCTATCGCCTTGAGTACGACGTTGAATCGGTCGTAAAGAAGATTTATGCCATACCGGAACTGACCAATTGGCTCGGTGACCGGCTACGCGAAGGACGCTGAGTTCATGGGCAATTCCAGAGGTTCTTCTGATCCACGCGCCGCCGCCTCTGCTCGACTTCGGCGGCTGATTCCCATTGGCGTTGGTGTGGTCATCATCCTGATTGTTGTGCTGATTGCAACTGCTCCGAGATCTGGGCGAGGCGTCGATTCCAAGGCGATCGCCCCTGAGGCCACCCCGACAACGGCAACAACGTCAACTGAAACAGTTGCTGCCGAGCCAAGTGAGCAAGCAAAGCCGACAGTTGCGAAACCGCCCCCAACGATCGAAACTGCGACGAAGCCCGCAGCGACTACGACCGCCAACAGCGGCGATCGTTTACTCGATGGCTTGCATGTTGTCATCCAAACAGTAGATCCGCTGGCTCCCCCGCTACCAATGCTTGGTGGCTTGACCGATCTCTCGGCAGCCAATATGCAAGTGCAACTCACGCGTCAAGGCGCGGGCATCGTTGAGATCCCGTTTGCCAATATTTGGACGAACGTGCGGGCAAAGCGTCAAGCAGCTGCCTGGTTCGCAGCGCAGGGCACGAGCGCTGCGGGCGATCTATCGCTGCCACCTGATGACGAGCGGTTCATACTCGCGACTGAACCACAGGTGCCTCTTCCGAACGGTCAGTTGGCAACGATCCCCCTGCTCTCTGCAAGAAGTATTTCAATCGGCGGCACCGAACTGAACTTGGTTCCTGCAGCCTGCTGGAAGGCAACCGGTAAGGGCAAGTTCACCGCCGAAGTTCAGAACGCAGCGGGCGAACCAATTCTGCGTATTGACCGCGCGTGGGTTCTGAATGACTGGGATATCACGCTTGACCAGCGGGTCGTCAATCTTTCCGGTCGGGACTTGACCATTCGGTGGTCGCAATATGGTCCACCCAATCTTGAAGCGGATCGAAGTCGCTACATGGACCGCCGCCGCTTTCGGTTTGGATATTTGCTCGGAAACGCGCAAGATCCCGATCGCTTGGCCGGAGTTGTCGCTGATGGCAGCCTGCTGCTTGAGTTGACCGACGTTACGAACGAAGACGCAAATCCCGTCTTATGGCCCGGCGAAACTGCCGCTGCCGAGGGATTTGAGCTTAGTTGGTTCGCCTCGACCAATCGCTACTTCGGGATGGCTATTCATCCCCTGCTTGACGCAGAAGGTCGTGGCGATGCGTCGCTTGAGAGCGTTGTTGGCGAGATCACGCGATACCTCGCAACAGTCAATGATGAACCGGTGGTGTTGACGACATGCTGGTGGCCGACTGCCACTGGCGCGGAAGCCACGCTGCCTGCAGGTGGCGAGAAATCGTTGGCGATGGGCATCTACGCAGGGCCGCTTGAGCAGTCAATTCTGGCCGACCGCGAGCCATACCGCTCGCTCAACATGAGTGGTCTGATTCTGTATCAGATGTCAAGTTTCTGCGCGATCTGCACGTTCCAGTGGCTTGCTCATCTTTTGCTTGCAGTGCTTGCCTTCTTTGATCACTTTGTGGTGTTCGACTGGGGAGTCGCGATCATTCTGCTTGTGATCTGCGTTCGCACACTTTTGCATCCCATTACGCGAAAGAGCCAGATGGGAATGCAGAAGTTTGGTAAGCAGATGCAGCGGCTCAAGCCTGAGATTGACAAGCTGCAGAAGAAGTACGGTGGCGACAAGAAGAAGATGCAGGCAGAGCAGATGCGCCTTTTCCGGGAGCACGGGATCAATCCTCTGCAGATGCTTGGCTGTCTGCCGATGTTCCTGCAGATGCCGGTCTGGATTGCGCTATATGCGGCGCTGTATTTTTCGTTCGACTTGCGACAGCAGCCAGCTTTCTGGGGCATCTTCCAAGAGTTTGGTGGCTGGCCTTTCTTGGCAGACCTCGCCTCGCCTGACCATTTCTTTTGGGAAGCCGCGGAGCCATTTAAGTTCTTCATGTGGAATGTTACGGGTGGCAACTTGTTGCCACTGCTGATGGGTGTCATCTTCTTCTTTCAGCAGAAGTACATGACGCCAAAGACGAGCATGTCAGCAGAGCAGGAAACACAGCAGAAGATCATGCGAGTGATGATGGTGGTGCTCTTCCCACTCATGTTGTACAGCGCGCCTTCCGGATTGACGCTCTATATTTTGACTTCGAGCAGCATCGGAATTTTAGAGAGCCGGCATATCCGCAAACAGGTTGATGCGATGGATCTCGATGATCTCATTAAACCTGCGAAGACTGCAGCCAAGGTTGCGAAGGACCCAAAGGCCCGTGCCTATGCCAAGATGATGGAACGTCGTAAGCAGAAGCAGGGGAATTCTCGCGGATCCGAGACGAGCTTCAAGAAGCGAAAGTAGGTTCGTATTCTTTGAGTTGAGTGGCTTTGCATGGACATCACAAGCACGATCATTGCCATTTCGTCTCCGCCCGGTCGGTCGGCACGTGGGCTGATTCGTGTCAGTGGCCCTGAGTGTGCCGCACTCTTGGCCCCCCACCTTGCTGATGTTGATCTCTCTGTTCGCGGCGTTGTCAGTGCGAGGTTCTGTATTGGCGAGCGTGATCTCCCGGTGCTGCTTCTTCAAATGCCATCACCAAACTCGTATACCAGCGAAGATACGGTTGAGATGCAGACTGCGGGCAACCCATTGCTGCTTGCGCAGATTATCGATGCTGTGATTGAGTCAGGCATCACCCGAGGTCTTTCAGTTCGGCACGCGAACCCAGGTGAGTTCACTTACCGGGCCTGGTACCACGGCCGCATGTCACTGGACCGTGCCGAGGGTGTAGCTGCCTTGATTGCAGCCGAGTCCGATGTCGAACTCGATGCAGCCCGCCACGCCTTTCTCGGCGGAACTAATCGGCTTATTACGCCAATTTCCACTGGGCTTGCCCAGGTGTTGGCACTGGTTGAAGCAGGCATTGACTTTGCAGATGAAGAAGATGTGGTTGCAATTTCGAGTGGCCATTTGCGGTCGCGGCTTGACTTGATGTCTTCAAAACTTCAGAGTGCGGTTGAGTCACATGGAGGCGGCGAGCCTGTTGACGGACGATGTCGTGTCGTTCTGCGAGGTCCCGCCAATGCAGGCAAGTCAACCCTCTTCAATGCACTACTTGGCCGCAAGCGTGTGGTGACGCACGATGCGGCGGGAACGACGCGGGATGCAATTGTCGAGCGTGGGTGTATTGGTGGCCAAGATGTTCTGCTGGTCGATACGCCAGGCGATGATGGAGATATCGTCTCGGCTGCTGCCGAAGATGCGCAGCATGAGGCTGACATCGTGCTGTGGTGCGATCCAGTTGCACGGGACAGCACGCTCTTGGGCGATCGCGTGTTATTTGTGCAAACCAAGCGAGACCTTGCTCCCAGCGATGCGGGTTCAGATGTGCGAGTTTGCGCTTTCGATACTGGCGACGTTTCACGCCTCGCCACCGTCATTGCAGCAGCGATCCAAGGCCGGCGTGCATCGCGTGGGCACTTGAGTCTGACGCATCGGCAGCAGGGCTTGGCCCAGGGAGCTCGTCAGTGCATGCTTGATGCTGTGGGCATTGCATCGGGCGACCGTGCAGAGAGTGGTCTCACACGTCCCGCGGAAGTGGCTGCCCTCTTGCGAGCGGGACTCAATGATCTCGGCGCGATTACGGGCGAAATCCCACCGGATGATGTGCTCGGCTTAGTCTTTGCCGGGTTCTGCGTCGGAAAGTAGAGTGCATGCCTCAGTCGGGCAATGCCCTTAAGGAGGTACAGCATGAAATACAAGGTCAAGGGCTTGCACGGGGACCATCCTGAAGTTGTGTTTCGGTGCGATGCATGTCACGAGACACTGAGCGCCTCGCTTCTGGAAGCGGGCACCGATACGAACTGTCCCGGGTGCGCCGCTGTACTGAATGTTCCGGCAACACGGGAACGCGCCGAGTGGAAGCGGGATATGGCCTCGCGACTGCGTGAAGCGGCCACCAGGCAGGATGCAAAGGATGCGGCCAAGCAGCAGGCCATCATGCTGCGGGATAAAAAGGATGCAGAGGCCCGTGCACAGCGTCAGTCCAGAGCCGAAGCCCGTATTCAGACGCGACCAGCGGAATCAATCCGTGCCTATGCGACCAAAGGCGTAATGATTCGTCGCGCAACACCTTGGGTGGTGAGCGGCCTATCTGTCTTGCTCGCTGTGCTGTTATTAGATATTGCTGACAAGGTTAATCTTGCTGAGTGGCCCGCTGGCTTGGCGGCGAGAGTCGTCGTGTACGTGTTGGCCGGCACGACGCTTCTGATTGGGATCATCTGGTTGGCCATGGTAGTGGCAGCGGCGGTGTGCGAGTTGTTGCCATTTATTGCGAGCAATGGGATCCGATCACATGATGACTGAGACGACCACCATTCGCGTGCGCTATGTCGAATGCGACCCTATGGGTGTGGCGCATCACACTGTATATCCAGTCTGGTTTGAAATGGGCCGTACCGAGTTGTTGCGTTCAAGCGGCATCGAGTATGCGCAACTTGAACGCGATGGAGTATTGCTCGCTGTTGTCACGCTTGAAGTGAAGTACAAGCGTCCCGCACGCTATGACGACGAATTGCAATTGACAACGACACTGGTGTCATGCGGGCACGTGAAGATCGAGCATCGCTATGAGCTACGTTGCAAAGATGAATTGCTGACAACCGCTCGAACCGTGCTTGCGTGCCTCTCACGAGACGGAACGCCTCGCGAAGTCCCTGAAGCATTGCGGTCTATTTAAGCAGAGTAGTTGTGGCGACTAGCCTTGCTGTGTTTGCACAGTTCCAACACGCACATCAACGCGTGTGATGGCAATGCTGCATGTAGCACGCAGCGTTCGAAGCAAACCACTTCGCAGTGCGCGATCGAGTTGAAATGCAATAGCCGATGATCCGGCTGTTACCCGCGCTCGTCCACCACGTACTGTTTCGACACGGCAATGGTCCCGCAGTTCCGACGGAACGCATTCGTTCCATGCATCGGCAAAGGCGCCGACCTGCCGCTTGGTTCGTCGGAACTGCCGTTGCATATCAGGCATCAGATCGCTCATTGACTTTGTTCGAGCCGGACGCACCCGCCAAGTGCGGAGCTGATCAACATGTATTGCATCTGATGCCATGGCTAGCCATGCTATCGACCGATCTGCAACTTGCTTTCCAGTTTCTGGCCCGATCTCGCCTCGGCCTGGCTGTGCGACAATTACGGTGAAACAACGTATCCTCTCCCCCACGCATGACCAAGATACGCATGGATGGTTTGGTGAAACGCTACGGCAAGGTGACCGCCGTGCGTGGTATCGATTTAACGATCGAATCTGGGGAGTTGTTCTTCTTGCTCGGGCCCTCTGGCTGTGGCAAGACGACGCTTTTACGTATGCTCGCAGGCTTTCTGGAGCCTTCTGAGGGGCGTCTTTACTTTGATGAGACCGACGTGACGTGGCTGCCAGCGAACAAGCGGCAGGCCGGCATGGTGTTTCAGAGTTATGCCTTATGGCCCCATATGAGCGTTCGACAAAATGTGGGCTACGGGCTCGTCGTCCGCAAGGTCTCAAAGGCTGAGCGGGATCGCCGTGTCAACGAGGCCCTTGAGGCCGTTCAAATGGGCTCGCTGGGCGATCGACGGCCCAATGAACTCTCTGGTGGTCAGCAACAGCGTGTCGCCTTGGCCCGGGCATTGGTGGTCGAGCCCAGTGTGGTGCTCCTCGATGAACCACTGAGCAATCTCGATGCGAGGCTCCGCCAGTCCATGCGGAGTGAGATTCGTCGCATTTGCAAGGATCACGGCCTGACAGGTGTGTATGTGACGCACGACCAAGAAGAGGCGCTCTCGATGGCAGACCGAATCGCCCTGCTGAAGGATGGGCAAATCCAACAATTCGGTACACCAGAAGCGTTGTATTCCATGCCTGAGACACGGTTTACGGCACAGTTTTTGGGAGATACCAATCTCATCCCTGCCACTATTCGCGAGCAATCAGGCGGACTTGTTGTGCTGGAGACCCCCTTTGGGGTGCTGAAATCTACCTCAGTCCCAAGAGCGATGCCCGAAGCGGGCAATGTCACCTGTTCAATTCGCCCCGAGTCCCTCAAGGTTGGCAGTGAGGGCCAGATCTGTGGGCAAGTGACCAACCGCATGTATCTTGGCGAACGATGTTTGTTGACGGTGCAGTGTGGCGAAGGCGCAGATACCGCACTTCGTGTGCTTGAGGTTGGCGATGCGGACCAATCGGCTGCAGTCGCCAGTACAATCAAACTCAGTATCGCCCCCGAACATGTCGTCATTTTGAACGACTAGCGAATTATGTCGTACGTTCGGCGAATATAAGACTGTTATCGCTACAAATAGACAAATAAGTCGCGAGTTTGAGGTATGTCATGCGATGGTGTTCGCTGCTGGGGGCCCTCCCCCCCCGCTTTCTGTGCTCGCTGGCTCTTCTGGCAAGTTTGCGGGATCGCAAGAAACTCCGCGCTACACCCGGCGGCAGCCACGCCAGGTGCTGTGATGCTGGGCGACTCGGCATCGCCTGCCAGCAGTAGGTTCTCGGACTTTCATCGCTTCAAAGATGTTTCACGTGACACGCTGCGCCCCCGCTGCTCTGTCGGGAGATTCTTGGTGCCTCGCTGGTGTGGCTGGGGTTTCACGTGACACATTGTGGTACAACTCTGTTGCATGCATGTCCATGTGGGCGATGTTGCAAGCGGGTCAGCGGCGTACTCTGCCTTGTCATTGGCGGATTTGTTTCTGGCTGGAATAAGAAGCTTAAACGCAAGGAGGCGCGGAGATGGCAGCACGGAAGGCGGCAGCGAAGAAGACCACAAAGAAAAAACGTCGGCTGGGGATGGGCCTCAGTGGAATGATTGGTGTCCCTGTGGAGGTTTCGCCGCCGGAGGAGCCGAAGAGCGAAGGGCAGTCGGGGGGGCGCTCAGCGGATACAAAGTCGCACAAGCCCTCGCGTCAGGCTGCAGCTTCTGTGGCATCACCGACGCCTAGCCAGACTGCGGGGGCTGCTGATGGGCTCGTTGTTGTGCCTATTGCTGAGATCCGCCCGAACGCGCACCAGCCTCGGCATGCAATCGAGCCGGCGTCGCTAGAGCCGCTTGCGGCGTCAATTCGCACAGCTGGCATCATGCAGCCGATCGTTGTGCGGCCACGAGGTGCGGATGGGATGCATGAACTGGTGGCCGGTGAGCGACGATGGCGAGCTGCGACGATTGCTGGGCTTACTGGTGTACCGGCAGTTGTTCGGCAGATCGACGATCAAACAGCGGCCGAGTGGGCGATCATCGAGAACGTGCAACGGGAAGATCTCGACGCCATAGAGCGTGGGGATGCCTTTCGCCAACTCCAGGAGGGCTTCGGGCTCACGCATGCGGAGATCGCCGAACAGGTTGGCCTGACTCGGGCGGGCGTGACCAACCAGATTCGCTTGTGCGAACTTGATGATGGAATTCGCACGCTTATTCGTCGGGGCGCGCTCAGTGGTGGGCATGGTCGAAGTTTGCTAGGGATCGCATCAATCGATCAGCGGCTGGAGATTGCCAAGCAGGCAATCGAAGGGGAGTGGAGCGTCCGAGAACTCGAAAGGCGTGTCCGCCAGCTTGGAGTCGTGCCTGGAAGTGGGACCGGAAGCAAGCCTCCTGTCCAAAATAGTCGGGCACATCTAGACGATCTTGAGCGGCAACTCGGCGAGCATCTCGGGACTCGTGTTCGCATTCAGACTGGGCGCAAACGCGATCGTGGCCGACTCAGCATGGAGTTCTACGACCTCGAACAGTTTGATGGGCTGCTTACACGACTTGGTTTTAAGTCGTCGTGAGTATGTGTGTGCGCCCACGCTTGAGGAACATGCGACATGCGTGAACTTCAGTCAGCTTGCGTTGCAGTTACTGGCGGGCGTGGCTTTGTTGGAAGCGCAGTCGTGCGCACATTGCGGGCACGTGGATGTGGCAATATCGTGCAACCAACACGATCCAATTGTGATTTGCTTGATCGTGATGCCGTGGCGAGCTGGATGCATTCTGCACAACCGGACATTGTTGTGCACTGCGCCGCGGCAACGGGAGGGATCGCCTGGAATGCGGCGAATGGACTTGCAGCGTTTCGGGACAACATGGTGATGTCGCTGAACCTCTTCGAGTCAGCTGCGTCAAGCGGTGTGTCGCATGTCACACATGTTTCTACGTCTATTGCGTACCCAGCAGATGCAAGGCCGCCATTTGCAGAAGGCACGTTGTGGAACGGTCGCCCTGGCGGGCCAACGGCGGGGTATGCGCATGCGAAGCGACTTGGGCAAGTTGTACTTGAACTTGCACAACAGAACTCCACGATGACCGCAGCTGTTGTGATGCCTGCAAACGTCTATGGCGTAGGCGCAAGAATGGAATCCGAACGCGCCAACGTGGTGGCTGCAATGGTTCATCGGTTTGTTGAAGCATCTTTACATGGCCTCGAGCGAGTGTCGTGTTGGGGAACAGGAACGCCGCAACGCGAGTTCATACATGTTGATGATGTGGCTGAAGGAATCGTTCTTGCAACCGAACGCATTGATATGCCAGATCCGATCAATCTCGGAACTGGTGTTCCATGCAGTATTCGTGAACTTGCAGAACTTGTTGCAGAAGCGGCTGAGTGGAAAGGCGAGATCGACTGGGACACAAGCAAGCCGGATGGCGTGCCGCGAGTGTGTTGTGACGTGCAGCGCATGAAGGCTGCACTTGGCTGGTCTCCGGAAATTCAACTTGCTGATGGTGTTCGTAGCATGGTGCAGTGGTATCAACACGAGGTGCGAGAACGCACCTAAGTGGACCTACCGCGTTCGGAGTGCCTCAACCAGGGAGCGTACCGCCTCAGCTAAGGCTCCTTGATCACCGTGTACACCAGGCAGCAATTCAAATGCGTCAGTGAGACGGTTGACATCAGCCCACGAGTGTGGAATGTCTGCTGCTCGCCGAGGCTCATGGACAAGTTCAGCGACAAGTCCAGTCGCCTCTTCAAGCATGGCGATCAATGAAAGCAGGGTGGTGCCGCGGCCGGTTCCCACATTGAGTGTCCGAATGGTGGGAGTGGCGCTGCATAAGCGCATTGCTTCAACGACCAATTCGACAGGAACAAGGTCACGGGTTTGTCGTCCATCACCATGCACCGGGAGTGGCTGCCCGGCAAGAACCTTCTCTGCAAAGATCGGCGCCACAGCGGCATAGGCCACATCTGGCCGCTGACCAGCTCCGATCACATTGAAGAGCCGAAGGCATGTTGACGCAGGATGGCGAAGTACCAATTGTTCGCCGGCCAATTTGCTTCGGGCATAGACCGAGCAAGGATCGGGGGGGCATGATTCGGCACAGGGGGGCTGTGCGGCATCTCCATAAACTGCGCAACTACTTGCGAATACAAGACTTGCTCTACATGACATCGCTTGCTCAACAATGCATGCAGTGCCCTGGATGTTGACCCAATCGCACCGTTTCGGATCCTGTTCACATTCGGGCACAGACACCACAGCCGCCAAGTGAAAAACTGTATTGACCCCGGTCATCGCTTCTCGCACGACATCTCTGTTGGTGACACAACCTTGAATGAGGCGGGCTTCGCTCGGCACCGATCCGCCAGATGACAAGTCATCGAGTACGACAACTTCAATTCCCTCTCTGAGCAGCCGGCGAATGAGGTGTGAACCGATAAATCCAGCCCCGCCTGTCACCAAAGCCCGGTTCGTCTCCTCGCTGTTTTTTGGCACAAAGCCAGTAAATTGATTGGGTACATCGGCCATGGGGGAGATCGTACGCCGCCGCTCGCTTCGGCACACACATGAGCCTTCTGCCATACGCGCGGTAGCCTGCTCACCCGTGGAACTTCAATTACACAACACACTCTCTGGTGAGCGAGAAGTCTTTGTCCCGCTCGACCCCAATCGTCAGACGGTGAGCTTCTACTCATGCGGTCCGACGGTCTATGACTACGCGCATATTGGAAACTTCCGCTCCTTTCTGAATGCTGACGTGCTTCGTCGCACATTGGAGTTGCTTGGCTTTGAGGTTGTGCATGTCATGAACATCACCGACGTCGGGCATATGACAGATGACAGCATGGCCGATGGGGGCGGCGAAGACAAGATGCAACTCGCGGCGAGGCGGCTTGCTGAGGCCAAGGAAGCCGGCACGCTTCTTGAGGGCATCGACATTGACCCCAGCGACCCGATGGCAATTGCTAATTTCTACGCAGCTGCATTTCTTGAAGACGCTCGCATGCTGGGCTTGAAAGTTGTCAGTGAGCAAGACGCGCATCCTGAACGCATTCCTCGTCCAACTGCGTATGTCGATCACATGATCAAGATGGTTGAGTCACTCATCGATCGTGGGCACGCCTATGTCGCCAGCGATGGTGTTGTGTACTTCGATGTGTCATCGTGGTCCGACTACGGCGAGCTGTCCGGCAATCGCGTTGCAGACTTACGAAGCGGAGAAGGTGGGCGTGTTGATATGGCAACACAGTCGGTCAAGCGAAACCCTGCCGACTTCATGTTGTGGAAGCCAGATGGCTCGCACCTGATGCGGTGGCCAAGCCCTTGGGGCGAGGGATATCCGGGTTGGCATCTAGAGTGTTCGGTGATGGCCCGAGCGCTGCTTGGCGAAGTTATTGATCTGCACAGTGGTGGCGAAGACAATATTTTCCCTCATCATGAGTGCGAAATCGCTCAGTCGCGCGGCACCACCGGCTGCGATCGGTTTGCTCGATATTGGTTCCACACCCGGCATCTCATGGTCGAGGGCGCCAAGATGAGCAAGTCTGGCGGGAACTTTTTTACGATTCGCGACTTGCTTCAGCGAGGCGCATCGCCCGCAGCCATACGGCTCGAACTTATTCGCACGCACTACCGACTCAATTCAAACTTCACGCTTCAAGGACTACGCGACGCGCAGCGTCAGATTGAGCGATGGGATCGCGTGCGTACGTGGCTGCAAGACCACGCTGAATCTCTCCGCGATGAATCAATCGCACCGCTCTCGTCGGCGCTTCCGATGTTCACAGCAGCGCTGTGTGAAGACCTTAATATTGCCGGCGCCATTGGTGTACTCAATACGGCTATCGGCGAACTTTCTATTGAAGAACCTCCGCCAGAAGGGAAAGGCCCCGGTACTTGGGCCGATGAACTTGCGGCCCTGCTTGCTATGGATTCGGTGCTTGGCGTACTTGATCTAGAAGTTTGCGCTTCTTCTCGTGGTGGTCTTGACGAGTCGAAGATTGCGTCCTTGATCGCCGCGCGCCACGCTGCTCGCGATGCAGGTGACTGGGGTCGCGCCGATGAGTTGCGCGATCAACTGCTCGACATGGGAATCGCGATCAAGGATGGCGCTGGTGGAACGGAATGGGAACGAGTCGTACAATGACAGCCCAGCCGCTGGTGATTGGACTCGTTGGCGGTATCGGCTCAGGCAAGAGTACGTTTGCATCATGTCTCGGTGAATTGGGTTGTGTTGTTGTGGATGCCGATGCGATCGCCCACGATGTTCTGCAAACCGAAGACGTTCGCAGTGAAATTGAAGCTTGGTGGGGCAGTGCGGTTCTGGATGCGGACGGCACAATTGACCGAGCAGCCGTGGGGCGTATTGTCTTTGCTGATGTTGCCGAGAAGTTGCGGCTCGAAGCTCTTGTTCACCCACTGATTCAGCGGGCCTGCCGTGAAGTGATCGACGCTGCCGATTCGTCAAGCAGGGCTGTCATACTCGATGCACCACTCCTTCTTGAGGTCGGGTTGGATGCCTGGTGCGATATCGTTGTCTTTATTGAGGCTCCAGACACCGCCCGCCGGGATCGGGTGCATGCCAGAAGCGGGTGGGGGAGCGAAGAATGGGCCATGCGAGAGCAGTCCCAGATAGCACTTGACGAGAAGCGGCTTAGATCAGATCATGTACTCGTCAACGCGGATGATTCAACCGTGCTGCGACAGCAAGCCGCCAGCCTCTTGAATCAGCTTCATCCTCGTTCCGACTGAACCTGCGAATTACTGGATCTTGCTTCCACGTCGCGTGGCAGCACACCCGGTGCATCGACCCCATTCATTTGTTTTTATTACCGCGGTTCGCCGCACACTTCGAGGCGCTCTTCACATGTCTACCACAACGACGTCCACACCTTCCCAAGCCCCACAACGCAATGCAAACGAGCATCGGGGAGGAGATGGTGATGACCGCAAACAGAATCAGAATAAGCAGCGATCATCAAGGAAACAGCAGATGTCCAAGAAGCGTAGGCGTCGTAAAAAAGGTGGGGGTGGATCTGGTGGACCTGCTGTGCCAGTTGTCTTGCTTGAACCAGGATCGGTTCCTACTGATGAGCAGTTGGCCGAGGAGGCACGTGAGCTTGAGTCGACACTCGATGCAAAAACACGAGCGAAGTTTGATAAGGCCAAAAAAGATGGTCTTGACCAAGCAATTCTCCAGAAGATGCCTGCTGGTGACTTAGTAAAAATTGCGCAGAAGAATAAAATTGAGCACGCTGCAACTCTGCCGCGGCAACAACTCGTCTTTGAGATTCTCTGTGCCCACGCTGCCAAGCTTGGCTTGATGATCGGCGAGGGAACGCTTGAAATTAGTCCAGATGGGTACGGTTTCCTCCGAAGCCCTGGATATTCATACCTTCCGTCGCCCGACGATGTGTATGTGAGCCCATCGCAAATCAACCGATTTGGCCTGCGCCGTGGGCAGATTATCAGTGGCCTTATTCGTCCACCAAAGGAAGACGAGAAGTATTTCGCGATGTTGCGTGTCGAGTCAGTGAACGGCACCGATCCAGCAGATGCGGCCCATCTTCCTACGTTTGAGAATCTCACACCACTTCATCCAGAAGAGCGCATCACACTCGAGACAACACCTGATGGTATTGAAACACGTGTGGTCGACTTGGTGTCGCCGATCGGCTTCGGTCAACGCGGATTGATTGTTGCCCCGCCGCGTACGGGCAAGACAGTGCTTTTGCAGAAGATCACCAAGGCCATTGCTACAAATCATCCAGAAGCGCACGTTATCGTGTTGCTCGTTGATGAGCGACCTGAAGAGGTGACCGACTTCAAACGCAATACTTGTGAGTCAGTCGAGGTTGTTGCGAGTACATTCGATGAGCATGCCACGCGGCATATTCAGGTGGCTGAGATTGTCATGGAGAAGGCTCGCCGAATGGTCGAGGCTGGTGGCAAGGTCGTTGTCTTGCTCGATTCCATTACACGGTTGGCCCGTGGCTACAACAACGCAACAAGTGGCTCAGGCAAGATTGGTACGGGTGGCGTCGACAACGCAGCGCTCATCAAGCCTAAGAAGTTCTTCGGTTCAGCTCGAAACATCGAAGATGGTGGATCGCTGACGATCATTGCAACCGCGCTTGTAGATACAGGATCGAAAGCTGATGAAGTGATCTTTGAAGAGTTCAAGGGGACAGGAAATAGCGAGTTGCACCTGACACGCAAGTTGGTCGAGAAGCGGATCTGGCCCGCGATTGATATTCCTGCTTCGGGCACTCGCCGCGAAGAGCTGCTACTTGACGAGAAGGAACTTGATCTCGTGTCACGGCTTCGCAAGGTTGTTTCGGATATGAGCGTGATCGAGGCGATGGAATTGCTTCGCACGCGTCTTTCTAAGACGAATTCCAATGCTGAGTTCCTGATGACGATGAATTTGGGTTGACCCCCTTGCGGGCGGATCCGGCTGCTCTTTCTGGCCGTATCCTGAAGATCGGGCGAGTGCCCCGGAGGTCCTGACGTGCAGCAATATCATCACCGCAAGGGATTTACGTTGGTGGAGTTGATGGTGGTTGTATCCGTCATTGGGCTCCTTCTCGGGCTTTTCACCATGGCAATGCTCGGCGGGCGAGACAGTGAGGTCATGCTGAAATCTCGCAATCATCTCCGGCAAATTGCTCAGTGGATCGACCAATACGCCTCAAGCAATCGAGACACCGTTGTTCCCTCTCGGTTCAATTATCTCAATGAGGATGGGGCTGATACCAATGGGGACGGCGACATTGACCAGATCAATGTCAGTCGTGTGGGCGGAGCTCGCTTCTTTACATCTGGAGCAGATGGGGACGACTGGCTTTCACCAGCAACGGCCAACCCCTTCCGAACAACCGGCGACTTTCGGGAGGACGGCATGGCCCAGGGTTCGTGGGCCGACATTCTCTGGGTTGATGCCAACCTCGGCGAGTTAGTCGACTTCGATTCCTTCACTGTTCTGGGCACCAAGCAGAACGATGTCTATGGTGGCTACGGTTCGGATAGCGTTGCCGCCCCAGGGTGGTGGCTCTATGAGCAAGATGGCAATCGCTTCGCAAACCCACTTCGGTCAGCAGCCGCGAACACAGCAAATTATCCGAATATCACAGCAGATGGCGTCGGTTCGAGCCCGTTCTTATCTAATCGCGGCATTTCCGCATCCCCCGATGATCCAGAAGGCCGTGCAGAGGGTTTGCCGACTCCGATTGGAGCTGGAGCGTGGGAGGAAGGCCTCCCTGGCTTCTTTGCTGCCAATAACTTCTTCGATTCCCGCTCCCACGCTGATATCAGTGGCAACACAAGCGATCCCACTGTTGACCGCTTCGTTACGCATGCTCAAGTAAGGGCCCCTGCCCGCAGCCTGTATCTCATTGATTCATTCCGTGGCGAGGATATTGGTGGAAGCCCGCTCGAGCAGGACTATGAGGCAAAGACCGCCGCTTCCTTCACAAATTGGATCCTTGCAGATGCCCCAATCGGAGTGGCATCGACCCAAGAAGTCGACTTCCGGTACAGCAACGGCGATCTTTGTCTGATCATGTATCTAGACGGCCATGTGGGCCAGGAGACCGCCTGGCGATCCTGGGCTCAGCTCGCTGGAGACGACTCCACACCGGGCCGAGGGATGCGAATTCTCGATCTCGATCGCCGCCTGCAGTAGCACAGGCCCCCGGTTTCCAATTGATGGTTGCTCTGGACTTGCGAGTGTGGCGGATATAGGTACAATCCTCGCTTCCGTCCCTGTCGGGGCGGTTTTTCGTCGGCATGAGCGTGGCGGCGGAATCCAAGTTCAGGTGGGCAAGAACGATCTCCGCCACCGTAGCTCAGTGGTAGAGCACACCCTTGGTAAGGGTGAGGTCACGGGTTCGAGTCCCGTCGGTGGCTTGGATACAACTTGTTGTCGCGGATGGTCCGCGGCAGTGCCTCGCGTTGCGAGGCGATGAATAGATGCGTCGCACGTGCGGCGTACGAAACGAGGACCGGTCCATCATGGACCCTTGGGTTGCGTGCTCAACGAAGTACCAATCCAAACTGGAGATTGCTGCGAGGCAACGTGACACGAACGGGCACCACGCCCTTCCAGCACACAGCCCCGCGCAGGAGAATCGCACCGATGGCGAAGGACACATTTGTTCGTAACAAGCCGCATGTAAATGTAGGCACGATCGGGCACATCGACCACGGGAAGACCACTCTCACCGCGGCGATTACAACCCGGCAGTCTGCCAAGGGTCTCGGCGACGCTCGCGCGTTTGACGAGATTGATAATGCCCCTGAAGAAAAGGCTCGCGGTATTACGATCGCGACCAGTCACCAGGAGTATGAGTCAGACGAACGGCACTATGCCCATGTAGATTGCCCTGGTCACGCTGACTATGACAAGAACATGATTACCGGTGCCGCCCAGATGGACGGCGCTATTCTGGTAGTTGCAGCGACCGATGGTCCCATGCCCCAGACGCGTGAGCACATTTTGCTTGCTCGCCAGGTTGGTGTACCGAAGATTGTCGTCTTTATGAATAAGTGCGACATGGTCGACGATGAGGAAATGCTTGACCTCGTTGAGATGGAAGTTCGTGAACTTCTGTCCATGTATGACTTCCCAGGCGACGACATTCCGATCATTCGCGGCTCAGCTCTGAAGGGGCTTGAGAGCGAAGGCAAGGATGATGAAGTATGCAAGCCACTCGATGATCTGATGGCTGCTCTTGATGAGTACGTTCCACAGCCCGTGCGTGAAGTCGATAAGCCATTCTTGATGGCGATCGAGGACGTGTTCTCGATTAAGGGTCGTGGCACAGTTGTCACGGGTCGTATCGAGACCGGTGCTGTGCATGTCGGCGATGCCATTGAGATTGTCGGTCTCACCGAAGAGCCAACCAAGACCACTTGCACTGGCGTGGAAATGTTCAACAAGATCCTTGAAGATGCACAGGCCGGCGACAATGTTGGTGCGCTGCTCCGTGGTATTGAAAAGGAAGATGTCGAGCGTGGGCAGGTACTTGCTAAGCCCGGCAGCATCACTCCCCACACGCACTTTGAGGCAGAGGTTTATGTGCTCACCAAGGAAGAGGGCGGCCGTCATACGCCGTTCTTCTCTGGGTATAAGCCGCAGTTCTACTTCCGCACGACGGACGTGACAGGTGGCCTAGACCTCGTCGGTGCCGAGATGTGCATGCCCGGTGACAACATCAAGATGAAGGTCAGCCTTGGCAAGAACATTGCCATGGTCGAAGGCCTTCGCTTCGCGGTTCGCGAAGGCGGCCGAACCGTCGGTTCGGGCGTTGTGACCAAGATCCTCGAGTAAGCCTTATATGGGCAGTTCGAACCCCTCCTGACCCCGTCGCCGCCTTGAACGGCGACGGGGCCGGATCGGGGAAAGTCAGGAAAAGCAATGGCCAAGAAGTCAAATGATCGTGAATATGTGTGGCTCCAATGCACTGAGTGTGGCGACCTCAATTACCGCACAAGCATTCGAGTCAAGGGTGGAATTGATGAGAAGGTGAAGGCTGGTATGCAGAAGTACAGCCCACGTCTTCGTAAGCACACCCTGCATAAGATCAAGAGAAAGTGAGCTCGCGGCAGGGCACGACGCCTTGCCACCGGAACGCCGGTAGCTCAATTGGCAGAGCAGCGGATTCCAAATCCGCAGGTTGAGTGTTCGAGTCACTCCCGGCGTGTTTTAGGTCCGGGCAACACACTGCCCGTGGCAGGATGGAGATGAATGATGTCCACAATTTACAAGGCTGGACAGGGATACTGGGTGCGATTGATGTCGGCATATGGCCTTGGCGCGATCATCGCTCTAGGTCTGGCTTGGCTCTGGAAAGAATTCGAAGGTGTCAGCATGTTTGGCTTTGAGCCAACCTATGTGCGAGTCACTGCTATGTTGATCGCGGCGATCGTTTTTGGCATCCTCGGGTGGTTGCTCATCGGGACGCGACGCCGCACTGTTGAATTTCTGATCGCAACCGAAGGTGAGATGCGAAAGGTGAATTGGTCAAGCAGACGCGAGATTGAACTCTCCACGCGAGCGGTCATCGGTCTGACCATTCTCATTGCGTTGTACTGCTGGGCCTTTGATGTGGGCTTTGCCAGCATCTTCCGCTGGATGACCGTGCTGCGGACCGGGTGAATTGAGTGAACTCTTCTGAGAGAGATGGTGGGACAGGAATCATGACAATCGAACACGAACAAATGGATCAAGCCGAGCCAAAGCAGGAAGAAATCGCAAGTGATGCGGTTGAAGCGATGACGCCTGAGCCAGTCGAGGTGATTGCTCCTGATAGTGCCAGTGAGCACGAGGGCGAGATCGTCACCAGCACCCAGCCTGCTGATGAGGCTGAGTTTGACCCCGCTGTTGATATGCCGATGTACCGCCAGGGCATGGACTGGTTCGTGCTTCGCGTTGCCTCAAACAAAGAAAACTCGGTGCGAGATACGTTGCAACGCAAGGTCGAAATCGAAGGCCTGACCGACCGTATTGGCCGCATCATGGTCCCGACCGAGAAGACACGTACGCTCAAGGGTGGCAAGCAGCGGATTACGGAAACCAAGTTATATCCCGGCTACATTTTTGTCGAGATGATGCTTGAGAGTGGCCGCATTCCGCAGGACGTATTCTTCTTAATCAAGGAAACGACCGGTGTGGGCGACTTTGTTGGTACGGCTGGTAGGCCTACGCCGATGTCGCCAACTGAAGTCGAGAAGATGCTCTTTGACTCGAAGATGCCGGATGCTGAGCCGGAGATGAAACTTGAGTTCGTGCAAGGTGACCACGTCAACATCAATACTGGCCCTTTCGAAGGCTACGAAGGCACCATCGACGTTGTGATGCCCGACAAGGGCATGGTTCGCGTACTGGTCACCATCTTCGGCCGCCAGGCCCCGGTCGAACTCGAGTATTGGCAGGTCGAAAAGGCTGAAGACTAGATCAATAGAGGGACCTCAAGGTCTCCTCTGTTGCCGCCAAGAATTCGGGTGGTTGAATCGTGATGAGCTTTGGCCTGTTTGCTCCGCGAAATGAAACGATCATGAACTCGCTGTGAGCGATTCTCTTATCCTGCGTCCTTGAGCAGGAAAGCAGCCGATAGATCGCAGCGCAACGGAGACTGAATATGATCACAACAACAGCACTTGTAATGGCCTGTATCGCGACGGCCCCAAGTCCATTTTGGGCTGGCCCATTGTCATTCGGCGCGCCTGACGCTACGACGCCGCCGACTGAGCAAGAAGTTGCACCCCTCGGTCAATCTGTGGAAACGAGCACGTCTTTTTCTATCCAGGGCAGTTGGGTATGGCAACTCAAGGCTGATCTGCACAACACAACCAACGGCCGCTTCTCACATGATCGCGGGTACTTCTCCGCTCGGGGGCGTATCGCGCTCTCCGACGATCTCGACTTGATGCTTGGCGCTCGTTACCAACGCGATAACTTTTCATTCGAGGGTATCCCGTCACCATGGACGAATGTCAACACGAGCTACTTTGATGTTGGCCTGAAATATCAACTCACACCGCAGTGGCAAGTATTCGGCGGCGGGCAAGCTCGTTGGGCTGCCGAAGAAGGTGCATCGCTTGGTGATGGTTTCGAAGGTGGGGGCGCAATTGGCGCCGCGTACGCGTTCTCGCGTGACCTTGTCATTGGTGGCGGGGTCGGCGTGCGAAGCCAGATTGAAGATGATCTGCTTATCTATCCCATCATCGTGCTTGACTGGAAGATCATCGACCGACTCTCACTCTCCACACGCCTCACGACGGGGTGGTCTGGCCAAAGTGGCGTCGAACTCGTGTACGAAGTCCAGCCGACGATTGATGTGGGCATGTCGCTGACCTTCGACTACCAGCGGTTTCGACTGAACGACGATGCGCCGAGTCGGGGTGGCGTTGGTGTGACCGAGGCATTGCCGCTCACCGTCTTTATAGCGATCGATGTACGACCTAACATCAGCCTCACGGCCTTTGTTGGAGCAACGGTGTACGGCCGCCTCAAAACAACCGACTCTGCAGGCAATGATGTATGGGCTCGCAATCAAGACCCAGCCCCAGTGATTGGCTTTCAGGGAGCGATCCGGTTCTGACTGGCCGCTCCTGCTACGGTCTTACCCATGAGCGACGCATTCGCCACAGATTGGAACCGCCTCAAGACCGAATTGGCGAAGGTCATTGTGGGTCACGACGAGATTGTCGATGGTGTATTGACCAGTCTTTTTGCGGGTGGCCACGTGCTTCTCGAGGGCGTGCCGGGGCTTGGCAAGACACTGCTTGTGCGATCACTTTCACAAGCACTCTCGCTGGACTTCTCCCGCATTCAGTTTACGCCCGACCTGATGCCCGCAGATGTCACAGGGACAACGGTCGTTGAAGAGGATGCGGAGGGGCGCCGCTTTGTGTTTCGTCCTGGACCGATCTTCGCGCAGATCGTGCTCGCTGATGAAATTAATCGTGCGACGCCCAAGACCCAGTCCGCGATGCTTGAGGCCATGCAAGAGCGGGCAGTTACTGTCAGTGGTGAGACGCGGCCGCTCGGCCCACCCTTTTTGGTGATGGCAACACAGAATCCCATTGAGCAAGAGGGCACCTATCCGCTTCCCGAGGCACAACTTGATCGCTTCTTCTTCAAACTGATCGTTGGATATTCAACGCGCGAAGAGCTTTGCGAGATTCTTGAGCGAACCACATCTGCTACTCAAATGCACATCAAACCAGTCTTAGACACAGATGCCATTTTGAGGTACCAGGCAGCGGTCCGTGAAGTCTCGATCCCACAGACCATTCGAAGTGGCATGGCAAGTCTTGTTCTTGCTACACATCCGGGACGCGAGTTTGCGCCCCCGCGAGTCGATCGGTATGTGCGACTGGGCGCATCGCCTCGCGCTGGGCAAGCTTTATCGCTTGCGGCCAAGGTGTCGGCACTTCGCGATGGACGAAGTGAAATCAATGTCGATGATCTTCGCGATGCGGTAGTACCGGCCATGCGGCATCGTCTGATTCTGAACTTTGAGGCCCAAGCGGATGCTGTCACAGCTGACGATCTTCTTGCCGATATCGTGCAGACGGTGCCACTTCAGGGTGATGCCGCGAAGGCGTCTTGATCATCCCACGGTGCAAGATCAAGCCTGACAGGGTCTGATACTCGCTGCCATGGCGTTCCTGGTGTCGGCCATGTGTCTATGGTGCCCGTGTCGCCGTGTGTTCGCCGCAGAGCGAGCAATGGCGACTCACAGATCCAAACATCGGGTAGCACTACACGGCAGAGCCACGCGTGGTCGTGCTGTGAGATGTATGCCGTGGCTGCGCTTTCCTCGGCGATGCCGAGTGGACTGACGGTCACCACATGGCTTTCACCGTCGCATTGCCAAAGGATCACCACCGTGTCCATATTGATTTGCTCAAGCGGTAGTTTTCCATCCCACCGGCACTCGAGCATTATTTCCCATTGCCCCATTAACCGGCGAATTTGCGCGAATGTCTGCAGTTCGGTAGGCGGCGGTGGTGGCAGCGTGCCGGCGCGCACATCTGAGAGCGTTCTTGTTGGGTAAAGCGGCCCTACGGTCAAACCGGGTGGTTCAACGGCTCTGACGCTCCGATCAATTGGCAGCATGAGGTGGTTCTGCCCCACCTGAACAAGCAAGTTAGTCGCCGCTCGCAGTGGCAACGCTTCGTAGGAAGTCTGCTGCGTCGTGTGCGCTGGAATGCGTGTGCCCCATGGCAACTCACCCGGCTGTGCCCACGTGACTTCAGCAAGCATCTCTGTGGGACGTGGATTGGCAAATGAAAGTGTGATGTCACGGCCTTGATCTGAAGTGACCCATGCGAGCAACTCGGTTTGCCGATCACACCAACGCAGCACTCGTTCTGCGAGCAATGCGGGGTTGTGGTCAGCTATGGTAAGTCTGAGTAGTTCTTGCAGCGGGGTAGTGGCGGTGAGCCATGCGGCAATCTGCTCATCTTTGTTGCTTGCAACGCCAGTCAACAATTCAGCAACGCGTCTTGCCACACCCATGTCGGCAGCTGCAATGCGGTGCAACGCAATTCTCCATGAACCAATTGTGGACATCGCCAACATACGCTGGGCATCATCAAAGCGATTCAGGCTTGGTGGCTCAGCCCCTCGCATTGTCGCGAGCAACTCGCACCGCCATGCTTGCAGCGGATCAGACAGAGGTGGGCTTGCGTAGCCCGTGCGAACCGCCGCCGGCGTCGCCCCAGCATTGAGTCGCAGAATTGGCATAGCCGGGGGCATATCAAGCCAGTGCAGGCGAATGACCGAGTCGTCAATGCGAAGATCGCCACCACCATCTTCCGGAAGTTTGACGACAAGGAATGGTTCGCCATTTGGCGTGGGTTCGCGATGTACGGATAGTTTGCGAGGGGGGAGCACCCAATCACGAATAAGGCGAGGTGAAGCGGTGAACCATAGGACGTGGGCTTGTGGATGCTGCCCATTGGTCAGTTGCACCGAGTTGGTTGATGTGTTCGCTGCTGGGTCGAGCGGAATGACCAGTGCGCCATTGCGTATCGCCACCGCGGCCGTGATCGTGGGCACCGCAGCGATGGCAGGCAGCGAAGTGAACGCCAAGCCGAGCACAGCAAGTATGCGTGTCATCCTTTGATGTTTGCGGCGCTGCGTCGGGCGGTGACAAGGCGGCATGCTTCATCAACGGCCCGATCAAGGTTGTCGTTGGTAATGAAGGCGTCGTACAACACACGGCTCGTTGCAAGATCGATCTCTCGTCGAGCTTCGGAGAAACGACGATTGATGGCTTCTTCGTCTTCACGTCCCCGCGCTTCAAGTCGGTTGCGAAGTTCGGCGTCACTTGGCGGCAAGATGAACAGCATGAATGCTGCTGGCATGCGATCTCGCACTTGAATGGCGCCTTGCACATCGATGTCGAGCATGATGAGATCGCCTGCGGCGAGCACTTGGGCCACCGGCATTCGAGGCGTTCCATAGGCATGCCGCCCAAACACCTCGGCATCTTCCAGGAACTCGCCAGCCTGCTTCATCGCGTCGAACTGCTCAGTGCTAACAAAGAGATAATCAACTCCATCAACCTCGCCTTCACTTCGCGGCCGGGTTGTCGCGGACACGCTGAAGCGTCCGCCGAGCCGCTCACGAATACGGTGGACGATGGTTGTCTTGCCAACGCCCGAGGGGCCAGAGATGACCAGCAGCAAACCAGGATTACGTGGAGGGCTCATAGCGTCAGTGTATGAGGTCTCAGGGCCATTCATCAGGGTGTGTCCGTAGCCATTTGATCTTCTGTATGGCAAGGCCGAGTACAATGCACCGCTATGTCATCGCTTCCCCAAGTTGCCATCGTGGGCCGCCCAAATGTGGGTAAGTCCAGTCTTCTGAACCGCTTCGCAGGTCGGCGGATTTCAATCGTCGATGCGGTGCCAGGCGTGACGAGGGACCGCGTCACGGCGGTCAAGGAACTGTCGCCACCGCTGGAACTGGACACCTACGACACCCGCTGGGTTGAGTTCACTGACACGGGCGGCTGGGGCGTGTACACGACCGACGACACTCGCATCGACGATGCTGGGTGTGATCTTGCCACGTTGACAAAAGATATCGAAGGCCAAATTGGTGAGGCCATGGACCAGGCTGCCGTCATCCTCTTCGTGGTCGATGCGAGGGATGGGTTGGTGCCACTGGACGAAACGGTGGTGGGACTGATTCGCCGCCGCCAGTTAGAGGATCGCGTCATATTGGTTGCGAACAAAGTTGATGATCAATCTTGGGAGTCGCACGCCATGGAGGCGGCCGGTCTTGGACTGGGTGTACCTGAGTGCGTGTCGGCAACGAGCGGGTATGGCGCGAAGCGACTTCTTGAAAAGATCTGGGAGCGGGTTGAGCCTGGCGAAACACCCGCCGAGGCCGAAATGAAGGTAGCGATTGTCGGCTGCCGCAATGCGGGCAAGTCGACGTTGATCAATGCACTGGCTGGCGAGGAGCGTTGCATCGTCTCGGAGATTGCTGGTACGACGCGCGACGCCGTTGACGTACGCTTCGAAATGGCCGGTCGGCCATTTGTCGCGATCGATACCGCGGGCGTGCGAAGACGCAAGAGTTTCTCGGGGAATGTCGAGTACTACGCTTATCACAGAATGCTGCATGCGATTCGCCGGAGCGATGTGGTGATGTTTATGATCGACGCCACACGCAAGGTGTCGCAGGTTGATCGCAAACTGGCCCAAGAATTACAGCGGCAGTACAAACCCACGGTCATCGTCCTCAATAAGTGGGATTTGACGCCCGAGGATGCCGATGCCGAGAGCTTCGGCGAATATCTCACGCGGGAACTTCGCGGCCTGGATTTTGCCCCCATCGTGCTGGTGAGTGCCAAGGACGGCGAGGGCATTGAAGACGTCGTCAATATGGCCTTTAATCTCCGCGAGCAGGCAAGGCACCGAGAGACTACTGGGCAACTCAATTCCACCATCGAGTCGATTCTCAAGCAACGTGGCCCGTCATCACGGCTCGGGACACAGGCAAAGTTGCTGTATGTGTCGCAGGTGGCGATTGATCCACCGACGATTGCTCTGGTGGTCAACGATCCCAAGCTCTTTGAGGGTCGCTACGAGCGATATCTCATGAATAGACTGCGTGAGGAGATGCCATTCTGCGAAGTGCCGATTCGGCTGCTCTTTTCGAAGCGAAGTCGCAAGTCGCTGCAGGACGTCAAGACGAGGCAATAGGTCTCTGCTAGGATGTCCAGTTGATTCGCGTTCCACTCTCTGCGCCTGTCAGGCGGCCAGAAGAGACTGAAACCCAGCCTGACGACATGCCCCAAAGAGTTACCCGATCGTGACCTGCACGCAGGCTGCGACGCGAATCACACCTATGACTATTTTTCAACTTCCCGTCTTCGAAGAAGATGCCGACCCCTCCCGTCGTGACGCAATGACGCTCGAAGAGCAGCTTGCAGCGACTGAGGCACCCAAGACATTTGTCGTTCGATTTGGTCGCATGAGCCTGATTGGCGAGTACGAGTCTCAAGGCAATCTTCGTGCTGGCTGTGGATCGAAGTTTGTAGTACGAACCCACCGCGGCATTGAACTTGCCACGATGCTCACCACGACGTGCCCGAATAATGCTTGCGCAACATCGGTCTCTCGCAAAGAAATGCGAGAATACATTGATGGATCGGGCGGCAAGGACTACCCCTTCTACAACCGTGGTCGCGTGCTTCGAATTGCCACTCCAGATGATCTTCACAGTTTCACCGAGCGTGAAGCCGACGCGAAGGGCCTGGTCGTGAAAGCACGCCAACTCGCCAAGTTCTTCAATCTTGAGATGAAGATTGTCGATGCTGAAATCACGCTTGAGACCGAGTGTGGTGTGGTGTATTACCAATCCGAAACTCGAGTCGACTTTCGCGAACTTGCTCAGGATTTGGGCGCCGAGTTTCGCTGCCGAATCGACATGCGTCAGGTGGGCGCCCGTGACGAAGCAAGGCTGGTTGCAGACTACGAGCGATGCGGTCAACACTGTTGCTGCAAGAACTTCCTGAAGGTTCTCAAGCCCGTGTCAATGCGTTCGGCCAAGCAACAAAAGGCCACACTTGATCCACTGAAAATTTCCGGTCGTTGTGGCCGCTTGATGTGTTGTCTTCGTTACGAAGATCAGACGTACAAAGAACTCAAGGCCCAACTACCGCATCGCAAGTCGCGGGTCGGAACGATGTTCGGACCTGGCATTGTGCAGGAAGGGCAGATTCTGACGCAACTTGTTCGGATCAAACTCGAAGAGGATGGCCGCGAAGTGGCGGTGCCTGTGGAGGAGTTGATGGATCCAGAGACATGCCCGTCGCCCGGCGAGCACTCGGCTTACGACTTCGGCGATGAGCCTGCTGCGAGCGATGCGGCTGAGGAGCGTATTCCTCGCGCCGAGCGAGGCGGCAGTAGATCCAAGTCCAAGCGGCATGGCAGTGGTCGTCGGAAGGGAGGCGGCACAGCGAAGGGTGGCCGCGGTCCAGGCGAGAAGCAGGCCGGCGAGGGTGAAAAAGGAGATCGCCCAACCGAGGGCGGAGCCAAGAAGAAGCGTCGTCGTCGCCGTCGAAGCGGGGCGAAGGGGCAGGAGGGTGGTTCCCCGGAGGCAAAGGCTGCCGGCACGGGCGAGGGCGGAAGCAAGAAGAAGCGTCGTCGCAGGCGGCGAAAGGGTGGCGGTTCGGGTGGTGATTCAGGGAGAGGTTCCGGCGGTACTTCTGGGGGCAATGCTGGGGGTGGAGCAGAGGGTTGAGTCTGAAGAACCAAAGTTGTTCTTCACGAGTATGCTTGCCGTTCTATGTCCCAGTCCAGCACCCAGTCTAGTTCTGAGCACGGCACCACGATCATTGAGACGATTCAGTCGTTGATCGTGGCGTTCACGCTGGCGATGATCTTTCGCGGCTTCGTGGTTGAGGGCTTTGTCATTCCCACCGGCTCGATGGCGCCGACGCTGCTTGGGCAGCACATGTCAGTGCAGAGTCATCAGACGGGGAAGACGACGGCCGTGGGCTTGGACTCTCAGCCGCAAGTCAAACTCATACGTGACCACCTCGCGGGTCGTGAGCAGCCATTTGCTGACCAGCACTCCGCCACCTTGAGTGGCTCGTTGTGGGGGGACCGGATTCTGGTTGCCAAGTGGCTGTATCCGTTCACAAGTCCAGATCGTTGGGACGTCGTGGTATTTAGAGTACCAACAGCACCAGAAGGCGCTTCGGGCACATACATCAAGCGGCTCGTCGGTCTGCCAGGCGAAACAATTTGGATTGTTGACGGCGACATCTTTGTGCGAGCATCCGGCGATGATCGCTTTCATGTGGCACGCAAGCCAGGCCATGTGCGAGAGACCGCATGGCAGCAAGTATGGAGTAGCGACTACACACCTGGGCAGCCACTTCGATTGCCTCGCGGGTGGGAGGGCATGCCATGGGTTGGTCAGCCTCGTAGTGATTGGAAGGAAGAAGGCGAGTCACTGGAGAGCGAGGGAACGGGCAAAGCCACGCTCATGTGGGACGAAGAACGTTTTCCGCTCGATGATTGGAATGCTTACAACATGTTTGGGCCGGTCAGCCCCGAGTTCGCTGTCAGTGACCTCCGTATATCTGGCACGATTATTCCTCAGGCGGATGGGCTGAGTACATCCTTAGCGTTAACGGCTCGGTCGCACGTCTTCCAGTTTTCGATCGCGGGCGAAACAGCATCGATTGAAATGTGGCCTCTTGGATCGCCACAAGACATCACGCTTGTGAATGCGCCAATTCCGGCGATGCGTACAGGCGTGCCCATGCGATTTGTCGCCGAGCATATTGATCAAGCAACCAGACTATTCATTGACGGTCAACAAGTTGTGGAACTGGAATATGACTGGACCCCACATGAGCGGCTGGTAGCTGCGATGGACAAGTATGAACGTCGATCGGGCGAGCAGTGGACGGATGGCCAACTGGCCGAGCGATTGCCGGTGCCACCCGCACTCAGTTGGTCATTTGATGGCGCACCTGTGCGGCTTTCTCGAATGGAGATCGACCGCGACATCTACTACCGCCCGGCCATCATCACGAGTCACGCAATCAAGAACGCGCCATTGGCAGAGTTTGCAGCAGACACGGCCCCTGGTCGTCATGGTGCTGCAACGCATCCCGATCACTTGCGTGTACTCGGCCCAGATCAATTCTTCGTTCTTGGTGACAACAGCGGGCGTTCTCTCGACAGCCGCTTGTTGGGCAGTCCTGCCCCGATCGTTGCTGAGCAGGTGGACCCCGCCCCCTTTGTGGTTCCCCGCGACCTCTTGATCGGCAAGGCCTTCCTTGTGTACTTCCCAGCACTCACGCCCGAAAGCGTGCCGAACTTTGGGATGTTGCGGTTCATTCACTAA